>JAIRMU010000022.1 GCA_031258545.1 Puniceicoccales bacterium | reverse complement strand
GAGGGAGATAAACTGATAAGTGCTCTAAAAGATAAAAAAATATGGGAAGAACAAAAGGCCATACGCAGACGTATTAAGAATCGGTTTTTTACAACTTATGCTGAACCTTCGGGCAAAATCATTGCGGATATCTTGGTAAAAAAACTTGAACAAACAACCGAAAACGAGGCCTTGTAATATACATCATTATTCCCAACAAAATAATGTTTATGCTAAAAATTTGCTACAACTAGGATGTTGACATAGAAGCCAACAGCCTGTGCGACAATTAATAAGGCAGCTAACCCAAAGATAACGATAGTGCAGGAGGCCACTTTAAGCAAAAAAATTGGATAAAATTCTCTACAGCAACTTAGAGATCAGTCGGTTACAAGTAGCGGTCACGGTTCGTCACATCGTTATGGGGAATATAAAATGTTTCATGGCTATTTTTAAGGGAAACAGTGGCTCTTATTTGGTCCCGTAAATCCAACAAACCTTTATTATAAAGGTAAGGGCGGTGATTTTATTACTAAGAGTATATAAGTGCATATTGTCATTTTTACTTCAAGGAGCTCTTTACGGACATTAATCGTTTCCAATTGATATAAAATTTCTTTCTCCTGCTAATTACTCAGCCTTTTTAACGTATTAAATTGCTAAAGCTGCGGGTAGGTTACATTTATCTTCAACTTTAAAACTTCCTGTTTTTTCGGGGGTTTTCTATTGAGTTGTAGACGGAATGAACTTTAAGCACATGCATTCAACATGGAGGACTTGATCAAAGGTAAGAAGTGGAACTATCTTTCAAGACGTAGGTAATTTGATAAAAATTACCCGACAGTACAGAGCTAACACGTCCGCTGTAGCAGTTTTTGATTACCAATTTTTTAAAAGAATCCACGAGCCTCGAAAAAGTTTTTGGAATATCTTTTAGAATGATTTTAATATTATTCCCTTCAATGGATAGAATGAAGGAACACGAGATAGGTAGGATGGCTTTAGTAAAATTGTAGGGGAAATAAGGGGCCAAATCTGCTATGTCTTTCAGTGGCGTATTGGTGGTGAAATTTGCGGATAAAGTACCATTGTGCTCGGAATAATACATCGATAAAGCGCTTTCGTAAATGGCCAAATGTTGTACGAGCATCTGAGCATACGACTGTTGCTTGTGGTACCGCAGCCACGCATTGCTTCCTTGCCCTATGATGGCAATAATTGTCAAGACTACTACCAATTCTAGTATTGAAAATCCATGCCGAGGCTTCATGGTTATACGTCTAGAACAAGTCCGTCTGAGGCCAAAGAAATATTTGTTGGAAAACGATCGTTGGGTTTACTTTTACGTTCTTTGTGATAAAGTTGCTCGTACGTAATTGTATCAAGCAGAAATTGTTCAAGCGCTTTATCATCGCTTGTAGGTTCGTGGTGGAAAAGGAATAAATGTTTTACATGCGCTTTTGCGGCCAGTTTAATCCCCATAAAATTATTTGAATGGCCCCAATTAACTTTCATAATAGTTGCGTCGGCTAGGGAGTACATTGCGTCGAAAATTAAGACATCTGCGTTCTTGAAAAATTCTATGAAAGGGTATCCATTTTCGTGAGCCATTTCCGTGTGTTCGCAGTCGGTTGAATAAACGACTACTTTATCATCCTTTTCGAAGCGGTAACCGAAAGAAATACCGGGATGATTTTGTTGGAGTGATTGAATTTTAAATCCGCATACTTCAAATGGTTCCCAGGGTTGTTTAATATCGAAGGTAAGTTGCGCGCCTACGGCTTTTAAAGGAACAGGAAAGCAAGGTGGATGCATCTGTTGGTGAAGATATTCCTCTATATTATGATGATGGCCGTGGACAATAATTTTGTTTCCGGGAACGTACAATGGAACAAAAAACGGTAATCCTTGAATGTGATCCCAGTGCAAATGTGTTAAAAATAAGTGGAAACAGGCAGGCTTGGAAAGTTTACCACAACGTGCATACACCATTCCAAAATCTCGAATGCCGGTACCTGCGTCGCACAAAATGTATTCATTTTCGTGATTACTTTCGATTTCAACACACGATGTGTTAACGCCATACGTATGCGTAATGTGCCGCGGCATTTGATTTAGATAATCGTTAATCGACTGCCCTTGTTTTATTCCCGTATTGGGATCTAATGCGTACTGTAAACAGTCGTGCAGGTGTACGTGCAAATGATCTTTCGTAAACGTGGATGGTAAAGAGCCTCGAGTTCCCCAAAAAACTACCTTCATAAAGCTATTCTAAGATGAAAACAATCATTGTGCAACTTTTTTTGTTTAAAATTTATGTGCTTTCCCGGAACGCTTTGGCATTCGGTGTTCTTTATAAAACTGATTTGATGCCGATTGGTATAAATAGTGCTTCATGGTTTAGGTGGATGATATCAGAATTTTTCCTAGATGGTAAGCGAATTCGCATGAAAGAACCTTATCCGACAACGTTGTGCGAGTTCCTATGTTCGATAGAATCGAAACTCAATGAAGAAAAAAAAGTTATCAGCCGAGTCCGTGTGGACCAGCGTTCTGAATTTTTAGCCGATTATTGGGATGAGTCTTTGCAAAATTTTTGTGAAATATATGTTGATGCCAAAGTATACAAAGAAGTCTACAAAGTAGACGTCCAAAAGCATTTATTGGCAGTCCAGGAAGCTTTATCGGATTTAAATGAAAACATGCCGGTTTGTAATTTTGAAGAGATGTTGATTTTAGCCAAAAGTTTAATGCAGACAGTGCATGTGTTTTTAGATGCGTTAAAGCAACGTTATGTTCTTTTGTGGGCGACATTTTATCCTCTCTACCAACGCTGTATTTTGGATATTGAAAATAACTTGGAACGTAAAAACACGGATGGTTTACGCAATTTAATTCAGCACAATTTGGCGTCGCTGCTGAGAGAAACGGATTTGTATTTTGTTTAAAATATTTTCGCTATTGGAAAAGATTTGGGGGATAAATTACGGAAAATTTGTATAATGTTTGCAAGGATGTTTGGCAAGGGGCAAAAAGTTTGAATGCAGGTGTTAAAACGTTTTCGCAATAAGAAGATGTATAATTTTGTTAGATTACGTCCATCGCTGTGAAAACTACAACAACCCTAATTCCATTTTCCCTTCTGGGGAGATTTTATCTTTGGACCACGGTGGATCCCATACGAGATTGATGTTAAGGGATTCTACTCCGTCCAACAGCGTAACGACATTGTGGATTTCTTGAAATAAATAGGGAGCCATGGGGCAAGAGGGTGAAGTAAACGTTAAATCAATGGTGACCGCATAAGCATCATTTGAGATGTTTTCTGCAAGATGAACATTATATATTAACCCAAGATTGACAATATCTAGGTGAACTTCCGGATCCTGAACGGTACGTAATTGATCCCATATTTGGGATGTGAGCGTGGTTGCGCTAATCATCGTTTAGATTTTGTTCCAGTAGGCTATCCATGCGGTCTACCCATTGGGGTAAATGCAAATAGGTCTCGCGTAAAAATCCAACTAAAAATAATTTTTGTGCCTGTATACGGGTGAGGCCTCGCGTTTGTAAATAAAAGAGCGTCGTTGGGTCGATGGGTTGTGTTGCGAAGCCGTGCGTTGCGGCGACATGCTTATTGTGTATGTGCAAGCGTGGCGAGGACAATACGTGCGCTTGCTGAGATAACAAATAATTCAAATTGTTTTGGCTTGTTTGGGAATGCGATGCCGTGGTTTGTACGGTGATATCGCCTTGAAATTTAAATTGCGACGTATCGTCTAAAATGCTTCTTACGCAGCAATTGGAATGGGTATAGGGAGCTTCGTGTTCAATTTTTATGCATGTTTCCACGTGTACATTATTTTTGCAAAGAAAGCATTCTCGCCAATCGGCATGGGTGTGGGGGCCTAACAGACGAATGGATACGTTTTCTTTACAATTTATAGGATATATCCCGTGTGTCCAGTGGCTAAGCCGAGAGCCTGTCTGCAATGCGAATTGTAAATTTGAATCTTGGGCTAGGCTGACGTGTTGTAGAGAGGCGTGTTCGCCAAGTATATATTGCTTATCCACGGATGGAGCTTCAAGAATCGCAATCGTAGTATTATTGGGAATGGAAATGATCAGTGGTGGTGGGGATGGTTGCAATTGAAAGTAAAAGATGGTATTCGGTGCTATTTGGGAATGGAATGCAAAGTGCAATGTATCTTGGATTTTTGACCAAGTGCCGTGGAGGGAAAGTGTATCTTCGGATAAAGTTATGATGTTGTCCATCCAACTCTGAGGATAAAATCTTTGTCCTTCGGGAGAGCATCCGATACCATTTGCGACGTCCATCGTTTTTTAGCGTAATAGAATTTTTCCCATTAACATATCCTTGAAACTTTATAGGGACCCAAGGAAAAGAGTAAAGGGATTTGTGTATTGAAATAATGATACAAAATTTTGTAGGTGAATAATAGAGAGATACCGAACAAATTACCCCCTAGGACGAGGGAATGAAAAATGGATGAGAAGTAAATTGGGGCGTATTACGCGCCTATTCAATCTTGAAATGTTTGTTCGCACCCTATTTTTCTCATTATTATGCCGTTTCCCATGTTAGGAAAAAAACTTGTTTTTTTAAATTTTACATCTACAGTTAACTTACATGCAGCATTTTTGTTTACCTGCTCAGTCGTTAGATTCATTGGATCCCATGGTTGCCGATTTGATTCGACAAGAAAAAAATAGGCAGCAATGCGGATTGGAATTGATCGCTTCCGAAAACTTTACTTTGCCGGCTATTTTGGAAGCCGTTGGAAGCGTTTTGACCAATAAGTACGCCGAAGGATATCCCGGTAAGCGTTACTATGGGGGGTGTGAGTACGTGGATCAAATCGAATCCTTGGCTATTGAACGCGCAAAGCAGGTTTTTGGGGCCGATCATGCCAACGTGCAACCGCATTCGGGAACGCAAGCAAATGTAGCCGTCTATTTATCCGTTTTGCGCCCGGGAGACAAGTTATTGACCATGCAATTGGATCATGGAGGACATTTGTCGCACGGTTATTCAAAAAATGTGAGCGGTATGCTTTTTAAGGTGGTACATTACGGGGTCAATTTGCAGACGGGATGCATCGATTACGATCATTTAGAACAATTGGCGATGAAGGAAAAGCCGGCAATGATTACCGTTGGGGCATCGGCATACCCACGTACCATTGATTTTGAACGTATGGGGAAAATTGCAAAGCAGTCGGGGGCTTATCTCCTTGCCGATATTGCGCATATAGCGGGGTTGGTGGCAGCCGGTCTGCATCCTTCGCCAGTTCCTTACGCTGATTTTGTGACCACAACCACCCATAAAACGTTACGCGGACCTCGCGGAGGTCTTATCCTTTGCAAGGGAAAATATGCCCAAGAGGTTGATGCGGTTCTTTTCCCGGGGACTCAGGGAGGTCCTCTCATGCACGTTATTGCAGGTAAGGCGGTGTGTTTTAAAGAAGCATTGACATCTACGTTTAGGGAATATCAGCGGGCGGTTATTCAAAACACGCATCACCTGGCGGATGCTTTTGCTCGCAAAGGTTATACTTTGGTAAGCGGTGGCACCGATAATCACTTGTTTCTGATTGATCTCAGACCTTCCCATCCCGATTTAACGGGTAAAAAAGCCCAAGAATTGTTGGAAAAAAATAAAATTACCGTTAACAGGAACACAATTCCGGGAGAAACAAGAAGTCCATTTCAGGCCAGTGGTTTGCGCATAGGGACGGCCGCTTTAACGTCGCGGGGTATGGGCGGTGAAGCAATGGAAGCAATTGCGGAACTCATGCACCAAACTTTGCAGGAATGTGCTTTGTTGGGAAATAAGAAAATTCGCGACAATGTAGAATCTTTATGCAAGGATTTTCCACTGCCTTATTGATGTGGGAGCAAAGCACTGCCCTTTAAACTTCTAGTTTTATGTTGCAGAGGCATTATGGCTACGGTTCTATTCTGTATTGCCGTTGACAACGTCGAAGATATGGGTAGTTGTTCGGTAAACAAATCATTGAATGCGTATGCCACTTGCGGTAGTTAAGTCAATGTATGTATATACACTTTGTTGTGAGTGCCAATTCGCTGGCAATTGTAGGGGACAGGTGTTTTTGGGATGTGCATACGAGTAAAAAGACCTCAAAGCGTCTAGCGCTTAGTTGCCAATGTCATTCCGGAGCTAAAGGCCCCCAGGCAAAGGTTAAGATCGGATCAAAGATTGTGTCGAGGATCGGAGATTTCTAGGTGCAAAATTTTGGAACCTGATTTGGTTAAAACTGAAAAAATATGTCACGAGACACGTAAGATTTTTGGGAAAGAGTAGTTGACTTATGGGTATTCATGGATCTTGGATGCAGTTTAGTTTTTTTGTTATGAGGACTTACAGTTTTTTTACAACACATTTGAAAACGTTTGAAGGTATTACAATACCCACCACAACATTTAGCCAACCTCATTTGCTGCATCGAACTTACGTCCACGTTTTCTTGGCAGGACGGACATCAATTAATTCCTCCTGTACAAATTGCTGAGAATGACGTAGCAAGTTATGATGGCAGTAATGATGTTCTCATTGTCGTAAAACTGTCTGTAAAACCAAAATCGTTTTATGCGGCATCTCACAATATGACAACCAATACCCAGGGTATTTGAAGAAAAACCGTGCAATGCCGCTGCCAATGTGAGTCCGGTATTGGGGAAAAAACATCTTTCCTCGTCGTTAGGATTATTCACGACACACTTTGCTCTCGGCTTTAATTTAAATGGTGTAGGACATCTGATTAAGTGTAACATCTTTCAGTTTAGTGAAAGACTATGGGCCGTTTTTTTTCAACCAGCAGTCTCCTTTTCATTTCATGCAGTGCTGTAAAAATATATAAGTATACACCATTAAGAGACTATGCCTCATAGGAGAGCATCCAAGCAAACGAGAAATCGGTTTTAGTAATACCGATTTTCCCAGAGCGTGTTGCTATTGAGGTCCATAGATCCAGGACATTCGGGTAAAATGCAAAACATGCGATCGTTACTCGAAATCAAGGTAGTGATATATTTCTCTCCGAGACATGATTTGAATTTATTGTAACATTTTTTCCAATCGGCAGTACTCGTTTTAAGTTTGTATAGTGACACACCCATGCTGTGCAGTTTGTAAGACAGATCCATAAAATTATCCAAATCATAAATGTATGCCGTATTACCTAATGGTAGGTGAGTCCATGTACGTTGGTTATTTGCCCCCCTGTTGGGATTTATCAAATAACTGGGTACAAACGGACATAACTTGTCGGGTATTCCCGCATGCTTATCCAGTGGAAATTCGTTAAAGATGAGGTAGTAGGCGCGGCAGGCTTTGAGGATATCCACTGTGTCTTCAAGTGTTGCGTTGAGGCGAAAATCTTCCGTCACCTTCCTAAACCCCGGAATGGCGATGGCGGAAAGGATGGCCACAATGCACAGGGTGACAACGATTTCGATGAGCGTAAAGCCGTTACGGTTTACGGATGTGGATAAATACTTTGATGCCCGTACCGGCTTTAATCCTTGATCGGACCCCAAACTTTGATTCGGTTCCGATTTTTGACTGAAGTCCAAGCTCCGGCTCGATTCAAATCCTAATTGCCAGACTGTCCCTGGAGCTCGACCGGAATTCACACTCTGGCTCGGGTTAAATCCATGGATCGGCTTCAGATCCCGACTTAGCTCCAATCCTCGATATAACCGTTGACCCGATCCCAACCGTTGACCGGGGTCTCCGACCTCCGAAATGCCATTGGCAACTAAATGCTTAGACGCTTGGTGTCTTGGTGTCTCGGTGTCTCGGTGTCTCGGTGTCTCGGTGTCTCGGTGTCTCGGTGTCTCGGTGTCTCGGTGTCTCGGTGTCTCGGTGTCTCGGTGTCTCGGTGTCTCGGTGTCTCGGTGTC
>JAIRMU010000011.1 GCA_031258545.1 Puniceicoccales bacterium | reverse complement strand
TCGCCGTTCTTCGCCGTTCTTCGCCGTTCTTCGCCGTTCTTCGCCGTTCTTCGCCGTTCTTCGCCGTTCTTCGCCGTTCTTCGCCGTTCTTCGCCGTTCTTCGCCGTTCTTCGCCGTTTTGAGTCTTATTTTGAGTACGGCCCGTCCATACGCTTATTCACCTCCATTTTCGTACGCTTCGGGAATCATTGATTACTTTACGTGCAGTGGGGCTTGGTTTACCCGGATGGTATCCGATTTGGGCGAACAAAAATTCCTTGAAAAATGGCATCCGGGTACTTTGGTGGACAGTGCCGGCGATTTGTATGCCGTACGGAATGATACAGGCGGTTGGGGAGGTCCCGGCTGGTACATCAATCGTATTTCCTCCAATAGTCAAAATGGAATTAGTTCTAGTTGGGACGGATTTAGTGCAGATACGATCGATAGTCGTTATGGCCAGTCGCGTAATCTTTCCCTAAGCGGTTCTGACAACGAAACACTCTTTAAAAACCAGAGTTGGCATATTTTGCAACCTTGCATTGCTCAAGAGGTCAATGGCACCACGGATTATCTCTACATATTTGTGTGTGCACCACCCGCTCGTTGGACTGGATCATCCAATGATGGCGAAGGTATTGGATGGATAAAAATACTAAAGTCAAAGATAAATAGGACCGGAGGTCACATCATAGGTAGCAAATTATTCGCTTATGGGAGTGTTTTGGCAATAAGTACTTTTACACCGCTGAATTCAAATTATAATCAAAGTCTTTTCTCTGCCATTCACGATGTCGGTGCAGGCAAAACCTCCGTTTATTGGCTAAGTACCCAAGGGGCAAGCGGTTTACGACTGAATTATCTCACGCTGGATAATAACGGCAACGATTTAGTCTCGGCTTCCAGTCATAACACGCAATGTACTGACAGTGATACATTCAGCACAAGTGAGCCCTATACAATTGAACCACGTATTCTTAAAGGGAACGGCAAATATTATTTTAGTACGGTCCATGCAATTCATAACTCTATATATGAGGCAAATGCATCTACGGGGAATACCACGAGTTGTACGGCCTTTGCTTTGTCTTGGTCAGGTATAATAGAATCGGGATATGCTAAACGAATTTATCACAACGACATTGGGATGGTTAAGGCCAGCGATGGAACCGAGGTACTACTCATGTTGCAAATGGCTAAGGGATCTTATTTGACCGCCGTAGATAATCGCTGGAGTACAAGTTATGTTACATGGAATCTCGGCTACATCGTCCTCGGATTGGCTTCAGGCGTTGGCTCTACCTGGAATTTGCCTCCGGAAAATTGTCTGGCTACGTTTTCTGTGACCACCGCAACCATCGACGAAACAACTTCTGCAAATACCCTTTACAAAAATACGCACATGTTCGTCATATGTGGCGAATACATCATTTACGCTTACTGCTATCCCGGTGGCGGTAAAGGGCTAATCTTGGGGGTCGCTCGCTATACCATGGATTCCAGCAAACATGTCCGTCTTCTAACAAAACGAGAGTTTGTTGACAGTAGCGGTAATAGCTTTGGCAATTTCACCGAATGTACGCGCATTATTTCCATGGATGCCAAGAATGGCCACCTCTGGATTACTTTTGTTAAAGGTATTTCAACTTGGTGCCATTTCCACGCCTTCGTCGACGATATCATAAAACACGCCGCCTCCTAAGAGGTAAAATAGAAACCTTCGGAGGCTTCCTGTGCCTTTAGGTCCAATGGACTTTACAGGCATCCATCGGGAGCTGCCCTGTGAATCTTGGAGTCTTTGATGTACAATATGACGAAGTATTGTAGGCCGATCGATACCTGAAGTACTCCGGCGACGCAGATGGGCTTTTTTTAATACTTGCGTTACGCCAAAAATCGTATGTCTCGGCGGCACAACCATAAAAATGCACATGATTAAAGCCAATATTCTCCACGACAACGCCGGGCCTATTTCCTAGCAGCTTCGGCATTAATAGAATCTCACGGAGTCCTCCATGGTCCTCAGGGCTGATGGGTCTTATAGGACATCGAGATTTGACCTATGAATCTTGGGACACACGAATAAGCGTCGGACTTTGGAGCCTTTCGTCGATGTTTTTCCCTCAAAAATACATGATATTCTAATCCGTATATGTTACGCCCATTTTCGTTTACTTCAACCCAAGCATCATACCGACTTAAGAGTTAATTTACTCACGAAAGGACCCCTGCTCCTCTTTATGCCATATCTAAGAGAATTTGCGAATTTCCTCTATGTCTTTCCCTGAACCAATGACATTTTAGGATAGTAATTTTACACTTATGATGGCAATACCCGGCATAAGGTTAAGAATGGAGCACGACGGGGCAATGAAACATATCTTTGAAAGGGACTATGATACCACACAGGCAGGCGATGGGGTATCATCCAACTTCTGATACAAGTTAAGTAGTACGCTGCGGTAAGTTTTCAGGCGATACGATAGGCAAATCGCATAAATCTCGCTACCTCCGGTCGAGACCACTGGTCCTGTTTTCTCCGCCCTCAAGCAATAAACAATGTTGAATTAAAGCCGATTACTGAAAGATGTAATCGGAGGCATTGGCATTGGAATTAGCCTTATCCCGTTCGGCAGTTCCCCAACGCCACGAAAAAGGGTGCAATACGAAACTCGCCTTACCCAC
Source organism: Puniceicoccales bacterium (assembly GCA_031258545.1). Lineage (GTDB taxonomy): Bacteria > Verrucomicrobiota > Verrucomicrobiia > Opitutales > UBA9783 > CABUVL01. The sequence continues at coordinate 41,888 of JAIRMU010000011.1, read as the reverse complement.
CACGGCTTGTTGAGGGACGAATCCCCAATAGCGACTGTCATAGCTAAAGGGGGAATTGTCTCCAAGTACGTAAAAATATTTTTCCGGTACTCGCAAATTCTGTCCCAATTGTAAATTACCGTACGCCCGATACCCCGGATACAAACCCAATCGACGATTATTTCCTCTAAAGGCCAAACTGCCACCAATCTCTTTTTCATTCAAGCACAACTGGCCCTGTTGATTGATTTCCAATACATCACCCGGCTTTCCAACCAAACGCTTTATGTAATATTGCTCCTTACCAATTGCAGGAATTTGTTCCGTTTTAAATACCACCGCTTCTCCAATTTTTGGCTGACGAAAATGGTATGTCATACGATCCACAAACAGCATATCTCCCGCAAAAATGTCGAAATGCAAAAAACAATCCCCTTGCCGCACTGGACGATGTGTTTCTAACAAAAATCCACGTGCGTTTGAATATACAACGGTTTGCTGTTTTAAGACTTCACCTAAAGACTTGGCTTGTGGAAAAAACTTTTTGCAAATCACGGCTTCCATATCATTAAACTCGAAAGGGACACGAATTCTAACGATTTCATTGTGCACGTAAAAAATATACACCCGATAAGGTTTTGGCAATAAAAACGTCAGCCATAGACTCCCAATCTCTCTACCGTACTCGATTTCATAACGCACATGCGAGTTGTAACGCATGGCGTCTTTTTGTTCAAATAAAGGAATTGTGACGGATCCATCGCAAGGCGCCCTAAAGTAATAATTTTCAGCACCTTTCAAGAGCCAACGAAAAGGTTTGGAAAGGAAATGAGGCGGGTGGATAGAATTGGGGTAAACTTGGGTCTGCATGCCGGAGAAGGAAGGGAACATAGAATTGGTGGGAATGCGGAAAGGCTGAATAAAGAAGGTACGTAGGGTGATGGCCAAGAAGGCGGCGACCCATAAGATTTCAGCGTTTTCGTTCCAAAAATTGAGAGGGTAAAGGCCCTTGCCGTATTTTTTCAAGGTGCCATCCAGGGAGGCGTACAGGGTCTGTAGCTGCGTTTCGGTATTTTCTCTGCGCAGCCACGCCGCAAAGGTGGATTTCAAATCGCTTTGCTGGGTTGTAAGGCGCTGCACAACTGTTTGGGGCAATACATCACGACGATAATTCAAAACTTTGGAACACAGGTGCAGTATCGTTTCCACTTGCCTGCATAACTTTTTTTCGGCACGCGTACGCAGCATATTTACTTAAAAAACCCCACTATGCCGGACGCCAAAAACTGTGCCGACATGGCCAAGACGATGAGACCGCACAAACGGGAACTAATTTGAATGAACGCGGGACTGAGCAGCTTTGAGCAGACCGATGCCAAATAAAATAATCCATACAGCGTAAGCATCAATAAAACAACATTGACGTAGGCAAAAACAGTTTGCACGTCGTTGCAGGCCTCACTTTTCACAATCATCAGGGACGAAATGGCGCCGGGACCAGCAATAATCGGGAAAGCCAAGGGCGTAACGATGATGTCTTTCGCTCGCGTACGTCCTTTTTGTTTTGGATCTGCAGTATTCTCGTCGGAAAACTCACACTTCAGCAAATCAAATCCCATCATGCCCAAAACAAGCCCACCCGCAATGCGGAACGCATTCATGTCAACCCCCAATAAATCCAAAAGACGAGCCCCAAAAAATGCGCAAATCAGCAACAGCCCAAAAGCCACATGGCACGCTTTACATGCCAACTTCCAACGCTCTTGCGGTGTATTGCTAGGCGTCATGCTGATGCACAACGCAACCGCCGCTATCGGCGAACATGCCGCAAACATCTTGGCGTACATCTCTAACAAATATTGCACATCTTCACTCATTCTCCCCTAATTCCATACTATTTTCTATGGTAACGCAATATCAAAGTTGGTTCTAAAAAATTACTACGGGAACTTTTTCATGCAAAAATTTAATTCTACTCAACAATCTTCTTAAATTTACAACATGGTGTTGAAGACGCATAAAGGTAACCTTGATGGGAAAATGTTGTACAAAGTATTAAATTGAAAACAAGGAAAAGTATCTGCAAGGTCGCATGCAGTGTCTTGGTTTAGTTCACTCCTAAAAATCTCCTTGGTACTTAAATTTTCAAAAGACAATTTATCGACTTGAATGTAAGAACTTTACAACTAGCCAACTGCATTTTCAACTTCCAGATCGATGAGTCTCTTTAATTCGACGCTGTACTCAAGGGGAAACATACGTACCAAATCGTTGACGAAGCCATTGACGCTTAAGCTCAGGGCCTCCGAACGTTTTAAACCACGTTGTTGTAGGTAAAAAAGTTTTTCTTCATCGATGCAGGCGATGCTGGCCTCGTGCCGTACGTTGTGGGAATCTCCGGATATTTCAAGTATTGGAAAAGTTCCCGTAGGGCTGGTTTCGCCAAGCAACAAAGAATGGCATTCCGTACTACTTCTGCAATGTTTTAACCCCGGTTCTACGTAAACTTGACCTCGATAGCCTGCCCAGCCCTGTCCAATTGAGATAGACTTGGATACAATATTGGACGATGTTTCATCGGCCAAATGCAAGATACGCGCTCCCGTATCCTGTCTTTGGCCATCGTGCGCCAAAGCAATCGACAATACTTCGCCTCGCGCTTTTCGCCCCTTTAAAATAAGACCCGGATACTTGACCGTTATGCGGGAACCTATATTGCAATCGATCCACTTGAGCTCCGCATCTTCTTCCACCCAACCGCGTTTGGTAACCAAATTGAGCACGTTGGAGGACCAATTCTGTACCGTAATGTACTGCAGCTTTGCTCCCTTTTTAGCCACCAATTCGACGACGGCCGAATGCAGGTTTTGCGTATCAAATGCGGGTGCCGTACATCCTTCCATATACATCAATTCGGCACCTTCGTCCACCACAATAAGCGTGCGTTCAAATTGGCCCGAACGTTCCGCATTAATCCTAAAATAAGCTTGCAAAGGTTGTTGGACCTTAACACCCTTGGGAACGTAGATAAAGCTTCCTCCGCTGAAGACGGCACTGTTGAGTGCAGAAAATTTATTATCCTGAACGGGGACTATCTTGGCAAAATAGGGTTCAAATATTTCCGGATATTGACGTAACCCTTCGGTCGAATCCGTAAAAATAACCCCCTGTTGCTCCAATTGCGTACGCATCTTTGCATAGGCAAATTCACTGTCAAATTGAGCTTCCACACCGGCTAAAAAACGACGTTCTCGTTCCGGAATTCCCAATTTTTCAAACGTTTGCTTGATGTTTGTTGGGACTTCTTCCCAAGTTTTTCTTACGTTTCTACTTTCGGCTATATAATAGCTTAAATGTTGATAATCAATACCACTCAACCAAGTCGGCAACCAAGTCGGAATCGTTTTTGAACGAAACACTTGCAAGGCGTTTAGGCGAAATTGTAGCCAGGCATTCGATTCCTTCTTTGCTTCTACCATGTACCGAATGGTACCTTCGTTGAGCCCTTCACCCGCATTAAACGCATAAGGTGTTTTTACGGCCTCCGGTTCCATGGCTATCACATCTAATTCCTCCAGCGTCATGCCGTTTCAACTTTCATGAAAACCGCACTTTTGTATACGCTCCAAAAGCTCCGCACATCCGGATTGGACAATGCGTCCGAATTTCAATAGGTGGATACACGATGGGCAAATTTGCTCAATAAAAGGCATGGAATGGGTAATAATGAGAAACCCGGTCCCGCAACTTTTTTGCAAAAAATGTATGGTATTCACAACGATTTGAAATGCCTCGATGTCCAAACTGCTGTCGATTTCATCCAAGATGGCCAAGCGAGGTTGGAAAAGCAACATTTGCAACATTTCGAGGCGTTTTTTTTCACCCCCTGAAAATCCTCTGTTGAGTTCTCTGCCCGTAAAATCACGCTTGAGCCCCACCTGATCCATCAGAGTGTAAAGATGATTGTAAAACTGCGTTGCAGCGTATTGAGAAGCCTGTAAATGCGGGTAAGCACGAATGGCCGTTCTTAAAAAATTCGCAACGCTGACGCCTTCCACTTCGCAAGGCGATTGGAATGCCATAAAAATTCCCATCTGCGCCCTTTTGTCGGGGGTCCATGGATCGATTTCTTGTTCGCCAAAAATGATATGCCCCCTTTGGGGTACATAATGAGGATGGCCAACGATTGCCTTTGCCAACGAACTTTTCCCAGCGCCATTGGGCCCCATCAGAATATGGACTTCCGATGGCCGAATGGTCATTGATAACGCCTGCAAAATTTTTTGGCCGGCGACCTCAAGCTCTAAGTTTTCAATTCTTAACGCATTGGCAGTCATTCGTTTCCATTAGATGCCATACCCGCCATAAAGTCAACGTTCGAAGTCTTTTTCCGATTACAAAGTCGATGGAAGGGTGTTGGTAAAATACTCTGCAACGTGTCTACTGTCACATTGAAAAACATCCTTTTCTTCTCTACGTAGCTTGAAGGCGATGGTACCCGGTTCACACATTTGTGGTGCAGGCCAAAATGTTTTGATCACCAATTAAACTTTGTGCGCAGGTTTTCAAAATAAGAAAAGTTATCGGGTTGGGTAAAAACAATGGTTTTTTTGGCAATTCCAAGGGTCAATGGCAGCTTGATGTCCGGTAACTTCTTCCCATCAATCACAACGTCCACATCTTCTTTCGTTTTTACGTATAGGTGAATGGAATTGTCGAACACCAGGGTACGATTGAAGAAATCGTGCGGACAAATGGGCGTCATGCACCACGTACTACTACTGGGATGTAAAACGGGCCCGTAGGCGGATAAATTATATGCGGTAGATCCTGTGGACGTACAAAAAATCATACCATCCGAACGTGTGTGCGTTACCCATACCCCCGAATTCAAATAAACATCTAGGGGAACTAAACGTAAAGCTTTTGATTTGATCACAATATCGTTAAGGGCAAAAAAAGTGGTTCGGTCGCATGTTTGTGCCTGCAAGATGTGTCTGCGTACGGTCTTGTAATTTCCTTGCAAGAATAACGGTAGCGCTTGTGCGAAGTCTTCAACGGAATACATGGTTAAAAATCCAAGTTTACCACAATTGATACCGATAATGGTTTTCTTCGTTGCCAATGCGTAGGGGACCACATTTAAAAGTGTTCCATCACCCCCAACGCTCACGATGGCATCGCAGTTATCGGTTCTAAGGGTGTTCAGCTGCGAAAGCGAGTGCGTCGTTGCCTGCATACCCGCCCTATGGCAATGCTCCAATATCGAGGGTAATTGTTGCCGAACACTTTGTTTGACTTCATTAACCACCAAAATCATCCGCCGGATAGGTATTGTTTTTGTATTGTACATTTTTCAAAATATTTCTATGTTGCACCTATGTCACGACCTAAGGATATAGACTCTAGTATTTTAAACATACTACGCAAGATTCGTTTAATTGCATTTGATGTGGATGGAGTTCTTACGGATGGACGGCTTTATTATGGAGCTCATGGAGAATGCATGAAAGTATTTCACGCCAAAGATGGATACAGCATAAAACTTGCGCTAACATATGGATATCACATGGCCATCATTACGGGGAGAAAATCCGTATTTGTTGAGAAGCGAGCTGATGATTGGGGGATAAAGCACGTTTTTCAGGGCATCCACGACAAGCAACCTGTTTTCGAAGCTCTATGTAAAGAATTAAATATCGGTTACGAACAAACTGCTTATATGGGAGACGATGTGTTAGATATGCCCGTTTTAAAGCTCGTGGGTTTTGCCACATGCCCTAAAGATGCCATGCCGGTTGTAAAAAAAAGTTGCCATTGGATTTCAAAATATAAGGGGGGGTTGGGAGCCGCAAGAGAATTGTGTGATCTCATTTTGAGCGCGAGAAAATAAACGTAATGCGTTACCTGGGCCTAGAAAGTTCGTGCGATGAATCGGCCATAGCTATTTGGGAAACGGGCAAAGGTATTGTTTATGAGCAGGTACTATCGCAAGTTGACTGCCATAGCTCATACGGAGGTGTGATGCCCAGCATTGCCATACGTGAGCACTTGGCAGGTTTTCAAATACTCCTTGAAAAAATTCAATTGAGCATAGAATTAAAGCGTGTAGATGGCATCGGAGTAACACACGGGCCTGGTTTGATAGGATGCTTAGGGGTTGGCCTCGCTTATGCGCAATCTTTACAGCTCATTTTACGTAAGCCATTGATGGGCATCAATCATCTACAGGGACATGCGGTATCTCCCTTCATGGCTCACGTGCATACATCAAATTTCTCCTGGGAACGCGTATGTCCCCATCTGGGACTACTGGTGTCCGGCGGCAACACGTTATTATTTAAAATGACACACAACAACGCACGTTTCACATTTGAGGTGTTGGCCCAAACACAGGATGACGCTGCAGGTGAAGCCTTGGATAAAGGAGCTCGTTTATTGGGATTTTCGTATCCGGGAGGCCCTTTGATTGAACAAGCGGCAAAACAAGGTGACGCAAAAATCTTTAAATTTCCCGAAGCCTTTAAAAAGTGCGACGAATGGCAGTTCAGTTTTTCTGGATTGAAAACAAGTTTGCGTTACTTTTTAGATAAACATTCCAAAGCGTGGATTGAACATCACAAATCATCCATTTGTGCAGCCTACGAAGAGGCCGTTGTAAATGCGCTGACACGTAAGGTATCCTGCGCATTGCAACAAACCCATTACCAAAGTTTAGGTTTATCGGGAGGTGTTGCCAACAATGAACGTTTGCGCCACGCGTGCCAACGTATCGCGCAACATTACGGCGTACCGCTTTTTTTGCCTGAAAAGTCCTATTGCGGCGACAATGCTTCCATGATTGCTTTCCTCACCTCACTCAAATGGAAAGAAACGCCCACTTTTCATTTGAATCCCAATTTAAAAGTAAATGAAGATTAAGTGGGCCGAAAATAAAATTTCATGTACGTAAATAAGATTACAAATGACTGTCCACAAACATCTAAAAACTCCACAAGCGTCCGTAAACGATTACGGGTGCTAAGCAAGAATGCTGAAAACTACTTTGGCGGAGATTCGTTGTAGGAAGCGTTGTTTGCAAAGGGCAATATTCTCAGGTAACCTTTAACGGTCATAGAGCAAACGACATAATATCATGACTTGACTGCACCTGCAAAAAAACGCAGAAAATATCCCTTTTGGTGGACCAAATCATTTTTTAGCTTGCAAAGTTAAAAAGGCTACTTGCATCTTTCTGGGCTAAGATATGTTTTACGCACCGGTTATCTTTGGGCGAAAATTTTTTTGGTTTATCCAATAAGTTTTGATACCGATAACTCAATCACGCTTTCCGCATGGATATTTTGTGAGTTATGCAACAAATTTTCCCACAAATCTAAAAGGCTTTTGGGACCATGTGGAACCTGCATAGTGGATACCTACACGGGGCGTTGCTTGAATTTGAATGCGTCGTGGATGTGGGGATTTTTCGATCCATAAGCCGCAAGAACGAGAACAAAGAGTACCATTGTAAGCACCGTCAATGTTGAGCGCCTTCGTGAGCTTTCCGGGACCTGAAAATTTATCAAGCCCACGAATGAGTACCGCCGATGCATAATTTTCGTGATCCACCACAAGATTAAGCATGAAATACATACCATAACAAAGATAGATGTACCAACATCCCGCATCTCTAAACATGGGAGCATTTCGTTTTGTCCTGCCAAAGCGTGCATGCGAAGCCAAATCTTGATCGTTCAGATAAGCCTCCGTTTCCAAAATTACATATTTGCCGATAGTTGCATCGCCATTTTGCCTACACAAAAAACATCCAATAAGATCGCGAGCCACTTCGATCGCCGAACGTCTTATAAATTCAACCGGCAAAGACAATTCTAGCATGACGCATGAAGAAAAACTTTATGCGCAACACTTACGACTGGGTTCCCAACCAACGGTCTCCAAAATCACCCAGACCGGGAACAATATACTTATGTTGATTAAGCGATGCGTCGATGGCCCCCGTATACAGGGCAACATTTTCAAAAGAACTGAGATGCTCAATCCCCTGTTGGGCTGCCACGATAGAAATAATAGCCAGCGACTTGGGTTGACCTAGAAGGATGTCTTGTATGCTTGAAACCAGTGTCCCACCTGTTGCCAACATGGGTTCCAGAATGAAGACGTGTTGATCCTTTATTGCCGGAAATTTTTGATAATAGGTGGATGCTTCCGCCGTCTTTTCATCGCGTTGCGCGCCCACCATACCTATTTTTGCATCTGGGAAAAATTTAAGTGCGATGTCCAACAAAGATAAGCCTGCCCTTAAAATTGGAATAAACACAGGTGTCTTGACAACAATGCCCTCACACTTGGCAAGCGGTGTTTCGACGTCGTGTTTCTCCCATTCCAGTTTGCACGTTGCCTCTCCCAGCAGTAACGATCCCAACACATACGTATTTCTCCTGAAATCCGTGATGGACGTATTTTTATTGCGTAATTGCGTTAAACAATGCAACCCAACCACATGATTAAGCTCAAAAACTCGCATACAGTATACTCCTACGCTTCATTCAATTGCATTGGCAAGCTATTTATTGACTCAAAAGTGTCCCCCAAAAGCACGTGGCACAACTTTCATGGTACGGGGTGAGATTTCTCCCATTTTAAGTAATCTTCTAGAATTTTAGCGTGATCAAAAGTCATTTCTTTCCAGGGAATATTTTCCTCTGCGTATATCATTACCTTGGACGCATCCGTACCCGCCTCCGGGGTTATATCATCTATCCGCGCCACTTGAACAATATCTATGACGTGAAGACGAGGATCCCTATTGGGGGAGGAGTAGACGCGAAATTGCTCAAGTTGAGTGATAATAACACCACACTCTTCCTTCATCTCTCGTACAGCCGTCTGTTCAATGGATTCTCCATACTCGACAAAGCCTCCCGGTAAAGCCTTACCGTAAGGAGGGTTATGGCGTTCTATAAGTAAAAATCCATTGAAAACACCTTGATTGTATACTTTTACAATAACCGATGTGGCCGTTGCTGGACTTCGATACGCTTTGGATTTGTGTTCGAAATCCTTAACTTCTCTGGACAACCTATTATTGCCACTTTCCGCGTGCGCCTGCCTTGCCTGCTCCCACGCTGTAGCCGAATGGAATCCTGTATCCGCCGTAGTAGATTGCTCGAGCATAACTTGTTCCTTTTTCTGCAAGTGGTGGACTTGCCTAAAAACAAATGCAGACAATAGAACACCTCCCACACCTACAAGAACCCACTTCATGTTTAGCCAACTTAGTGTAAGCCATTGTATTTTACAAGATTAAAATCTTCAAAAAGCTTTTAAAAAATGTTCAACAAGCGCAATGGTTGAAGCACATTCCCCTCGAGCATACTGTCCACGATATTTCACCCTCTATTGGAAGAAGTTTTAAAAACTGCTTGCTTTGATGTGATTGTTTATCATTAACTTACAAATTAATCAGTCTTAGGCGATGTGGAAAAAGTGCTGTATATTTTCAATGGTGAGCGTGAGCAGTCATTGCTTGATCGGTAAGAACATTTTTTCTCCCTTCAAAGATGCGTGCGACACGCTACAACATTTTGTTTTGAAAGCGTTAGACCCTATTCCTTATCGTATCCAATTTAAAGGCATTGTAGCATGGAAAGATCATACCGACAGGTACATTTTTCTCGTGGATAATCAAACGGTACTGCATCTAGGTTTGTTAGAATGTTCGACGTATGGGTTTCGCGTTCAACGTTACGACCCAATCCAACACGTTATTTGGCTAGAAGATTGTATCGAAAACCTTACATTGCCATTAGCTTTAAATGAAAATACTTATCGTCCTCACAGTTTTTATGCCGTTTTGCAAGAAAATCAAAGCGGCAAAACGTACACTTTTTCGGAAAAATCGATGCAACAACCGTGGAGTACGGATTGTATTGTGAAAGTGAGCAAAGTAAATTTAGTTAAACGAAATTTGGTCGTTATAGAACAAAACCAAAAGCAAAAGCCGTACGCTTACAAGTTGTATTTAAACGATGCTTGTGCAAAAAATATAGATGCATTGGATCATTAAAATTTTTATTGCTACTTTTTTTACTTTTGCGGGTTTGTTGCCCCTAAAAGCTCAGCTCATTTCAACTCAACAAGATGTTGCCGAGCAAAGAAATTTTGTACGTTCTGATTTACTAAACCAAGTTAATCAATTGTGGCATGTGGATAAACCAGAGAAAATAAAGTTAGGACAAGCGGACACTCCCCAGAATGCTGATAAGAAACAAAGTTATTTGGGTAAAATAAATCAAATTACTTTACCCAAAATTAATTTTAATGAACTGCCGCTGTCTCAGGCGCTTAAGATCTTGTCGGAACTGACAGAAATGTATGATGCGGAAGGCAAGGGTATCAACTTTGTTTTAGTCGACCCTCAACATCGCAATCCCATTGTTGATCTCAATGTAAAAAATATGGCACTTGATAAGATTATCCATTTTTTGGCCCAGACTACGGGCTTAAATCTTCGGTTTGAATCGGATGCGGTCATTTTTCAAAACGAATGTGATATTGAACAGCAGATGGAAACAAAGTCATTTGCAATTGCCCGCGGTGTTGTGCTTCAAATTTTGCAGTATTCTGCCAAATCTTCAGAAGATGTACACGCAGAAGAGCTTAACCTAAAAAAGTTTTTTGAAAAAATAGGTATTTTGTTTCAGGAACCGCATACGGGGTTCGCATACGACGGTACACGTTTAATTATTTCTCACACGCTGAAAAATTTGGATAAAATAAGTCAAATATTGAGTTTTTACCAAAACACCTATCAGGTATCCATTGAGGCAAAATTTCTAGAGGTCCAGCAGGGTGTTTTGGAAGAATTGGGCGTAAAGTGGAATTTTGGAAAGGACAATCGTGCGCACGTTCAAACGGAAGAAACTTTGAGATCCATGAAAAATTTGCAAACGGCTTTGACGGCAAATGCGGAGTCTTCGACTCCACCCTCTTTCCCCAATATTTTGAATTTAGGCCCCAAATCGTCCTTTTTAAATGCTGCCACCGTACTCAATGGATATCAAATGGGTTGTATTATGCAGGCATTGGAGCAAAAAACAGGTACGGATCTGATGAGTGCTCCCAAAATTACCGTATTGTCGGGACGCAAGGCAGAAATTATTGTAGCCCAGGAGTTTCGCTACCCAGAAAGCTATCGCGACACGCATGCCGAAGTTGGCGGTACTGGAAGAGACGCACCGTCTGCAGGAACCGCCCTCATGGCAGGTACGCCAGAAAAATTCGTGACGCGTAACGTAGGTGTCGAAATGAGCGTCACGCCAATTGTTGAAAGCAATTACCGCATCAATTTGGCGCTGGAACCTTGCGTCACCGAATTTGAAGGTTTTGTGGAATACGGTGGTAACAATGTTGTCACCTATGGTACCAATAAACACGTATTAAATGCGGGTTACTATCAACCTATTTTTTCCAAGAGGCAGATTAAAACGGAAGTTACGATACAAAACGGTTCAACGGTTGTCATGGGTGGACTAACGCGAGAAGAAGTTAAGGAAGTTAGAGATCGTGTTCCTCTATTGGGCGACATTCCTCTATTAGGTAAAATATTTAGCTCCCAAGGACACAGCACGCAGAAAAGAAACTTACTCATCTTCGTGACCGCCAACCTATTAGATGCCGATGGACGCATGCTGCAAATCCCTGAAAACATTTAAGACATGCGCAGAGGTAAATCTGCCTCAACTGCGCAGCGAGAGTGAAACAATAAAAGCACATATGAGCTTTTTTTGCTCCAATTGAAGAGCACTTTTTGTCCTTTAATTTTAACCCTAATAAGGACCTTTACCTATAATTGCGCTTTTACGAACTTATATTGCTCACCAAAATATGGGCCTAATCCAAATTTAAAAACGCACGTTCATTTCCCTGTTATTTATAGATTAATGCGTTTTGCCCATCGAGATATTAAAATAGCATCCCCAGAGTTAATTTAAAATAATCCAACCCTGCGATAGACTTTTGCCATCATACGAGATGCGTGTGCTTGGGCCACCTTTTTACTGTCTTCCAAAACAGCATTTAAGTATTCTTTATCTTTGAGCAATTCGAAGTAACATGCTTGCAAAGGTTTTAGGTGCTCAATCACCGCCTCAGCCACACAATTTTTAAAATCACTGTAGGAATGTGTACCATATTCCGCCTCAACTGTTTCCACGGTCAATCCCGTTAAAGCTGCAAAAATATCCATCAAATTGGCAATGCCCGGCTTATTTTTTGAGAAAGTAATACCCATGCCCGAATCCGTAACCGCCGAGCGAATTTTTTTCCTAATACCATCGATGGGTTCAAAAATAAAAATGGTTCCCTTTTGATTGGGATCCGACTTAGACATCTTTTTTGTCGGCTCCTGTAAAGAGTATACGCGTGCTCCCGTTTTTAAAATGTAGGGCTCGGGAACATTAAAAGTTGCCCCATAGGTCTGGTTGAATTTAACGGCCAGATCACGCGCCAATTCTACGTGCTGTTTTTGATCTTCTCCAACCGGAACCAAATGCGCGTTATACAGCAAAATGTCCGCTGCCATCAAGATGGGATAATAGAGTAAACCGCTGCCCACAAAATCTTTTTGCTCACTTTTGGCCTTAAATTGCGTCATCCTAAAAAGCTGCCCCACAGGTGTTAAGCAACCCAATATCCACGCCAATTCCGTATGCCCTGTAATGGAAGATTGTATAAACATGTGGGACTTTTTTGGATCAAGGCCACACGCCATAAATTGAGCCAGCATTTGAATCGTATTATGACGTAATTCCGTAGGCGAATAAGACGGGCAAGTAATTGCATGCAAATTGGGAATGAAAAAAAAACACTCAAAATCTTCCTGCAACGAACACCAATTTTTAACAGCACCCAAATAGTTTCCCAAATGAAATCCACCCGTAGGTTGCGCTCCCGTTACAATAATTTTTTTTTCCATTCCCATAAATATCTAGTTCTCAAGGTCGCCTTGCTGTCTACTGACAGGAATACCCACTGCCTCTTGCAACATGCCAGCGAGAACGATATCCACATGCACCGCTTTGGCTATTCCCAAGTATTTGGACAATATTTGCTTTACCTTCTCCTGCAATTGCATGGAAATTTGATCAAACATTACCTCAGGTCGCAGCTTGATGTATAATCTTACGCGCAGCGTATGTTTTTTGTCCAATAATTTCATCTTATCAATACGCAGTGCTTCAAACTCAACCACCGCACTTGCAATCAACTTTAACAACGCTCTTTGGGTTACAAACAATTCTCCCAATTCGCTACTGGATGTTCGAATAGGCTTCAAGCGCAATCTCCGCAGCCGCAAAAAGTATCCCAACATTAGCAAGACGACTGCGAGTAGCATCCAAGGCCAGTAAATGATTACCGATTCCATCCATACACTGAAAAATGTTTTTACATCCAACCACATAAGTAATTTTACAATTCGTTCCCCTTTTCTGCCACCTCGGTGTGCGCTGGCTTACCCGTACGCACACCATCAATAATAACGTCAATACGATCGACTTGCTTCATGGTCATACGCGCAATTTGTTTTGAAACATTGTGTTGAATATGTGTACCCACCTTGGCAAGTTCAAAACCAAATAATAAATTGACACGCACTTCAATAACGTATTCTCCAACTTCGTTTTCCGACACACGTACGCCACGATCGGAATCTTTCTTGGAGAATATCTCGGTGATACCCTCCACAAACCCTCCACCTACGGAATGGACACCTTCCACTTCCTGCGCTGCTAAACGCACAATGCTGGCAACCACACTGTGATTAATTTTGATATCACCCATCACAGCATTATCTTCGTTTTTCGGGAAAGGTACCGTCACATCATTTGTCTCTTTAGTTTTACTCATGAATTTTGATCGTTTCAGGATTAGATTCTACAGTTCTATTAAAAAAAGTTTCCACGTACTTTGTTGTCACATTGCCGGTTCGAAAGGAAGGATCCTGCATAATTTTTTTACAAAGCGGAATGGTCGTTTTAATACCTCGAATAATATACTCGTTGAGCGCACGATGCATACGCTCAATGGCCTCTTCACGCGTATCCGCCGAAACAATTAACTTCCCCACCATACTATCGTAATAGGGAGGAATGTTGTACCCCCCATACACGTGCGAATCCACACGTACCCCGTAACCTCCGGGGGCATAATACAAATCAATATTACCGGGACACGGAACAAAATTTTTCTCCGCATCTTCCGCATTAATTCTACACTCAATGGCATGTTTTCTGCACCGAATATTCTTCTGCTCCAACGCAAGCCGTTCTCCATTGGCAATTCGCAGCTGCCATTTTACCAAATCAACCCCCATTGCTTCCTCGGTCACCGTATGTTCAACCTGAATGCGCGTATTCATTTCGATAAAATAAAAATTGCCATGTTTATCCACCAAAAACTCTAAAGTTCCGGCCCCTTCGTAGTCGCAAGCCTTCGCCAATTTAATGGCCGCCTTGCTCATCTTGGCACGCAATGCATTGCTCAGGAACGTTGCGGGAGCCTCTTCAATCAACTTTTGATGCTTACGCTGTAGCGAACAGTCGCGCTCTCCCAGATGAACGATGTTTCCATACCGATCCCCTAAAATTTGAAATTCAATATGATGCGGCTCTTCTATATATTTTTCAACGTACACGGCTCCATTATTAAATGCCTTTTCCGCCTCCATTTGAGCCGTACGAAATTCCTTTGAAAAGGCAACCGTGCTGTGGGCAACACGCATGCCCTTTCCGCCACCTCCGGCAACCGCTTTGATAATTACGGGATACCCAATTGCGTTGGCAATTTTTAACCCCATCCTTTCATCCAAAACAGTGTCTTCGCTTCCGGGAACCGTTGGTACGTTGGCTCGAATGGCTACTTGACGTGCCAAAACTTTATCCCCCATTTTACGAATCGTATTTGAAGAAGGACCGATAAATTTAATATTGCAAGCCTCACATTGTTCGGCAAAAGTAGGATTTTCCGCCAAAAAACCGTAGCCCGGATGAATTGCATCCGCATCTCCCAATTCGGCGGCGCTCAAAATACGATCCGTCTTTAGGTAACTTTGCACGGCGGGCGCCGGCCCAATACAAATGGCTTCATCCGCCAATTGCACATGCAACGATTGCTCATCAACTTCCGAATAGACGGCTAAAGTTTTTATCCCCAACTCACGACACGTACGCACCACCCTCAGAGCAATTTCACCGCGGTTTGCAATCAAAACCTTCCGAATCATGATTGCGTTAAATTAATTTCACCTTAAACAAGGCTTGCCCGTATTCCACAGGAGCCCCACTTTCAACCAAAATGTCGAGGATTTCTCCCGAACATTCGGCGTGAATTTCATTCATTACTTTCATGGCCTCTAAAATGCATACAACGCTCCCTTCCGTCACTCGATCCCCTTTATTTACAAAAGGATCGCTTTCCGGAGAAGCGGAACTATAAAACGTACCCACCATGGGGGCCTTAATCCAATGAATATTTTCATCCTCCGATACGCATGCTTTTACTTCTTGTCCTTGGTTTGATTCCAACTGCGCATCCAACGATGGCATTGAAATGAGCGACTTAGGCAGTACGGCTAACGGCTGTGCGCCTCGTTTCAAAGATAGCTTGAAATTTTCTCCTTCAAAACTCAATTCCGAAAGATCAGAATCTTCCATTAATTTGATAATCTCTTGCAAATCCTGAATGTTCATAACGTAACAACTTCTGCTTTAGGATTACAGTCCTATAGTCCGTTTTCAACAAAAAATTTAAAACAAAACAAGTGACCATTCCCCAAAACAAAAAATTATAGCAATTTAATGCTAGACAAATTTTTAATTTCGTTAAGTGGAAATTATGGTTTTTAAATATAAACAACAGATCATAAACAAAAAACGTATCAAATATAACCAATACAATTGTTGAGAAATATAAAAAATGTGTTAAATTGAGACTCACTTGCAAATCTCATCATGAACACATTGCCTACAGAATTAATTTCTCTCCTCGGTTCTTCATTATTTGGGAGTTCCATGCGTTTGGTTAGCCTTGCACTCCTTACGCGTCATCGGGAAAGGTTATTCGCCTTACATAAAAGAAACTTACTGGAAATCTCCATCGCTAATGCGCGTAATACACCTCACAAAGGCATACAACTAACGCGTAGGGTGATTGCGTTGATGGCCGTATTTTTCGTCATTGCCTTCCCAAAACTTATGGCATTATTTCACCCGGAACTCCCAATTTCTGTAGGTTATTCTCAAATGTCGAATGGGTTTTTATTCTTTTCATCCTGTGAAAAAATCCAGTGGATCCAGCTCAAAGGGCTCGTCATTACTCCCCTAGATACTCACCTATTGTCCGCCATTATTGGCCTCTATTTTGGATCCGCACTCGTTGACGCAAATACTTAAATTTACCTCACCTCATCTTTCTTCGTCATGCATACACAAGAATTCATACGCCGTACACTTCTCGCCCAACTGGAGGCCGCTTATCCCATCACGTTGCCCATCGAAACACTCTGGCAAGGATTACGCATTGCCGGTCTCCCTTCGCACAATGAAACCATTCGAAAAGAATTAGAATATTTACTCGATAAAGGGTTTATTCAATGCATATCGAACGAATTGTGCCCCCATCACCGACGCTACAAATTGGCCAGCAAAGGCATTGATTTTCTGGAAACGAATTCATGACAAATTCAAAACCTAACGCCTCGTTCAAAAAACACATCGACCGCATAAAACTTGCCAAACAAGCAACCACTTTACTGGAACAAATGGCCATCGCAGAACAGTCTATGGGATTACTCTGGGAACACTTATTCGATCATCTATGCCTTCACAAGGAGAATGAGCCCGATTTGGGAAAAATCAAAGAATTGTCCACCATTTTACACAAGCTCATGCAAAATTATCAACATTTGCACCATTTTTCACTGGAAATGACCTCAACCAATACCGACAACAATCCGCTTACTTGGGCTTTATCCGAAGAATCGTTGAAGGAAATCGAAGAACAACTGCAACTTCTATAGATCATGTTACGCCCCTCGCAGACTTTTTTCCTACCCTATCAAAAGCGCTGGATAATGGATAATGCCCGCATTAAGATCATGGAAAAATCAAGACAAATAGGCTTATCGTGGGCAAGTGCCTATCGAGCCGTAAGAGAAAGTTTACGTTCCCCGCAACGATCCATCTGGATTTGCTCGCGCGATCTTACGCAAGCAAAACTTTTCCTCGACGATTGCAAAAAGTTTGCCAATGTACTGCATCCCATAATTCGCCAACCCGTTTTAGACAACAAACGCAAGCAATGTATCTACGCCCTACACTTCAATAACGGCAGCACATTACAAATTGTTTCGTCCAATCCAAATGCACAAGCCGGAAAACGTGGGACACGCATTCTAGACGAATTTGCCCTCCACGACAATCCGGAACACCTTTACAACATTGCCTACCCAGGGATCACATGGGGTGGCCATTTAGAAATTATATCGACCCACCGAGGGGCCAATAATTTTTTTAACAAACTGCTCCAGGACATTAAATTTAACGGAAATCCAAAAAATATTTCTCTGCATACCATCACCTTGGTCGATGCATTGGAACAAGGGTTTTTACAAAAGCTAAAATTGAAACTCCCCAAAGAGGATCCGCGTCAAACGATGGATGAATCCGCTTATTTCAATTTCATACGCAATGCCTGCGTGCACGAAAATGTATTTCGGCAAGAATACATGTGTACACCCATGGACGATGACGCAGCTTTTATCAAATTTGTAGATCTGGAACCGTGCTTCTACACCCCTTCAGAATCTTGGGAAAAAGTCCCCCACTATCCTTCTTTTCTGGGAGTCGATCTTGCAAGATCGAACGACCTAAGCGTCTTCGTAATCATCGAAACCATCGGAGATACATTTTTTACCAGAAAAATTTGTACCCTCAAAAATGCACATTTTGATCAGCAGGAAATTTTACTGGATCACCTCATCAAAGATTACCATGTCCAACACGCCTGCATCGATCAAACGGGCATAGGTTACCAATTTGTGGAACGTGCACAAAAACGTTGGGGGCCACACCGCGTTGAAGGCGTTTACTTTTCCCAAAAAATTAAAGAAAAACTCGCATATGGACTTAAAATGATCATCGAACGACATCAACTCAAAATTCCGAACGACCCAGCGCTCATCAACGATTTTCTCAACGTACATTTACAATGGACATCTTCGCAAGCTCACTTTGTGGCCCACCATACGGTCGATGGACATGCCGATAGGTTTTGGGCTTTTGCGCTGGCATTATCGGCCATGGAATATATGCAAGCAACGCCATGCACCACAGAAATTTTTCAAACACCCAAACACTTCATTTATGAAAATTAACACTTATCTCACCTCATTCAGGCAGGATAGCATCGCCCGCCAAACGTGGAACCCCATACGTTCATTGACACCCGCATCATTATCACGTGTACTGGATGCCTTTCACGCGGGACAATTAAAACAAGCGGCACTCATTTGGGAAGCCATTGAACGCAGAGATGACCTGCTGCAGGGTATCATTTCAAAGCGAAAAAAGGCAATCGCTCGCCTCCCTTGGGAAATTCTAACCATCGACAATACCGAAGAAGCAGCACAACAAAAAGGAATTCTAGAAAACTTTTACAACAACGTCACCTGCATCAACGCGTACGACGAAAATGAACGCGGTGGACTTTCTCTACTCATTAAACAAATGATGGATGCCGTTGGAAAAAGATACGCCGTTCACGAAATTGTTTTTAAACCTTTGCTTCAAGAACAAAAAAAGTATCTAACGGCTGAATTTCGCTTCGTTCCACTTTGGTTTTTTGAAAATAAAGACGGCCATCTTCACTTCGTACAAGCGAATAAAGATAAAAAGATCCCATTATCCTCGGGAGAATGGCTCGTAACGACCGGCGATGGCCTCATGGAATCGTGTTCCATCGCATATTTGTTCAAACACTTGCCACTGAGAGATTGGCTGATTTATTGCGAACGGAATGGAATGCCCGGCGTCAAAGGTGTCACCAATGCGCGTCCCGGATCCAACGAATGGGAAATTGCCCGCGAAGCCGTAAAAAACTTTGGTGCCGAATTCCATGCCCTCATGTCGACGGGCACGGATATTCAAGCCATCGATATTTCCGGCAAAGGAGAGTTGCCGTATCCAAAATTAGTGGAACGTATGGACCGTGCGATGGCGGCCCTGTGGCGTGGCTCCGACCTAACAACTTTTTCGCAGCAACACGGTACCGGTGCATCCGTTCAGTGGGACGAAAAAACGATTTTGGAGGAAGAAGATGCACAAATGATTGCGGATACCCTCAATAACCAAGTGGACCGTTACGTTCTCAAGTACCTCATCGGAACCGAACAACCTAAGGCATACTTTCAGCTCAAATTTTCTCCCAATAAAAATTTAAACAATGATTTGGCCATTTTCAAAACACTTTGGGACATGGGCGTAGCACTAAGCCTCAACGATATTCGTGAACATTTCGGTCTTAATCCTCCTTGTAATTCGAGCGATACCTTGCAACACCCATAAAAACACTCTGCTATGTTGACACCTTCCATAAAAATAAAACACTCATCCGATCTTCAGTGGATCCAATTGGCAAGCTACGGCATTTTCGAGCATTCCTACGGAAAACAATTTATTACGAAAACTTCCGCTTTGCAATTGGCTCAACAATTTAAAACCTTACTGCACCGATTTGGCTGGAAATACGTTCCCGTATACATTGGACACCCCGACGACCCCAACTTTTCTCATCTCCCCGAGCACATGAATCCAAACGAATACGGTCGTGTAAAAAGCCTTAAAATCAACAGCGATGGCATTTGGGTCAACATTAAGTGGACGTTGGCAGGGTTAAAAATAATTCAAGCGCAACAGTACCGATACTTATCTCCACGGTGGCTTATGAAACCGTTCAACCATCGCGGATACACACCCATTCGCTTGTTATCCGTTGGACTCACCAACCAACCCAATCTGCCCGTTCAAGCCATTATACCGAATCCAACGCCAACTGTCTGCATTACAACCCAATTGCATCAGTTACGTTGCGACAAAGAAAATATTTTAAACGTTACCAAGCGAATACAACAACGCATGCTGGAAACGGGGGAAAGTTATCCGGAAGCTTGGCACCACGTAAAGCGGACCGACATTAATTCTCATACATCTTAACCGCAATACATTACCATCCGAAACTTTTGGTATGCGCATAAACAGACACTTTGGGGTAAACATTTAAAAAATGACTGCTTATCAAAAATAGAAAAACACCTCTCTTAACGCATTAAATTCATTTTACACACAACATCTTATGAAAACAAACCATAAAACAACACTCCATGAAACAAGATTACGTTTCATTTTTTCCAACACAAAATGCGCCCTGGGAACCCACGAAGGCACATTGTCAAAATTCCCCCATGCGGATAATCTTCCAGCGCATCGACTGGTCTGCTTTACGGAAGATAATAACGACCACATTCAATTGTGTCCCAACGATAAACTCCCCATAGGCGTCACCTACCAACCGGGCACAAGTACTCTCTTACCCGTTTGCATTCATCTGCTCGGAACCAGTAAATACACGCTCCACATTCAAACTTCAGACCTCGTAAAAGCAGGGAGTTTGCTGTGTTCAGACGACGATGGCTGCGTCAAATCTGTACCCACAACTTCCGGTCAATACACCTGCATTGGCATCGCATTAACGGATGGCCAAAAAGACGACCTCATTGAAGTTTCCACCACCGTCCCTCACAAAATTGAAATCAAGGAATAAATCGTATGAATCACCTATCGCACGCACAAGAATCTCAATTCAATCCATCGCACTACTCGGAATCTTTAACCGCATTTACGCGTGATTGGAAGGATGCCGAAAATATTGAAGTTCTTTTGAACTTCATAGCACCCAAAGTACCCGTTTCGCGACGCTTCGAGTACAAACAAACCGATACGGATCAAATGTTCTTTTCAGAGCACGATGATTTGAGAGCTCAGGGTAGCAGCTTTAAACGCATCGAATTTTATGGGCAAGTGGTCCAAGCAAAAACACTCAATAAAGGGCTTACCATTCGCGTCGATGTCGACGACATTGTGGGAGCAGATTGGCAAGAACGCTACGTACACTTACTCATGAAACGCTTGTATCGCAACGAATTACGTCGAGCCATCGCCGCACTGAAAGCAAATGCAAATCGTACGGAAAAAACCTGGAGTACGGAAAGTAGCCCCGATAAAGACATTCGCGAATGTCTAGTACAATCGGCTCATACGCACGGCTTTTATCCCAATCGAATACTATGGGGCGAATTGGCTTGGTACCAACGCCAAGATTGTTACTGTGCGCAAGACAACGCAAGCGCGTATATTGTTGCCGAACTATCGAGAGAAAAATTGGCCGAAAAACTATTGGTGGATGAAATTAAGTTGCTGAAGAAACAAAACTTAGGTATTCAGGGGGACGAAATTCAAGGAAACGAAATTTTCGCCTTTTTTACCCAAAATGGCTTATTAAAGGATGAACCTTCCCACATTAAACGTTTTGTCACACCTACGGAAGGCGACAACTTATTTCGCGTTTACCTGGAAGAACATTCGAAATTCACGGATATTACGGTAGAACATTACAGCAATCTTGCCGTCACTTCGGCGGATGGCATTACCCAAATTGACATTCAATCCTAACGCCGCAAAAGATAGATTTTGGATCTGAAAAAGACTTACGCATTCCGTTAAAATGCATAGACATCCATCAAAAATAAACTGTGCACATAAAACGAATATGTAAAATCTATTCAGATCCAAATCACCTTGAATGAACGACACAAACCCTAATGTAGATAAACCTCACCCATATGTTAAACTGGATCTCACTCACCGAAGACGCACTGGAAGATTACCTGGCTAAAGACCAATTGGCCTTACTTACGCAACATCAAGCTTCCAATAACCCCCTTAATAGTGTAATTGTAGATATTTGCGCCTACGTCCGTTCTTTTGTGCCAAATACTTGGCTACCTTCACCCCTATTGGCAACATCGATACCCGACGTCTGCAAAAGCATTGCCTGTATCCTCATCATTGAAGTTTTGCAGGCACGTTTACCCGAAATGCAACTTTCAAATGATCAAATTCGCAACGCAGATCATGCACGCCAATCGCTATCAAACTTGAAAGAAATCTGGCAACATGCGTGCAATGATACAAAACGACATTCCAGAATTGAAACGGTACGACACCGTCCACACGACGCCAACACCAAAACCCTGCAGGGATTTTAAAGGACGAAAACCATCACCTCTAGTACATCATTTTTCTACCATGAAACCCATCCTACGCGACATCCAAAATACCGTTGTGAAGTTCCTAAGTGACAACGAAGATTTACAAAATATCGATGTAATTCCCTGCGGCCTCAGCTCAATAGAAAATTTACAGCTGCACCATTACAAGCAAATTCAACCCACTCAGCTGCACGTATCTTACCCCATCCCTATCCAGTCGGCTGCAGATATTTCTGGACTTTTCTGGAACAAAATTGCCCTACAACTAACCCTGATTAAAAAATACACGTGGACGGAAACGCTTACCGCGTACGAGCAAACCGAACAAATTAGCTACATGCTATCCCATCAGCCTCTCATAACGCCTTCGTGGGAAGTTTGTTTTGAACTCAATTACCAAAATCCATGGAAAGATTTAACAAATCAGACACTTTGGCAAGCAATTCAAATGAATTTTACTTCCTCTAAATTTAATCTGTTTTTTTCATGAAAATTACACTTAACAATCAAGTACTTGCCGGAGGCATGGAGGTAAATGAAAATCCAACACATTTTCATATTCAAGGGAAACGGCACATACAAATTGTGCAAAGAATTCGGGCACAATCCGTCCAAACGTTAAATCGAGGAAATTTACAAATTCAAATTATCTTCGAAGTAGGGCGCAGACATCGGTCGCAAAAAGAAGCCGAACACCATGCACTCGTACACGCCTCCCAACTGGCGCAAGCCCATGGCATGCTCCTAATCGAATTGGAAGACAAAGAACATCAATGTTACCAGTTGGAACACGCAAGCCTCGAAAACGTCGAAATACATTATCGAGGAAACGCTTCACACACCATCTATACAATCTTGGGAGGATTACTCAGTGCAAGCATCTAAACCAAACTTTCACAATGGATCGGACACTCTATCTATTGTCGCGTTGGAAGAAGCTCTTAAGGAGCAACAAACGTACATTGAAAACATAGAAAATGCGTTGCGCGAACTCAAAGAACAACTCCACAACTTAAGAAATTAATATGGCTTGGCAACTTGTTTACAAGGGCATTCAAAAATCCTTAGCGGACTGGGGCGTTCACAGTGTCGTACGGCGTACCGTCAATCAAGGGAGCGACGTGGTAAGATTTAAACAAACGCTTGTGGCGGGAGAAAAATTTTTTGAACCCGATCAAATGCTCGAAATCTACAAAGACGATAAACGTTGGTTTCAGGGACGCATTACGCAAGTTCCGTACATCTATACGGCTACTTTGGAAGAAAATGTGTACGAAATTTCAGGCATTTGGTGGTATTTTGAACACCTTGTTTACCAACAAAAATGGCAATACGCACAAGGCGCTTCGGAAGAACCCTCAAACGTTATTCTATTTGAGCGCGGCGCATGCATACTCGGACAGTCGGATGCGGGCAAATATTTAAACGCCAAAGATTGTCTTACGCAGATATTAACCTACGCAATACATCATTCGTCTCCGTTTCAAATCGGACGTATCGAAGGCTTTGATTTCTTTTTTCCTTACGAATCCATTAAAGACTGCAGCTGCGCCGAAACGATCCAACGTATTCTAAGGTGGACACCCGATGCCATTTGCTGGACGGATTACGCTTCCACCACACCCACTTTTCACGTTGCACGCAGACAATTTTTGCAGGCAAAAACCATTGATATCCACCAGGCACAACAATTAAAAATTGTTCCAAGACACGACCTAAAAGTCAGTGCCGTGGTTTTAAAATACGAACACACGCATTCGGAAGGACAAAATACTTGGAAAACAAATACGGTTGATGCGTATCCCAAACACGCAACCGGAGAAGAATTTAACGCGTTGGTTTTAACGATCGAACTGGAAGGCTCCCACACCCATTTACAAGAACAACGCGTTAAAACGGAACCCATCGATACAACTTCCACGGCATGGTGGAAAGAGCATTGTCCTTTTCTGCAACATATTGCCAACGAACACATTCAAATCACAAACATCCAGCGTACCAGTACGTTACCCCACGAACTCATCGAAGGTACCATCGCTCCATGGATGTATTGCAAAGCTCAGTATGAAACCATTTCCGCCTACGTTCATTATGCAACCCCTTCCAACACGGTTAAAAATCGTTTCATCTCTCTACGTCTGTGCGCTACCGATGCCACTTCCAAAACGTACCGTCATTGTAATTTCGTAAAAGGCAGTACACTACCCCCCAGT
Organism: Puniceicoccales bacterium; assembly: GCA_031258545.1. GTDB lineage: Bacteria > Verrucomicrobiota > Verrucomicrobiia > Opitutales > UBA9783 > CABUVL01. Next base: position 17,306 of record JAIRMU010000011.1, on the reverse strand, counting down.
GGGCTTGCAAAAGTTCTATTCGAAGCCGTTTCAACACTGCAATACGAAGGCCAACTTAAAATACAACAGGCGGAAATCGAAGAGAGTTACATGGGGTCCGTCCTAAATCTTCAACAAGGGACTCGGGATTGGACTTGCATGAATGCTGTGATTCAAGAAGAAATCACACATGTGGATACGGGAACCACAGAGCTCAAATTTGGAGCTCCCAAACATTTGGGCCCCAACGATCTAATTCAACTCATGCGCGCCAATCGCCTAAGAACCACTTCCAACAATCCCGAAATGCGATTTAATATTGCCCTGGGTTCATCCCAAACGGCCACCTACTTTCCAACCCATACACCCACGATGCAGTCGGCAAGTGATCAGGGCCAATACACAAAATTCGTCGTTGCCGATGGGACCAAGCAAATCGAATTGGACGCAAGTTTGCTGCCCGAAAATGTTAAAATGCAATTACGGGCCTACGATGTTGTGGAATCCGGCGTACTGAAAAAAGTTTGGATCTTTTCCTCGTAATGTGCCAATTGCATGACTTTTTGTAAATATTTTGGATGTTTATTGGAAAATTGTGTACGCACACTTTTCTTATTTTATGCACCTTTTAAACCTGTTTACTTTTTACTTCAACGCTGATATTTTTTTATGCCTACCCTGTCTCCCTTTCGAGTTTTCGTAAACGAATGTGGTGTCTCATCGCACCTACCCGTATATAATCCAGAAGCCAGCCTTGCGCCCAGCATCGTAACTTCCAAAGCAAACATTGCCAAATGGTATTGGCTCTTGTCGTCACTTCAAATCAAATACACATACACGATCAATGACTTTCCCATGACCAACCAAATAATTGCCGATTTTTCTCAAAAAACCTTGAAGGACAGAATTGAACAAAATGTTGTGTACAATACACGTTTTGAGAATGCGGACACGGAAGTTTCAACCGCATGCATGATTTCCCTAGGACAAGTTTGCGACATGGGACAAGTGCGTCCTCCGCTCGGCGTTATGGATAAAACTATCCTCAACATGTCCAATGATGCGGAAGTTAACAAAAAATTCGGTTTGTACTTTAACATCGAAGATTCGGCTTACGACCATTCTTTTAGATTCGGATCCAACGTTTACACCCAACCTCTAGACTACAGTAACTACGTTCTACTGGATACCTATGCATGTCCCCTCATGGACAGCCAATTGAAATTTATTTTGCAAACCCCCGAACCCAACGAATATGCAGGCAAAATTCTTGAAGTCCAAATCGTACCCGAATTCTTTACCATCCAATCCGATGCGTAAATAGAAATTCAGGGATCTACTCCGTGGACTTTAGACTCGTTGGGCCTTACGGCTCCATAGGGAGCTGATTTAAATCTTACTTGTATATCAATATATCGAAATCCAGTAACCCAGTCGACACCTACACCGTGAACGGTGCTTCAGCAACATTTTCAAACCTAAGGACACCTTCGTCTCAATCTGCTTTGAGATATGCCAGCTCGCCACTCAACCAGCTAAAATTGCTCTAATGCATATAAAGTTTTCCAAATAGAAACTCACAGGTCACCTCCGTAAATTTTTGCTTAATTTTAGGCTTGACAAAAATAAACCAGCGTAACATTTTTGCATAAACAAAGAGAAGATATATTATGAAAAGAATATTAATGTTGATGTTGTGTATCATGGCTACGTTACATTTTGTTAACGCTGGGCCATCAGAAAAAATACTAGCAGAAGGCCCCTGGAACGGTGAACTACTCATAACGCTGAGAGATTTATCGGCTGAAAATATTGCACAACAATTAGAAGAAAATACTAGCCTTTCTGAGATTGGAGCTCCATATGTTGCAGTAGCGCAAAGAGAAGTCAATGGATTTTCTCTGGTTGATTGGTTTTTCTTTGGAGGTGAATGTTTTGACGGATATATCTTATATGACAGCATAGCAAAAAGAAAAACAGATGAGGGCGAAAAGCGAAAATATGAAGAAATCGCAGCAAGGTATAATACAGCGTATTTAATTGCTAAAGATAAAGCAACGAATCTGGTAAGATCTCCAACACCCATCGTGGCCGATATCGATAATTGTCATTTAGTCAAATATTTCCTCATAAGTTGGCTGTATTCAACATACCCTATGCAGATAAATCTGGGCATTTGGCGACAATATAAGGGCGTAATACTGGTTGCGCTTGCAGCTTATTATGATGTGGCGGTAAAACCAGAACACCGTACGCCTGATGAAACTAACGTTCAGTTTTACAAAAATTATGTGCGTGCTATAAAAGCTATGGTACAACCACAGCCATAATACGACTATCCATGAAAATAGTTTCCAGACTGATTTTTACATTGGCACTTAGCGGGTGTATAGCATGTTATGGTGGGCCTGGAGGTAGCAGTAGCGACAGCGAAGAATTGCCTGTTCAGGCTCTTGAACAGCTAACACAAACAACAAATGCTGATCGATCACTATTATCATTATCTCCGCTAGTTGCTCATGACGTTGCTTGTTTTGTTTTAAATGTAAAGCAGGGAAATTGTGTCTTTTTACGAGGCCCCTCCGGAACAGTTGTTGTCGATGCAGGGACTCAAATATCAGGACTAGTGGATTTTTCAGCAGGACACCAACCATCCAAAAAATGGGATGCTTTTAGAGAGAGGTATTCAGATGTTATCAACTATTGCTTTACAGGTGTTCCAATAGTCAGTTTCGTGATTACTCATCTGGATATTGATCATTATTTATATGTTCCTTTTCTTGCTAAGTTTGCAGTAGCGAATGGGGCACGAGGTTTAAATTTTTTCATAGGCATAAACATTGAGTACAACATAAAAGAATTTACAAAGCATTTATGTCAATTACAGATAGAACCAGGCCGATATCAAATGTTTGGACATTGCACTCCCACAAGAAGAAATAAGGATAATTTTTTTAGTGTACGAGACCAAATGTTTCCAAGTTGGCAGCGCTTTGCTATCGCAGAAGACGGGATAGGAAGGGAGCCTTGGTCATTGGAAACCATTGAAGGTACTCTCAATAAAACTTTAGGTAGTGAGCACGCCCACTTCCATACTTTGATACCGATTAATGGATTAAAAAATCCTGAGAAGGACAATGCAGAAAGTCTTGTTCTTCTTTTTGAACACCAAGGTAGTAATATTCTTTTTACGGGAGATGCTACAGGGGATACTTTAGAAGCTATTTTAGGGAATAGATACACTATGACGCAAAGTGTGGATGCAGCAGTAGAGCAATTATTTTTCAAGTCTTCGGATATGCAAGCAATTTTGAATTACAGTGGATTCAGTCCCGAAATCCAAGAAGAGTTACGTCCGCTTATTGATAGTCTGAGGATTGAAAATGACCAACAATTGACGCATACATTGGCGGTTTCATCCATAAGTAAAAGAAATAGGCATTTGTTAAGTAGCGTTAATTTAATGATGGAATCCCATCACGGCAGTGATCAAGAAGGTTGTAACGCCTGGTTACCAATGGTTAAAGCAATGAGTGGATGTAATTTTTGTGGCAGTATTTCCAGCACCGACGCACTGCAAAGTATGTATGGGCATCCAAGACATCTTACATTTAGTGGGGTCGATTTTCCACCGTCTGCAAGAGGTTTACGTAAACCTGTTTTCACTAATACTCCTTCTGAAATAGGATGGAAGATCGATCGATTTACTACCAAACAAGCAAACACAAAAAAAAATGTTTTTCAAACGGCGCTTGTTGATGTGTATCAGTTTTTATTTACCAATGATGGCATGGGCATAAATTACCATATGCATGGCGAACCCATGGGAGGTCAGCTCACATCCACCGGAGGCTTGAGTGTATATTCTCGAAACCTTTGGGAGAGGTTTTTGAAGGAAGTCCCCCTCCGGGCTTGCGATCTCTCCTATTTACATGGAGCTTTTTCAAGAGATCATAGTATCTTTGCAACAAAGCATATTGCACCAGGGCATATTCGAAATACTCCGGCATTGTTGACCGTACGCCATTCATTACGATACGACGAAGATAAACAATTATTATTAGCGAATGCTCACGCGTTTTGTAGCCTGTTTGAATTAAATCCAGTATTTGTTTTTGGTGTTTCGCCTGATACGCTTCAAGAAATTGGGCTAGAATACTCACCCGAAGAGCCACTTTCCCTCACCAATTATACGCCAATGGATGTTCCAGATGATGGAGATTGCGGAATTGCGGCCGTATTATGTGGGTTGAATCCGGAACAATTCTTCGCAGAAGACCCACATGACCATATACTTAGGTTGCGCCATGATGCTGCTGAACTTGTGCCACTAGAGGATGATGGCTCAGGTCTAATGCAAGAGCAAAAAACAAGGATTGCTAGTGGGAAAAGATGGTTAGCCATTGAAGACTTTCAATATATTGCTCGAGTAATTGAGCGGCCTATTCTTGTAATTACAAATGTTGACGGTAGCTGGAATTGGCATCGGTTTGAACTAGAGGGAGAGGGAGAGAGTGGTAGTGGTATTATCCCTGATGGACGAGCGGGCGTAGAAGCCATTCTTGATGCTAATTTTGAAGATAATCCGGGCCGCCTTTTCGTTTACCACGAAAGTAGGGGCGATGTCATAAGGCACTTTCAGGCCATTGTACATAACTAGTTGACCAATATCAAGGGATGGGAAATCCGTTTATAAGGGTTGGCACGTCCAGCTACGCATTCAGTTGCTTTCCTCAACATTTTCGGAGATTTGGGCACAGAAAGCCAAAGAGATCCGTTAATTTTAATGAAGCCTTAACCGCCGATATTAAACCGCAAATCCAAGTTAAAATACTAATGGCGGAATTGGCTAGATGCCTTCCAATAGATCCTTGGGGTAGGGTAACAAGCCTCTAGTGTTGGAGAAAACGCAACACAGAAATAAAGCCTACTTATTTGAACATCCGCATAGCAGGTCTGGTATGAAAAAGCTCCACAGATGGACACTTCATAAGCAATCTAGCTTAAAAACAGCACCCACATGGCAAAAAACTCAACCATTGGATGTACAGGTTATTGGATTTTGTGTGTAAAAGCGGCTCAAAAATTGCTTTTTGGCTTCCCGTAAAATATCTTCTTCAAGCGCCGGTTGGGCACCTGCTGATCGTGCCCGTTCAACCTTTTCCAATAAAAATGGATCTTGACAGGAACTTACCTCGGGGTCCAATCGATAACGATTCCAAATAAAAAATCGATTCGGAAGACGAATGGTTTGCAAAAATTCAAGCGCCGGATTCAAAGTTTCAAAGAAAAACTGCGCTGACTTGGGAGCTACGTGCCGTTGGGTTTTCCGATAACGAGCCTGAATCCACGCATCTGAATCTTCTTTGGCAATGGCCAAACATTGGTAATCGCAGGCGTAGGCATTTTCTTCCAACAAAGCATGGATGTGCGCCTCAAATAAAGGAGACTGCAGTGTAACTTCAAAAACGACCGGATAACGTCTTTGTACGCATTTCTCAAAAACCAATACCAATAGAGAAAGCGCAAAAGCATTTGTATTTTCTCGCAAAAGATCTTCTCCATATTGCTGCCTAATCGCTTCCAAATGCGGGTGATAATGGACAAAATTACGTACTGCCAGAAAAACAGGCTGCAAGTTGGCTTGTTGAAATACGTCCTCAACCGCAGGTAATAATTGCGTTGTTTTTCCGGCACCGGATTGCCCCACCAAACGCATGCAAAAAGGACACACGCACTGCGGTAACTTAGCGATTATGTCTTGAAAAGCCACATCGGCTAAGACGGCTAGACAAGATACGGGGAATTTTTGAGCTATTTCTCTATACCCATACTGTTGCTCAATAAAATTCAACAGCGGCTGATCCATATTCAAAGTATTACCCAAATGAATTAAAACAAAGCACTGGCGGCAACCCCTATGGCCGTTACAGGACCTGCATTTGAGATACTATCTCCCGCCTTTTCTACTTTACTTAAAGCCTCTTCCGCCTTACGATACAAAGCATCATCACCGATGATACGGCCCAACGTACTGTGATCATTGTTCAATTTTTCGCAAAATTCACGCATATTTTTAACGATGCAGTCAAAATCTTGAGACGTTTTCTCATCTGCAATCAATTTTCCCAGCAATCCATTACCCGATGTAATTTTATCGGCTAAATCTTCAAAGCGGCTCAAAAGACCATCGACTTTATGGGCAGCCACACGAATAGAATCCATCATACTCAACAGATCGTTGTACGCTTGTTCTTCCATCAGCAACTTACCCAACGTTCCTTCACCCCCGGCCAATTGATGCGTAATATCCTGGCAATGATCGATGATTTTGCTTAATTTTGGACGGTTGTCTCTAAAAAAATCTCCCAATTCTTTCAACAACGAAGGATTTGAGGTGGCATTCTCCTTCTCGTCACCTCCAACCAAGCCTTCCTCCACACTTCCCAAAATACGGTCTAACTTTTTACCCACTTTACTAAATTGTTGCACAACGGACGATAAATCAGATGTTTGCTGCGTTTTAACATAGGCATCATCTTTCAATAAGGCATGGGAATTGCCAGGTGTAATGGACACGTAATTGGATCCCAATAATCCGGCCATTAAAATAGTCGCCACCGAATCTTCCGGTATACGGTACCTCTTTTCGATGTGAAAAACGGCCACCGCTAAATCTTTATCCAAGTACGTGTTGATTACATTGCCAACCCGTACGCCCGCAACCCGCACATCATCACCTACTTGCAACTGACGGACATCGGAAAACAAAGCCTTTAAATAATAGCCCTCATGCTTATGGATAGATAATTTTGTCAAAACAGTATAAACGATGTACATCAAAATGATGCCAAAGAGAACAAAAGAAAAAACACGTAAACTATCTGACAATTTTGTTTTCATGATTTAGGTGGCAAAAATCTTGGACGATTAAGATTAACGGTTGGATGCAAGAAATTGCGTACGAAAGATCGCGACGACTGCGGTAATGTTTGGGGTGTATAAATCTCCTGAATAAAACCATTGTGGAGTAAAGCAATATGATGACCAATTGTTTGAGCTAACATAACATCGTGCGAAACTATGAGGGTTGTAATGCGTAATTGTTTATTGACATACCCAATGAGTTCAACGATGGAAGCGGCCGTTATGGGATCTAACTCCGAAGTAGGTTCATCAAATAATAAAATATCCGGTTCCATAAGTAACCCGCGGGCTAATGCAACACGTTTCCGCATACCTCCGGATAACTCCGAAGGCATGATGTGTGCAATACCTCTTAGGGTCAACATGTCTAACATTTGCGTTACACGACTTTGAATTTCTTGTTCGTTAAACAGCCTGTGTTCTCTTAAATACAGAGCCAGATTGTCAAAAATTGTCATGGAATTGAACAGGGCTCCCGATTGAAATACAAGACCCGTCACGTACTTCTTTGTCTTTTTAACGTAATGCAAATCCTCTTGATTAATGCTTAAACGACCCGAACTGGGTTCACTCAACCCTGCCAGCAGATCTAAAAATACACTTTTCCCGGAACCACTGGGGCCCATGAGAACAAAAATTTCGCCCGGTTCTATTTTTAGACTAATGTTATTCAGGACCACATAATTTCTGAATTGCTTTTTTAGATGATCAACTTCTATGGAAACAGGCAAACGATTGCGAGTATTCGAAAACAATTGTTTTGTGTTAGCCATCGTTACTATAATAAAACTTTTGTCACAAAATAGTCGAGCATCAATATGGCAATCATAGACTGCACCAACGTACGTGTCACCGAATTACCAATTTCCCTCGGGCCTCCTTTTGTCTGCAAACCCATGGCCGAACTGATCAACGTGATGACCAATGCAAAAATTTCCGCTTTTAAAAGGCCATCATTGATACTTTCGATATCCACGTACTGTTTTAGACTGCGCCAATAAATAGCTCCATTAATGGAAATAAAGTCGACCGACTGCGTCACAATCCATCCCCCTAACCACCCCAATACCGTCGAAAATATGGTTAAAAAAGGCATCATGAGGAGTCCTCCAACAACGCGTGGCATTACCAACAAACGGACCGGTGACAAATTCATCGTTCGCAGCGCATCGACTTCCTTGTAGACGGACATGGAACCCAATTCGGCGGTAATGGCAGACCCGACCCGACCCGTCAGCAAAAACGCAGTCATCAGCGGTCCCAACTCTCGACACATGGATAATCCCACAATGCTGCCTAAAAAACTTTGAGCTCCCGGTAATTTACTCAAACTGTAACCGGATTGCAAAGCCATAATACCTCCCATAAAGAGACTCAAAATACCCACAATGGGCAACGTTTGGTAACCCATAATGCAACATTGTTCAAAACACCGGCCCACCTGCCTTGGCAAATACCGCAATTCCCTACACGTTTCAAAAAATAGTTGAATAATAAATGCCCATAATTGTAACAACTTCATAAGGCTTTCGGATGTAAAATTCTCCTTTTCCGGTGATCGGTGGATTTAAATTGCTTCCATAGAAATGACACCGTTTTTTGATTTCCGCTTTTATGATACCCCAGTAGACCTTTAAATAAAGAAAATTTTTTATCATTTTCCGTATTCAAATAGTCCAATATAAAACATATTTGGAAACGTTTCAAAGAAGGGGTCTTTTCTTCTTGAATTAACCGAAATAGCAAGCTTTGTCGGCGGTTACAACCTTGCTCTTCGAAACGATACAAGGCGAATATGGGGTTATAAATACGTTGTACGGCTACATTGTTGGGAAAGAAAACTTCAAATAAACTTAGCATCTGCATTTGACGGTGCCCTTGCCCATTATCCCAATAACTGTACACCGGCCAAAAATGTGCTTTAAGTGCCAAAAAATTTTTATCTGCATTTGTTTGCGTCTGCTGCCAGAATAAAAAATACATGCACTGCTCTTGGTGGATTTTCAAGCCTTTTTCACTCCAATCCATTTGTTTTATGAAGGGCCATGCAAACCATTCTTTAGAGGTGTGGTGCACCTTGTTTTCGGAATACGTATGAAAAGGTGCCCACCGGCTGATGTATTTCTGCTCTCCATTACCCTGCACCCACAAAGGCCACAAAATACGTCTTTCTTCGTAGTGAGGATTTGTTTCCCAACGGTGTCCCCACAAGGGCCAAATGATGGATAAATCCTCCATGCGCGCAGTCTTTTCGTAGGTAAAAAAGGGTAAAAAACCTTTTTGAATAACTCGATCAGGCCGTTCGTAAGTACGTTCGTAGATAAGGGGCCACAAGCAATAACGTTCCTCGTAACAATTCTGCTGGCGAAAGTGTCCTCCCAAAGGCCAAAATGCAAAACCTTCCCCCGATGAACCGCAACGTTTGTTGATGAAAGGCCAAGGGTACCAGTATTGGATGCGACCGTTACGGGTTGTTTTTACCCACAAAGGCCACAGAAACCATTCCATAGAATCACGTCCCAAAAAATTTTTAACGCGGCCGCCGAGTGGGAAGATAGCTTCGTAGTCATCTTTCTCCCCCATTCCTTTTCTAGCAAAGTAAAATGGAACAAACGTACACGTATACATTTTCTGGGGTTCAACTTGCCGACTGTAGTGCCACAACCCGAGAAATGTAAACCACTGGAATTCCTTTTCTCGATGAGATTCCCTGCCTATCGGATACAAAAAATAATCCTCCCTCTGGTTTTGACGACTGTGCTGCCAAAGAAAGGGTCGGAAAAAGGTGTCTTGGGTTTCAACACGATTGTAAGACTCGGGTTGTTGAGGCTGGCACGAAGTAGAATGCGCTGTTATCCGTTTACTTTTAGAACGAGAAGAAACCCTTGAACTCCCAAAACTTTCGGATTGGTTTAGGAAAACTACACAAGCAATCAAAAGAATTTTTCTCAACAACACACCCTATTTTATTTTCTAGAATAAACACAGTCAAGGACTAATCCAAAAGGCAAGATTTTAAGTGAAATAATAAAGAAGATATCTATTTGTAAATAAAGTATTCTTATCTTTATCCATGTGGATAACTTGGCACGATTCTTGTTATTCAGCACGCTACCAATCTTTTCGTCTTTTTCAGAATTGTGAATAATTTTTTGGTAACCTGCAAAAATATGCGAGTTTTTGTTCATAAAATTTAGTTTTTTACAAATATTCTCAACATTTAAGAAGTTTATTCACAAGTTATTCGTAATAAAAAGTAGGTAAAAATGACCTCCGTAGGAAAATATTTCCACACGGTTCCATATTTAGATACGATCCTTGTTGGTTTTACAAAACACGATGACATAAAACAGTTCTTATGTATAAATGGATTCAAAAACAGTCCAGCTGCCGGGTATTCGCTGCAGAACCTCCAACTTAATTCTCTTTTGGATTGCTCTGATCTTAACCCCAAGTTATCGGATTGATGGAATAAAATTATTTGGTGCGGATGGACGGAATTGAACCGACGAATCCAGCTTGGAAGGCTGGAGTTTTACCACTAAACTACATCCGCAAGGACCATCTATACAAATGAATTTTTTAGCGTGGTAGGTCAAGCGCTTTTTTGCCAATTGTGTTCGTATCATTCGATTACTTAAGTTGGGCATAAAAATGCCAAAAAACATTTCTTAAATGGAAGAATTAGATTTGCCGGAAAAGCACGAAATGGCCTTTTATTGCGCAGAGATTTATGGGTAAATTCTAAAAAATTAAATGGCTACGGGATTAAAAATTTTTATGCCATGGGCCACAATTTGTTTGGACCTGGGTAATTGAAAACACGGTGGACATTCTCATTACAATGTGGCTTTGGAAGATTTACAAATGGATTTATTATGTTATGGCCGGAGGTATTAAGAGATTGTCTTGATAAAATCCGATTTTGCTGGCCATGGGCAAGCACTTTTTTTAAAATTGTGTCATGGGTGGAAAAAATAATACTTTGGGTGTTTTATTGCCTGTGTTTGCCTTGCCGAGTCAGCAAGGTATAGGTTGTTTTGGCTCTACGGTTTACGAGTGGATTGACATCTTGGCTGCGGTGGGTATCACCCATTGGCAGGTCTGTCCATTGGGCCCTACGGGATACGGAAGCTCTCCTTACCAACCTTTGTCAGAATTTGCCCTCAATCCCTATTTTGTCGATGTTTCGGATTTAATCTCAAAGGGATGGATACCTAAAAACGCTTTTGACATTTTTCAGTCGCTTTCGAATACCCGGGTTCAATATCGGCATGTTAAAGCACGTTTGATTCCCCTTTTGTACCAGGCGTACGATCGATTTTTAAAAACTCAGAATGAGTTTGGCCGATTTGAGGAATTCAAAAGGCGCGAACGTGTTTGGTTGGATTCGTATGCCACTTTTTGCGCGCTCAAGGATCGGTTTGGAGGATCTCCTTGGTGGCTTTGGCCAAAAGAATTGCGTGCTTACGAGAATAAAGAAGTACAAAATTATAAAAAATCTCATGCTTCGGTCATAGACTTTTTTGCGTTTGTGCAATGGATTTTGGCCGAACAGTGGGCCAATGTAAAGCGTTATGCTCGACAGAAGGGTGTACGCATTGTGGGTGATATTCCAATTTACGTTGGAGAGGACAGCGTGATTGTTTGGGAAAATCGAAAACTATTTCAGTGGAACCATACATCGGACCGTCCGCAATACGTTGCCGGTGTCCCGCCTGATTATTTTTCTTCGACGGGACAGTTGTGGGGAAACCCTCTATACGATTGGATTTTTTTGGAAAAAAGTAACCATCGTTGGTGGGTAGAAAGAATTAAGAAAAATTTGGCATGGTTTGATTTTGTTCGTTTGGATCATTTTCGCGGATTTTATAACTATTGGGCTATCCCTTACGGTGCGATGGATGCGCGCCATGGGCAATGGATGCAGGGGCCTCAACATGCCTTTTTTGACCCATTGAAGAAAAAGTTCCCCAAAATGCCTTTCGTATTGGAAGATTTAGGGGATTTGAATGAGCAGGTACGTGCCTTTCAAGGTACCTTAAATTTACCCGGAATGGCCGTCTTGCAGTTTGCGTTTGATGGGGACAATAATCCCTATTTACCTCATAAGTGGACCAAGAATACGGTCGTCTACACCGGTACCCACGACAACGATACCACGCGTGGTTGGTTCAGTAAAGCTCCCAAACAAGTTCGGCAAACCTGTTTGCAATTGCTAAAGCAGTACACAATTGCATCGACTTCAAAGACGGTGGTCTGGGATCTTATTCGTTTGGCCCATCAAAAGGCAACGGCGAAGTGGGTAATGATACCTTTGCAAGATTGGCTAAACAAAGGATCGCAGGCGCGCATCAATACACCGGGGACTGTGGGCAATAGAAACTGGACATGGCGTTGTACCGAAAAAGATTTGGCCGATTTTCAACGGCAAGCCGAGCAAATAGTGCATGTCGAGTAAATTTTGTGTAATCACGTTTAAAGATAGTACTTTTGTATCCGATTTTTTTGAAACAAGACAAAGCCTTGCATTTTTGAAGTGTACAAAAAATACTTGTGAACAACTCTGCCCATGCTATTCGTATGGACAGAATTGATAAAAGCAAATAAATACATAAGTAACCATCCCTGGGTTTCTTTGCCATCTTACAAAAAACTTCTGGGGATATTCATTTTACCATTTGTTAATTACGTGAACAATTTTTTCTGCCTCTTTTAAAGATAAAACGGGACTCATGGGTAAACTTAAAACTTCTTGGTGTATTTTTTCTGTTATGGGTAAAGAAAGATGGTTCCATTCTTGGTAAGCCTTTTGCTTGTGAGGTGGAATTGGGTAATGTATTGAGGTTTGTATGTTATTTTCGGCCAGATATTGCTGTAAATTTTCTCTTTCCTTAGTTCTTATAACAAAAACGTGCCACACGTGTGATTTTTTTTGAGGTGGGGCAGAAGGAAGTACAATCTTCTTGTTTGTGATGTTGTTTAGATAATAGTTTGCTATTGCCATTCTTTTTTCATTTTCATCGTCCAAATGGGGTAATTTTACGCTTAAAATGGCGGCTTGTATTTCGTCTAATCGTGAATTGATACCTTTGTAAACATTATGATATTTTATATGAGAACCATAATTTCTTAATGCTCTCATTTTATCAGCTAAGCCTTCGTCGTTGGTTGTAATGGCTCCACCGTCTCCTAGACAACCTAAGTTTTTGCTAGGGTAAAAACTAAAGCCCGAAACATCCCCTAGATTACCCACTTTTTTGTCATTGTACGTTGCTCCATGTGCTTGAGCAGCATCTTCAATAACTTTCAATTTGTATTTTTTAGCCAGATCCAAAATTTTTCTCATTTCGGTAACACGTCCATACAAATGAACAACCATAATTGCTTTCGTCTTTTTTGTGATTTTTTCTTCAATCAGATCCGGATCCAAAAGATAATTGTTAATGTCAGGTTCCACCAAAATAGGTCTACAATCATTTTTCGATATCGCTAAAATAGAGGCAATGTAAGTATTTGCCGGAACAATTATTTCGTCGTCTTTGCTAAATTCATAGGCTTTAATGATAAGATCCAGCGCATCTAATCCATTTGCAGCCCCCACTGCATATTTTGTCCCGCAATATACCGCAAATTCTTGTTCAAACTTTTCAAGTGATTTACCAAGCAAGTACTGGCCGCTTTCCAATACCTTTTCGATAGCCAAATCTATTTTTTTTCTATGTTGCTCATTTATCTTCTTTAAATCTAAAAAAGGGATCATTTTACACATCAATCTCGTAAGTTGAAAAACAAATTGTCCGTCCACCCAGCATTTCTTTTTGGGCAATAAGACCTTCGTTCAAATAGTGTCCACCTTCTTCGGTTGAAATACCAAAATCAAAATATTTGTAGTCTTTGTAGAGATCATTAATTAAGTAGTCCATTAAATAATCGATTGCCCCGTTTTCTCGTCCTTCTTCATTGGATGCAATGTATTGAGCATGAGCTGCCTTATTATTGAGATATAAGATAGTGCCCGCAACCATCTCGAGTGATTTGTTTATAACAGAATATAATTTAATATTTTCCGGGAAACTACTGGCCAAACAATTCATTTCAAATGCCGTATGAACCGGATCAACGGCATACCTTTCGTTAAGCCTTGCTTTTGCAAGTTTAAAAAATTGATCATAATCCTTACTTTCTAAAACTTTCAAATCAACCTTTTTAGCTTTTGAAATACCACGCCTTTTGCCTTCACAAAATTTTAATTTGTTATCAAGCAATACAAGAGAACAGGGTTCTTGTTTTATGAGTCTTCCCTTGTTTAAAAAAATGACGTATCTGTCTTCTTCAGACGGAATCTTGTGATAAATATAAGGTAATGCTTTATAAATTATTTTCTTTAGTCCATTGTTTTTAAGCAAGCCTTTCAATGCCTGAAAAATTTCTAACATTTTTTTTGTTGTCATTCTTGAATCAGCAACAATACCTCCAAACGTTAAACCACCGTGGGAAACAATAACATCATCCTTTAAACTTGCGGGGAGAACTGCAATTAATTTTTCATTTTCGTAAAACAAAAGAGAGTAATCTTGAAATTTATTGGAATGGTATTCCATATAGTTTCTATAAAACATAAAAATACCATTTTTGGCATCCTGAATGAATGCATTCCAAATTTCTTTGCATTCAGGTTTGTACAACAAAGCATTTATCATAACTCTCTTGTTTTAAAAATCTCCCATTTGACAAATATTGTTATTCAATTATAACATAACTTCTATCGGGTAGATATTTTGAACGTATTATCTTGTATTTGTCTAATTCAAAAACTTCTTTGTAAGCAATCGTTTCGCCTGGAAATTCAAAATGATTTAACTCATCCATGGCGATAACGGAACCTTTTGTTAAATAAGGGCGAATAGCCTTTAGACAAGCTTTTGTTGGAGCATACAATTGCATGTCAAAATAAGCCAAGGCAATAATAGTCTGAGGATTTTTATCCAAATAAGTATGAATAGTTTTTGTTGCATCACCTTTGACAAGCTCATACTTTTTTATGTGTGGCAAAACGTTTTCTTCCTGCATATAATCCAATAATGCGGACAAATGTTCCGCATAATTCTTACTTACGGAGTAGTTATTTGTAAAGGCTAATTCCCCCCCCCCCCCCCATCTTGTTCTGTAGGGCATGAATATCCTTCAAAAGTATCAAATCCAACAACTTTTCTTGCCCAATTGTAAGGTTCGTATACGTTTCTTAAATTTTCAAACAAAACCATATTGCATCCCCACCATGTACCAAATTCCATAATAATACCTGGCACTTTTATAATTAATTTATACAATTCATTAATATATAACAGTTTTGCAAGTGCCGAACTCCGTATATAAAGAGGTAAATTGACCATCAATTGTTCTATGGGTAGAGGTGTGTTCTTATACAACTCTATTAGTTTTTTTCTGGCTTCCTGTTGTTGAATACTACTACGCGTTTGCAATTTAACATTATTTTTCATGATTGTGATTTTCTTCCTTTAATTTTCTAAAAGTTCGGCATACCCAACGCCCGTTTTCCCCATCCCATTGCCGTTGTAAAATAAAAATCCACGGCCATTTATTCTAATAAATGATGGATATGCCATCATTTGGCCATCAAAGCTATTATCATGAGCCGAAATGTCTATATTGATGGGTTGATTATCCCAATGAATGCCATCTTGAGAGATTGCATAAGCAAGCTTATAAGGGTACTCTTCGCTTCCATAGCCGTAAAGCATGTTATATATCCCATTTTCTTTATAAACCCAAGGACGCCCCACACGATGGTAACCATTTGGTATTTGAATAACTATCGTGCCGTAATCGGGAAAGTTAATTCCATCTTTTGATTCCATGTATCTGATATCGTATACGGGTAATGTTTTATATTTACCTTCTATAAAACAATTACCGGCTCCATACCAAACCTTATATTTATTTTCGTCATAGTGTATGGTATGTATAACCCTGAACAGCGACTCATTGCTTCGTCTGTCGGTTATAGGAAAGTCTTGATATCTTACGAATGTTAAACCATTGTCCTTACTGATTGCTAGCCCTGTAAAAACAGAAAATCTTACTTTATTTAATAGACAATAACCTGCGTAATATATATACCACTCATTGCCTTTTTTTAGAATATATGTGGGAGCAACACCGTTATCATCAAACATCCCTGATTCCCCAATATCCAAAACAGGTTCTTTGTGTACGTATAGTACATTATTCGGATTTTCCGCCGAAACCTCAATGAATCCTATCCTACTGATGCCATCTTTATCCCTAATGCCTCCAAACAACCGAATTTTCTCACCCATCAAAATAGGTACAGGGTTTAAAAATGAATGCTGCATCCACTCGGCTTCGCCATTTGGACAATATATAACACCTTTTTTTCTCCATTGCATATACTTTTAATCTTTAAATTTAAAAAATCTATAAACATCCACCTTGGAAGGTTCTGCAGGATTTCCCTGATATATTTTCCCAACCTCTGTATTTTTTAGTATAACGCTACCGGGTCTTATAAAATTATCCTTCGCTATCGTTATGTGATCCGCAATGGATGCGTTTACCCCTAGAAAACAATTTTCTTCCACCGTACAATAACCGGAAATAACAACATGTGACGATATAAAGCAATTATCCTTAATAACAGAACTATGTCCTAAATGATTTCCGCTCCACATAACAACGTTGTTGCCTACCTCTGCATGGTATTGTATCGTATTGTCTTCAAAAATGAAGCTATTTTCTCCGATCTTAGCGTTTTTCCAAACAAAGCTTTTGCTGCTAACGTAACTTGCAAAATGATAACCTTTTTCTTTAAGCATTTTGTAAATGCGCGTTCTTACTCTATTCATTGGGGTACTTGTGACGGCTACAAATACTTTACCATCACTGGGCTTAAAGTAGTGATCGATTTCCTCAAGTGCGATTATGGGTAGATTAAGTAGTTTATCTTTGGTTATGTAATCTTTTTCCACAAAAAAATAGGGTACTTGGTAGTCGGAATCATCTGTAAAATACTCGTAAACAATTTGCGCGTATTCACCATCACCCACAATGACTAAAGGATCCATAGGATAATTTACTTAACAGGACATATAAATGGCATATGAATTCTATGTCAACATCATAGTTTTAGCAAATTTTTAGCATAAACATTATTTTGTTGGGAATAATGATGTACATATTCATGAGGCTTCAGCTTCGGTTGTCCGTTCAAGTTTTTTTACCAAGATATCCGCAATAATTTTGCCCGAAGGTTCAGCATAAGTTGTAAAAAACCGATTCTTAATACGTCTGCGTATGGCCTTTTGTTCTTCCCATATTTTTTTATCTTTTAGAGCACTTATCAGTTTATCTCCCTC
>JAIRMU010000008.1 GCA_031258545.1 Puniceicoccales bacterium | reverse complement strand
CCATTTTTGCAATCTTTTCGTTCAAAAGCTCTTGTATGGTTTGTTCGGAATTTTTGACAAATGCTTGCTCCAATAAACAGTTTTCACTAAACCATTTGTTCATCTTCCCTTCAACGATTGGATGCCGATTACGCATCTGCCCCGTGCTTCTTCAAAGACCTAAAGTATTTCTTTGCGACAGGTGCGTTAAATGCTTTTGTACCTCTTCCTGAAACCGTACCAAATCTTCCTGCGAAGGGCGGTATCCCAACTGTTGAGGTTTGAGTCCTAAACGTCCCATCTCATCAAGATGCCAGGTAGCTTTTTGGTTGTCTGAAAATACAACTTGGCCGTTGATTAAAGCTCCCGGCTTTGTGACGGGATCTACGGTCACGGAAAATCCACTCCCCCCTTCCTCTACCAATTCTCCTTCTTGTTCAACGTTGCTATTCGCAGCGGGCTTGGACTCAACTTTTTTTAATTCTATCCCCAGATCATCCAATAAAAAACGAACTTCCATGTAGGTCAGATGTAGATTGTAGGTTGCATTGATGTGTGTCTGCAGATCGCTAAGATGGGGTGTTTGTCGGGCCCATGCGCGAATACATGCCACTTGCTCGTCTGTAAAATTCATGGTTATCATTTACTCAGTAGTTTTTGTTGTAAAAATTGAATGGTTCGTTTGGTGGTAGGTTCCTGTTGAATAACATTTTCCACACTTTTGCAAGCGTGAATAACGGTTCCATGGTCTCTGCCGCCAAAAGCTGCTCCGATTTCCTGCAGTGAGGTCGAAGTCAAAACACGGCACAGGTACATGGCTACTTGCCGGGGGAATGCAATGTTGGCAGGCCGCTTTTTGCTGACCATATCGCTTAGGGAAATGTGATAAAAATCACAAACTCTTTTTTGAATGTCATCCATGGTAACGGTGGTTGACATTTCTTCCTGTAAAATATCTTCCAAGATTTTTTCGACATTTTCAATCGTTAATTTGTCCGTATGCAATAGACGTTGATAACCCAAAATTCGATTCAGGGCACCCTCCATGCGGCGCACGTTTTTGGTAACACGCTCGGCCAAAAAGGCTAAAACGGATTCGTCAAGGGATAGATGCATGGATTGTGCCTTTTTTGATAAAATTGCAACGCGCGTTTCAAAATCCGGTGGTTGGATGTCGCATACGAGTCCCCACTGAAATCTAGATATTAAGCGGTTTTCCAATTTGGTAATTTCGGAAGCCGGCCTATCGCTGCATAAAAAGATCTGTTTTTGCGATTCAAAAAGCTCATTGAACGTATGAAAAAATTCTTCCTGGATGCGCTCTTTCCCGGATAAAAAATGAATGTCATCGATGAGCAGAACATCGGAACTGCGATATTTTTTTCGAAACTTAGCCAATTGGTTTTCCTGAATGGCATAGATAAAATCATTTGTGAAACGTTCCGTTGAGATGTAAATCACATTTGTATTCGGCTGATGACGTAAAATGTGGTGACCCACCGCATGCATTAGGTGCGTTTTCCCAAGTCCCGTATTCCCGTACAAGAAGAGTGGATTATAGGCCTTGGCCGGAGCGTTGGCAATGGCGACTGCGGCGGCATGTGCCAGTTGACTCCCCGCACCCACCACAAAATTTTCAAACGTATTTTGTGGATTTAATCCCTGTCCGGATGCCAGTTGCGAGGAAGGTCCTGCCGTTTTAATATTTTGTGGAATCGTGTTATTGCTGGTAGCTATTGGAGCGCCATAATCGGGATTGTTTTTACTTTTGAATTCAATGGTAATGGGAAATCCAACGAGCACCATTAACTTATTTTCTAAAATTTCTTTGTAATTATTCTGCAGCCACATGGCTTCAAATTCGTTGCTGGTTTCTAAAATCATCGTGCCGTCGAGCGTATTTTCGAGACAAGATAAAGGTTGAAACCAGGTATTAAAAATATCTATGGGAAAAAGTTTCTGCAGCTCATTTTTTAAAGTCGTCCACAACTGCGTATGGGAAAGGTTATTTTTCATACATTTAACAATTTATTCACAAAAATTTTAACATTTCTGAACGACGTTACGAGCGATCCTTTAATTTATTTTTACCTGGCACAAGGTTTAGCTAAAAAGCCCATCGAAATTTCATTAATTTATTGATAATAAGCAAATTAATTACATTGTCGTTTTTCATTATGCAAACCTTCCGGGAAGTAAAAAAATAGAATGAGAAACAAACAAATTGATTTTCCAACTAAATTGCAAGAGGAAGTTTTTTACAAGTTATTCACAATTACTTGCGGCTGGCTTAAATAGTAATTCGGGACGTCAAAAATTTTTTAAAGGCGACAAAATGATCGCCCAAATTTTCGGTTTTCAATCTCGGAGCAAATCGTTTACAGATGCAGCTCGCCTTGGCAACGGGTAGCGCTAGAAAATATTTTTGATAGGAAAGACTGTCGATGTATGTCGGAAGCTCCGTATTGCACAAGCGCGTCACGATGTTGTCGCGTACCATATCCTTTGTTGATACTCAAATGATAATTGGGATAAGATAGGCTCAATTGTTCCATTAAAAGATCCCTTGTGACTTTCGCCACAATGGATGCCGCCGCAATGCAAAAGCTTTTTTGGTCCCCTTTTACGATGTTTTTGTGATCGTAGGTGAAATTTTTCAGATGGTAACCATCGATGATTACCTGTGGCGCATTTATCATAGGATTATCACCCATATTATTTAAGGTTAAATGCGTCGACGATTGTATTTTTTCCAGGACACGCCGAAAAGCTAATTTGGTGGCGCACGCAATGTTACCCACATCAATCTCCGTAACGCTTCCTTCGGCAAATGCGAATTGCAATCCACCGTCTTTTTGCCAAGTTTGCAACCATGCAAACGCCTGTTCCCTACGCTTGGCGGAAAGTTGCTTCGAATCTTGTACCAAAAGAATGTTGGGATCCCGTCGATGTTGTTTTAAAAATGCTGCACTAATCCACACGGCACCGGCAACAACGGGGCCCGCTAAAGCACCACGGCCAGCTTCGTCCACACCCACCAAAGAGTTATTTTCAAAGGGAAAAAATTGTGCATCGTAGTTGAGTAAATTATCGGACTCCTTATCTAAAAGCATAAACTACATTTTTGAGTTTACCAATTCTTTGACACTTGCCAACAAAATAATGAGACTCTCTTCCATGATGCACTCCAAAGATTTTCAAAAAGAAGGAAATTATTTGACAAGTAATGATCCCTGTCTATATACAGTAATTGTGTTAAATAGAAAATCGTTATCTTTTATCGCAATCGGATTGAGTATTGTTACCGGTTGCCTTCGCGCAAATCCGACATTAAATGAAGCGAAAAATGGCATCTACTTGAATTTCCCATTAGACATCGTGGCTAGAGTATCTCCTCTTGCCGATAAAAGTAACAAAGATTTCCAAAGTACATTTAGACGACTTTGCGATGATAATCTGCCACAAGCTCAAGAAGTGTTTAAAAAATTATGTCAAGATTATACATCGCTGGCCGAGTCTATGAACATTGAAAATTTGGCATTTTGTTTTTATCATTTTCACGCTAAAAACATTCCAATTCCTTTGAGTTCAGATCTACATTACGATTCAATTGTAGAAGGTTTGTATTCGCATGGGTACATTTACTGTGGGATCACTAATAAAACGGTTGTCACCTATGTGGGTGAATTGTATGTTTTGAATCAGTAATTATAATCTCGCTCCTGATGAATAAGACATTATTGAGTTTGTTGTGTTGCTTTTTATTTTTAATAATAGGAGTTCCATCTAAAGCCGAAATACCTGAAAAGATTGTAAATGTAATTTGTAGTGATAGTCAGGAAACCTTATATCCACTCCTAGAAGAGCAATTACAGCATACAGGAACAAAGGCAGTATGGGATGTCATTTTAGAGAGAATAGATCAAATTCAAAGTAAATTAAGCATTGACATTAAAATTAAGTTCGACGCTGGGCCATTGTGTTTACAAACTTCTAGTACCAATATTTCGGATAGAGGACAACACAAGGAAGTTACTTTTGTTATACAATATGGTCAAGCTATTACATTGAGCCGCCTTGGATTGCCTTCAGATAAAGTACGAGAAGAGGTTATTTATTTGCTGTCGAGGCAACAACTTGCTGGAGAAGAGGTTGAGCATTTGAAGGCTTTAATGCCTCCTATTGAGTTACCTTCTTATATTATGTTAAGTCATGAAATGCTACACATGTTATTGAGGCTTGATTATATTTTTACTTCTATGACATCCAAGGAGGCCATAAAGAAAGCAAATGATATTAAAAGCAATCATTCTAATGGCTATAAGGCCTTTAATGCATTTTTAGATCAGCAGTGTCCTAATTTATCTTTCATTGAGAGTAGCAACAAGGACTTTTTAGCATGATGGGGGCACAGTTTAATCCAAAGAGAAGAGTTAATCGTTATCCTTGGAGGGATTCACTCCTTCAATAGAAATTCCATAATCTTAGGTGAAACCCAATTCTTGCGAGAGCATTACAATGACCCTACCATCATTTCTTGGACGCATAATTTGTTCGAGAGCATCGCCAACGACGCAGGTGAAATTACCGACCCAAGATTTCGAAAAAATGCGTTTCTGCCAGATTGTGTTGCAAGCTGTCTGAAGGCATTTCCATTTTTACGAGACTAAGTTTTAAGCGCTTTTGCAATACCCCTGAGGCGTAACATTTGTTACGCCCAAGGTGTTAGTAGAATTAATGGAAAATTAAAAATCTACCGTTTGTTTACTACTTTTTTTAAAAAATGATGTTTCACCTTTTGTGAGTTTTCACAAATTGCACCCAGGTATCATTTTGAATGGCCTGGCGAATTTTCAGCATCCAGCGCACCATAAATCTTACGTTATGGATGGTTAACAACAGGCCCCCGGTATGTTCTTTAGCCTTGAACAAATGGTGAACGTAGGCGCGGGTAAAATTCCGGCAAGTGTAACAATCGCAATCGTTTTCGATGGGATTTAAATCTTCGCGGTATTGCCTATTTTTTAAATTGATGTGTTCGCGGTTTTTTTCGCTTTCCGGTTGCGATACGAGCGCGCAGCCGTGCCTTGCAATGCGCGTGGGATGAACGCAATCGAAGGTATCAATGCCGGATTCAACCCCGACAAGAATATCCTGCAGGCCGCCAATGCCTAGCAAATGCGTTGGACGATCCTGCCTTAAACGCTTCATCGTCATTCCTACAACATCGTACATTTGTTCCCTAGAACCGCCTAGGCTACCCCCAATGGCCTGTCCAAAGAAAGCTTGACCATTTACGAAGTCTACACTTTCGGCGCGTAAATCTTCGTAAATACCCCCTTGGATAATGCCGTACATCCGTTGGCGGCCTTCAAATGTACGAGAAAATTGCTCCATGCTACGCATTTCCCAACGATGGCTGCGCTCCATGGAAAGCGCCGTTTGTTCGCGTTGCATATGAAAAGGTGTGCATTCGTCCAGGGGCAAGATAAAGTCGGCACCCAATTTTTGTTGTACTAAAATGGATATTTCGGGGGTCAACCAGCGCCGTGAACCGTCAATGTAGGAGCGAAATAAAGCCCCTTCCTCCGTAACCTTTAAAAGTGATTTTGGATGTAGGTTGCACGTATGCTTACCCTTAATTTCATCGACGACACCTCCGTATCCAAGGCTAAATATTTGAAAGCCACCCGAATCGGTTAATGTGGGACCTTCCCAACCCATAAAATGGTGCAAACCGCCGTGCTTTTCAACTAAATCTGGGCCCGGCTGCAGCCACAGATGATAGGTATTGCCAAGGATGCATTGCGCCCCCGCAGCTCGCATGTGCTCCATGGTCGCTCCCTTGATGGCTCCCTGCGTCGCGCAGAAGATGAAATTGGGCGTTTCGATGATGCCGTGAGGCGTCTTGATCAATCCACAATGCGCTCGACTATTTTCAAGGGTCTTTGTTTTTTTAAAGTCAAAATTCTCCATTTTATACCCCTAGGCTTGTTGTAAGGAGTGTGTAAAAATCGTACCCAAGTGCAAGCATTTAACATAATCATGGTGTTAGATGTTTCGACAAAAGTATACATCTCCAAAAAAATACGCGATGGGTGAATGTTTCTTGTCAGTAACTACGCTTCTTCATCTCACACCACTTAAAATCCGTAACTTTATTGCCGATTGCCACAAAAATCCTAGTCGAAGCGTTTCCAAAATTTAGGTGTTAGCAGAACTAAAATTGCATAAATTTCCAATCGCCCCAATAGCATCAATACGGACAGCAAAATTTTTGCAGCGGGAGGAAAGGTTACAAATGTCGCATTGGGACCGATTGATGAAGTGAGCCCTGGGCCAACGTTGGACAAACTTGCGACGACGGCAGACACATTGGTAAGAAAATCAATGGTGGGCATCAGTAGTTGTAAAAAAACAACCGCAATCGCCATGACAAACAAGTTAAGTGCAAAAAAATATAGTAAATCCAATTGCCTGCGCTCATTCCAGAGCACGCCGTCTATTTTTAATACGCGTACAATGTTACTGCGAAAAATCTTTTCTAGATGCGCAAGTAAAATTTTGCAGAGGGCTACGAGCCGAAAGACTTTGAATCCGCCGGCAGTAGAGCCCGTACATCCACCTATGAACATGAGCATCAGTAAGATGAGAACCGTAATATTGGGCCAACTGACAAAATTGACGGAATGAAACCCTGTGGTGGTACCTATGGATACGACCTGAAACAAAGCGTGTCGTACCGTTTCCGGCAGCGATGGATAAACTTTGGGATAAAGAACACGTGTGCAAACCAAGGTTGCGATAAGAATGA
The DNA here is from genome assembly GCA_031258545.1 of Puniceicoccales bacterium. GTDB lineage: Bacteria > Verrucomicrobiota > Verrucomicrobiia > Opitutales > UBA9783 > CABUVL01. The sequence goes on along the minus strand of JAIRMU010000008.1, from coordinate 97,534 downwards.
TGGCGATGTAGGTTTTAAATTCAGAGTTTTTAACCAACTTTGGACCCTGTGGGGTAAAAACTTGAATTAGGAAGATAAAATGGATGCTGCCCAACAGCATGAAAATCATAAGTATGCTCTCAATTTTAAGGGAGTTAAAGTGATGAATACCTGCGGAATGCGTTGAAAATCCACCCGTTGACACCGTTGTCAGGGCGTGACATAGGGCATCGAACAACGACATGTTGCATTGGGAAAGCGACAGTGCGCACAAAATAGTTAAGCCGATATAGATGAAAAAAGAGTAAGCAATGTTTTTTCTCATGTGAAATAAACTGACGGATTCTTCCACGCTTGTCGATTCTTGCAGGTAAAGTCGCTTTTGAAAATTACCGTGTGTCCCCAAAAAAGTAACAAAGAATACGACGAACCCCAACCCGCCTAGCCACTGAGAAACGGATCGCCATAAAAGCAAGCTTTGGGGCAAACATTCCAAATTTGACAGCGTTGTTGCCCCCGTTGTCGTAAGGCCCGAAATGGATTCGAACAAACCTATACTGAATTTGCAATGCAGGAGGATCCAGTAGGGTAGGCTGCCAATGATGCCCGCCGATAACCATGATAGGCCCGTTGTAAGTAAAATTTCTCGCTGCGAGATGTAAGTTTTCTTTTGCTTTCCTTTGCACAAATATAGGACAAGACTTAATAGGAGTGGGATGATGATTGCGGGTATCCACGGAAGCAAAGGTTCTTGGTAGAAGAGAAACCCAGCATAGGCACAGGTGAAGAAACATAAACCCAGCAGGAGAAAATTAATGGCCAATGGAATGACAAGGGGCGTTACCTTCATAGGCTCGTTTTTTGAGTCAACAGACGAATAATGGCATCACGGTGTTTCTTTTGTACGACGGCCACAACGCAATCGCCCCCGATCAGGCAATCTTTAGCTCCCGGGACTTTGGTGTGGAATCGATGCTTTAGGACAAGCAACAATGTGTGTTCGGGCCAAGGGATGTTGTCTACGGTAAGACCTTCGATGGCGGTGCCACTGGGAATATGAATTTCCACAAGCTCCGGGGCCGATTCATCGTTGCCAAGGGTACCGAGAATGGAAATTTCTTGGGGGAATAAAATGCTTTCGAGATCTTTTATAATGCAAGATTTTGTGAGTACGAGGTGATTGAAGTGGAGTGTATCCTTTAAGGTGTCGCAAACGGCATCATAATCTTCCTTATTGACCCACAATAAAGTTTTCTTGGAACCTGCTTTTTGAGCCTGCAAACACGCAATGATATTTTTCTCATCGTTGGAACTGCAGGCGACAAAGTAATCGGATGCATGTAGTTGCTCTTCCTGTAAAAGTGATAACTGCGTGGCACTGCCGTGAATGACGGATACGTTTGGATACGCCTCTGCGAGTTGGTAACATAGGGCCATATCCTCTTCAATGACCTTAACTTTGTAATAGGGATTGTGGAGTAATTGTAATAGGGATACCGTTATTTTGCTCGCAGAAAAAAGCGTGATGTAGGTAAATACGTTTTGCCGGATGCAGGCTTGTGTTCTTAATCGAGATAAATGTACATTATCACCGGCTAAGGTAAGTAGATCGTGAGCTTGGAGTACGGTGTCTTTGGTGGGAATAAAGTGCTGTTGGTCGCGCTTTATGAAGCCTATGCGGATGTTGTTGTCGAGGGCCAATTGCAGGATTGTTTTCCCTGTCCAGGGGGATTTTTCTTTGAGCTCCAGCGTTTGAATTTCTATTTTCCCTCGGGAAAATTGTTCAATGGCCACCCGATGGGGATCACGAATGTATTTTGCAATTTCAAAGGCGCAAACGTGCTGCGTATCTATGAGGTGGTCTATGGAAAAGTGCGCCTGATAATTAAACTTTTGAGTGTTGGGGTGCAAATCGCGATGAATGCGGCATACCGTTTTTTTGGCCCCTAATGTCTTCGCCAAGGTGCATGCAAGAATGTTGACGGCATCATCCTGCGTCATTGCCAAAACGGCATCCGTTTGGGGCAGATTGATTTGCTGTAACGTTGAAAACAGGGTGGCATCTCCCGCAATAATACGTGCAAGCACACTTTCTCCCAACAATTTTGCCCATGGAACATCTTTTTCAACAATGATGACTTCATGGTTATTTTGTAACAGATGCTTGCACAAGCAGAACCCTACCTCTCCTGCACCGATAATTACAAACTGCATGAGCACTTAGGTAAATGAGGATTTTGTGGATTGTCAACGAGAATACGTCGAGTGCAGTTTGCTGCGATCGGATGCGATAAACGCGCAAAAAGAGAGTACAGTTTTTTGTGCGGTAAACTTTTAGAAAAACGCATTTTTAAAGCAAATGGATAAGCGGGGTAGTAGAGAGCATATCAAAAAAACCTTTTTAGAATTCCTTGGATAGCTTGTTTTATTTCATTTTCAAGGGATCAAGTGTTCTCGGGACAAAACCTGCTCATGATTTTTCAATTAAAGCTTGCACTTTTTTTCAACATAAAGATAAGTTTCTAAACATGATTTTACGAAAAATATGTATTTTAATGGCATTGTTTTTAATGCCAATTATTCGTGCAGATGTTGATTTACCTGCATTGGTTGCAAAAATAGAAGCATTTGCGGCACAGCTTAGGGATTCTGGATTAGAGTTGGATGATGGTAGCTTTAAAAAAGATCCAAAAATAGCTGATCAACTCCGTTTAAAGGCTAGTAATTTGACGCAACCAAACCCCTCGTCACAAAAAAAAGCTGTTAAGGACATTATGTTGTACATGGATACCATTGGCAGGACGTTTCCAGTAAGAGACAAAGTTACCTTCAATGCGCTGCTTGCAGAAGTTACTAGCGCATGGGCATTCCTCAACAGACAACCTCACGAAATGCTTCAAGCAAAGGCCTCAGAATATTTTTCCAGAATCTTTCCAAAATCAACAATTGAATTTTTCCCCAAACTCAGTGGAGATCAACTCGGGAATCGAGCACTTATTGTTCCCCAAGGTGTATCGAAAAGTGGAGATAATGGGTTTTTATATCACATAAAAACCCATCGCCGGGGATTGAAATCCGAAACAGGCTCCAGCACTAGTGCAAAACCCGTTAATGTTACTGAACTTTTTGTTTACAAATTTTTCCAACATTTAGGAATAGGGCCTGAAGTTCATTTTTGTTGGGATAATGAAATGGATTTTTACATTGCGACAAAAGATGTAGGTTGCACCGAAGCTCCAACCGTAAGAGCTAAAACGTACAGTTATGGTAATCTTAAAGAAGCTCCTCTGTTATTGGGTGCGGACCCTGCAGCTTTTGAACCATCTCAAGAATCCTTAGTAAATCCAATAGTTGTACAAGGACTTGTGTTCATTGATATCATATCTCGAATTTTTGGACTTACGGACCTCGTTACCAATGACGGGAATTTTTACTTTATTTGCGATGATTCAGGAAGTATTTCCGATTTCAAGATCATTGATTTTGATATTGGAATGATAATCCATGGAACAGAATTCAATGGATTTTTAGAAGGGAATGGGCCCTATCAATTTGCAAATTCTAGAGATCTCATCATACGACATTTTTTGGCAGAAAGATGCATAAATGCCAGAGTAAAAACGGCACAGGAAGTTTTCCTGCCGAAAGTAGATGATATTATAACGGCAATAGATCGTGCATTGCAGGACGTTTCTCAATTACAAGGAACTATACCAAGTCTTAACATAGGTTATCTTGAGCAATACCATCAAGTGGTTAAAGCTAATGTGCATGCATTTTCAGAGGCTCTCAGGGGGTATGTCTTTAAAGAATAAACATATTTACTTCCTCGAAAAAAAGCCTTAAATTGACTGGCAATGGAAAGGTAGAGTAATTCTTTTAAAAATGGCAGGCTTGAATCAAAGTGATATGCATTTTGCCTGTTTCCTTCTATCTCTTTTTACTCCAGAGGATGCCAAAAAAGTAATAATTCGATCAGGCTGATAACGCAAGAAGGAAATCTGAGCCTTGATTTTTAGAATCGGGGTCGAAACTTAGACGGCAGTCAGCTCTCTTTCTTTAACATTTAAGTGTTGCTCGATGTGGGCAATAAACTTATCGGTTACTTTCTGTACTTCTTTTTCAAGTTTTTTGGCATCATCTTCGGAACACATGCTGGACTTTTTGGCTTCTTTAATCGTTTCCATGGCTTCTCGACGGCAATTGCGAACGTTGATACGCCCTTCTTCCGCCATACCATGGGCAACTTTAACCAATTCCTGACGACGTTCTCTGCTCAATTCCGGGAGTGGGCAACGGACAACTTCACCGAAAATACCTGCATTAATACCCAAATTGGCAATCAAAATAGCTTTTTCAATGGCCTTTAAATTCGTTTTATCCCAAGGCTGAACATGAATGGTGCGAGCATCGGGTGTTGTGATGGAAGCAACATCTCGCAATTTCATGTTGGATCCATAAACCTCAACGTTGACACTTTCCACCATCTGGGGAGACGCTTTGCCCGTATGCAACGTCCCGAATTGGTGCACGGTATGATCGACAATTTTCTGCATATTGCCATCGACCTGCTTGATCAATTGATGAAAATCCATATTTTATGCCGTAATAAGGGTTCCTTTGATTTGTTTGCTAGCAGCCCGTATGATGGCATCTTTTTCAAAAATATTAAAGATAAAAATGGGAAGCTTTTGTTCCATACACAGGGCAAATGCGCAAGCGTCCATAACACGATACTGGTTTGCCAAGGCTTCATGGTAGGTGAGCGAGTCAAATCGCTTGGCGTCGTCATATTTTTTTGGATCTTTGTCGTAAACCCCATCAACTTTGGTGGCCTTGAGGAGGAGTGTTGCCTGTATTTCGCTGGCACGCAGCGCAGCTGCGGTATCCGTTGAAAAAAATGGATGTCCCGTACCGCCTGCAAAAATAATTACGTGGGTTTTAATGTCCCACCGAACACGTTCTACCTGGAATGCGGGGATTACGGTCCCCAATGCCTGCGCTCCGTAAACTTTCGCAGGTATCCCTTGAGTTAAAAAGTAAGCCTGCAACGTAAGCGCATTTACCCATGTTGCCGCCATACCTATTGGGTCGGCCAAACATCGATCCATGCCTATACCTAAATTATGTTTTCCACCCCTAAAAATGTTACCGCCGCCGACAACAATACCTATTTCAAAATTGTGATGATGGAGCTGTGCAACCTGTTCTTGAATATTTTGTAAGCGTTGAGAAGCGCATACTTCAGTACCCTCCTGCAGGTATTCGCCGCTCAGTTTTAATAGGATTCTTTGCATGCTTCCATACTGGGAAAAATGTTCGGGTTAGACAAGCTTTTTACTTCGTGTCGTAGGTTGTTTTGAAAATTATCGTAAACATTGGCAATGGTTGTAGATTTTTCCATAATGCGTTTAAAATATTTGCATCCAAATGTTAGGTCGACAAACGTGCAAGAAGCACAAAATTTTTTCAAGCGTCGCTTTGGAAGCCCTTCGGTTACCAAATTTGCTGCCGTTGGGTACCCACAAGCTTTATTTTATACCACGTTTCCCTTTTAAAATCCTTTCATTTACGCGGTTGCAAAAAGCACACCAATGTCTGAATATCGTTGGGGCGCAAAATTATTGCAAGGGCAATGTATATTTCACCGGAGCATTGGAACTAGGCAAGATGTAAAACTTACAGGATTAAAACGTATCTCGCATTTTTATGTTGTCTTGAAGGTGGCTTAATCTATGATTTCTATGCATGTTCATTCACCCCACAGCGATCGTGGACGCGCAAGTCTGCCTGAATGATTCGTTAACCATAGGCCCGTTTTGTCAAATTGAAGCCGGTGTGGTCCTGGGGAAAAATGTTGTTGTGGAGGGTCATGCTGTTTTGAAAAAAGGAACTCGGTTGGAAGACGGTGTTCACATTCATGACTTTGCCTGCATCGGCGGAGATCCTCAAATTAAAAATTTAAATGGTGCGTTTAGCAGCGGCGTTCGCATAGGTGCCCGCACGATCATCCGAGAAGGTGTAACGGTTCACAGAGCTTCGGAAGCGGGTGCAATAACGACCATAGGATCCGACTGTCTCCTCATGGCCTACAGTCATGTGGGGCACGATTGTCGGGTAGGGAATGGTTGCACGTTGGCAAATAATGCTCTCTTGGCGGGCTGTGTCCACGTGGAGGATTTTGTTTTTTTAAGCGGAGGCTCTATGGTGCATCAGTTTGTAACCCTCGGAGAAAGTGCCTTTGTGGCGGGTAATGCAACCATTACCATGCATGTACCGCCATTTGTAACGGTGTTGGAGAGAAATCGGTTAAAAAATCTAAACGTCATCGGTTTACGGCGGCGTGGTTTTTCAACGGAAGAGGTAGCGGATGTAAAAGCGTGCTACCGCCATGTATTCGGTCATGATAATCTAGCGTTTCAACGTAAGGCACAAGAAGCCCTGCAAATTGCATTGTCAACAACTTCTAAAGGGCGCCAGTTTTTAGAATTTTTTGTAAAAGACAAATCGGATCGCGGCTTCGTCTACCCGTTTTCTCAATCACAAACCCGATAAAAATTAATTATGGCTCCGTGAACCTAAGATGCTTCACCCTTAATTTTCATGACGTTAGGCCACAGCCCCACCACCTTGTGTAGCTTGCGTTCCAATTCCATGTGATTTTACGCTAATACCTTTGGACCCATAACGAAAATATCCGACGTAAAGTTAAGTGTGGGTTATGAGCACAACAAGGCGATGCAATAACATTTCAAAAACCTCCGAAAAATACCTCGAAAAATCCTTGACAGAGGTAGGAGGGCAAGATACAATAACATAACTGTGAAGACCTCAAGACCTCAAGACCTCAAGACCTCAAGACCTCAAGACCTCAAGACCTCAAGACCTCAAGACCTCAAGACCTCAAGACCTCAAGACCTCAAGACCTCAAGACCTCAAGCGTCTAAGCGCTTAATTATAACGGGGCGTCTTAAAACGCCGGTACCTGGCCGGGCATCAAAGTCTCCATCTATACCCCGAAACGGCTTTACGCTCATCGAAGTCGTCGTCGCGCTGTGCATTGTGGCTATCCTTTCCGCCATTGCCATTCCGGGGTTTAGGAAAGCTACGGAAGATTTTCGACTCAACGAATTCGCATGCAATTTTGAGGGTTTAATCAAAGCTTATCGTTCACATTATTTAATTTTTAATCAATGGCCAGCAGACGTTAGTGCCAATAATATTCCAGCTGGAAATATTCGCTACTTTCTACCGAATCATTTGTACAAGGGAAATCTATTTATATACACGCCTCTGCGGAAAAGCGGTATTATGTTTGATTGTGAAAATTGGATTGGAAACAGCGGTGCTTCAATGAAAACAGTAGGCCTAACGGCGTACAATTTAGGTACCCATTTCAACCTTGCTTGGGAAAAATTACAATCACTGAGCGATCATAAGACTCATTTTTTCAATATTAATGAACCAGCTCTCACTAAAAATAGCGATATTTTTTATCGATTCCCAGATATCCCCCAGACAAATAATGAAAATAGGTATTATTGATGCCGTTCGTACTTATTTTCTGCAACGAAGCGCGGTATTCATAGATTGCAGAATTAGGTATCTGGGGATCGTATTCGTTTCCGTAGATAACAGAAGCTTTTATCGTTTCTGTATCCCAGCCCAGGATATTATCGATCATGCCATCTAAATCCTCAACGTTCGAATACTCGCTTGCCTCTTTAATAAAATAAACTCCATTTTAAGCTAAATCACACCATATGCGCTTTTATGCCTATGTGTTATGAATTCATCGACCTCCAAACAGTACATTCTGTAAAAAAATCAGCATTGCTAATACGAGTAGCTTTGCGTTGAATAAAACAAGCACTCACATTTGTGGACGCAATCCATCTTTAAGACTTCGGGATCCTTCGAATTCGTCAAAGACCACAGATTCTGTGTTTCTTGGTAGGACTTAAAGATTTTAACGCATTATCAGTAAAATAAAATTTTCGATAAAAACTTTTGAACGAAACGAAAAGTATCAGGTCTTACTTAAAGACTAACAAATCATTTTTACATCATTTTGTTATCTTTAGGTGGGGCCGAAGGGCCCCTTTTTATTTGCTGCAAATCGTATGACAATAAAATACCACTTATCCCCTACGGCCACCGATTATGCATGTGCATTGTCGTATTTGTCACGCTGCACCTACACCGCTATCTATCTATTTACCTGCGTAACCTCGTCGCTCTCCCACGATTGCACCCCAAGAATGTATACCTAAGGATTGGGGTGATGTTTTTCAAAAACGTTGCTCTAGAGCTAGCCAAATCTTAATGAGAACACTCATTTTAACAGTTTTTGAAGATCTTCGCGTTTGCGTAGGTTATCTTTTAGCAAATTTTTTACACCTTCAATGATTTCTTGAGGGGCGTGATTCACAAAATTTTCGTTGCTTAATTTGAGTTCTGCCGAAGCAATGTGTGCAGAAAGTGCATGGATATCTTTTTGAATACGTTGCCGTTCGTTGTGGGTTTCAGTTAACAAGGCAAAAGTCCCCCATGAGGTCGTGATGGTCGCTGCAGATACGATTGGTAAAGAAGAGGCGTCGCAATACTCAATACTTTGAAATCCCGCCAATCGTTGAATCAGTTGCCAATGTTGTTTGAACGTCTCCGTACATGTTTCACGTAAACAAGCGTAAAGTGTAATTTGTTTGCGAGCACTTAATTTACATTCCGCCTTAAGAGAGCGTAAAGCACTCACAACACCTCGAAGGACTTCTATCGTTTCAATTTGCTCTAGATTTTGGGAGGAGAAGGTGTGTATAAAGTTTTGTAATGGCGTGAGATCCCAACCGGCTTCGTGAATGAATCCTTTGCCGAACTGCAACTGTTCCCACAATTCCTCCGCAATGAAAGGTGCGAAGGGAGATAGCATGATGAGGACTTGACGCAAGCATAAATCTTGAACGGCAAGCGGGTTGCCAATCGTTTGTTCACGTGCATACTTTAGGACTTCTAAATACCAATCGCAGAATTCATTTTTAAAAAATTGTTGTACCAGCTTAATGGCCGCATTGAATTCGAAGGTTTTCAAATAAGTTTCGAACATTTGTAGAGTTGCATGCAGTCGAACGAGTAAATGTTGGTCGTACAAAGATAATGGTTTTTGCTCCAATGCGACGATAAAATCTTGTAAACTTGCGTGCAGGACGCATTCGTCTTGCATTTGCCTGAAACGACAGGCGTTCCAAAGTTTTGTACAGAAATTGCGACCCTGCGTTAAAAAACGTGCGTCAAAACGTATATCTTGACCTTGTGGGGCAATGGAAAGTAAACCAATGCGCACCCCATCGGTGCCGTAGGTACGTATGAGATCTATGGGGTCCGGAGAATTCCCCAAACTTTTGGACATTTTACGTCCCATGGAATCGCGTACAATTCCGGTCAAGTAGATATTTTGGAAAGGTATGCGTTGTGCCATGGGGCGATCTTCCAGAAATTCAAGAGATGCGATGATCATTCTGGTGATCCAAAAAAATAAAATATCGGGGCCAGAAACAAGTGTGTGGCTTGGGAAAAAACGATCAAAATAGTTTGTTTTGAGGGCTTCTTTATCGGGCCAACCCGCCGTACAAAAAGGCCATAACCAAGCCGAAAACCACGTATCCAACACGTCGGGATCCTGATTCCAATTCTCCGGATCTTGGGGACCTTCGACGGACACATGCATGTTTTGGGGATCCTGTTTATGATACCAAACGGGGATGCGATGCCCCCACCACAGTTGGCGACCGATACACCAATCTTGAATATTATTGAGCCAATGTTGGTAAGTTTTTATCCAGCGTTTGGGCCAAAAATCAATGCATCCCTCTTCAACGCATTGCTGCGCTTCCTTAACTTTTGGATAACGCAAAAACCATTGCTCCGAAAGGTACGGTTCAATGGGGACATGGCTGCGTTCCGAATGACCAACCGCATGTTCACAATCTTCAATCTTTTGCAATAATCCTTTGGATTTTAGCGCCTCTACGACGGCTTCTCGCGCCTGAAAACGATCCATACCCTGGAAAGGTGCACCGTGCTCATTAAGTGTTGCATCGGGATTAAAAACATTTATGAGCGGTAATTCATGGCGCTTACCGATTTCAAAATCGATGGGACTGTGGGCAGGTGTTATCTTTAATGCACCCGTTCCAAAGTCTTTTTCAACGGCTTTGTCGGCAATGATGGGAATGATTCTGTCTGTAAACGGACATTGACAATGAAGTCCCATGAGGTGTTGATGGCGTGGATCTTCGGGATGAACGGCCACGGCAACATCTCCCATGATAGTCTCCGGACGTGTGGTTGCAATGGGTATGAAAGTGTCTTCTTTTTCAACTATTTTGTAGAGAAACGTATACAATTTCCCGGGAATGGTTTTCATGATAACTTCCTCATCGCTGAGTGCCGTTTGTGACACCGGACACCAATGCACAAGCCGTTTGCCCTTGTAAATATACCCCGATTCGTAGAGACGTACAAAAGCGGTAAGTACCCCACACGAATATTGGGGATCCAACGTGTAGGTTGCCCGAGACCAATCGCAGGAGACACCTAAAGATTTAAGCTGATCGTAAATAATGTGGCCGTGTTTATTTCTCCAGTCTTGCGCGCGACGAATAAAGGCTTCTCTTCCAAAAGATTTTGCAGACAATCCCTCTTTATTTAATTCTTTTTCAACTTTGCTTTGGGTTGCAATACCCGCATGATCGGTTCCCGGTATCCATAAGACTTCTTGACCTTGAAGGCGAGCCCAGCGACACAGAATATCTTGGATAACATTGTTGAGCGTGTGTCCCATATGCAAGATGCCCGTTACATTGGGAGGTGGCATGAGGATGCTGAAAGCGGGTTTATGGTTGAATTTAGCACAGAAACATTGTGCTTCTTCCCAACGTTGACTCCATTTTTTTTCAATGTCTTTCGGGTAATATACTTTATTCAAAACTTCCATGATACATCTGTATCAGTACTCCTTGCACAAAAATTCGTCCAGCTTAATTTTTTATGTAAATAGTAGTAAGAGGAATCAACGGATTGTTATAAGTCGTTATTCACAAAGTAATTCAATCCAATAGGAAGCGAATACTGTATATTGCCTATAAATGTGCTTTGAATAGGCGGGTTCATCTTAAATTTTGGACTTTACGGGTAAAATGGGTATTTTTATATTGCTTATGACTTGCAAAGTGTAAATGCCCGTTGTAACTTACGTGGACAGAGTGGTACACATCTGATAGGGACGAGAGTGGGTAAATAGAATGTCAAAAAAGAATGCCAGTTGCCGAATACTGTTAGCGATTCCATCCTTTCAGGATCCTTATAGTCCAGGTCAGCAAGACAAGATTGGCCCGCTGATTCGGCTGCTCAAGGAAGAACTTTTTGACCAAGTTATTTTATTTGGTTTGCAGCTTTGGAAGTTGAATGCATTTTTAACAGAACAATACATTCGAACACATTGGCCATCCATTCAAGTTGACCGTCACATCTTGCCCGTAACCAACGTTAGCATCTACAAAGATGTTTTTTATAACTTAAAGGAAGCTTTGAATAAATATCAACATCTTTTCAATGCGAGTAACCGTGAGATTTCATTTTTGTTACCACCTTCTACTTGTGATCGTTTGCTAGATTGTTGGCTTCTGTTGGCAACTTCGTTGCACACCGAAACGAAAATTTTTCAAATGGAATCGCATTATTCTCTGGAAGGCGTTTATTCGGAAGATGTCTGGAATAAAGGTCTGGATTGGTTGGCGGAAGTCCCCAAAGAATTCCGCGATTGCGTCGTCGACAAAACCATTTGCAGCGTTCAATCGTTGAATTCAATACAAATGCGCTTTTTGGAACAAATGAAGCCGATAGATTCTTCTTTGTTACTGAAAAATACAACATTTGATTGTGCACAAAGTATTGCACGTTTTGTTGCGCATTCAAACATGTTTGGAAAGTGCCTCATTGTCCGTTGTGATGAAATTCCGCAAGAAATTCTTGAAGCCATTTTATTTGGCTACGAGCAACCTATTTATGGAGGTACCATCATTCGGCGTAAGGGCCTGCTACAACGGTTTTGCCAAGGTGTTGTTCTATTGTTCAACGCCGACAAAGTCAAAGAAAGTACGCAGAAAAAATTAGCCGATTGTATTGTGGAACAAGATCATAGCAATCCAGGACAACGTTACATTATTGCAACGGACAACGCTGTTTTGAATCCTTGCCTGGAAAGAATTTTGTGCAACGTGCAATTTCCCTTATGTGGTTAGGTCTATTTAAGCGTTTGAGTCGCTCAAAAAAAAGTAAAGATATTGGTTGTTTCGATGCGCGTCCTACAAAATATTCAACCGATCGCACATTTGAACCTTTACAGACAATTCGTCTCGGTAAATATGAGTCACGTAAACGTGAAAACATGCGATGGATATTAAAGGTAATATCCATTTTCCTAAGTTTTGTTTTGGGATTGTGGTTGCTGATCGAAAGTCTGCGAGCGTTGCTTTCTTTTTGATAACTTTTAGAATGACTCAACGGCGACAGGCTTTTACATTGATCGAAGTAATGATCGTGCTAACCATTATGGTGGCTTTCATGGGATTTGTGTTTCCGGTCGGTACTCATTTAAAAAATCGTGCGTTGACTTTGAAAACACAAGTGCAATGTTTACGCTACCGCCAAGGATTGTTGGCCTACAAGGAACATTATGGATATTTTCCACCTTTTTTACACAAGGATCAGTGCATACGTCTCAGCAATTTGCGTGCGATTTTTGTGGCTACTTTAATGGGCAAAGATGTTATGGGATATGCAGCCGTAAACTATAATCCTGATAAAATTTGTTTCTGCGAATTTGACACGGATGAGCTCCATGAAAATGAATGGCCTCATATTTTTCTGCTCCTAAGGGAACAGTTATCTCCCTCCGAAGCTTCTTTGCAATGCCAACACCTCGCTTCATCCAATCATAACGTCGATGGGTCTTCCGAAGTTATGTTATTTTACAAATAAAATGTAACAAAGAAGTGGATTGAACAACACTTGCAAGGTGGGGCTTGGAAATTATCTTGGCGTTAGGCAACCCCCTGGCAGAATCGTTGTAATAGGCCCTTGTGCCGAATGATGATACCTCCATAAATAGGCTGCTCGTAGCCAAATAAAATGGCTTCAAGAATTTCCTGTGGAATTTCATCACAGCGGACGATGAGGCATTTCCCCAACATGTTTGAATGCGCAACAAAACGTGCAATACTTTGTGCAAAATCGAAGGTTGTTTTTTCCAATAACAAAAAACCTATTACTCTAATTTTGTTTCTATCACTTTATGCACCCGCACACCCAGAGTACAAGGATGTGCGCGTGATCTTTTAATATGCTGTTAATTACTTTTCTTTGCCTTTGGGAGGAATTCTCATAGCATAAAATGAGCGATAAACAAATATAAGTGCTACGCCAAGTAAAATCCAGCCAGCTGTAGAGGCCATATCCTTAAAGGATTCGCTGATGGCAATTTCCATTGCCAAAAGGCCAAACAGCGTCGTAAACTTAATAATTGGATTCATGGCGACAGACGAAGTATCTTTGAATGGATCACCGACCGTATCACCTACCACAGTTGCGGCGTGGAGGTCCGTTCCTTTTTCCTTCAAATCGCATTCAACAATTTTTTTCGCATTATCCCAACAACTGCCTGCGTTGGACATGAACAGCGCCTGAAAGAGTCCAAAAAGTGCAATCCCAATTAAATAGCTCACGAAAAACGATACGGAGTCGTTGTTGACAATGGGTGCCGATAGGCAAGCAAATGACAGGGCAAATGCAAACAAGGCAACAAAGATATTCCCCATACCTTTTTGGGCGTACTGCGTACAGATTTTAACCACCTCTTTTGAATTGGCTAAATTGGCAGATTTTTCATCTTTTTCCCCTAATTTTATATGATTTCTAATAAATTCAACGGCCCTGTAGGCTCCCGTTGTGACGGCTTGCAATGAAGCACCGGAAAACCAATAGATAACGGCCCCTCCCGTAAGTAATCCAAGAATCGTATAAGGATTGAGCACGTTAAGTACCGTTTCCGGCTGGATGCCGAGTGTATTTTTAATGACCAGAATTAAAGAGAATATCATGGTGGTTGCACCCACAACCGCCGTACCGATGAGAACCGGTTTCGAGGTTGCTTTAAACGTATTTCCCGCACCATCATTGGCTTCAAGATAGTCTTTGGCGATGTCGAAATTGGGTTTAAAGCCGAACTCTTTTTGAATTTCTTCCACGACGTTGGGAGTTTCTTCAATCAGGGACAATTCGTAAATCGATTGGGCATTGTCCGTGACCGGGCCGTAGGAATCAACGGCAATGGTAACGGGACCCATGCCTAAAAATCCGAATGCAACCAATCCAAAGGCAAATACAGACGGATAAATCATGGCAGCCTCCGGAATAAACGTGCTTGCGAAATAAGCCAAGCCCATGAGGAATACGATGACCATGCCGGTCCAAAATGCAGAAAAATTACCCGACACAAGACCTGACAAAATCGTTAACGATGATCCACCTTCGCGGGATGCGGTCACCACTTCCTCCGTATGTTTAGCTTTGGGAGAAGTAAATATCTTTGTGAATTCTGGAATAAGGGCAGATCCCAAAGTGCCACACGAAATAATCAACGAGAGCGTAAGCCACAAATTATCTTCCAATTGACCGAGCAAAAAGTAACTGACGCCAAATGTCATTACGATGGACAAAACAGATGTTAGCCAAACAAGATTTGTGAGCGGCTTTTCACAGTCAAAATTTTTTGTGTTTTTGGCATACGATTCAGCAATGGCCCCATTAATCCAGTAGGCAATGACGGAGGTAACAATCATTAAAAATCGCATGGTGAAAATCCACGTTAGCAATTGTACCTGGTGTTCGGAATTTACTCCCAATAAGATGAAACTTACCAAAGCAACACCCGTTACACCATAAGTTTCAAATCCGTCCGCCGTAGGCCCAATGGAGTCACCTGCGTTGTCTCCAGTACAGTCGGCAATGACACCTGGATTTCTGGGATCATCTTCCTTAATTTTAAATTGAATCTTCATGAGGTCGGACCCAATGTCGGCTATTTTTGTGAAAATACCTCCCGCGACGCGCAACGCAGAAGCGCCCAAACTTTCTCCGATGGCAAAACCCACAAAACAGGCTCCCGCAATATGACCTGGAATGAAGAGCAAAATCGCCAGCATCATAATCAATTCTACCGAAACCAGTAAAACACCAATACTCATCCCCGCCTTAAGTGGGATATTAAGCAAATTTAAAGGATTTCCTTTGAGGGAGGCAAATGCCGTTCGTGCGTTCGCCAAAGTGTTCATGCGAATCCCGAACCACGCAACAAAGTAGGAACCCATAATACCGATCACGGACCAGGCTAAAATAATGGCTACGTTGGTAGTCTCCATTTTTTGCAGATAACCAAAGTAAAATGCGATACACAATCCAATTAAAATTTCCAAAAGAACAAGGAATTTACCCTGTTGAATGAGGTACGTTTTACAGGTTTCAAAAATGGTGTTGCCGACATCTGCCATTTTTTTGTGGACTTCCAATTTTTGAATTTTTGAAAATTCAAGAAATCCAAAAATTACACCCACGACAGAGATGAAGAGTCCCACGAGCAAAAGCGTATAATTGCCTGGACTTACTTGTCGGATGTCCGGAACAATTAAGTCGGCTTCACCCGCAAAAACACTTAGACTGCCAAGTAGAAATCCGATGAGAGGAAGTAAGAACCTTTTCATAAAAACCTCGATTTTTCCATATTAGAATTGTTTTTAACAAAACTGCCCGTAGTTTTTTATTATCTAGGAGCATTGTGATAATGTTAGCGTGTGAGAAAAAATTTTTCAAGCTAAAAATTTTAAAAATTGTGGAAAGCTAGCAGTTAATTGGATGACTAACCTGCTTTTTTGATGGTGGCGTGTTAGATTATGTAATCATATAATCGGTATTCAAAAAGAGTCTATTTTAGTGTTGCCATTGTGAGAAGTAGTTCATGTAAATGATTCGTATGCAATTGTCGGACAGTGAAAAAAATGATGAAAAAATCTGGTATCAAAAGCAATCTTTGAAAAGTACAGGCGATTGTCGTTTTTCCACGGATGCTTTCCCTAAATATTTGCAAAAACCGTACCGTATCTATACTTCTCGTTTAAATAACATACAGGCGGCCGTTTTGTTGGCCAAATTTAAACACTATCCAAAAACGATGCAACGTCGTCGTGAAATTGCGCAACGGTACTGCGACCGGTTGGCTTCAATCCCAGATTACTTTACCCCCGGCCCCCAATGTTGATGCCAAGCATTTTGATGTTTACCAAAATTTTGAAATTGAAGCCGGGAATAGAGATGCATTAAGAGATTTCCTTAAAGAACATGACATTGGGACAATCATTCAATGGGGAGGATACGCCTTACATCAAATTGAGGCATTGGCAAAGGATATGCATTTTGATATTTCTCGCTTGCCTCGGACTGAATTGTTATTCAAACATTGTCTTATGCTCCCATTTAATACGTCCGTTACCGATGATGAAGTAGATTATATTTGTGAAACGATAAGTAAGTTTTATAGGTAATTATGCATTGTTCAGATATAAGTGGTCTATCGAGTGATATATTATTCCGGCTTTTGCACAAAATGTTAACAATCCGTGAAACTGAAGAATGGATTGCCCAAAAGGTTGGGAGTGGAGACATCAAATGTCCGTGCCATTTGGCTGTTGGACAAGAGGCAGCACCAGTTGCTTTATCGGAATATGTAACGGCGTCGGATCGTGTTTATGGAACTCACCGTTCTCATAACCATTATTTAGCAATGACAGACGATGTTGAAGGTTTGATAAGTGAAACTTTAGGTAAGGAATCTGGATGTTCTAGAGGTATGGGAGGTTCTCAGCATTTAATTAAGGAATCGAAAGGTTTTGGCGGATCTGTTCCAATTGTGGGTGCTACGATACCGATTGCTGCGGGTGCTGCTTTAGCAATGAAAATGCGCAATACGTCTTCGATTGCCGTTGCTTTTTTTGGGGATGGTGCAACTGAAGAAGGGGTAATGCACGAGACCTTTAATATGGTTGCAAAAATGCAGTTACCCGTTTGTTTTGTGTGCGAAAATAATTTGTTTGCAAGCCACTTACATATACTTCAACGACAACCGGCTTCTAGTACCATACGTTTCGCTCAAGCACACAAAATTAATCATATACAATTGGATGGAAATGATGTAGCATTACTCTATCGCAAACTAAAAGTAATCATCGGTAAAATACGCAAAAAATGCGTTCCTTACTTTATTGAAGTGATGACGTACCGTTGGAAAGGGCATGTGGGACATCTCGAGGATATGGATGTAGGATTAAAACGTTCGGAGGATTTAGAATTTTGGAAACAGCACTGTGATCCTGTTATGCGTCTTTATAAACCTATGTTGGAGCAAACATTAATTTCAGAGGAAGGTTTTGATATTTTAAGAGAAGAAATACGAAGGCGTATTCAGTTTGCTTGGGGAACAGCTCTGCAGGCTCCTTATGCTACTGAAGACAAATTGTTACATTGGGTATATAAGAACTAAAAATATTATGTTGTTAAGTTATGCTAAAAGTATTTGCTCAGGTTTTGATTATTTGCTGAAGCGCTACGATAATGTATTTGTTATAGGTCAGGGCGTATGGAGTCCGTGGTATGTTGGTGCATCAATGACAGGTTTAGATGTTGTTTATGGAAAAGATCGTATTATCGACACACCCGTTTCAGAGTTAGGTGTTACAGGCATGTGTGTAGGGGCTGCTCTTAATGCAATGCGCCCTATCTGTGTTCATCCTAGGATGGATTTTGCAATTTTAGCTTTTGATCAACTTGTCAATCAGGCTGCAAAATGGTCGCACATGTTTGGAGGACAATCTCATGTTCCATTGACAGCTCGCTTAATTATCAACCGCGGTGGGGAGCAAGGCGCGCAACATTCGCAAGCATTGCATTCATGGTTAATGCACATTCCTGGATTAAAAGTTGTAATGCCTTATTCTGCACAAGATGCATGTGATTTGTTAATTGCTGCAACTCTATGTGATGACCCAGTTGTTTATATAGATGATCGTTGGTTGTATGAGACAACATCGTTTGTGACGGAAGTACAGGAGCTACCTTTAGATCATATAGAACCCAAGTGTATACGAGAAGGACAACACACAACTCTAGTAGGCGCAGGGTATAGTACGCATTTATGTATGCAAACTGCAGAACAATTGATTCTACAGGGCATTCATTGTGAAGTGATCGATTTACGTGTATTAAATCCATTGAAAATCAATGTTGTTAGACATTCTGTTGAAAAAACAGGTCGTTTATTGGTGGTCGATGGCGGTTGGTCTTCGTGTGGCTTGGCTGCGGAAATTATTGCAAAAACGCTTGAAACCATGGACTTAAAACTATTAAAAAAGAATCCTCAAAGAATTACGTTGGTCGATGCACCCGCACCTACGAGTAGGGCACTTGAGAGCATTTACTATCCAACAGTGGAGCAGATTTGCCAAAAAGTTAAAGCAATGCTATGATTTTGGTATATCGTATTTGTAGATGGATTTGTAGTATAGCGATGGGTGTCATTTGTTTGCCGGTTATTTTATTGTTTGCATTTCTAATCTTTCTGTACGACCGAAAGAATCCATTTTACGTGGCACCGCGTGTCGGTGAAAATGGAAAACTTTTCAACATGATTAAATTGCGTTCGATGGTCGCCGATGCCCATAAATACAAGATGGATTCAACCGCCAACGATGATCCGCGAATTACGCCCATAGGTAAATGGGTGCGTCGATTTAAAGTGGACGAATTAGCTCAAATTATTAATGTTATCAAAGGAGACATGAATTGGGTAGGGCCCAGACCATAAGTTCCCATCGAAGTCAATCGTTATACGGATGTTGAAAAAGGTATATTAACCGTTAAGCCTGGCATTACCGATCTGGCCTCCATCGTGTTTTCGGATGAAGGTGAAATTCTCGAAGGAGCAACCAATCCGGACCTTTTATACGCACAGATAGAACGTCCGTGGAAATCCCGTTTGGCGCTTCTATACATACAACACGCTTCTCTATGGCTGGATATTCGATTAATTTTCTTTACATTTACAAATTCGTTTTATACCAGATCAGAAAGGTATATACATAAAAAGGATGAGCAATGCCTGGTTTGCTCCGATGATTACAAATTTCGAGAAGTTTTTTTATAAGGCACCTCAGGGTTCCAAGTTGGGGTGGATATATGCCGTAAAAACGAACATTTTCTTCCTAATGATGATGTTGTACATGATGTACTTATGTATAAAAAATAGAAAATATTTTAGGATGAAATCACAGATGATAATGTTACTTGTTTTTTTATTATCCTATAATGTTACAGCATGTATATGTTCCAATTATCTTACTGTAAATAGGCACAGTGAAGCGTTTATTCCCGTATGGTTTGTGTTGTTGGGATTATTGTATTACGTCAAAATGCCTTCTTCAGATGAGGACAAAAAATCTTAGCTGTGTGCATGTGCTTTATAAATTTGTTCCGGCAAAATATACGTAAAAAGCTTAATATCGTTCATCATTAAGAGTTAAGAGTTGTTGTTTGGAATTTTTGTCCCCAAAGCGTTATGTTGGATTTATTGTAAAAAACAAGTGTTATGGGGTGATAGGATGTTGCACAACTACTACATACGCAAGCCTATGAATGAAAATCACCAAAAATTAGAGTTACCGTTGATAAATGTTCTATCAAAACCCACAAATGTACCTTTAAAACTTATTTCCAAGTAAAGTATGATCCAAAAGATTGGACATATTTGTTTAAGTATATAGGATGATGAAAATTCATGAAAAAGGTACTATTTTTATTTAACTCAGGGGCAATCAATTTACGGCATGTGTTGATGCAGGCGTTTTCGCAAAAAGGGCTTTCCGTTTCGGTGGGACTGCCCAAAAAGGAAATGTCTATTTGGCAAAATCGACTGCCCACCGTAAATTTTGTTCCATTTAATGCATTTAGTGGTACATCGGTTGGCCTATTGAATAATTTAAAAACGCTACTGCACATACATTCCTTACTTAAACGAGAAAAGCCAGATATCGTGTTTTTGGGTAACGCCAAACCGAATATTTATGGTGGCCTCGTATCTCGCTGGTTAAAGATTAAGAACATCTATGGGTTGGTATCGGGATTGGGATATGCCTTTATTGAACAACCGGGAATAAAACGTGCGTTCACTAAACGTATTTGTATGTGCTTGTATCAATTGAGCTTTAAAGGGTTTACGCACGTGTTTTTTCAGAATCAGGATGATAGGATATTTTTTATGCAGCATAAATTGGTGGACGACACATGTTCATCGGTTGTTAACGGGACCGGTATCGATTTACAAGCATTTACACCGCAGCCATTTCCGGAAGTATTGACATTTTTTATGGCTGCACGTTTGATTGAAGAGAAAGGTGTGTTTTACTATGTGGAGGCAGCACAACAATTAAAAAAGAAATATCCCAAAATACGTTTTGTGTTGGCAGGGAATATTGATACAAATCCATCGGCCATTACGGAAGAACAATTAAAGCGGTGTGCAAATATCATAGAATACGTAGGCTATTGTACACATATGGCCGAACAAATGAGGCAGAGTTCCGTGTTTGTATATCCTTCTTACTATCGCGAAGGGGTGCCGAGGGCACTGCTAGAAGCGTTGGCTTGCGGACGACCTGTCATTACGACGGACAATGTAGGTTGCAAAGAAACCGTTATGGATGATGAAAATGGTTTTAAAGTACAACCACGCAGTACGGAAGCACTTTTGACTGCTATGGAAAAAATTATTCGGCAGCCAGAATTGTTATATCCGATGGGATTAGCCAGTCGAAAGTTAGCTGAAAAAAAGTTTGATATCCATACCGTCAATGCCGCAATATTTCAGGCTGTACAAAATACGTGTTCATGAAAGTATTGGTAACAGGCTGTGCTGGATTTATTGGATCAAAGGTAACTGAACTTCTCCTCTACGATAATATCTCTGTAATTGGAATCGATAGCTTGAATGATTATTATGATCCACAATTAAAGCATTTTCGATTGAAAAATCTCGAAGCTTTAGGGGGCGATTTTACGTTTGTGAAAACGGATATTGAAGATAAAGTATTGTTGCAGGATTTATTTAACCAGCATACATTTGACACCGTCTACAATATTGCGGCGCGTGCCGGAGTGCGTGCCAGTTTAGAAACGCCCGACATCTACATTAGCACCAATGTACTCGGATTGCTTAATTTATTAGAATGCATGCGCGTTCACAAGACCCAAAAGTTGGTCTTTACATCCACGTCCTCTTTGTATGCCGGGCAAACAATGCCGTTTGTGGAAACTTTACCGGTCAATGAGCCGATTTCTCCCTATGCAGCTTCCAAAAAAGCAGCCGAAATGTTGTGTTACACCTATCATCATTTGTATGGGATCGACGTATCCATTTTGCGTTGTTTTACCGTGTACGGGCCCCATGGCCGTCCCGACATGAGTCCGGACAAATTTATGAAGTGCATCATAGCCGGTAAAGCGTTACCGTTAAATGGAGATGGAACACAATCGCGAGATTTTACGTTTATAGACGACATCGCACGCGGAATTATTTTGGCCAGCAAGCCGCTGGGTTACGAGATCATTAACCTCGGCAACGAACGTCCGCATACGATCCGTAAAATGATAAGTTTACTGGAATGTTATTTGAATAAAAAAGCTGTTATTGAACATCATCCCTTCAACGTATCCGACATGATGCATACGTTTGCCAATATTGAAAAAGCGAGACGTTTATTGGGATGGCAACCCACCGTCAATTTGGAGGAAGGATTAAAATGGATGGTCGACAAAATGTCACTTTTATCTGGACAAAATTAAATATATGGAAACAATATTTACTTTTTATGAGCAATCGAGACGAGAAGGTTATTGAGCATTTTGGGAGAGAATGGCACGATTTTACGAACGATACACGACCTCAATACGATTTAGATAAGGAATTTAACCAATATTTTAGTATTTTCCCTTGGGGAAAACTCAATCAAAATGCGGAAGGGTTTGATGCGGGGTGTGGCAATGGACGTTGGGCTTGGTATGTTGCTCCCAAAGTTGGGGAATTAAACTGTATAGATCCTTCGTCAGCTTTGGAAATAGCAAAGCAAAAATTGAAAAGTTTTTCGAATGTGGCTTTTTATAATACAACGATTGACCACATACCCTTGGCAGATAACTCTCAAGATTTTGGTTACTGTTTAGGTGTTTTGCACCATATTCCAGATACAGAGCAAGCAATGCAAATCTGTGTTGATAAATTGAAGCCGGGTGCCCCATTTTTAGTTTACATGTACTATAATTTTGAGAATAGACCGTGGTGGTTTCGTTGTATATGGAAATGCAGTGATTTACTGAGAAGATGCATTTGTCGTTTGCCACATCTTCTAAAAAGGTGTATTACGGATAGTATTGCCTTATTTGTTTATTGGCCGTTGGCGAAACTTGCTTGGATACTAGAAAAATGCGGTTTTAACGTAAAACATATTCCTTTAAGTGCATATCGTGACGGATCATTTTACAATATGAGAAATTGTGCATTGGAACGTGTCTTGAAAAGCGTTTTTCAAAAGCCGACATCGTTCAAATGATGACGCGCTGTGGGTTATGCAACATCTCTTTCTCAACGAATCCAGATATTAATTGGTGTGTAATCGCTTACAAAAAAGAATAATTTAAGTTGTATTTACGCATTGTTTTGCAAAAATGCCATTCCATGTGTGGCATAACGGGTTTATGGCGATTTAAATCGGAGGTTGATGATTTGGCAACAACCGTTACCGCAATGACTCAGTCGTTAGCACACCGGGGGCCAGACGATCAAGGTATTTGGCTCAAAGAGTCTATCAGCCTTGGGCAACGGCGTTTAGCCATTGTAGATTTAAGTGCTCGTGGTCATCAACCCATGTACTCGGAGGATGGCCGTTATGTACTTGTTTTTAATGGTGAAATCTACAATTACAAAACGTTAGCTCAATATCTAAAAAATCAGGGAATTGTTTGCGAAGCGCACAACGATACGGAAGTTTTATTGCAACTGTGCATGCAGTTGGGTGTGTCAAAAGCATTGCCACTGCTTAACGGCATGTTTGCGTTTGCGTTTTACGATGCACAAGAAAAAATTTTGCACGTTGCACGCGATCGTTTCGGAGAAAAGCCGCTGTACTACAGCTTTGTTGAGGGACAGTATTTCGCGTTTGGTTCCGAATTGAAAGTATTTTTGCACATGTCGGATTTTGATCGAACGATAGATGAAACGGCTCTCGATCTTTACCTACGTCTCAATTATATCCCTTGTCCTTACTCAATTTACAAACATGCACGTAAATTATTCCCGGGGCACTGCCTAACGGTTACTCTCGCCGGCATAAAAGAAACCGTATATTTTGATTTAAGGCATACACTGGAAGAGCGACAGAGGATAGATTTACCCGAAAAGGAATGTGTGGATACATTGGAGCATTTGTTGGGACAATCCGTACACGATCGCATGTTGGCCGATGTACCTGTGGGGGCGTTTTTATCCGGAGGAATTGATTCTTCGTTGATGGTGGCTTTAATGCAATCCCGAAGTACGCAGCCGATAAAAACGTTTACGGTCGGTTTTAAAAACTCACCGTGGGACGAATCGAAGTACGCGGAAGCGATAGCGCAACATCTAAAAACGGATCACACGACATTGTTCGTAGAC
Source organism: Puniceicoccales bacterium (assembly GCA_031258545.1). Lineage (GTDB taxonomy): Bacteria > Verrucomicrobiota > Verrucomicrobiia > Opitutales > UBA9783 > CABUVL01. The sequence goes on along the minus strand of JAIRMU010000008.1, from coordinate 73,692 downwards.
CAAGATGCCGTATTGAAAAATGTAAATGATATCGCACAAATATATGACGAGCCATTTGGCGATGCGTCGGCCTTGTCTACGTATCTCATTTCCAAACTATTTAGAAAACACGTTACGGTTGCCATTGGCGGCGATGGAGGTGACGAGCTATTTGTTGGGTATCATCGGCATAAATGGATTCCTCGGTTGTATACATTGCACAAATGGGTACCTTCCCTTGCACTTTCGTTATTTGAAATGGTAGATAGCCGTTTACTTTCGGAGCGATACCCCATACTGCATTTAAAATTGAACAAAGCGGTAAAAAGTTTGCGAGGTAAAGATTTTTTATCCACGTATCTTAATAGCATGACTTACTTTGATAGGCCTATTTCCCCAGAAAAAACTTGGTTTCAGTTACATCCGCACCTGAAAAATAATGCCGAACAAGTTATGTACCTTGATATGCGGACTTTTCTACACGATGATGTTTTGTGCAAAGTTGATCGGGCAAGTATGGCTGTTGGCTTGGAAACACGCGCACCTTTTTTGGATTACAATTTGGTTGATTTTGCCTGGTCAATACCACTGAAACAAAAATTTCGAAAACATGTAAAAAAATACCTACTCAAGCGTGTGTTGGAGCGTTATGTACCAAAAACCCTGTGGAATCGCCCTAAAATGGGATTTGGGATGCCGCTTGGTCAATCGTTTCGGACGTCCCTTCGTTCAACTTGGGAACAATATTTGGAGACGCATACGCTGCTTTGGGATCACATCGATCTTACAAAAGCCAAGCAACTTTGGCGGGAACATCTATCAGGCAAATATAACCACGAAAGACAATTGTGGAATTTATTTGTGGCTCAACAATGGCTTATGCGGAGAGGATAATTTTGCTTCCTCCTGCCGTATGATATCTTCGAGGCTATCCATACAAGGATAAGTATCTTTTATTTCAAACGCCTTTAAATTTTCAATCATTGCTTGCTCATATTGTTCTAAATTTTCCATAGTCAATCGATGTCGATCATGCTGGATTGCATACAACATGTAACGATTAATGTCAGGATGATAGTGAGTTCCATTATAGTAGTTAGCTAGATTGTGAGGGAATCGACATGCATGAAAAGCGTACACATGTGTATTCTTAAACGAAGAGGCTTGCTTACATAAGTAGCGTTGGCAAAGCATTATTTTTTCTAAAGTTTTGACATCCTTGGAAACAAAATAAATCCAACTGTAAGGTATTATGGGAATGTAGAATTGAATTTCAGGATGTGCTTCTATAATGGGAATAAGGTGCGTATCGATGGCGGAAAAAGTTTCATCCCAATGGGGACGCTGGAACGTATCATAATGGTAACGTGTTGTTTGACATTGTTTTAAGGTATCTGGAGCAACAAAACGTTTATGCATATCAAAAATGTGTGGTTGATTATGATAAAAATATACGGAACTGAGCGTATTATTGTAATGCCATGAAAATTTAATATTTTTAAACTTGCAATGCCATAGCAGCAGTTTAAGGGATGTCCTTAATACGCGCGCGTCAAACAATAAGGGTAACTTATTTTTGTATAAATGGTACGGAAATATGCGACTTCCATGCGGTGTATAAGCGGGTAAAATAAACTGAAACAATTCAAATCCCCAAACAATATTTTTTACTTTACCTGTTGCCAGCGCTTTTTGTGCAATGGCTTCTAATTCAACGGGATATCCTCCACTTAGACATAATTTAAGCGTCCCTTTGCTTTTCAATGCGTGTGTAATTTCATCCGCAAGGAAATTTTCTGTGTGCGAAGTCCCTATCAAAATGGTATCGTAATCATTTGTTTTTTTGAGAAAGGTTTCAATTTGTCCAAGATTCATGAAAACCTCATGGTTTAAAAAAATCGGTTTCTTAAAAATGGGTTTATGGAAAATGTAGAAAGGATCGATGACGTAATTGAATGCACTCATGCCAGTCAACAAGCATACGTTGAGTAAAATAAAGAAGATGACTTGACGTTTTGCTCGCATGAAAAATGTGAAACCAGAACTGCCAATAGAGAAACTCAATTTTATCGGCGCGACGAGTCATTATACTCCACGAAAACCATATAACCAAGCTTAGGGCACATGTTTTGATGAATGATGGCCTCAGGGTCAATCGCTCGGTCCATCGTTGGGCATTTTTGAAGCATAGACACAGTAAAGTGAGAGCACAGCAGATGAATGCGAGTTTTAAACATTGATTTCCAGAAAATAACATGCCACCGATAAGTTGTTTTACCTCTAGTAAGGTTGTGGATCCATTCACACCATGGAGGCAACTTAAATCAAACATTTTTCCTAAAACTATTTTGGCTTTAGGGAGTGATTCTGCCCGAAAGAATACCCAAGCAATGTTGATGAAGTTGAAAGTGATCAACCATGCCGTAAGCTTGCTGAAATGGATCCCTGTCAATTTCCACAATCGGTGTACAATGGTTGCCAATCCGTGCAAAGTGCCCCAAACAACAAATCCCCAACCGGCTCCATGCCAAATGCCACCAATAAAAAACGTCAGAAACAAATTTATGCATGTACGTGCTTGGGAACAACGACTGCCCCCGAGGGGTATATAAATGTAATTTTTCAACCATGTACTGAGAGTCATGTGCCAGCGCCGCCAAAAATCTTGGATGTCAAGGGCCTGATAGGGGGAATTAAAATTTTCCGGAAGTTTGATGCCGAATAGCAGGCCTGAACCGATAGCCATATCGGCGTACCCGCTGAAATCGAAGTAAAGCTGAAACGTATAGCATAAGCTTACGATCCATGCGCCGACGAAGGCCAATTGATCCACGTGTGCATAGCCGTTTTGGACGTAAGTGGCGAGCGTATCTGCAATAAGAATTTTTTTAGCCAATCCAATGACAAAAATGGTAATTCCGCGGTACATCGATTCCCAGTCGATGACTCGCACTCTTCCAAATTGTGGAATCATTTCTTGATAATGCACAATGGGTCCTGCAACCAATTGCGGAAAGAAGATTACGAACAATATATATTGTCCCAAAGAACAACGTGCAATGGTGCGTTTGTAGGCGTCGATGAGGTAGGCAAGTTGTTGGAAGGTATAAAAACTGATACCCAAAGGAAGAATAATTTTAACAACGTTCCATTGTGTACCGAAAAAACGATTGCAGTTGTCGACGAAAAAATTGAAATATTTGAAGTAACCTAACAATCCAACATTGAACAAGAGGCCTAAAATGAGCCATTGTTTTCGCTTGCTTAACCTTCTCCTCTTTTCTTCTCTCCAAGAATCAATAGTAAGTAAATATCCGAAAGTATAATTTATGCAAGCTGACAACATCAATAGGACAAAAAATTTTATGCTCCACGTGGCGTAAAATACGGTGGATGCAATTATCAGCGTGGGTAATGTCCAGCGAAATTTACCTTTCCCTATGGAAATCCAATATAAGAATGCCGCTATGGGTAAAAAAATTGCAAAATACTTTGGGTCGCAAAATAACATGATGAATCTTTAATGCTTAGAGTCTAAGATGAAAATGGACACCACCCCAGTTGTCCACTAAAATCTTCTGGTAATTGCTTAAAACATAACGGACAAAAATTGTACACATTTTAGGGGAATCATAGGATTTTTGTAGTTATTTGGAGTTGCACGTTACGGCAGAATCGTCTTTCTTAAAAGCAATCAAATGAAAATTTGTAGCATTGGAGCGGGTTACGTCGGTGGACCAACGATGGTGGTAATTGCCGAGCAGTGTCCTGAAATTGATGTCTTTGTGGTGGACGTGGACGAGACACGCATCCAAGCCTGGAACTCGGACCAACTTCCCGTATATGAGCCGAAACTTGGCGCTATTGTGCAATCCGTTCGGGGACGTAATTTATTTTTTTCAACCGATATCGACAAGGCAATTGCCGAGTCGGATGTTATTTTTTTATCGGTGAATACGCCCGTTAAAACATACGGTGAAGGAGCCGGTAAGGCATCGGATTTAAAGTATATTGAAAGTGCCGTGCGGCGTATCGCTCAGGTTGCTACCCATGACAAGATTATCGTTGAAAAATCAACAATTCCGGTCCGTACGGCCGAAAAAATCCGTAGAATTTTAAACTCCAACGCCCGAGGTTGCCATTTTGAAGTGTTATCCAACCCCGAATTCATGGCGGAGGGAAGTGCAATCCATGATTTAAAGCGCCCAGACCGCATCCTTATCGGTGGAGATGCAACCGAACGTGGGCAAGCGGCCATTCGAACCTTATCCAGTATTTACGAACATTGGGTCCCCAAGCATAAGATTATTGTGCAAAGTGTTTGGTCGTCCGAGTTGTCTAAACTGAGTGCAAATGCGTTTTTGGCCCAACGCATTTCATCCATCAATGCGCTTTCGGCACTCTGCGAAAAATCGGGTGCAAGTGTTGAAGAACTGGCTTTGGCCATTGGAGCTGACTCGCGTATCGGTCCACAATTTCTACAAAGTTCGGTGGGATTTGGTGGTTCTTGTTTCAAAAAAGATTTGCTCAACTTGGTCTACCTATGCGAACATTTTGGGTTGCCGGAAGTAGCCCATTATTGGGCACAAGTCGTTATCATGAACGAATACCAAAAACATCGCTTTTCGCAGAAAATTGTTCATACATTGTTCAACACGTTGGCCGGTAAGAAATTAGCCATTTTTGGATTCGCCTTTAAAAAAGATACGAATGATACCCGAGAAACACCGGCATTAACCGTTTGCGAAGAACTTTTACACGAACAGGCAACGTTGGCCATCTACGATCCTCAAGTTTCAGAATCCATCATTCGTAAAAATTTGCAAACATTTGAGCCGCAAAGCTTTTCTGTCGAGCCCGATCCATACATTGCTGCCAAAGATGCCCACGCCATCGTAATTTTAACCGAATGGGAATTATTTAAAAATTTTGATTATATGAAACTGTATCTATCGATGAAAAAACCGGCCTTCATTTTCGATGGCCGTAACTTACTTGATTTACAAACTCTGCGTAATGTGGGGTTTGAAGCATTTGGGGTAGGGAAGTAAGATTATCGATATCAAGTGCTTATTTGGAAAAAATCTTCATTAAAAGCAAGCCAAATGAAAAGGTTATTGTAAAAATGCATCCGTATTTTTTTGCTATTTTACCCCTATGTTGGATTTACATAAAAAATTGTGACGAGTTGCCATTGCAACACATCGTTATTATCGCCATCGCTTTAGCCATCATAACGGCTTGCATGAACGGATTTTTAAAATGCATTTGCAAAAAAACATACCAAACTTATTTGCCCCTTATCAGCTTAGGCTGGGTACTTTTTTGGTATGGTATCCCTGTCATGAGGAATCTAGCCAATGCTATTATGTATTGCATTCCACCTATCATATTAACATACAAATGGAGTTTAGCAATGATTTGCGTATTCATTTTGGGAATAGTTGCATTGCTTACTCTTCGAATTTTGCAAAAAAAGCTTAATTTTACTAAATTGAATCGCATTTTGGACATATGGGTAATCTGCATAAGTTGTTTTCTAGTAGGGCAAAGAGTTTGGAATTGCTTTCACGTGAAAAATACAAAGCTTCCCATAATAAAGAGTCAGAACATTAAAAAACATCCAAATATTTATCATATCATTTTAGATGCTTACACCAATTATAACGTTCTCCAGGAAACCTACAGATACGACAACTCTGATTTTTACAGTGCTTTAGGGCAATTAGGATTTGTCTGCCAAAAGGACTCACACAGCGATTATGACGGTACCTATTTATCCATGTCTTCTGTACTTAATTTTGGATGTCAACATTCAGACGAATTGTTAAAGCAGGATACATATTTTCATCATAAACTAAATTACAATGAGGTTTGGCCGGCATTATTGCAAAAAAATTATCAATTTCATTTGTTGGAACATGCAGGTATTTATCATTCACCTTACATACCGCCAAACAAGCTCAAGGTAAATAATTTTGTGAAAACTTTTTTGGCGGTTACGAGCGACACGCTTTTAAAACACATTTTTGAAAACTGTATGCTTCAAAGGTATTATCGACAACACATCCATGAAATAAAAACCATACTGACTTTATTGTGTGAAAGTCCATCTCGTTACGGTTTTCAAAATCAATATTTTTACGCACACATTATGTCTCCACACGAACCTTTGGTTTTTGATGAAAACAGTGGTATATCTCGAGAACAAACTTTTGAAGGATTTTTATTGCAAAAGCAACAAAATATCGTTGCCACAGATGAGAAACAAGAAGCTTTTAAGAAGAAATATGTAAACCAAATACGAGCCATTAATCAACTTGTTTTGCCCGTGCTTCGTGACATTATAAATCAACATGCCGAAAATCATCAGGCCCCAATTATTATTTTGCATGGCGATCATGGACGTCAAGTTAGTTGCAACGAGAATCCAGTCAATGCCACCGCTAATCTATTTGCCATCTATGTACCCGATCAATTTAGACAAGAAGCGACGCATTTAGAATTTAAAAACTTATATCGCTGGGTATTTAAGTTGTTGGAGAATTTGTAATAAAGTGTAACTGGTTTTCTCCAAACGACATTTTTCACTTCACAAAATTTCAGCCATTGTGATGGACATTTCTAGCAACGTTCCTGATACCTTCCTTCATGCCAGTTTTCATAAAATGCACCATGTGTATCTCGAAAAACGGTGGGTTTAAAAATGAACACACCTTCAAATTCTGTTTTTATGACCTGCATAATGAATAAGATTTTCCAAGTAGTGACGATAGGTACATTGAGGTGTTTTGTCGATATATTTCCGTAGGTCATCCAATGTAATATACCCTAGTCGTAGGGCGATCTCTTCGGGAGATGCAACAAATAGCCCCTGTCGTGTCTCGAGGATTTCCACATAATTACCAACTTGCAATAAAGACTGAGGTGTGCCGACGTCGTACCAAACATATCCACGACCCAGCATTGAATAGGTTAGATGATCTTGTTTCCAATAATGTTTAATCAGGTCCGTAATCTCCAATTCTCCACGTGCAGATGGTTGTAGTTGTTTTGCGAAGGTGGAGGCTTGTTCATCAAAAATGTACAAACCCGTAATGGCTAGATTGGACACGAAGGTTGCTGGTTTTTCGATGATACCTTTAATGCAACCGTTGGCATCGGTTTCGAGTATTCCGTAGGCACTGGGATTATCAACGGGATGCAAAAACAGGTGGGCACCCGTAGTTACGGCAATGCTCTGTTCTAAAAGCGATGACAATTGGTGCCCGTAGAAAAAGTTATCTCCCAATATTAAAAAAGAAGCTTGTTGCTGTAAAAAATCCTCTGCCAAGATAAAAGCTTCAGGCAGTCCCCTAGGGCTGGTTTGGGCTTTATAGGAGCATTGAATTCCAAATTGCTCTCCGGTACCCAGAAGATTTTTGATGGCGGGTAAATCGCGTTCCGTTGAGATGATAAGAATGTCTCGAACTCCAGCCAACATGAGGGTAGTTAATGGGTAATAAAGCACCGGCTTATTGTACAGTGGAAAAAGCTGTTTGCTGGTTGCCAGTGTGAGTGGATACAGACGTGAACCGTTACCCCCGGCTAAAATAATGCCTTTAGAAATTTTTTTCATGGTTATTCTTTTAATCCCAACCGATGTCGGTCAAACAAAGTGTTAAGTCTTGCAGCATTGGTCACGTACCATTGAACCGTTTTTTGTAATCCTTCCTGCATGGAGTGATGTGCAAACCATCCAAGTTCTTGATGAATTTTATGAGCATTGATAGCATAACGGCGATCGTGCCCTGGACGATCTTGTACAAATGTAATTAAATCTTTATAGGAACCTTGAATACGCGGTTTTATTCGATCCAACAACGCACAAATCTCATTGACAACATCTAAATTAGTCCACTCATTTTCACCACCCACACAATACGTTTCTCCAATATGGCCTTGCGCTAAAATCTTTAGTAAAGCCTCGATGTGATCTTCAACAAAGAGCCAATCGCGAATTTGTTTGCCGTCGCCGTATACGGGTATAGATTTTTGTTCCAACGCATTTAAGATAACGACCGGTATGAGTTTTTCTGGAAATTGGAAGGGCCCATAGTTGTTGGTGGTGTTTACAATAATGATGGGTAAGCCGTACGTATGATGGTAAGCCCTCACGAATAAGTCCGACGATGCCTTTGATGCAGCGTAAGGAGAATTGGGACGGTAGGGCGTGGTTTCGCAAAATTTGTCTTTATTGGGTTGTAAAGTTCCAAAAACTTCGTCCGTGGATAAATGCAGAAACCGAAATGAAAGGCGTTTTTCCTTTGGCAAAGATTGCCAATAATGATGAGTAACGGTCAGCAAATGGTACGTTCCCATGACATTTGTCTGTAAAAATGCATCCCCCGATTCGATGGAACGATCAACGTGCGATTCGGCAGCCATATGCACAATTACATCGGGTTGTTCTTTTTCAAAGATGGCATGCACATTTTCTCTGTTTACAATGTCTTCTTTATAAAAGCGATGCCGAGAAGCTTGGGCGTATTCTTCCAGGTTGTCTAAATTCCCAGCATAGGTTAATTTATCGACGTTGACAATTTCATGCCCACTTTGGATTGCTTGTTTTACAAAGTGTGATCCAATAAATCCAGCCCCTCCCGTAAGCAAAATTTTCATGTTCTTGAATAATGAAGCATAATACGTAAAGTTGTGTCAATCACTAACCCTTCGACTGCCATGATAGAATGTATTTTTGCCCAATGTTTCTCCCCAAAAGCATAATTCCTTTATGCATAAAATATAATCAAAAACTACTTATATTTCTTCATCATATTGTATGCTTAGCGGCCGTCCAGATTCTCGATTATTAATTTTTCTCATGATCATGCAAACATACATCCTCTATGCTATGCAGCGATTATTTGGATTGTTCCCATAATATAATTAAATTTGCAAATATCGTCCTCTATTGTCGAGCTTTTTGTATTTTCTGATTTTTCGAGGACCGCTTATATGAAAGCTTTCTCTATAAATTTTCAAAAACCTGTTATTGAAGAACAAACTCAACTAAAACCAACTACACACATGGGTGATAAAACTTGTTTCTTTACAATTACCAATAAAAATAAAACCTCCTATTTTCATGCCCATACAAAGACCTACTATAGGAAATTAAGCATGCCTTACTATTATGAAAAGCTTTCGTCTTTGACAAGTACTGTCATAAAAACAAAATCCACCTTTAAGGCAAAAGAGCTTTTACTTCTTTTTAATTAAATTCAAGATGTCATTGGACAAGATAATTGATGGCAACAAAAATATACATTTTTCTTAACCAATTTGAGTTATACTATAAAAATATTCTCATGATAGCTTACATAGATCCAGGGTTGGGAGGATTGGTGGTTCAATCGCTCATTGCGGGGTGTTTAACCGTTATTTATTTTTTTCGCAATTCGTTTGCGAAATTATTTGGTTTTGTCAAACGGCTGTTTGGTGGTAAATCCAAAGAGTAAATTTAGCAGTTGCAGGGTTGCAAAAGTTGATTTTGCTGTATAGAAATTAGAAGTTTTTTGATTTTTTTAGGCGAGGTGTTTGTTGTCTCGGGTTTTGAACGATAAGAGGGGATTATGTATCTTGATGTGAGGAGGTTTTTAGGTGTTACTTGCCAACTTTTTAAGTATTTCTAGCAAATTTTAAACTAGGTATTTTTCGAACGATAGAGCAGCCCGTGCACACAATGATAAGGCGAACAAAGCTATCGGTGAAAACAGGTAAATTCCACAAGGGAATCAACAGACTTATCCATATAACCCAGGTGTAGCGATAGGGTATACGCAAAAATGATAAAAATGCATGTAATGAAAGCAAAATTAAACTTGCCTGCCATAAAAGTTCATAACAACTGGCAAAATAGCCATGGTTTTGATTGTAGGTAAAGATAGCCCAGAAAAATGGGAGTAACATCCCCAGAATCGTATTTTGTGCCCACTTTTTCATAAGAAATCAACTTTCACTTGCAGATCTTGTACGGTATCGAATTCCGCCCACCGGTTGTGGATGGGAATGCCGAATGCGGGTTGTTGCCGATCGATGAGGTATTGCAAAAAGTCGGTCATGTAGGCTTTTTCTGCATTTGTATGTGTTTGGCAAAAATGATGGTAGAAAGTTTTAAAAGTTGTCACGTAGGATGCGCTGATTTTAAATAGGCCGATGTATTGGCCCTGAATATCAGATTGCGATTGGGGTTTTCTTCCCAGTTCGAGAATACGACGTGTATGAGGATCCCAACGAAACGTTTCTGCATCTTGTAGAGGATCCTCCATGCGATTTTTCCAGTAGTATTTCCAATCTACATCCGTCACAATTGCAATGGGATCGTTCGCTTCCAGCAATATCTTTAAAACAGACGCATGATAAATGATATCGCCGTAGGCAACAATCATATCGCGGGATGCATCCATCCTTTCTTCCGCACAGAACAAACTGTACAACATGTTCGTTTCTGCGTAACGTACGTTGACAATTTTTGCATACGTATTTGGCAAAACTTCATGCCGATATCCTCCAATCAGGGTAACATCGTTTAATTGCAGCGCTTTGATAATTTCTAATTGGTACTGTAAAAGCGGTTTATTTCTATAAGGAACCAGGCATTTAGGTTGGTCTTCGGTGAGAGGCCGTAGTCGTCGTCCTTCACCGGCGCATAAAATAAAAATTTGAGGGGATTTCATGCTTGGAATAATTTTTTTAAAAAAGTGTAAAACCACATGGGCAGCGATGTGTCGCGTTCCGGATGCCACATGCAGGCTATCCACGGAAGTATGTTGTGTTGCATGGCTTCGCAGTAACCCTCTTTATCGAATGCAAAGCCTGTAAAGTCAGCGGGTACACACGAGAGAGCGTGGCGATGGTACGAATTAACCGTATGTACACCTTCCGGGAACCCCCAACGATTTGCCCGAATAGTAATGGAATGTTCGCAGGCTACATGACGATCTTCCATAAGTACCAACGGAGCTCTGAAATATTTGGATATAAACTGCATGCCGTGACATACACCCAGGACGGGTTTTTGTTGTTTTACGGCATAGTCAAGAATACTTTTTTCGCAACGATCACGCAGAGAATGGTGATTGCCTCCGGTTAATACAAAACCGTCCAAATTGCATTTGCGGCAGTAAATATCTATCTTTTCTATCGCGTTTGGAATCGGTATCAACAGCATATCTAACGGTGCAAATAGACGATACCAACGCTGATCCAAAGCATCGCGCACTTCAGCATACGCTTCTACCGTTTCCACACGTTGTGTAATCCCTATTTTTGTTGTCATTAACGTACAATTTTCAAGGTATGAGAGTTGCAATCCAGTTGTACCAATTGGGCCATTTTTAACGTATTAAAAAGTGTAGTACCAATGCCGATGCTGGCCGGTAATTTAAATTCGGCTGAACGAATTGCCATATGCGAATTGGGGCCACCGTATACCGTGATAAGGCCGGCAATTTCGTAATTAAATATCCAATCAAATCCGGGATCTGCCTTTTCAATCAACACGATTTTATGACGTAGACGGTCGCCGTTTGTTTCGCTTGAATTTTTTAAGTAAACGAGAGGTGCTTCGACGCATTGGTTGCCAATAAAATTGGGTAAAGTTTTAGGCACAAAGAATGAGAAAAAATCACTTTGTTGCAGTATTAATGGTGGCAACTCGATGCACCGTGCAACTTGATGATACTCCTTTTGATATCCTATTTGCGTCCTTAAAAGCCGTTTTGTTTTGCCGTCACTTGCGATACCGTTACGCAAGTCCAGCCACGTTGCAATGGGGAGATGGGAAACATCATCTGCAGCAAGTCCGTATATCTGCCCCAAACGTTCAAGAATATCCAGGATTTCAGAAACGTACCTTGTGAAAACAAATTTGGAATATTCACGACCTGCAATGGATTGTTGTAAAAATTGTCTAAAGGTATCCAACGAAACCGACAATGTGTCCAATAAAATCTTTTCGAAAGTTGGATTATGGAATGTGTTTTTAGGAATTACCGCCGTCGCAATAGGTTGTCCGGCATATCCAAATAAGTATTTATCGGGATCCGTTTTGTACGCAGGAGATGTAATGTCGTACGTACCGGGCCTTAGATGTCCGTATTTATGAATAAAATGGGTACGCGAAACTTGACCCTGCAAGACCTTTTTCGTCTCTTCAAAAAATGTTCCCGTGATGGTTTGAATATTACTCAAAAGTGTTTCCTTTTCGGCCTCCGTAAGTATGTTTTTGGCTACAGCAGACTTTAAAAATGCACTGGCAACAAAACCGCAGCGTGCCAAGTGGGAAAAATTCAACGTTCCGCGCTTACACGTTTCGAATAATATGTACAAGCGATCTAAGTCCGACAGCGGTACTTGTTGAATAGCTTCAAATCGTTCGTTTATGGCCGCGGTTGCTTTGTATTGTTCCGCACATTTTTGAAAGGCATCTTGCGTCAAATGCAACAAATCTTGCCTGTACGATTCAAATTCGTCTTCCGATAAACCGGCTTCGCGTATTAAAACCGTGTACCAACGGTCTTCGAAATCGAACGTGTAGCACGTGGGCATGACCATGAATTCGAGTTTATCGTGCCATTCGGGATGTGTTGACAGGCGACTTAGATAGTAATGGACGAGCTTTTCTGTGGTAGATTGTTTTAGGTTTGCGGGTAAAAAAGAATGAATGCTGGCACGAACATCCACGTATGGGTGTCCAGAAAAACATACGATAAGCGGATACGGACGTACATCTTTGTATCCAAATTCATGTCGTTGTTGCGCCCAAATTTCATGCGTAATTAGTTGTTGATAAAGGGTTATGGCCAATGTTCTCGGTTTGATGCCAACAATTTCTGCAGGATTCCAATCGGGCATAATTCCAAAGACAGTCCGATTGCCACTTATGCCAGGGTGTGCCTGTTGCATATCTTCAAATCGTTTGGCTGCTCGTTGCAATTGTTCCTGCAATTGGCCGTCGTCAATTTCACGCAGATGTTGTGCAGCCAATGGACGCACCTGAAAAATGTATAATTCATGCGTCTTTGTAATCGCAAATTCGATGTCTAGAGCGTCAAATTGCGTCAAAAATTCAATTTCTTGAATCGCTTCGTATAAATCTTTGAAAAAATAAGGAGCATTTTTAGGTATAGGGGCAGCCTTCCAGTGGTAAAAAATAAAATCACCATCGCTGGTACCGCTCGTGACGGCTGTCGTATTTTCTATATCGTAATTTACGATGTAATAAGGAGCTCCATAATTCAATGTGCGCGTGAAGACGACACCACAGGCGTCCACATTTTGCAACATAGGCTGCACCAATATTTGATCTTCTTGGGTCATTGCTTGACCGTAAGAAGCGATAACGGTTTCCACGGCTCGTGTTAAATTGGCATCGTTGTTTTGGACCTCAGCAACACTTGTAAATTTTCCAGCATTGGCTTTTGAAAATCCATCTTCCTGCAATGAACTACTGCGGACAACCAACAATTTTTTCCCAAAAGTTTGCCTTAAAATGTCGAGTATAGTTTGCCGATTATTTTGCCACTCTTGGACCGAAAAATGTACTTGTTCTGCTATTTTTGCTTTGGTAATACGATGCCTTAAGGTATGTAAAGTTTGAGCCTTGGTGGTGAGAACAAAACGAGCTACGTCATTCGGCTGCTGCACTTCCACCCATAACCCATGCGCCTCCACCGTTTGGATGTTGAATTTATTTTGTAGCAAATAAGGCAATAGGCCCGACAAACGTTGGTGGGTTGAATCGGAAGGAAAGTTGTTCTTTAATTGCCGCAATACATTCGGCTTCAAATAAATAAGTCCAATAAAGTTTTGTCTACGATCGTTGCCATTAAAATTGCAATAAATGCATTCGCAGTCGGGTTTTACTTCAATTGTTTTTGGATCCGAATCGAGCGCAAATACAGCATCAACGTCATCTTGCCGAGCCGTTTGCAACATCTTCTTGACCAATTCAGGACGCACTAAAATATCGCCGTAACAAATGAAAGCGGGCAATTGTGGGTCAAAATCCGATAAACGCAATGACTCTATGCACCCTGAATGTTTCCAAATGGGATTTACGACAAAATGCAAATGGGGATAACGGTGAGTGATTTCATCCATCTTGTATCCTCCCACAAATAAATAACGTGTGATGGTTTTATCGAACGCGTTGAGTAGCCAATCTAGAGTGCGTGTTTCCTGATCAACGTGAATGATGGATGGATTTTCAAGAAATTGTTTTGACTTACCGGCACCTAAAATAATTACTTGTTGTTGAAATACGCCCATATTGACCATGTCTTGGTTTTCTAATCTGCAAACGGAGTATAAAAATTACAAACTTTTTTTAGCAAAGAACATCATAAGCATCGTCGTTTAGTTTTTTATTCCGAACGTGATATCTATTTTCAAACGTTTGCTCCCTTCATCGGAGAAATTTTACAAGACCCAGATGTTTCGTGTTCGTACATTACCTCGGATCCTAAAGATCCTCTATTGTTGCAACATCACGAGCGATTATATCCATTTTTTTTCAAGCATTTTTTGAAATCGGTATTTGATAAAATGGATGCGCAGGTTTTTGTTTTTACAATGCCTGACCTAAACACCTATCACTTAAAAAAGTCACCGCATACGCAAGAATACGTATACCTATTTCATGCATTTTCGAGCACGCACCTTCAGTACAATGAACGCGCATTTGACGCCTACGATACGATCTTCTGTGTCGGCCCACATCATGTACGGGAAATCCAGAAGCGAGAAAATTTGTGTCATTTGCCCAGCAAAAAGTTGTTACCCGTAGGGTATCCACGCATGGATGTTGTTTACCAAACTTTTCAACAAAGACCTTATAAACACGATAAAGAAGTTAGAAAAATTCTCATCGCACCTACTTGGAGTGCGGCTAGTTTGCTTGAAAACGGCATTGAATTACTTATAGAAGTCTTGGCACCTTTAAATTATACGGTTGTCTTGCGCCCACATCCAGAGTTTTTAAAACGGTGTCCACGGCAGGCATCCCATTTGCAACGTAAGATTGCATTTTTGCCCCGTTTTGTTTGGGAAGATCAACTTCTTTCGGAAGAAAGCTTATACGATGCCGATGTACTCATTACAGATCGTTCCGGCATTGCATTCGAATATACCTTTGGAACCGAACGTCCGGTTATATTTATTGAAACGCCACTTAAAAAACACAATCCTCGCTGGCAAGATTTGCAAATGGAACCTATAGAAATTGCTCTGCGAAAAGAAATTGGCATCGAGGTACCGCTTACACAGTGTTCCATACTTCCAGATTTACTGGATAATCTATTGATCCGGCGAGAAGAATGGTGCCAACGTCTCTGCACTTTACGAGAGCAACATGTTTTTAATTGGAATCAATCCGCTCGCCAGGGGGCAACCTATATTCTAAATCAACTCAAAAAAACTTTACAAAATTTGTAAGTGAGGAATAATTATGTCCTATGAGCAAGCAAGAGCAAGCAAGAATTATTCCTCACTACTCTACGAAACATTTAATCCGTTAAAGGCGTGTAATGTTTTTATTTTGCAAGATTTTTCAAAATTGAAAGATAAGGCTCAAAAACAAGCTATTTTAAATAGACTTAAAGATTATTTTAGAATTCGGAAGCAATTATCTTTACATTATGAAATTGCGAAAATCCTGGAAGCTCAATTGCGGGAATATACCTTCTATGATTATGGCGAAGGATATTTTTATCAGTCTTGTCGTCCTATTCACATTACGGGTTTTAGGAATACCGAAGCACGCATCGCTGGCATGCAATTAGAAAAATATGTTACGGGTAAAACTGTTTTAGATATTGGAACCAATGCTGGTTTTCTTGCTTTAGAAGTTGCACCTTTGTGTAGGATAATTGAAGGGTTTGATAGCAATCTCTACCTTATTCAAGTTGCCAATTGTGTGAAAAGTTTCCTGAAATGTGATAATGCTAAATTTTGGGCGGGTACTTTTGAAGACTTTAACCACGAACCGCCCTACGAAGTTGTTTTGTCTTTTACTAACCACTCTACATATGACCATAACACAAAGCAATCCATTGAGGATTACTTTCAAAAATG
Source organism: Puniceicoccales bacterium (assembly GCA_031258545.1). Classification (GTDB taxonomy): domain Bacteria; phylum Verrucomicrobiota; class Verrucomicrobiia; order Opitutales; family UBA9783; genus CABUVL01. The sequence goes on along the minus strand of JAIRMU010000008.1, from coordinate 57,597 downwards.
CCATCGATACGTTTCCGATGGAGGATATCTGTTATTTGAATCGCATTTGCCAAATTATGAATCCAAAGAGCAGTTGAAATGTGTTCTCGAGTGTTTACAAAAATACTTTGCTATCGATACATCGTATGTGCTCACTCGAGGGACACAAGGTGATAAAGGACGTACATTTGCAGTCTGCAGGAAAAGATAATGGTAGGGTAAAATAAAGGCAAAATATCTAAAAATAAGAAGTGTTTTAAATATTCCTCAAAATAGAGCTGATAATAAAATTAGAACAATGTGTTTCGTCCATTGCTTCTGTGTCTATTGTATAAAACGAAGAATCTCCATCGTAAGATTTTTCAATTTCACATAAAAGTTTATGCCTAAATAGTAAATATGCCTCATCTTTGTAAGATTGCAGACGGATACTGTTTCTTAAAAGTGCAACCTTGGGAGATACCTTTAAGAAAAATATTAAATTTGGCTTTGGGAAAGTTTGGTAAATTCTTTTTTCCATGCGCATTAACATGCGTTTGAAATTTGAACGTTCAAAAGCAATATCATGATCGGAAAAAGTACTACCGTCCGTTAAAAATTTACTGTTTAACGGATATCGATCGCATAAACATAAGGATCCAGATATTGATTTTTGGAAGATCTTCGTTATTAGCTTTTTGCGTTCGTATGCAAGAATAAGCTTTCGGAAAATGTGTAAGTATGAAACCTTTACTAAAGTGCCCAATTGTTGCGTTTTTTCAATGCAAGTTGATGTGTGATGTGGTAACATTTTTCTCATTAATGGTAGAAAAAGGCGTAACCAACAAAACATCCAAGATGCTTCGGGTTTTCCAACGTGGAAATAGTGTACGCCTAAATAAGGGCACAAAATTTTTTTAATGTTTTTTGTGAGCGTGGTTTTGCCTGATGCAGGACCTCCAATAAGAGCTACAATGGGTGTTGGAGAACCAAAATGTACAGCCTTCTCTTTTCTTAATTTACAGTATAGATATCGAAAAATACCTTTCATTTCTATGTATACGGCAACAAAATATGAATACCGATACCAGTTTGCAGTTTGTTTAAATTTAATTCCCAATACAAATAACTTAATCCAAGACTTAGCTTTCAAATATTGTACAGCTTGGTGGTAAAATGGCACCAAAAATTCGTTTGCGTTATGAGACTGCAATAAAACTAATACTTTTTTACAATTGATGTGTTTTATAAAAGTTTTAAATTCGTCCACAATTTGCTTTTTTTCTTTCAAAAATTTCTGAAAATCAAATAAGTTTCCCTGTTTACTTAATAAGCGAAAAATAAACACAATAAATTCAGTTTCTAAGCTTGGAATGACGATCAAATTTTTATACAGACAGGTTTCTTTCAATAACATATCCCGAAACGGGAGATGAAAATTTTTAACTAATCCATTGCCGGTAATAAGATCCACAAACAAGTGAAAGTGTATAATTTTTGAACTTTCTGTATCAAATTTGTAAAAATGGTAAATTCCTGGTTGATATCTAGACATTGGCGTGTACATTTCAATAAACTCATTTTGTAATAAAATGGATTTTAATTTAGGCAAATCGCTTGGGATAACTAAAACGTCAAGGTCATCATCTCCTTGCAATGCACTGTCCAAATGGTTATTTGATTTCCAGTGGCAATAGTTTATCTTGGCATGATTGCTTGTACTCAAGACTTCCATTAATGACTTTAATACCTTCATTAGATATCAATGTTTAATTTTTCTTTTAGAGCATTAACGACAACATTTAATTTATTTTTGCCTGGAGGAACAACACACACAATTTTACCGCTTAATAGAGACTCTAAATATGTAAAGATCTTTCTATTATTTTTTGCGAAGCACAACCATTGTTTGTAAGATAACTTTTTATTACCAAAGGCCGGATCAGACCTTTTTAACGATCTAATGGCTACATTTTATCGGCATCATGTATAACAACTATTTTTGAAAATAATTCATTTGGCAATTTTGAAAATAGTTGTTTCCATAATTGGCAATTTACATTTATTTCATCATGAAATGTAGAAATTATGTTATTTATTATTTGTATAGGTCCTTCATCTCTTAAGACTATAGCATTGTTTTTGGCAATATCTTGCCTACTTAAAAAAAAGGAAATTCCGAAAGTTCTTATGAAACTATTACATAATTTCAATTTAATTAAAAATGGATATTTTTGCTTTTTAAAAACATAACCAAAGAATGTATAAAAACAATACCTCCTATAGATACATAATCTTAAAAAATGAAAATATACAAACGGGTGCAAAATGAACCTACAAGTCCATCTTGTATAAGGTATTTTAAGCCATCGAAAAATATAATCGACATCCGTAGTGATGTATTTTGATCTCGATTTTAATTCTTTTACAAGTGTTGTTTTGCCAACACTTGTTCCTCCGCAAAATTCAATGATTGTCATTTCTTCGATGTTTTTTCTATAAAATATGTAAAAAGAAGCAAACACATAGAAACCAGTAGGCCTCCTTTAACCATAGAACTTAAGATGCTAATAACGAAAACATTAGCTAATTGGATACGCATTAGGATATATATTCCTTCATACAGAACTAACAGCTTCTGACGTAAAGCAATAAAATTTCCAATAAGGCTACAAAACACCACACAAGAAGCATATAAATATAAACTCTTACGTTTTCTATAATTGTTTTTTTCTTCCTATCACTCCTAGTGCGGCAAGTATAAAATTAAAAGGTGTAGCCAATGTTATACCATACAATAAAAAAAGCAATGAACACATTATAGAAAAACAGGAAAAGGGATAAACTAAAAGGAATAAGCAATAGAATAATAATAAAAAGTCTAATGCCTTAAAATGACGCAACATTTCTACATAAAAATTATGTGATTCCATTGCACCATGCTCTTTTATCAATTTAAATCCATTGTCTGTTTTTTCAAACGATTTAGTGTCCAAAAGATAACTGTCGCAATATGCTTGATACGTATTCTTAGCCTTCAACACGAATAACATCTTATACATCTTCTCGTTCACGTGGTTAGGATATCGCATGTACACAATTGTATACATAATTATTAAAAATATACTTAATAATATTATAAGAAAAACCCTTTTAACACCATACTTACAAAAACACCAAGGAATAACCATTAATGCTAACAAAAAAGAATATCGAGCTCCCAATATCATCACTATAACAAACAACGTAAAACAATATATTGTTATTTTATATCGTAGATTAAATAACATTCTATCATTCAAAATAGCGAATAAGGTGAAAAAATTTAACCAATATGCTAAGAAATTAGGATTAACACTTTTAAGCCAATGCAATTTTGGATATAATAAAATGATATACAAACATACTCCTATATAACTACCTAATAAACATATATGGAGGATTTTCTCCTCAACCAATTTCAGAAATTGAGGTACAACCCAAAGGTAGGATAAGAAAAGTAGCATTTTACAACGTACCCAAAAATCCCATCTCAAAGAGGGTTGCAGATAAAAATTATACAAAAAATATCCTATAACAAGCGTTAACCCAAATAAAACTTGCTTTTTTGAATAAAGAAATTTTGATTCCCGATACGCTTTATAGAAAATTAAAAGAGTCCACATAAAAAATAGGCTTGTGGAAAAAAACGTAGATGCATAGAGGAAACAAGGAATTCTACCAAAGCAGGCTCTAAAAATTTCACAAAAAAGACATAAAAACATCCCCAATAACACAATATTCATAAGATAACTAACATTGACACGGGAACTTTATTAATTTCTTCATTTATTATATGATATTTCTAATGTCTGCAGGCTTAAGCATAATCTAAAAACTTGTTACTTAAATCACTCATTTATTTTAGTTTTTCAGTTTAATTTTACAAAAAAATATATTTCATCTAGGCAAGTCAATTACAAAAATACATATCTTTCAGCCTTTCCCAAGGAATTTATACAGTATCCTCGGGATTTAGTTCAACATTCACATGGTTACCATTAAAGTTACATTAATTTTTTTGGGTGCAGGGCCCGGATTTGAACCGGGGACCTTCAGGTTATGAGCCTGACGAGCTACCAGGCTGCTCCACCCTGCATCTGTATAACGGATTTATACTAATGTTATAAAGCAATGGATCTTCGGATAAAGGTCAAGGGCAAATGCGATAAAAATTAAAAAACTTGAAAATAAAGGACCCCGCCGCAAAGCAGCGGAGTATTATGTAAGGAGTACGAACTGTTTATTGTTATAAAGTGGTATATAATTCATACCTTGGGTTTTATAATTGGATACTACTTGCTCATTGCCATGTTGGTTTACCGTATTCACGAAATATCCACTTGTCTAAAAAGCACCACCCCACAGTTGTGTCTTTATCTGAAAACAACATTTAAAAATTTCTTTCGCCGTAATACTTTTGATAATCGTAACCCATTTCATCGCGTTATAAACCGGGCTACTTTGTGTCCTTAGTTTATCACTACCAATTTCCAAAAAATGTGCTTCATGACGCTCTTTAGCAGCCAAGACAATATGGTACATTAATACGCTTACATTGTAACTCTTATATACCAGTACTCGCTCACCTTTTTACCCTAGCACACGCCGCAAGCAGCTGGGTATTTACCCGCGTTGAACAAAAAAGCCCATTTGTACAATGAGCCTTTTGTGTCTACAATATAAATAAATCAGTCTTAGGATCCGGACAATACGAGAATTGGATCGGAAGCTTTATACTTTGAAGATTGTAGCGTGAATATTTGATTGAGCAACATAAAACTCGTTTTGGATTCCAGGTCGTTATCCGCGATAAAAAACCATTTATTGCGATAATGACAGGCAACGTAAGCGTTATTTGGCCTTAATTTAGATGTGCTGCAGTGGACGGTTAAGAACCGCGTTGAAATCGTACTCCAGTCAAACCTGGATCCATCTAGATTTTGAGTGACGGTTACCAAACCTTGGGTTTCGTCTTCTTCGGGAACTTCTACGCCCTGCGACAGGAAGAAAAATATACCCAATAGAGAACGTGCTCGCATGGTTAATTTCTTTGGCCCCATTTCCAAGAAGCTGCTTTTAAATTTAAATTCGCTGATGTTGGGATTGAGATTTGCCAATGTTTTAAACTCTTTTATTTCTTTCGCAAATGAAGGGCTTTCCGTGACCCTTAGCACGAGGTCCGCAAAGTTGACATCCGGCTGCTCTCCAAAATTGATCAGATTATTGCGTTGGAAAATACGTAGCAGTTCGGTAAAGCGGTAAAATTTTGCATATTCAGGGGCACACATGGGGGTAGGTCCACTTGCGGTAGGTGCATTGTAAAGATTGTTAATTCTTTCGACGCACAAATTAAACACGCGATCCGCTCGCCATCCGGATTGAATCATGGAAATTAGGATGGGATTTTGAATGGGAGTCATTAACTTCTTAATAAACTCGTTGCCCGTCAACGGTTTTAGGACAATTTGTGATCCATCTTCGCACCCCGCACTAGGTTTAATGCCCCCTGTCCCATTGTAAGCACCATTACTTGGTTTTCCCAAAAAGACTTTTGAAAACTCTAATCCCAAACTACCGCTGGCTTTGTTGCTTTGGGTAATCGTATTGGCCTCCAGGAAAACAGGGTTGTCGCGATAACGCAGTCGAACAATATTGGTTAAAAGTTGTTCATCCAATGTGGTAATGAGTGCTTGATTGTAAGCACTGTGGGAACTTTTGAGTGCACGTGGTCCCACTTTCGTTGTTTGGCAACCGGACAACAATAATGTACCGATACCTACAACGCAAACCGAAACATATTTCATGACTCTTTATAAAAACAGTTTTTTGAAATTGTCAACGTACAAAATGCATCCATGTTTTATTTTTTTGAAAGTTGTGCAAAAATCTGCTTTATTTTCCATTGCGTTAACCCTGAAGCCAACATTGGAAATGTTACAAAAAAACAGCTAAAAAAGTTGAACCAAAACACCCTTGCGGTCCACAATCATTATTTTGCGATCCATTGAATGTCTGGCTGCAATTGAATTTGCAGTTGGTATTCTTTGTTTACTTGTAAATTGAGAGGCATTGTACGCGCCAAAACCTGTAGATAGCAAATTTTCCCGTAATACGTCTTGTATGTGAGATTTTGAATGACGTCTTGAATGTCCTGCCAGCTTGCCCCGAAATCGTCTTTTAAAACAATCGCTTGTAGGCTATTTTCCCCCAGTGCCAAAGAATTGCCAAGACGGTAACGTGAATGTGGAGCGCAAATGGGAATGACGTACCTGAAGGCGTCCAAGGTGATTGCCTGTTTAAATCTAAAGATAAAATCCGCTTTGACTTCATCTTTTGTGAACGTCCAACTCACTTTACAACTTCCCAGGCCGGGCAACATGGTTTCTTCGTGTGAAATGAGTTCCGGTTGTTCGTAGCGGAAAAAAAAAGCACTATTTAGCCCCAGGCCGGTGGTACATCTTTTGCCGTAATAGGAGGGAATTACTTTAACCGTTCCCAGCGTAAGTTCGGGTAGTAAAATAGGTAGATACGTGTTAACGGGCCAATCAAAAACGCCAGGGCAGTGGGGAAATGCCAAAGCATCGGACTCATTGGTTTTGCCGCGTCCACTGACTAACGGCAATTGCACATGCAGCTTAGACGATGCACTTTGGTAGGTGAAAACGCCTTGTTCCTTTTGATTAGATTTATCGAAAATAATGAATCGTCCACTCGTTTTGGAAGCACCTGCAGGTACGTTCAGCGAGATACCGACAACATTTGCCAGTCGTGACCATTGACATAAATAACGTGCGGCATCGAAATTAACGATGCGCGTCGTTTGCGAAAGTAAGGCGGAACGTTCAACATCATTTACAACCAAGGCCCCGTTTTCCTGATCCAGGTAGGTCACGAAAAAGTATTGAAACAAGCGACGTAACAAATCCAAATAAATTGGTTTTTTGTCGGTACCAATCCAGCCATCGCGAAGGAATTGCAAAATCATGCTGATGCAGTACATTTGTCCGTAAACGCCGACACCTCTGCCGTAAGCCCACCCGAGTCCATCGGAACGAACAAGGTCGGGAAATAACTTTAAATATTTTTCTGCAAATGTCCGTAAACTGGGTAATTTACGTTCGCATAAGGACAGATTAACGTGTAATTTTAAGGCTTGCCGAATGAAAATAAAACACATTAGCCCCGAAACATCGTATACGCCACCTATCCCGTGTTCCGTTTCGTCCGAGAAGAATCCGTGGGTACTTGTTTCTTGAATTTGTTCTAAAAATTTGTCAATGAGTCGACCGGTTTCATCTTTTTTCGTAAGTCCCATGCTGTAACGGGCAACTGCTTTTGCTATGTTGAAAGCTTGAAAAATTCCCTTGGCATGGGTACGTGCCAACAAGCGTTTATCCAGTTGTTCACGTGTTGGATCCATCAGACGTTCCCAAATCAAATTTCTTTGTTTTGCAGGTCCAAATGCCAATAGCCCCAAAGCCGAATAAGCCAAGGCACGATTGTTTTCGCCTTCGGCAAAAACTTGGTGCGTCAAACAACGGGCGCCCAGATCAACGATGTCAAAGTCTCCCAGGGTTGTTTCGCGCGTAGCCCTATAAAATTCACCCATGGCAGCCAGTGCGTGGGCACTTTCTTCCGGTACAGCTACTTCATTACCCAATGGGAGTACGGTTCCATCTTCATTAATGGCCGATAAGTTGTGTCCCAAAACGGAACGGGCCATATCTAAACATTGGTTTGCAAAGTTTTGCATGAATTACCTGAGCACTTTTATGTGTAATGTTTCAAAATTGAAGTGTGAGTTTGAAAAGTCAAGCATGGATCGTGATTTTTACGCATGAATTTCAGGCCAAATTTGTTGATGACCACTTGGAAAACGCACTCATCATCGTTGCCGTACAACGGAGATACTGGGGTCTTAAGAAATGATTCATTGCTTCAATTTTCCTATGCATGCGAAGCGAGACGCTCCGTGGAATCGGAAGCATTTGTTGAGACACAGGGGTCGTTTAAGTCAGATTTTTTACAATTAAAAACCGCTTGGCGTTGAAAAGCTAGGTTAGCCCGATTGCTTAGGAGGGATGAATTTTTGAGTACTTGATGAATAGTGTACAGGATGTTGTCGTCAAAGGTACTTATTTCGACGCCCAGTTCTGTGCAGCGAAAAGGAACTTCTTCCAAAGACTTTGCATGCAAGGTTGTGATGACCAAGTATCCCGACAAACAGGCGTGAAATGCGTGAAGTGCGGCGGTGGAATCCCTTATTTCACCCACAACAATGACGTCTGGATCTTGACGTAATACAGCTTTAAGCCCCGTTGCAAAATCGTAACCAACATTTTCATTGATTTCGGTCTGCACTACGCCATCAATTTCAGCTTCTATGGGATCCTCAAGCGTAATAATTTTCTTACGTTCGTGGGCAAGAAAATGAATTAAACTGTACAGCGTTGTTGTTTTTCCGCTTCCCGTGGGCCCCGTCAAAAGGATCATGCCGCTCTTGTGCATTTTGAGCGTTTGTTTAAGATCATTGGCAAGCGAGGTTGGCATGCCGAGAGAACATAATTCGAATTGCGTGGATGTGTCGTGAAACAGCCTTAACACTAAACTTTGAGCGGTGTTACTTGCAATATACGATAGACGGCAGAAAATGGAATTTTCCGTCAACGGGTAACGAAAGTGTCCCTCCTGAGGCTGCCCCGTTTTGTCTAGATTGAGGTGCGCTAGAATTAAAAAACTCATCAGCAACTGTTGTCCATGGATATGAGACAATTCTTTTGGCGTTGTTAAAATTCCACGGACACGATAAAAAGTTTTGTAACAAGTCTCGGTCCATTGAATATAACAGTCGGAGGCCGAAAGTTCTTGAGCCTCGCATAAAATTTTGTGCACCGATGGATTTGCACTTGGGGTACGGTTCGATGCCGACAAACGATGTTGGCGATGCCACTGCATCCATTGTTGTAGGTGATTTAAAGAAATGATACGTACCACGATGGATTTGTTTAAATACGCTTCCAACTTTTGCACACGGTTTTTGCAAAGTGCCTGCGAGACCAACAAAATAGATTTTGCGTTGTTCAGTGGCAGCAATAGCCAGGTAGATTGTTTAAGTATATTTTGAATCGCTGTGGAGAAACCTGAAGAGCTAGTTTCGGGTCCAATGCGACCTAACATTTTGGTTTTCAAAACGGTGTACGTAGTCCGCATGGCATCTATAATTGGTTTCACAACAATCGCCTTTTTAGCATGACACTCACCTGATTTATTTGTCTTTGCAATGCAGCCTTGTCGCCGTGAAAGCAAACAACTTATGCACATAGCGAAATTCAAGACCTGCCGCCATGCTTAATACAAATATGGGTAAGTAAGTATGTTGGCACATTTAAAGTTTATCCTTAGCTTTTGGCAAGTCTTTTGGTAAATGCATGCAATACCTCTTTCGCCCAGGAAAGGCAGAAGAGAAATTTTGTACCTACCACAACAACCATGCTTGCTCAATTTCTTAAAATTTTGAAATCCATCCCGTTTAATATTTTACTTGCCCTATATATTTATTGCAGGTCCTTGAGGTCTAACAAAACAACTTGTGGATGTTTATGGTACGCGCCGAGAGCAATTGTAGATGGCAATATCTTCCGTATCGAAGCTTTGGAGCGAAAAATGCTTTACCGATAATTTGTGAAGATATTTAAGTCTATTACATTAATGACCGCTTATGGCCTCGCTAGCTGCAGACTCATTTTGGGGTGCGATTTTCCGGTGAGCACCACTTGCCCGTATGAATCGCTACCACCGCATATTCAAAATTTGCATGCGCGACTGTTTTACGCAGCCTCATTGGCTGGACTGGAGTGGGATGAAGAGAGGGAGAAAAATCACTTTGCATGTGCATTTGTCGTCTATTTTAAAGACGGCACGCATGTGGAAATTCCAATAGGAGAAAAGTTGTTCCCCGCAGAAGAGAAATCGCTTGTGCGAAAAGTTGCACGATCGCAATACGTCCCGCTCTACAAAGAGGATTGGTGGATTTTTCGCGGCAGCGAACAGCCTTCGTTTTCTCCATGTGCGATTTTAATGAATTTATGGACGCTGTGGTACAACCAACAAAAAACTTTTCTGGGTACTCCAAAAGCTGCCGACGCGGAGAATTTTTACTGCATGTTAAAAAATCCTGGGAAGCAATATCCACCAACGCGGGATGCGTTTTTGGCCACCCTACGCACGTATTTCTATAAATTTTATAACCGGTGTAAGCAACAGGCCGCAGGAAAAGTACCCCCACAAACCTTTATTCGTCCTGCCGACGGTGCAGCGTGGGCCATATGGTTTTTGCACACGTATTGTAAAAGCATTGTAGATCTCGTTAAAGAGCGACAAAAAGGCCGCAAAATAGTTCGCATTGAATTACACGGTCACACCACGCAAGATATGTGCCCATTTTGCTTTACACACATGAATCTTTTGCAGTGGTTGGCCAATAATAATCCTGTGGGAATGGACCATTGCTTCGGCAATTTGCGATTTCAGCTGTACATCGACGGCAGTGTTCCCGTAACCATTTTTATTTCTTCAGCGTTGCAATTTCAAGATTCCAGTAAGTCATGGTTTCATGAGTTTATTACGCCACAAGAGGGTTACCAATTGAAAAGCGTTAATCAATTTAGCTTGCTGGATAATCGTTTGTTAAGTTATACGTTGTGCGGGGAAATTCCAATTTCACTTGTCAATAGATTAGGCGCTTTAATGCCCGTATTTAGCCTTCATGGGAATCACCGCCTACAACTTGTGCAAGATTCGGATGCTGGGTTCATGAAAACGCAAGGAAGTACGCTATTAAATGCATTAGATTTGAAAGCTTACAAAAATACGTCGGGACATCCAAATCAATTTGAAATGCAAGATGATGTTGAGGGAAAAACATTCAAGTATGCATACGTTTACTTCCCATCGTCAAAGACAAAAATGCTTTGGGAAAAACAGGAAGATAAATCACCTAAATTACCCTATGTCCCCGGTCTACTGTCAACCGTAAGTTCGACTTTACCAAGCGTACACACCAACTCCCCTGCCCAACCGCCCTCCGGACGGTAATTGCGGTATGTGGGCTCTTTTGCAGGGAATATGATCAGGTATTATTTAGAGCTAGCAATGCTTGTTGAATTTTTTCAAACTTAGGCTTCCATTTCTTTTGAAGGTCAGAGTTGGCTTCTGGTGAATCCAATAAATCCAAGACATATTCTACACTTGCCAAAGCATTGCCACGACTTAATAGATCGGTTTGAACCAAAAAGTATCCTAGTGTGCAAAGTGTGCACATTATTGGCAATGTTCCTTCCCAATTTTCGCGATAATGTTGCATGCAAACTTCTGCCCAAATTTCAGTATGTACATCGAGTAGCTGGGCCGAGATGTCATCCGAAAAACGCGTACATTTTTTCGAAGTCATCTGTAAAAGTTGTTTTACTTCATCTGACGCTCTCCATTCTTTATACGTTTGCATCGCAAATAACGAATTTATGGTAGTTACAAGAAGTGTAAACACGTAAACAAAACTTTTCATGAGTTTTAGCATTTAACAGAGATTTTAAGCATGTCAACAAGGATGTTGGCTGTTCAAAACCTCTCCAGGACTCAATAGAGAACTTTGTGGCTCTTTTAACGCCCCAGACACTCGTTGTGTACGCGGAGCCTGGACATTATCAAACGGTGATGGAAGTGCATACTCCATGGGGTGCAACATGGCAACTTCTACCTCCGCCTGTACCTGCACCTCCAGGTCCTGCCGGTGATGAATAATGCATTGGGATAATGTATTATCACTGGGGTGTAATTGCAGGAAATAAAGATAGACAAAAAGTGAAACCTGATCCATACTGAGGTAATGGAAAGGCTACACGCGTATTGGCGTTTCCAGTATTTGGAAGCGCCAAAGGCACAGCAAAAGGCAGTTTTTGAGGCATTACCCAAGGAAAATAATGACGAGAAAAACCTTATTTTATTGCGCCAAAAATACTGTTATTTGATGTTAAATGCGTTTCCCTACAATGTGGGACATGTTCTGGCCATTCCCTATAGACCTGTGCCATTTCTGAACGAATTATCCAAGGAGGAACGTACGGATTTGATAGAGTTGGTTGCCTTCGCCGAAGATTTACTGCAGCGGGCACTTGAGCCCGATGGCATGAACGTGGGCATTAATTTGGGAGTGGCAGCGGGTGCGGGCATTCCACAACATTTACACGTTCATATAGTACCTCGGTGGAATGGGGATACAAATTTTATGCCCATCGTGGGGGATGTGAGAGTTTTGCCAATCGCTCTAGGTGAAATGTGGCAACGGTTATCAACTTTTTTGTAAGCATGTTATTTTTTCGAAAAAAGTCCAAAAAAGAGCATAGCATAGAAATCCGGCATAAGCGATTACGTGGCGTAGCGTCGGGCGAAAAAAGGTTGTGTGAAAAATTGCGCATTGTATTTTATGGATGCATATTTTTGGTGGCTGTTATTTTTGTTTCATTTTGGAAACAAATTCCCATAGGACCCCAATTGTTTCTAAATCACATTGCAAAAGTCAGCATTACTTCGGCCATAGACTTTGAATACGAAAGTGATCTCAAAACAAAGACCCTACGCGAGCAACGACGTCAAATGGTGACACCCATTTACAAAATAGATTTGGAAAGGTTTCGTCAATTTTGCCAAAGAATAGAAATATTAAAAACACGGTTAAATAAAATTGCCACTTTAGCGGATGTCCAAGAAAAACAATCTGCACTGGCTACGCTGGTGGAGTTATTTGATGCAAAGTATAATATAGCTTTACAACAAGAAGATTTAGATATTTTACTGCATATTTCTACTGTTTTGCAGCGTAACCGTCTCATTGAAGAAGGCATTTTTGTCCTGCAGGAAATTGTTCAAAAAGGCATTTTAGACGACAACGAATTTGGACATCAAGTAAATGCCGACTCCTACGTAAGCGTTTCTCAAAAAGACGATTCTCTGGTGCATTTGCAGACGAAAGGCAACGCGTTACGGTTCCTACGCATGAGCTTATTTGTCATGGACGTCGAATACGACGTTGCCAACGCCCTAATGCACATTTTAAAATTCGGTCTGGTTCCCAACGTTATTTATGATCAACAAAAGACTGAGGATAAAATTAATCAATTTGTTGCCGGGACACCCAATGTTTTAGTGCGTGTTCATGCCGGTGAAACCATCGTAGAGAGCGGACAAGTGGTTACACCTGAAGTGTACGAATGTTTTGTTGCTTATCAAAACAAATTAATGCAGACCGAAAGTTATCAATTAGGGTTCAATGCGATGATGACTAAGAAAGTTTTTTTGGTTTGCTTGCTTTATGTTTGTACCGTGTTAAGCCTGCAGTTGTTGCCAACAAAAATTAAAAAATCTTCCCGTTATCTGTGGATAACTGCATTCCTTTTGCTGTTCAATATTGGCTTGATTCGGGGTACCAGCTTACTCTGTTACCATGCCTTTGGTTCCGACAAGTTGCTATTCTTTGCCTTGGTACCATTTTTGCCTCCAACATTTTTGGCAAGTTTACTCATTGCACCCCTGGTTGATATGTTGGGAGGATTCATGTGTACATTTTTTATTGTAAGTCTAAAAAATGTTATCATTTATTTGGGGCTGGAGTACTTTTTCCTGGATTTATTGATCGGGCTCCTCATTGTTTACTTGTGTCGTAAAGTTTACTTGAAAAAAGATTTGGCAAGGCATTGCCTGGTATCCTATTCCCTGTTAGCTTTATTAACGGTTTTTTATAGTTTATCCGCACAGCACTTGGGTTGGGTAATATGCTGTCAGCAGGTATCGGCAATTTTTGTAAGTTGTTTTGCGACCTTATTGCTGGTGATGTGCCTGTTACCCATTTGTGAAAGAAATTTTGGACGCGCTACCAATATTACTTTTTTAGAGCTGACAGACTACAATCATCCTCTATTGCGAAGATTACAAATGCTGGCTCCCGGCACCTATCATCACAGTTTGATGGTGGCTACTTTGGCGGAAAAGGTGGCCAATGAAATTGGCGCAAATTCGTTGTTATGTCGTTGCTGTGCGCTCTATCACGACATCGGCAAATTGGTTAAGCCCGAATATTTTACCGAAAATCAAAAAGAAGGCAAAAATCCACACGAACATCAAACCCCTTCCATGAGTGCTGTCATCTTAAAAAGTCACGTTAAGGAAGGGATAGAATTGGCCAAAAGTTATAATTTACCCAAAGTTGTTATGGACGTCATTCAACAGCATCATGGGAACACCATTATGCAATATTTTTATAAAAAAGCTTTACGTTTGCAGGAGACGAATGGTGAGCCTGTGGATCCTTTGATTTTTCGTTACGATGGTCCGAAGCCTCAGTTTAAGGAGAGTGCGATTATCTCCCTCGCAGACGCGGTTGAGGCAGCCAGTAGAAGTTTGGTACGGGTAAGTGCGCAGGCAATTGCCGAGTTGATCGATGACATCGTAAAAGAAAGAATTAACGCAGAACAGTTCAATGAGTGCAGCGTTACGTTACAGGAAATCGATCAATTGAAGAAGAGTTTTCAATTTACTTTACTGAATATGTTGCACGCGCGCGTCGGTTACAACGACAATGGAGGTGTGCAGGATAACGAAAAAAAGAGGGATGTGCCCTCCAATACTTCGGCGGATTCTCAAATAGAGGTGTGATGGTCAAGACTTACGGCTAGATTCTTGAAAAATGTTGTTTTTTTACAAAGCGCTCACGACCGATGGAAAGCATCGATGTGGCTTTTTTCTTTCGCGTAGTCATTTCAAGGGAGTGCGTACGCTATTGGCAACTGATTTGTGGCCCCTTTGTTTATTTTCTATCCAATTTTCATCCCTATTTGCCAAGTGCTTTAGGGTTAATTTTTTGAGGAGCGATAAAAGTTTTATGCCTCTAGGCACATGGCTTACATTATTGGAACGCATCGTATTGGTTATGCAAAGTGGACGTACCCTGATGCAATCGCTCACTTCCATAAGCGCAATGCCTATGCAAGCATTGCAAGGTGCTTTTTTAAAAGGAGCCATAGCACAGTTAAAAAATGGTCGATTTTTTTACGAAGTGATTCAACAACTTCCAAAAAATTGGATGGAAGAACAACACGTTAAGCTTGTGCAGTGTGCGGAGATGGGAGGATATTTGCAGCGTGGACTTCAATGCTGGTTAGACCAATTACAATTGAAAGTTCAGATGCGTAAGCAGGCTGTGAACAGTTGCATGTATCCGGCACTTGTGATGTTGTTGGCGATGGGTGTATTGTTGATTCTATGTTTTTACGTTTTGCCCGAGTTTAAAACTTTTCTTGCATCACAGCGTGTAGCATTTTCTTGGGTTTTGAAAATGATATTTTCTTTTGGAGAATGTTTCACTTTATTTTTCCCGTTCGTATTTTTGGGTGGAATGTTGTTTTGCATTATATTTAGACATTCATTGAACGCGTGGATGGCACAGCTGGTACCAAAGTTACCCAAATATAATTATTTTGCAGAGCCATTGCAATTGGGATTATTTGCGATGAATTTTTCGGCTTTACTAAAAAATGGGGTGTACTTGCTGGAAAGTCTTCGATTGAGTCTCGCGTGTTTAACTTATAAACCTTTGAACGTAGAAAACATTATTCAGGATCTCAAGAATGGAATCACTTTATCGGCAGCCCTCAAAAAACTACCTCATTTTTTTGTAGAGACCTTGCAATCAGCCGAATTGGGGGGTTGCTTGGCGTCCGTTTTGAGTAGTTTATCTCAACACTACTTGCAGCTTTACAACCGTCGTCTTACCCAACTTATAAAGTGGTTGGAGCCCATCTGTTTAATATTGATTGCGCTGCTGATCGTTGTTTTAATCTTGAGCCTGTTTACCCCCATAACGCACATGTTCCAAAACTTTAATTTCGAGTAAAATAATCCTTGAAAGATAATCCGCATGAGGTCACATGCGCGAGTAAGCCGCAATCCATCTGTAGGTGTAGGCTTATGCCATTCTTTCGTTTGCTTTGGGGCTGTAATTGCCTTACATGACAGTTACTGCGATTTTTATGGAAGTTTTTTTATTATTCAACAAAATCAAAAATTTACCTTGACATGGGTTCGTGAAATCATATTTGTGAGTGCCATGAAAACGTTTAAATTACTCTTGTGTTTATTTTTCGGAATCCACTCATTTGCATGTTTTGGTGCGCCTGTTTGTTATACTCTGCATATGAATGAAGAAAGTTATCAATTTTTTAAGGAATTGGAAAAGAGGCATTTAACCCTGCACTCACTCGAATCAATGCTTTGGAAGATTGAGCACATAAAATCTGAATATTATTCACATCCGTCTTGTTTTGTGATGTACTTTTTCAATCTCGTAGATAGGTACTTACAGCACAATGATCGAGATTATACGGATTGTTACGAAGTAGCTTTTTGGTTAGTTTTTCTATGTGACAACAAAATCCCGATGAATGAAAATATTACGCAAGAAATGAGTCACTTTTTAATTTTATTTGAAAAAGAACTGCGACATCTATGTTCCGGTAGAGCCAATCTTCAAAGTCCTGACATTGAAGAAGCCATAAAAGGAGTTACGTTTCAACTCATTCAATCTCAATCGTCTAAAGGACCAGCTAAACAAATATCAAAACGAAAGCAGTGCCTTTTGCTTTAGTTTTTATCGAGGACTAAGCAACCTCGCAAGAGGTACAATGAACGTCACCTGGCGGTGGTTTTCTTAAAGCAGGATTAGGTGGTGGTTCTGAAGGTGTAGGAATAACAGCATCCCAGTGGCCAGGTTTGTACAATAATATAATGGGGGTCATGCCTCTGATAGGATACATAGCCGCTTGAAAATCAGTTGCTCCATATTTGGTACCATTTTGGTCATAATAAGTAAACATAGGCTGTTGGTTTTCAGGCGTTGCAGTTGCGTCGATCACAATCAAAGGTCTGTTATATTGCTGATGGAGGTGTCGAGCAACCGCCGGCAAATCATCGAATCCCATCTGTTGGTCTTCCGTACCTAGCGGCATTGTAGTCATATCTCTAAGACGCGCAAGAGCAGGATCCATATTAGCAATCGCTTGGCGTAGAGCGGCTGCCGCATTCCATCTATCGTCGTTTTCTTTAATAGAGTAATGAAAAGTTAGAAAGTCATCACTTGGGGTAAGCGCCTCCAGTATAGCATAAAAACCATCGTTGCCGTCGCCATGGACCGTAAAAGCTTGGTAACCTGCTGCCGACAATATTGGTAGAATAAGATTGTCGGTATTGTGTTGAGCCGTATGGTAGCTACGCAAGGCCATTTCGAGAGCAGTTACTGCATCATCCAGCTGCAATACAGAATTTATTGAGTGTTCTTTGAGTTGAAAAATGAGTGTCAGTAATGCCATGCATACTTTAGGGTTAGCAGTCGGTACGTTGGAGACGTAAGGCATCCGTATATGTACTTGATTTGTATGCTCATAATTTGTGACTTCGCACAAGAAATCAAACTCACTAACAATAAAATCGTTACCTCTATTAAAACTTTCATTTAGCTCTAACCCGAGTACATTTCTGGCCTCTTCTCCTGTGGAGAATAAAGCCTCTTGGAGTAAACCTATCAGTCTTCTGTTGGCTTTACTTTCAGGGTCTATTGTGAGTAATCGTATCAATGATGCCTTATAATCGTTCACGGTTGTAAGAAAATTTTCTAAGGATCTTTTACGGTCTTCGCTTCTGTTAAATGCGTTGCGTAATGATATTTTCTTATCATTATCTATGTTCAATGAGTCTATGAACCTTAAATTCTCTTCCAGGTTTCTTGTTGATGATTGCAACGACGATCTATCTTCTGTGTGTATCGGCAATTTATCAATTAAATTTGATTTCTCATCCTCACTTTCTAAGAAATTTGCTGCATCGGGTGCTAATTGTCGCACAATTGCTTTGAAAAAGGTTTCCATTGCTTTACTTTTCTCTCTTGCAGCGTTTCCAAAATCGGCTGGATTGTTTACGTAACATTTGGCCGATACAGTTGCATGCGACAACTCATGTCCTATCGAATACCCATCTACTTTTTCCAAAGATTGTAACAACTCCAGGAGCTTTTCTTGTTGAATATGTAGTTTCCCAGCCTGCATGGTAGCTACGTTTATCTTAGGATTACTACAAAGTGTTTCAGGCTTTTCAGGCAAATCTACATATAACATTTTTTCATGGTTTCTACTCAGAGAGTCCCCCGAATTAAAGCCATAACTGTCGTCTGTCAAAAAACATAAATGCAAATCATTACGTGCGCACAACGCTGTTAAATCCACTAGTTGTTGAACTCCCCATTGAAATTGAGTGAGATTTAACAAAATGTTCAGTAATCGTTTGTTGGAAACGAGCTGCCTACCTTGTGGAAGCTGAATGCCATCTGGCAAAGTTAACATGTCTACGATTTGTTGAACTTGATCTGGCTTCACACTCTGCTGATCAAATCGATTTGCCAACTCACAAACCATTTGTATTGATTGTCCTGCAAAGATCCGACTTAATTCATCTCGTAGTTGAAAATTAGCTACAACGGGCGAATGTTGTAATTCCGATTGAGGAGATGCTCGAAACGGTACACCAAGAATAGACATACTTACTCTCATCAAGCAAGTATCGTGCTCAATTTGAGGAAAGTGGAGATTTTACGCGACTCGATTCAATAGGCGTTGTTCATAACCCTACTTATTAATGGGGGCCCTTATTAAATATGCATTATGTAATCTCATCCAACCAACTGGCGTCCCGTAGGGGATTCGAACCCCTGTTGCTGGGATGAAAACCCAGTGTCCTGACCGGGCTAGACGAACGGGACGCTGATAACAACAGTGGGTATTTCAAGGTCAATTGCAAGTTTTTTAGCGGTGTTTTTTTATGGCATGAAGGAGTATCACCCGTGCAACTTATTTTTTCCCGACGCTGTGTTTTGAAGGGCTGGCGTACGAGGAAACATCAGGCTTTACAATTTCTTTATAAAAAACCTTGATTCAAAAAATTGTATGTGAGAATCTACCTTCATTCCTTAAAATTGTGTTCTTTCGTAAGTGTGGGTTGCGTTTGTGTGCATGGGGTTTTCATGAAAATGCTTCGGGGAGGCGTTTTATTGAAAAGTTTTATGAGGTAAGACAATTTTTGCACTGAGAGCATAGCAAGGGTTCTAAGATTATGTCTACAAGTCAGGTAATTAAGAGAGATGGTGCGGTCATGCCCTTCAGGGAAGATCGCATTTACAACGCGATTCATAAAGCGTTTTTGGCGATCCATGGGAAGCCATGTGGAGGTACCGTACAACGTCTAACCGATCAGGTTGTGGTCCGACTCAACGCGTGTTACGGCGATCGGACAATCCCAACCATTGAAGAGATTCAAGATTTGGTTGAAAAGACGCTCATTGGAGAAAACTATGGAGATGTTGCCAAAGCGTATATTTTGTACCGCAATCAACGCTACCGTTTGCGAGAAGGCAAGGCGCTTGTCTTGGATATCGAGAAGACCATGCAAGGGTACCTGGATCAAACGGATTGGCGTGTGAATGAAAATAGCAGCAGTAATTATTCATTGGGAGGATTGATATTGCACAATGCCGGCGCCGTTACGGCCAACTATTGGTTGCATCACATTTACGACGAACGTATTGCAAATGCTCACAAAGATGGCGATCTTCATTTGCACGATTTGTCAATGTTTTCCGGATACTGTGCGGGATGGAGCTTGCGCCAGTTGCTCGAGTTGGGGTTTGGTGGCGTTTGCGGAAAAATTAATTCAAAACCCGCCAAACATTTTTCCACAGCCATTTGGCACATTATTAATTTTCTTGGCACCATGCAAAATGAATGGGCGGGTGCGCAAGCTTTGGCAAGCTTTGATACTTATTTGGCCCCATTCATTAAAAGTGAAAATTTATCATACAAAGAAGTTAAGCAACATATCCAGAGTTTCATCTACAGCGTAAATACGCCTTCACGCTGGGGAACACAACCGCCCTTTACCAACGTTACTTTGGATTGGGTGTGCCCAGCTGATTTAGCCAACAAGCCTGTTATGATAGATGGCAAAGAGGGTGATTTTGTCTACGGGGATTGTGCTAAAGAAATGAACATGTTTAACAAAGCCTTTTTGGATGTCATGATTGCCGGAGATGCGAATGGCCGTGGTTTTTCGTACCCGATACCCACCTACAACCTCACAAAGGATTTCGATTGGGACAGCGAGAATGCCGACCTTTTGTTTCAAATGACGGCAAAGTACGGAACCCCCTATTTCCAAAACTTCATCAATTCCGATTTGAATCCTTCGGATGTGCGCAGCATGTGCTGCCGCCTACAACTTGACAAAAGGGAGCTGCGTCGGCGTGGCGGTGGATTGTTCGGTGCGGATGAATTTACGGGGTCCATCGGTGTTGTGACTTTAAATATGCCTCGCATAGGATATTTGGCCAAAGATGAGACAGAATTTTTTAAGCGATTGGATGTCCTGATGCATTTGGCGAAAGATTCTTTGGAATGCAAGCGCAAGACCATTCAGCAGTTAATGCAACAAGGGTTATTCCCTTATACACGGCGCTATTTGCACAGTTTTAACAATCACTTTGCCACCATTGGCCTAGTGGGTATGCACGAATGTTGTTTAAACTTTTTGAAACAATCCATTGCTTCGGAGGCAGGCTACCGGTTTACCGAAAAGGTCCTGTTGCACATGCGAGATTGTTTGTCTCTATTTCAGGAAGAGACGGGTAATTTGTACAATCTAGAGGCAACCCCTGCCGAAGGAACCTCCTATCGCCTGGCAAAAATTGATAAAAAGATGTATCCGGACATCATCCAATCGGGCGGTGAAGATCCCTATTATACGAATTCTTCAAATCTGCCGGTAGATTATACGGAAGATGTGTTTGAGGCGCTTAAAATGCAGGAAGGTCTGCAAACCAAGTATACGGGAGGAACCGTTTTTCACGTATTTTTGGGAGAATCTTTACCGGATGCGGCCTCTTGTAAACAATTGGTACGTCAAATTGTTTGCAATTTCCGCATACCTTACATTTCCATTGCACCTACTTTCTCCGTTTGCGAGGATCACGGTCGTTTTGTTGGACAAAAAGAATTTTGCCCGCAGTGTGGTAAAGAAATGGAAATTTACAGTCGCATCACGGGATATTATCGCGCCGTTTCCTTTTGGAATAAGGGGAAAAAGGAAGAATTTAAGGCACGAAAAACATACGTTATTGGAGACTTAAATGAATGTAGTTCGTCGCATAAATGTTGTTCTCATGCATCCGACAATGGGTTTTGTTTGTCCAGCGTTTTGGATGGGGCGGTAGATCGTTTGTTTTTTTACAGCGATACGTGCGTAAAGTGCAAACCGCTTAAACAATTTTTAAAGGAACAGGATTTTGGCGGTCAATGGATTAATGTCTCGGAAGAGGTAGGTTTGGAGGTGGCAAAACAATACCAAATTCGCAATTTACCTGCACTGGTTATTCAAAAATCGGATGGCCCCACGGTTATTAACGATACGGAAGCAATTAAAGCATGCGTCGGTATGGGTTTTTAAAGCATTCGTTGGTAGATTATCCCGGAGAAGTTTGCAGCGTGGTGTTTATGCCAGGCTGCAATTTTCATTGTGCGTATTGTCATAACAAAAATTTGCTTACATCCGTACGCCGAGAGGGTGTATTTTTGAAGGATATCATAGGTTATTTAGAAAGTGCGGGCCGGCGGTTTATAACGGGGGTTTGTATTACCGGTGGAGAACCGACGTTGTATCCGGAGACTTTATCGTATCTCGTTTCTCTATTTAAGGAAATGAATTTAAAGGTAAAATTGGATACGAATGGAAGTCATCCGGATCAAATCCGTTTACTGTCGGATCAAGTGGATTACTTTGCAATGGATTTGAAGACGGTCCCGAGCCGTTACGTTGAGTTGGTGAATGCGCGTGATACCATTCGTAATACGATTGAGGAATCCATACATCTGCTTTTGAATATGCCTGCTCCCAGGTGTGAATTTCGAACGACTTTGTCATGGCAATACGTGGATGAAAATGTTGTAGATACGCTTGGGAAATACATGCATCGGGATACTTACTGGTATTTGCAAAGATGTCACCTAAAGGATGTCAAGGTAAATGCGAAAGATACGGTTGCAGAGTATGAAAGGATAGCCCGCTGTCATCAAATCGCAAAGCGTTACACACAACACGCATATTTGCGTGAATAATAAACTCAATGAAGTTTACCCGCACGGTACTTGAGGGATCGTTCATTTTATGCTTGCTGCATGTCTTCACAAGTTTACAATGCAACCAAGTGGGTCAAAATTTTGTTCGGTAAAATGCGCAAATTAATTTTTCAAAATTCTGTTCATGGATTCAAGATTAAAGTGATTTGTGATTTTCTTGGCGTAAAAATTGCTTCCAAAGAATGTAAATATATTTTTAATAAAAGTTAGCAATCGAGAGTAGAATAAATATGAGTCCCAAGAACAGTGTAGCATTGGATTTATTTTTAAAAAAATTAGGCGAACGAGAACAATTTGTTGAACGTGTACCTAGGAAAATTATTTGGCTTAGTGGAGCACCTGGAGCAGGCAAGGGAACCAATGAAAGTTATATCATTGACCACTTTAAGTTGTACGAGAAACCTCTTGTTGCCAGTAGTCTTCTAAATAATCCGGAAATGCGTGAAAAGATCAATCGAGGTCTTCTCTTGGACGACGTGACCGTTGTTTCATCGGTATTTGACGGCTTAATGAATCCGATTTACAGTCCAGGTGTGTTGGTGGATGGATTCCCACGCACTTTAGGGCAAGCGAAAAGTGTCGTTTGGCTGCGGGACCATTTCAAGGAGAAACATATTGCGGTTTATTTTTCTGTTGTTGTGCTCATGTTGGATGAAGTAGAAAGTGTCCATCGTCAATTGCATCGTGGGCTGAGAGCTTTGCAGCACAATGAGCGTGTTCGTCAAAGCGGAAAAGGGGTCTTAAAGGAGGTTCGTTCTACGGACCTTGATCCTGCGATTGCAAAGCAGAGATACGCTTTATTTATGAAAGAAACGTACGTTGCGTTGCAATTCTTAAAAAAGTCGCTGCCATTTGTAGAAATATCATGCGGAGGGAGTTTGGAAACTGTAAAAGGACGCGTATTGTCCAGTATATCTGCCATAGAAGCCTATAAATAGATCTGAGATTTTAGGGGACTCAATTCCAACGAGTTATGTAAAATGAGATGCCAGTTGTTTGAAATTTTACAAATCTAGATTTTGTAAGTTCATCAATGGGGATATGTATGCATGAAAAGAAATGCGTCATGCCGTTGAACATTCATTGCGTCTTCAAAAGAACCCGAGGATCGTCTATAATTTCGCATTTATCAAATGTACTTTCAGACATTTGAGGGGGCTCAAAGCTATATTTACCGGAATCATTTTGCATCCCTTGTACGATGCCAAATTGGTCGGTAATGGGATTAAATTGTATCCCCCAATGTATCGGCTGACCGTCCTCTTCCCAATTGGTATCCGCAAACATCATTTGGGGGCACATGGGTGCCAACGCCCTCATAATGTTTTCTTGCAGCGTGGCATCAGGTATCCCTGGAAATTCTTGTTGGAGGGCCTGGTAGGCTGCTTTTGCGAGGTCGGCATACGAAATCTTACCTTGCAGTTCACCTGTAATACGATCGAAGAGTTGCCTTAGAGTACGCCTTGAAGGTGCATTTTCCTCCAATGAAACAAGGTTATTTTTTAGGTCGTTAAAAAATTGGGATATTGAAGCTCCTGATTGTTCATTGTCTGGGTCCAATGTCTTGGCTAGCATGGGCTGCATCAATTGTTGCCTTAGGAAATCCTGTCTTTTTTTCGGCGATTCCCATGCACCCGTTCGAATACCTTCCCGTAAGATGGGGTCGTTGAGACGCATATTAAAAGAATGCCCATGATTTCTCATGGAGATATTCGATGGTATTGGAACACCTCTATTTTGCGCTTCGGAAGCAATTTGACCCGCAACATCCAAAAGTGCACCCGGTAAAGATTGAAAGCCTTGTGTCGTTGTTTTATGAATGTCTTGTAGGCCGTATTGGGCCCGAAAAATATCCTCTGACACTCCTCCGCCTAGAAGTGCCAATATCCTCTGTGCCCTCGCTTCAAATTTAGGAGTTACCGTCAATGGTTTTCCGGAAAACTCTTGAAGAGCCTGGTGTAACTCTTGAGGTGTCCGTATTTCGGATTTCTGACCACTGCTTGGAGAGGTATAGGTAAGCGTAAAAGTTCCCATAATACTACGTCCGTCTAACGCTGCAACAGTTATCCTTTTGCTCGCATCGTATTCAAAACTGGCATTTTGCATGAAACGATTGACGCTTTCATCATCCGGTAGTACTTGACCTGCAAGGGATATAAGCACTCGATTTCTCGCGGAACATGCTTGTCTTTCCGAAGATGTAGCCAAAGTATACTCCCAACAACGCAACAATGGATTTCCGGTAATCGTTGCCGCTTGTTGGTTAAACAAGCTTTGATTGAAAGGGACTTGAATGTGTGCATGACCATTCCGCCTTTCCATATACCCTCTTTCGATCAAAGATGTCATGTCCCTTAACATTTCCAACGGTCTCGTATCGTGTATGTCGATGGCAACGGACGTGACAAAACAGGAACCTATGTCTCCTTGTCTCAGGGGTGACAATAGGGCCGCCAATGCTGCCTGTTGCGCTTCTTTAGCCGTAATGGGGGCATCTGGAGGAAGTCCGAGCGTTTCCCGTATGGCTCGCTGGGAAGCCGGTGCAATCCCATTTTGGCCAATATTTGCCAACACTTCTCGCAAATCTTGGTTGTGCAGCAATCTATCCAATTGTTGCACAAGGTTGGTATTGTTGGTTCCAGGAAGTAAGTCTCCTTCCGCAAGCATGGATTTTAATCCACCTATGATATTCTCATCAGCCAATTGGCCCGATAACGTGATCAAATGCTTTGCTATTTCGGTGGCCCCTTGGGTTGCACGCGTGAGTCCATCTGCATCCGGGTTAGACTGCATCGCATCACGTATTGAGTTTGCCACGGCAGTCACATGGGCCTTACATGAAAACGCATGAAGACGGCACACGCATTGAGTATACCTCCTTGGTCCATCCCCTACTGGAAGAAGATTTGAAAATTCTTGCGATTGTGCATTTGGTTCTAATCCCACAAGATGTGAAAGAAATTCCCTGGCCCCTATTGGATTATGCACGGCAACGTAGGCGAAGGCCGAAATTTTTTTGAGATCTTTTGTGTGTTCGACAAACTCACATAAAACTTGTTTTTGTGCCTCATTGGGTTGTACAGATTTTATCATGCTGGCCAAGGCCGATCCCAAACGTTGTGCCCTTGTAAAATTACTGCGGGCGATGTCTTGTAACCAACTTGAAAGTTCCTGTAGCTGTGGATCTTGAGCGAATCTTGAAAGATTTGAAAGAAAGCTGCTGGCCAGTACTGGATGATTTAAAGCAACGCCGCGAGCGAAGGCCAAAATTTCTTTGGGATCTTTTGCACGTCCGACCAATTCACCTAAAACTTGTTTTTGTACTTCATTGGGTTGTACAGATTTTATCATTTTGGCCAAGGCCGATCCCAAACGTTGTGCCTCGACAAAATTACTGCGGGCGATGTTTTGCAACCGACTTGAAAGTTCCTGTAGCTGTGGATCTTGAGAAAATTCTGAAAGATTTGAAAGAAAATTCCTGACCCCGGTTGGATCACTTATGGCAGCATGAGCGAAGGCCAAAATTTCTTTGGGATCTTGTGTACCACAGACCAATTTACCTAAAACTCGTGCTGGTTCGGAATTTGGGTCTAATTGTAAGACTTCTACCAATTTATCTAGGGTCGTCGCTTGGTTAATTTGTTGTAACAGAGTTGAAAGTTCCTGTAATTGTGATTCCCTAGGTAAATTTGAAATATCTGCCAATGATTGCTTGATATATTCTGGATCACCTGTTGCTACGAGAGCTAAATTCCGAATTTCTTCAGGGTCTTGTGTTTGAAGGACCAATTCATGTAAAACTTGCGCTTGCGACGTCTCCAGCTTTAAAACCTGCATCATTTGGGTAATAGTTGATTCTAGATCCGGAGGTATTCCATCCCCAAATTGCCGTCTGGCTGTCTGTTGTACGTCTGTGAGAAGTGCATTTTGCAAACATTGAAATTGGGCCTTTGCCTGTTTAATCCCTTCAATGGCTTCCTTAACGGTTATGGGCTTTTTATTGCCAACCAGTGAAGAGAAAACACTTTTGCCCGCAGATCCATAGTCCTGTTCCAGCATGGTTTTCAAATTTTGAAGCGCGTTGCCTTGTCGTGGAGGGGATGGCTTGCCCGTAAACCAG
This sequence comes from Puniceicoccales bacterium, assembly GCA_031258545.1. Taxonomy (GTDB): domain Bacteria; phylum Verrucomicrobiota; class Verrucomicrobiia; order Opitutales; family UBA9783; genus CABUVL01. Next base: position 31,197 of record JAIRMU010000008.1, on the reverse strand, counting down.
TTGCAAAATCGTTCGAATGGTGTTTTCTTTGCCGATACTTGATTGGGACCTAATACGAGTTGACGATTTCCCAACCCGCTTTGTTGCAGATCTTGCAACTGGCTAAGCAGTTGATCGCTACGACTATTGGATGATGTGTTGCCAATGCTCATGGAGATTAGATTAAGTTCTGCAGTACGGAAGTTAGGTCCGACTCGATGGCGTTTGCCGAACTCGCCAATGGCTCATTTTGTTGCAATTGTTCGAGTGCCGCCGACCAACTTATGACGGTTTCCAAAAAAGTGGTTAATCGCGTTTCAAACGTTTGTAAATCGGCGTTGGCGGGAATACGGTCTAGCAAGGATGCCGTTGAAGTACCTTTGTCAAACCCCAGTGTCCCACCATTGGTCCCTACCCAAAAAAGATTTGCCTGCAGTAACAGCAGCGCTATCTGAGGTACGTAAGTTTTTTCTACAACGGCTAATTCGCTTGAGAAAATAATGTCGCCCGTTTTTATGTCAACCTCCAAAGCAATGCAGCAGCCGTTGTCGAGCTGAATTTGAAAAGCATTGTTTGCCAAATTCTCGGCAATTGCATCCTGCGACATATTTAGGGAACTTAAAAAATCTTTTAGTAGATCATTCATCGGAAGTTTTTAAGTAGGGTAATAAGTTGTAAAAAATCTCCCCTTTGGGATCCCGTAGAGGATATTGAGATTCCACACGGTAAGGTACTTTGGTATAATTATCTTGCATGTAAAAAATAAGCTTGTCGCCCGAAATATGAGGAGGCTGTATTTCGGATAAATCAAAGGGACCAAAATTAGCACACGGATGAACGTGTTCGGTTCCCACCGTTTTCATCCAATCTGCATAACTTGATCTATAAGCTTCGATATCCTGTATCCAACTGAAATCAATGCCGGTGTGAATGAAGTTGATGACTTGGCAATAAATGGGCAAATTTTCAGGCTTTAGGAGGCTCTGGGCTTGTTTAAGCAATGCAGAAAAATTATCGTACAGTTTTTCATGGTATTGTACCCAATATTTATTATTTTCTTCATCGCAAACGCACGATATGGTTTCCGCATTATCGCAATTAAACTCATATACCGTAAACATAGTAATTATTTTATTCGTTAAGATCTTTCAAGGCAAGCACATTTTGGAGAAGCAGTCCTGGGCAATAAATGGCCCTAAAGGTTTAGAAAATGATAAAGGCAGCTTTTTTTGATGACTACTTTGGGCAGCGTCTGCCTTAAAGGCGTCGTTACATATCCAGGACAGAAACCTATATTATACGATGAGTCGCCTCTCGTTGCGACAGAACGCACACTTTATCCGCATCGTCCGCTTGCTTTTGCCAGACTTATTTTTTACAATTACCTCGGTAATTATTTCTTAGGCTGCAAACAATTGAGCCCTTCCACAACGCTATCGTAGGCTGGGAAAAGGTCTACAAATCCAGAAATTTGAAATATTCGTCGCACGTGTTCGTTCATATGAGCAACGGCGATCTTTCCAAAATCTTTCTTGATTTGTTTTGCCATTTTAAGAAGAATGCGCAATCCAGCACTGCTAATGTACTCTAGCTGTGTACAATCGATTAAAATATTCTTTTCTTGGCTAGCGATTAATTTTTCGCAAATGGTTTCCATTTTTGATGTATTCGAAGCATCAGAACGGCCTTTAAGCGTTAAAATCATAATGCCTTCCAATTTATTGAGTCCGGTTTCCATTTTTTACTCCAACTTTTTATCCAATCTTTTTTGTTGCATGCCTTTGATTAAAAGAGTACTGGTTTTTAGGAAGATGGCAAGTGAAAAGTTAATAAAGGTAAGGTTCTTGCATTTTAAGTATGTTTGTACTTTAGGTTTTATAGGCATCCTATTATCCATGACGGGATGTTCACGTTATCGCTTAGGGTTTCCGGTCAATCGTGCTTCATTTAGGACGATTTACGTAGCGCCAGCGGTCAACAAAGCCTTTGTGTCGCAGGCTCAGAGTACATTGACGCGTCAGGTGCGCGAAGAAATCTTACGTAATGGTTATCTGAAATTGCAGAGGAAAGGCGAGGCGGATGTAGTGCTAGAAATGACGATTGTTAAATATGGGCGGTCTATTGGAGCCGTTTACGAGTCGGATCCCGATGCCGCAAAAACACTTTCTATGAATTTGACGGTATCATGTTCATTAAAGGATACGAAGAAAGGTTGTTATCTTTTTAGAGATCAATCCGTAAGTTATGCTCTGAGTATTTCCGCCAACGATTACGCCCAATGTATTGAGTATCAACGCCTACCGCAATTAACCCGAGAAGTTGCCAAAAAGATCGTGTTGTTGATCGAGAATACAGATGCTTAAATCGCCTGCAGTTGAATGGGTACCTTCAATTTTAGCGGCAGATCCATTGGACTTGCGCAACGCGGTTGAAAAAGTAGTTCAATCGGGGATAAAACAGATTCATCTCGACATTATGGATGGTCATTTTGTTCCCAACATTAGTTTTGGGCCTCAAATTGCAGAAAACGTACACAAAACCTACCCTGCATTATTTTTGGACGTCCATTTGATGCTTGTGCGGCCGGATTCTTTCATCGATCCATTTTTAGAGGCTGGAGCAGGTAGGATTATATTGCATGCGGAACTGAGCAAAAGGATTATAACCCGTTCATTAAAACAGTTGAGAGATGCTGCTTGTTTAACTGGATTGGCCATCAATCCTGAAACAAGTGTGGATACTTTATTCCCTTACCTAGAAGAGGGAACCATTGACCGCATTCTTATCATGAGCGTACATCCGGGCTTTAGCGGTCAAACGTTTATTGCTTCCGTCCTCCCCAAAGTGAAAACGTTGAAGATGAGATACCCGAATATAACGCTTTGTATGGACGGCGGCATCAACACAGAAACGGCCGCCCAAGGTTTCACCTGCGGAGCGAAGGCTTTTGTTGTAGGCGCTAGCTTCTTTCAAGAACAATCTATCAAAAAGCCTTATGCCTGAATGCAAGACATCTTTGTCGTGCTTGCGAAAAAATTTACCATTGGGTGTATAATAAAGTAAGTCATTGAAAAATGAGCCGTTAATCATTGAAGCGAATGTGGAGGTCATGGATTTATTTTATTAAATCTTGTCCGATTGCGCATCGGCAACATCCTTTGCACATTCATGCTTGTGTTGGAGGGTATCGTCAAAAGCTCTGGGATGATATTTTTTGTAGGCTTCCTGCAGGTGGATTGGATTTAATTGCGTGTACAGTTGGGTGGTGGCAATATCGCTGTGGCCCAACATGGTTTGGATGCTGCGCAAGTCGGCTCCATGGATGAGTAGATGCGTGGCAAAAGAGTGGCGAAGCAGATGTGGTTTTACGTTTTTTTGGCATTGTATATTTTTGGCATACCGTTTCAAATGTAGCCAAAATGTTTTGCGCGATAGGGGTCGCCCATTTTGGCTAATGAAAACGGCATTATTTGTCTTTGATTTCTGCAGCTTTGGACGCCCGTAAACGAGATACTGCTGCAGATGCGTTTTTGCGACGGCGCCTATGGGAACAAGCCGTTCTTTGCTACCCTTTCCGTAAACTTTAATAAAATTTTCATCCAAAAATAAGTTTTGCAGTACCAAATTGCATAACTCGGATACGCGTAATCCACACGCGTACATGACAGAAATCATGGCTCGATCGCGTAACCCCTGCGGATGGGACAATGCCATACTTCCCTGCAGAGCTTCAATTTCCTCCACGGATAGGGTGTCCGGCAACAGGCGTTTTAGCAGAGGGTTCACCATATGTTGCAGAGGATTTTGCTCCAAAATGTGCACTTTGATGAGGTATTCAAAAAATTGACGAACGCTCGTAATTTTTCTGGCTCGTGAACTTGCTTTTAGGTGCAACAAACCTGATAGCCAACCATCGATAATCACTTTGTCAATCTGATTAAAATTGCAGACCGTTTCGGGTAAGGTTTTTATGAAATGCTGTAAATCGTAATTATAGGATTGCAATGTATTTTTAGAGAGTCCTTTTTCTAAACTTAAATACCCAACGAATGATTGCAATTTGTCTTGCAATGAACATCTAACATGCGGGGTAAGCTGTGCGTTCTCCTTCACTGCGCGCAATAATGATGGTACCACAAGTATCGTTAAAAACGTTAATGGCCGTTCGGAACATATCCAAAAGGCGTTCGACGACCCAAATGACGCTGACGGATTCCACAGGGAGTCCAACGGAACTTAAAATCATCGTGATGGCAATGAGTCCGGAAGCGGGGATACCTGCTACGCCTACGGAAGTCAGAAGTGACATCAGGACTACGGTGAGTTGATCAAATATGTCGAATGGGATCCCCTGCGTAACTTGGTACAACTGTGCGATGAACAAAACAACAACGCATTCGTATAAAGCGGTACCACTCATGTTGATGGTGACACCCAATGGAAGCGTAAATCTTGCCGTTTTGGGAGAAACTTTGGCCACATTTTCCACACGTTCGAGCGCGAATGGGAGAACCGCTGCGGAGGAAGCCGTTGAGAAAGCCATTAATGTAACCGGCATCATGGCTTTGTAATGAGCCCAGGGTTTTATCTTTCCAACAAATTTCAGTAGCAGAAATAAAAATACAAAATAATAAAGTGTAAAACCGCACAGGATGGTTACAACGAACCACAGTAACGGTTTGATGAGTTCAATGCCGGTGTTGAGGAAAATGGGTGTAACGAGGCCGAAGACGCCTATGGGGGCGAATGCTATGACGATGCGCGTAATATTGCGTATGATTTGCTGTATACCTTCCCACAATTTCCATTGCACTTTCCTCAAATCATCGGGCAGATGGCCAATGAAAAATCCAAATAATAAACTGAAAACAATAATGCCTAAAATTTGCGTGTTGTCCGCTGCAGCCGATAAAATATTTTGCGGGAGCAGGCGTAGGACAAAATTTGAAAATTTAGCCGTTTCCATTTTATGGATACCCACGAAGTCGCCGGGAAGTACGTTGGCTTGTCCCAAAATCTTTGCAGCCAATTCCGGATGCGTGATCCCCGGGTTTAATACATTTGTAACCCATAGGCCTAGGATGACGGCTACAGCACATGTGAGGAAATAAAATAGAAAAGTTTTGAGTCCCAATCGTCGAAATTCTGACTGAGAACTAAAATTCATAATCCCGCAAATAAGGGACGAAGTTATAAGTGGCACAACCAACATCTTGAGTGCATTCATGAACAATGTTCCCGTAAGCTCACACAAACTCATGCATTGACATGTTAAGGTGGCATCCGCTAAGTTCAGCATACGTAAGCTCACGACCACGCAGATGCTAACAAGCAACGCACCCAAAACACCCCAATGTTGGTAGAACTTTTTCATGAGGTTTGTTTTTAGTTGGATTCTTATGTGCCGACAATGTTTTTGTGGGAAATTTTTAGTATGTTTACGGCAACTTGGCAGCCGTAACACCATTTGATTCCGACCGTTGTTCTCACGTTTTAAGTTTTACCGATCAAATAAATCCATAAAACATTGTCACGGGAAAAAATATTTATTAGAAGGGGGCAATGAATATTCATGTGTTGCCGGAGCAAATTGCAAATCAAATTGCGGCAGGAGAAGTGATTGAACGACCTGCAAACGTGGTGAAGGAATTGTTGGAAAACAGTTTAGATGCCGATGCAAAAACGATTGATATTCAATTTCGTAAGGGGGGAAGCTCATACATTTGCGTGAGTGATGATGGTAAGGGGATGGACGAGCAAGATGCGCATTTGTGTTTTACACGGCACGCAACCAGTAAATTGAAACGATTGGAGGATTTATACGCCTTGCATTCTTTTGGTTTTAGGGGAGAAGCTTTACCGTCCATTGCCAGCATTTCGAAAACAACTTTGCGGACTTGCGATAACGATCATTTGGTGGGGACAGAAATAGAATTGATGGGAGGAGAAGTACGTTCAAAAAATCTTTGTACGCGTACGCGAGGCAGTACCTTTACGGTAGAACAATTATTCTTTAATATACCGGTCCGACGTAAGTTTTTGAAATCGGAATCCACGGAGAGTGCTCACATCATCAACAGCGTTCGGCTATACGCCTTAGCTTACCCGCATGTACACTTTACGCTCACCGAAGATTTTCGACAAATTTTTTCGTCCCCAACGTGCGTCTCTCTGGAGGAACGCGTCGACGAAATTTGGCCTCGCCGTTCTTGCAGGCATTGGATCCCTCTCAAATTTGATAAAAATGCAGTCTCCATTTCTGGGTTGATTTGTCCTCCGGGTTATGGCTATGCGGGGGCCCAAGAAGTGTACATTTTTTTAAATAGGAGGCCTATTGCAAGTCTATGCTTGTTGGGTATTATTCGCGAATGCTATCGGACTTACTTACCCCCCAAAACCTATCCCGCGGTTTTTCTATTCATTTGTCTGCCGGAAGCCGATGTGGACATTAACGTGCATCCGGCAAAACGAGAAGTACGATTTAAAAATGAACAAATTTTACGGCAATACGTATTTGAAGCCCTATCAACGGCATTGCAGACGCACGTAAAAACTGTGGGCAGTGTATCTACTATACCGCAGGAGAAAGAGGCGCAAGAGGCATGCAACACAGCCGACATGGATAAACCTTTTCTGGCGCCCACACCTTCCCAATGGGTATGCGGCAACAAAGAGGCAGTAGAAAACGCAATGGAGTGTAATAATTTTAAAAGCGTTGAAGACGGTCGACAACTGGATGATAAAGTACGTCATTGCGAGATGAAAACAACAATCGTACAAGACGACGTCAAAGATCGGTGGAATGGTGAAAAAATTCAACAAAATATCGTCAAAGATCATCATCTGGCACATCTTACATTTTTAAACGTCTGGCAAAAACGTTATGCATTGTATGAAAATAAGACTTACCTGCTTTTTTTTGACTGTAAAGCCGCATGTGCGCGTATCTGCTTTGAAAAATCGCTGTCTCAGCTGCAACAACGGACGTTGTATTTGCAGAACCTTTTATTGCCCCATACATTTACGTTATCTCCTTTGCAATCGGCATCATTAAAGCGTAATTTGGTTTTTTTAAATGAGCAAAAAATTTGTTCTCTCAGGCATTTGAACGAAAATCAATTTTTATTGGATGCGCTACCGCAGTGTATCGACGTAAATAGAGCAAATTTATTTGTGGAAAACCTATTGCTGGAGTTGGATAATTATGGGAAATTGCAAGATCGGCTCACCTGGATAAACGACGTCGCTTGCATGTTATCCAAGCAGGTGTTTTTGTCCGAATTATCGGAGTCTAGAGTGGAATATTTCCGCCAAGAGTTGAGTTATTGCAACAATGTCGTAACGGATCCAGAAGGTAATTTAATCTGGTACATTTTATCCGTGAAGGATTTGGAGCATTTGAGTTTACACGGGCCAGAGGTGTGACGTTGTATTTTAGGGTTACATTGTTGTTTTTCCGATGATCTAATCGAGAAAGTCGTTTGGCAAAAAGTACACCGAAAGGAACATGCGACACAACAAAAAGGCCTACCTTACGGCAAGCCAATTTTGTTATGTTTAACAACCAATATTAGAAGTTATAACGTAATCCTGCTTCAAGCGAGTGGCAGAATGGAGTTTTAACGGAATTGGTAGCACTTTTAACTTTAGCCGTGTTAAACAATCTGTAACCTGCTTCAACGGTCCAGTTTTCGTTGATATCATATCCCAATCCGGCTACAATTTGCCATGCAAACACCGTTTTAGAGGTATCTACTTTGGTAGTCTTATCATGAGCAGAGAACTTTGCTACACCCAAACCGGCTCCAACGTATAAGGCAACTTCTTCGGTCAAAGCATAGTCATAGTAAACGTTGACCATACCTGCCAAAGCATTGAACTTATCCTTGCTGGCATCCACCAATAAATTCGTGCTTTCCTTAATTTTAGCCTGACGGTAAGCGACTTCTAATCCCAAACGCCATGCGTCGTAGGAAACACCGAATTCTATGGCACCTGTGCCACCCTTTTTATATTTAACATTATCTCTGTTTCCAGGTTTTACGAATCCACCTTTAACGGCCACATATGGATTAAAGGAAGAAGCAACATCTCCTGCAAACAAACTTCCGGCTTCGATTGCCAAAGCACTTAATGCGATTTTGAATAATTTCTTGTTCATTTTATTTCTTATCTTTAGGGTTTCTGCTCCTTTTATAAGAAGCATTTATCATTAACCAACATTCACAACAAAAAGTCAAGCATTTTTTAAATTAGACTGCAATTATATACTTTCGTTCAATTTACTTAGGTAAAAATTCTTAAATAAAGTAAACACTTGCGATGCATTTTTTAAATGCACACATCGGGAAGATAGTTCTTGAAAATCTTGAATGCTGCATTGCTGAATTAAGTATTGTATTTCCGCAAGTTTGTCTCTGTGGATGCAAAATGAGCGGAGCCCTAGACTGATGCCAAATGCAATATAAATGGGATCGCTGGCCATTTCTCCGCACAAATGAACCGCTTTATTCACCTGTTGTCCGGTTTGAACAATTTGAACAAGTAGTCGCAAAATGGCAGGATGCATGATCTCGTACAGGTGAGCAACTTGTTCATTGGTACGATCGACCGCTAAAGTGTATTGGGTTAAATCGTTGATGCCGATACTCAAAAAATCGCAGTGCGGTGCCAATAAATCGGCAATGAGGGCAGCACTTGGTGTCTCGATCATGGCACCTATTCTTAATTTACGGTTGAATGGAATGTTATTTTGTTCCAATTCCAACTTACATTGATCCAGAAGCGCATTGGATTCAATAAGTTCCTGCAAACTTGTGATCATAGGGTAAAGAATTTGAAGTGGACCAAAGGCACTTGCTTTTAGTATGGCACGCAGTTGTTTCAGGAAAAATTCTCTATTTTCTAGACAAAACCGAATGGCCCTAAGCCCTAAAAATGGATTGTTTTCCCTATTGAAATAATCTATTTGCTTTGGAATTTTATCTCCGCCGATATCAATTGTTCTGATGATAACGGGATATGGTGAGGCTCTTTGGGTAAGTTCTTTGTAAATTTCAAATTGTTCGTTTTCCGAAAGCAATATATCCCTTTGCAGGAAAAAATTTTCGGTACGAACTAGACCAATACCTTTAAATCTGAGCTTTGCTAACTGATTTGCAGTAACGGGTTCGTCGCACGTTAGCCAAAGTTCTATTTGCGTTCCATCCTTCGTTTGTACGGGACCTGCAGCGGGTTGTTGAAGGACCAATTGAAAAAGTTCTCGTTGCTTTTTTAACTGCTCGTAGTGGGCTACAGTGTGATGTGTTGGATGGATAAAAACTTTCCCTTCATCCCCGTCAAATAATAGGCTATCGTTGTTTTTTATCTTTTGGCAAGCCCCGGGTAAATTAACAATGGTGGGAATGCCAAAAGAACGCGCCATAATGGCCGTATGGCAAGTTTTTCCGCCTTTTTCTAGGATGAGTGCTTGAATTTTTTTGCCCGAAAAAGCAGTGGTATCCGAGGGATCTAATCGGTTGGCTACCAAGATGCACGGTTCCGTGAGTGAGGCGGCCAAGTTGGAAAAATTATGTCCCAATAAGTTGTGCAAAACACGCCGTGCAACATCTTTAAGGTCTAAACATCTTTCTTTGAGTTGTATGTCTTCAATGGCGCTCAGTTGTTTTATAACTCTCTCCACCGATGACCTGAAACAGTAGGCTATATTGCAGCACTGGTTCTGTAAACTGTCAACCGTGGTATTAAAAATGGATTTGTCTTCGAGCAACAGTAAATGGGCATCAAAAATACTAGCTTCTGACGCACCCAGTTTTTGAGTTATTTCTGCTTGAACATTTAAAATTTGTTGTCTTGTTTTATCAATGGCATCCTTAAACTTTTGTATTTCGGATTGAATTTGATGTGATTCTATAAAGTAATATGGAACTTCCAGCTCAGTTTTTATGAATATCAATGCAGGCCCACATACAATACCATTCGATGCACCTATACCTTGCAATGTTGTTTCTGATATTGTCTTATCAGACATATGGGGTACAAAGTAAAGAATAACGTTACGAACTTGCAACTACTTTTTTAAAAAAGTTTGCGCCACGCCGTTTTAGAACAGATATGCGAGATAATATGGGCATTGTTTGATTAAACTTCGGAGGGTAATAATTTTTAGCACATTTTTTGAGTTTTTAACCAAATAATCAAACGTTCTAATCCCTCTTCGTTGGATATTTTAGGTAAATATTGTAAATCCATTTTTGCTGCCGAGATATCGAAGTAATGGTCTTTGGCCAATTCTTTTGCAAGAAATCGAGTCATGGGAGGTGATGGCGTGATGCATAAAATTTTGTAGAGGATTTCAAAGATACCTCCCATCAAGTAGGCAATTTTATAGGGGATTCTTTTGCGTACACAGGGCACATTAAGTTTCATGAGGAGTTGGTTAATCCATTCCCACAAACGTACAGGATCATCTTGGGATAGGAAATACGCTTTACCTTCTATGAGTCCCTGCCCCAAAGCTTCCATGGCCAAATAATGCGCTTCCGCAATGTTTTCCACATAGGACAAATCAACCCAGTTTTTGCCGTCACCCACTTGAAAGAGCAAACCCCTTTGGGCTAATTTTAAGAGCGTGGGAATAAGATGGTTGTCGCCGGGGCCCCACATGAGGTGAGGCCGTAATGCAATCGTCGCAAGACCCTGTTGCCCGTTGGCCTCTAAAATCGCCTGTTCGGCAATACGTTTGGTTGCTGCGTAAGCACACGATCCACAGCGACCGTAGGGCATGCTTTCGTTGACATTGGACAAATTTTCTCCATTGAAAATGACGCTCGGTGTACTCGTGTAAATGAGTTTTTTCACACCCCATTGTTGGCAGGCTTTCAAGACATTAAGCGTTCCGATAACGTTGGTTTGGTGATAACCTTTGTAATTCCCCCAAATTCCAGCCTTGGCGGCGGTGTGAAATACAACATTGCACCCTTGAACGGCGGTCGCAATGGCACTGAATTGATTTAAATCCCCGTAAAATAATTCAACACCACTGGCCGTCAAATCTTCGCAAGGACTTCGGCTAAAACTGCGTAAATCATGTAACCCTTTGGCTTGCAATATCCGAATGAGATGCCGCCCTAAAAAGCCCGATCCTCCCGTAATAAGTATTTTCACAGCTTTTACATTCATATAAAAAAGTAATTGCCTGGCAAAAAAATTTTATACGTTTTTAGTAGCCTACACCTACGGTACTAAAATCCTAAAATGATAAACGATCGGGAATAAAGGCCCAACTGCTCTGCGGCGGGGTATTATGTAAAGAATACGAGCTGTTGATTGTTATAAAGAGGCGTATAATCCGTACCTTGGGTTTTTATATAATTTACTTGCTCATTGTCATGTAGTTATGAAACATTCACTCGTCCCAAAAGCACCACTCGCAGTTGTTTCTTTATCCGAGGACTGCATTTAAAATTGCTTTCACCCTAATACTTTTGATAATTGTAACCTATTGCGTCGCGCTGTAAATCGGGCTAATATAAATACTCGCTCATCTTTTTATTTTAGCACATACCGCAAGCAGCGGAGGGTTTACCCACGTTGAATAAACCTGTGTGCCGTTAATGGCAGTGAGCAAATGTATTTGAAATAGGCCCCTGCATGTAAATTTAGACTTTGCGTTCCAAAAACCAAGGCACTACATCTGAAGCTATTGGTATGGTTAACTTTAGCAGGTCCATCGAGAATTGGATATCTTTGAGATCTGTGTGTAGCCTCACTTATGAAATGATTAAACAAAGGTAAATAACGTCTACTTTCTGACGCAATTCCACTGTCCTTTCTGTGGATTTCCCCGAACTCAGGAGTATTTTAGGATAATAAATTATGCCCATGATGAAAATCCGACGTGAGGCGGAACTGGATTATACGCTAGTCCGTATCTGCCCAGCGAAATATCCGACGTAAAGTTAAGTGTGGGTTATGGACGTAATAAGGCGATGGGATATATACCTTTTGAAGTTACTACAATGCCATAGACAGGCACTCCCAAGCTCCGATCGCATGCCTTAAGTTTGCCAGGACCTTGGTTAGATACAATAAGACATCGAGCATTCTCGATGTTTAGATGATAGGTCATGGTACCTTAGAAACCATGCAATGTTGCGTATTAAGGTGTTATGGGAGATACAAAGGAACCAAGTGGCGGACCAATAACAGGGCGATGATATAACTTTAACAAGAGATTATAATACCCCTCAGGCCGGCAATGTGTCATAAAGTCCAACCTCCGACATGGGGCCGTCTACAATCTATAAGTTTCTGGAAGTCCTCTGAGGAAAGTTATGTACAAACGTGTATATCTCAAAGAGCCGCATCTATCCTGCCACTGCCGACTGGGGCCGATGAAACTGTTTTGAATACCTCTTGGAATGATACAATACGACGATGAACGAAATAACGTCCGATGCACGATACAATGTGGATGAGGTATTACGAAGCAATGAAATAACTTACAGGCTATGAAGGAAACAAATCCTTCGTACATTTGGATATACATGTGCTATATCCGGCCCTTTAGGAAGTTGGTGGATCACGACTACTTTACCGCATACCAATCTTAACCCATGAACTCAGCCTTGCCGTAAGATGCCCATATTTTCACATATTGCGGGTCATTGAACCGAACGACCGAATGTTTCAAACCACTCCGAAAAACCTTATAAAACCCTTGACAAGTGTATGGGAGGAAGGATACAATAATTTAACTGTGAAGACCTCAAGACCTCAAGACCTCAAGACCTCAAGCGTCTAAGCGCTTAATTGCCAACGTCGTTCCGGAGGTCGGAGACCTCGGTCAACGGTTGGGAGCCGATCGAGGATTACCTCGAAGACTTTGGCAAAACTGGGCCCTAGGATCGATCTTGGAATTAAAACCCAGTCGAAGGTTAGAGCCCAGTCGGGACCTGAAGCTAAAACAAAGATTAGAGTCGGTTCGAGGATCGGAACTAAGCCGAGTATTAAAGCCAAACCAGAAATCGAGACCGATCCAGGCGTTAGCCCCGAAGCAACGGCTGGAACTAAATCGAGCTCTGGAACCTATCTGGGAATTAGGATTTGACCCGAGCAGGAGCCTGAACTCCGGTCGAAAGTTGCAGCCGGTCCAGCGCTTGGACCCCGGTCGAGGATCGGTCCCTGATCAGAAATCGGAGTATTTCGTTGCCCATACTCAACCGTTTTCGGGTAAATATATTCAAGGACAACCCAAGTCTCCCTCCGTAATCCGTAACGGTTTTACGCTCATCGAAGTCGTTGTTACCCTGTGCATTGTGGCCATCCTTTCCGCCATTGCCATTCCGGGTTTTAGGAAAGCCACCGAAGATTTTCGACTCAACGCAACGCTGGAGGATACGGTGGATATCCTCAAATCTTTCCGTGCTTATTATCTCATCTTTAATGAATTTCCTCCGGATTCAAGTGTTATGGGTGCCGTACCGGGTCGCTTATTGCCGTTTGTACCGAGTCGCCTCAGGAATCCTGCAACGGGCAAATGGAATGCCGTTCCATTGGGCAATAAAGCCTACAGTTACGACATCGATAATTGGATGGGGAGCGGTGGCAATAGACCTCATAGCATAGGCGTTTCGTTGTATGGCATCAGACAAAATACTGCCGAGTGGAATAAATGTTATAATAAGTTCAAGGGGCGTATAGGAGAGAGGTATATTACACCCTGGCTAGTTAGCGGCGGTTACATGATATGCCTATTACCCGAATGTCCCGGCTCGACGAATCCTAGCAGCAATACGACGTGGGAAAATCGATATTACTAAAAAACTGATTTTTCGTTTATTTGGATTCTCGTGCACGTTTTATTTTCAAAAACGGAACACGGTCTGCATTTTGCAGCACCATATAGAATACAAAAGAAAACTGCAGCTTGAAGAAAATTTTCCATAAGCCGTCACTGTAAATGTACAACCCATTTAAATCAAGCTGAGAAGAAGCACATGCCACTGTCAGTTACCTTTTTACAAGTATCGCATCGTCACAATGTCGTACTTTTAGATCTTCGGGTGGGGATCAAATGTGACCATTGCCATCGTTAGGCGCATTCATCTTGTGATCCACTCGCTTATTCTGGTTTCAATTATAGTCAAAGCGGTTATGGTTACTTTCCGATTTCCGTACTAAAAAGTAAAGGTAGGTATTATCTTCCACTGCACTCAAATGAAGCATAGGCGTCAACGGACGATGATTTTATCGTATTTGAAGTATATTATGGGCTTAATTTGTGTTTTTTTGATCTCCATTGAAAACTATTTTTCGATACTATAACGGCACACAAAACACACCCATCTCGTAGGCAACATATCTGCGCACAATACGAAACTATGCTATTGTAATCGTTTGCACATCGTCCGACCATGGGCAATCCGCTTTTGCCTCGAAATGGATTGAGTCTATGTCAAAAGCAGTAAAATGTGCATGCAAATACAAGCGTTTTAAATGCAATAACCGATTAAAGGCAAAATCACCGTACGTTCTATCACCCAGAATGGGAAAATTTCTGGACGCACATTGAACGCGTAACTGATGGGTACGTCCCGTTTGTGGACATAACATCAGTTGCGTGTACGCGTGTTCTTTCAATTGCCCGTAACGTTCCACGTGGACTTCGGTTTGCGCGTCAACCCCTCCGTGTTGGCAACGGGAACGTAGTTGTTGCTTCTCATTTTTAACGGTGCGCAAAACATCTTTCCACAAAGTACTTTGCGGTACACGTCCTTTCACAAGCGCCTGATACATTTTTTTTATGCGACCGTAACGAAACGCTTCGCGCACTTTATGAGCCACGGATGTATGCATTGTCAAAAGCACAATACCCGATGTGGGACTATCCAGTCTGTTCAACAAATATACAAATTCGTTTTTGATGATGTAGGCTTCACGTTGCAAGTCATAGGGAGCCAAGATTAAACTGTTGGCAACTTTGCAATTTTCCTTATTGGGATGAGATATTAAGCCGCTCGGTTTGTTGATGGCTAAAATACCGTTTGATGACCGCAGTACACGAACATTGGGGTGCCATGGAACGAGGTCCACTTAATTTTCTTGCCCCTTTCCGAGTTGCGTTAATTCCACGATAACGATAGTTGAAAGCAATAAACTTCCTCCAATGCAAAAACGCCCCCACATAATTTTTTCCCCTAAAAATAGATATGCCGCCAATACCCCCAAGGGAATTTTTAGATTGTTGCATACGGCCAAGGTTACCGGTTTGCATTGAATAGAACCTTTATTCCAACATAAAAATGCTAGACCGGAGGCCACGATGCCAACGTACAACAAAGCGTATATTTGTGCTGTACTTATAGACGATAGGTGTCCCCAAGAGTTATGCAAAGTAGCATTCAGTGCCGTCACCACTAGTCCTCCCAATAAAATAAAACCAAAGATTTGATGATGGTGTATGTGAGGATGTTGCAGAGCAAATCGCCTGTACATGACCTGACCGCACGCAAAACATGCATTGGCCAACTGCATACAAACAAAACCCTTGGACATAATAGGCAAAGATAACCCCGGCTTATATAAAGCAATACCCGCTCCAATGATGGAAACAAGTACGAGCCAAAAGGGTACCCAAGAAAATTTTTTATTCCATAGGTTGTGAAGGATTAAAACGTAGATAGGTGTTGTGAGATCCAAAAGAACAATTTGGTGCGCTTCCAGGTACTGATACGTTAGCAAGTAAAAGGAAAACATGAATCCATACTGGATACCACCTAATGTCAAAAGGTAAAAAATTTTTCTGCAATTTAATCCACGACATCGGATCATGGCTAAAAAAATTGGGAAAGTAATCAACAGGCGGAGAAAGGCTACCAAAGCAGGATCTATCCCGGTTAAATTCCCCTTAATAATAGAAAACGAACAAGCCCAAATGCACGAAGCAACCAATAAAAACAACATAAAATTGCATCCTATTGTTCAGATCCAAAACGGCAAGCTCTATCGTGCAATTTCCAATCGCGGCAAAGCCGGCAAATTTTCAGGTATGAACGCAGAAGAAAAGAAATGTTGTTATTTTGAAAAAATATTCCGAAGGTGTGAAGGACATTTTTGTTAATCATTTTACATACGCGGAGTTAGCCGTTCTCATCGGGAGAGCATTGCCTCCATAAGAGCCATGTTTTTTATATGATCTTTGATTGAAGCCCCCTTTAAGGGTATAGCCAGATATCAGAGTCAAGGATAAAAAGGCTTTGGGATATTAGGTATAATACAAACATTGATGTTTAAGATTCAAAAGGCTTAGGGAAGGGGTACACAAATTGTTTTTGCATGCCTTGGTGATTCCTAAAGCAATTAAAGGTTTTTACCTAGGGTCGATTATGGGAATCAAACTTTTAGAATTATGTTTAACGCAATTCATGCCAACCTATTCGTGGGGGTCTTGGGGTCCAAAATGAAGCTACTTGCCGGTCAAAAAATCTATCGACGCCCATAACGACCCAACAACAAGATCCATTACCTGTACAAGTACCGATACTTTAAGACCCCGATGCATTTATTACAACTTTTTTTAAAAAATATTTTAAATACCCTTGACAAAGCATAGGTTATTTAAAAGAGCACGACAAATAAACCTTAAACAAATAGGAAACAATATGAATATGAAAAAAATAATGCATTCAATCCTAAAGAGTAGTCTTGTGGCGGCAGGTGTGATGGGTGTAGTCCCCTTGAATGCTTGGTGGTGCGAGGATTGTAAACTGGACCATAGAGGTCAAGTTTGTCCCGTAAGCGGAAAGGGGCCAGATGGCCACAGACATGAAGGTTGGGAACAGGATGTGGATGAGGATGACAAGAATGCAATTGTAGCTAAAGCATTTAAAGCATACCGTCAGTCCCACTGTGCTCTGGAAGACACAATCATGAATCAATTGCTTACAGAGTCGACAAGCATGAATCAACTTCTTACAGGGGTGGAAAGCATAGATCCAGGGCCACTTGACCAAAGCCGACTCATGAGTGCACAGATGACAATGACACGATGGCATTTAGCATCCCAATTGTTGACCAGTACTCAGGGCGGTGTTGATACGGGCCTGAAGTTTTTTTATCCCAAAAATACTAAGATTCGTCCCATTGGCCCTCGTCATGTTGACCCTTTTAAGTTTGGCAATGGGTTCGGTGGTGATCGGAAACCTACTGATTATCCTCAGGTAGGAGTTACCCCTGATGGCATTCCCGTTCACCAAGATGGTATAGATTTTAGAACTGCAGATAATAAAGTAGTTGTAAAGGTTGGAGATCAATTTTTGTATTATGATGATGGCAGAATGCACGATGGGAAAAGAGGTGTTGATGTAGATGGCACACCATTACAACTCGTAGGTTACCTTGCCACCGGCGGCCCTATTTATCGCCAAGTGTTGGAACTAGCTAAGAGGGATCCAAGTTGTCATTTTTTTACCGTAGAAGGACGTTACGTTAACACGATTATTCAACTTAAAAACGGTCATTTTGCTTACAAATCTCCAAAGATGTGTCAAGAGTGGAACCGTTCTCATGCCATAAATGACGCACGTTTCTTCGATGGCCAAAATTTCTTTGACTTGGATGGCAATCCGAGGTCGCAGCCGCCGCAACGGGCCTATATTTCTAAGGATGGAAATATCAGATGATCTACATAAAGGTAAGATAATGCTTATTATCGGTGTGTTACGTTCGTTTGCGCTAAGAATAACAGGATTTGGGGTATTTTTGAGAAGGGAACCCCAAATCATCAGGGCACGATTGCGCATGTAGGGTGGCTTTATTCGCAAGGATTAGCCTCTAAAATTTCAAAACATACCGTGGAGGCTTTTCGATTTGGGTCGTAGGATAAAAAACTTGTAAATGATGGTCCATTAGGCAAAATGATGGCACCGTTGTGGAAAAATATTTTGTTTTTATTGTTTTCCAAAACAAGTATTCCAAAGCCATATCGCCCCAGGAATTCCGGTTCATTGGCATCAACGGTGTAGGCCGTTAATTGCTCAAAGTAGTTATTTTTGGCAAGAAAATCATTCCATCGTAAAAGATCCCTGGCCGTTGAGATAATACCTCCAGAGGGGTTCATACTTTCCGTGAGTGCATCGAAACATACGTTGATGTAACCCAATTTTTTGGCAAGTTGTATACTTGAAAAGTCGCTGTGGAACCCAGTATTGGTCATCCCCGCTTGCTGAAACAATGCGCGTGACAAATTTGTATACGACTGGCCTGTTACGTTTTCCAAAATTTTGCCAAGCAAGTTGAAATTTAAATTTTGGTATTTAAATTTTGCAACTTTTTCGCCCGTATTGTAATCTAATGCTGCAGAATGGGTTAGCAGTTGTTTAACGGTAACGCCCTTAAAATGAAAAAAGTTTAATGGTTCCCAGAGGTCAACATCGGATACACTTTGGAAAACACTCTCAAAATCTTGTTCCATCATCCGTGTTGTAACATCGGCATCGAGGAGACTTGAGAGGTGTTTCAGGCATAAAACGCCCGTAAATTGCTTTGTGAGGGATCCAATGAGGAACGGCGTATCTAGGCCAAGACCGCGCCCACTTGTTTTCACACGCATGGCATGCCCCCGTTTTTCAACCATAATCATGGCGTTTTTGTTGAGATGCACCGGTTGTACGCATCCGCTCAACAATAACACGGTGGTCCCCATGTAGCCAAGTGCGATCTTCACCTCTGCGGTTAATATTGAAATCCCGGAGCAATGGGCATTGTTTTTTCCCAAGTGGCCGGACGCCCCCAGGGCATTTTTGAATCATCCAAAGCGGCGGTTGTCTCCATACTTTGGGAACATCCGCCAAGACAGCTTGCAATCGCAAGGGTGGCCAACAAAAAAATTGATTTCATGGATTTTTTCATTTCTTTCTCAGGCAATAGGTGCTTTGGGTTAAAGGTAAGAGTTTATTGCGAAAGATTTTTTTGTTGGCTGCCAAATATTCCAGAAGTTTAAAAATACTTTCGGTATCTTCATTTAAGTTAAGTGCTTGGGCGAGTGATTCTGCACTGAAATATTCACCGGTGTGGTCGGTAAGAAAATTGAGTATGCGTTTTTGCAGGTTCAAAAATTTGGCAGCCGCCTTTTTGCCGGCTTCTACACCAGGTTGATTGTAGGCGTTGATTCTGATAAAGCTGGCGTAAAAACCCACTGCCCGTTCAAATAAAGCCACCAGGGCACCCAAGCTTTGCGCATTTAAGTGTTTCAGCGTCAAGGTAATGGAAGGACGCTCTACTTCCGCTAAAGCGGCGCGCGTGCCAAGTAAAAAACCTTCCAAAAAGTCACCCGAGCCTAAACCGGGTTCAACGTGGACATTGGAAGGATTGCAGGGGACTTGGACTTCAATGAAAATGACGAAAGCGTCATCAAGGCCGTCTCTTAATTGCTGTACGTAAGCGTGTTGATCCGTTGAACCTTTATTGCCATACACGGTCAATCCTTGAAAAACTTTACGTCCATCATGGGCTAATTTTTTGCCCAGCGATTCCATAATAAGTTGCTGCAAGTAGCGTGGGAAAAGAATGAGTGCATCTTTGTAAGGCAAGACCACCATGTTGCGTTTACCCGTACCTTCGGTGCAAGCGTACCAGGCCAAAGCGAGCATTATCGCCGGATTGTTTAAAACTTCCGTATTGCGGGTCAGAATGTCCATTTCGGTGGCTCCCTGGATGAGGGCGCTGATGTCAATGTTCTGTAGGGCTGCAGGCACCAATCCCACGTTGCTGAATAAGCTGGTTCGTCCTCCAATCCAATCCCACATGGGGAAACGCGCCAACCAACGTTCCTGTTGTGCCTCCACGTCTAAAATACTTCCTTCGCAGGTAATGGCAACGGCGTGTTGGTTAAAAGGAATATTTTGTTTGATGAAGGCAGATCGGACTTCTATGAGTCCATTGCGAGGTTCCGGTGTTCCTCCGGATTTTGAAGTGACCAAAACGAGCGTTTGCCCCAAATGTTTGTGGATCTTTTTTAAAACTCTAAAAATGCCATCCGGATCCGTATTATCTATAAAAAGTGCCCTTAATCCTTTAGGTCTTCGATCCAAGGCATCCGACAACAATTGTGGACCTAAGGCGGATCCGCCGATGCCGATGCATAGGAGATATTTGAAGGGGCCATGGGACCCTTGGACTTCTTGATTGAGAATTTTATCGGCAAACGCACGCACCTTCAGCCAATTGTCGTGCAAAAGCGTATTGATGTTTTTTTTGGGAGCCAATTGAAAATTCCTTAACCAATAATGTCCAACCATGCGTTTTTCATCCGGATTTGCGATATTCCCCGCCTCCAATGCTTCCATATCATTGAACGCACGTACAATTTTGGATTGCATCATTTGGAAAAAATTATCTTTGAAAGGAATTTTGCTCGTATCCAGAGAAACCTTCAGTGGATGAAGGTAAACGAAAAATTTTTTAAAAGTTGACCAACTCATAAGAAGCAAAAATTTTAAAAACATTTTTATATTTTTTGCAATCCAATGATTGACTTTTTTGTAAATTGACATAAACTTTCAATTATTATGATGAATTTATTTAAGTCTGTTTTTGTTATGTGTTTGGGAGCGATTCTTATAAGTCCTCTTCAGGCGAAAAACTTCCCTCACGATAGGGATCCTATGGAATGTCTGTTTAAAGATAGCGTGGCTTTCATGCATCATTGGCTATCTCAGGACGGATTTTCCCATCGCGATCATTTTGCACGACCTCTACGCTGGATGGAGTGTAAAAAGACGTATTGCCTAGAAGTGGCCATACCGGGGGCCGACAAAGACGATGTTAAAATTTCCGTCGATGAGTCTTTGTTGGTTATCGAAGCGGAAGTGGAACGTTCTGTGTGTTGTTGTACAGACAAGGATGGAGATTCTAAGAAATCAAAAAGACGCTTTAAATTTACAACTTTGTTGCCGGGTGATGGTCAGGTAGATAAATTGGATGCCAAGATGAAAAATGGTCTCCTGACATTAATTTTACCAAAAACAAGTAAGCCGGAAGCAAGAAAGATTACAATTCACTAATAAGAAACCATTTGATTTTTTTCATAAAGTTCCTAGGGGCCCGGAGAGGGCCCTTTTGTGCTTGTTGCGTATGTTTAAAGAGAAAAAATGTCTGTGGTAGGTGTGTCAAATGATACGGTGGGAACTGTAAAAATAGATACGGTTAGATGGGAACTGTTGTTAGGGAATGTACCAGCAAGTTATTTTGTATCCAAAAATTGTTGATACGTGCCTGCAAGCATTTGCTGCTGCTTTTGCAGTAGATTCAATTTCAATGGGAATAAAGCGCAAAAACAATTGCGATTGTAGAGGGTCTTTGCAGAATTCCCAAAAGTACTCCCCCTGAGTGTGAGAAAAACTGCATCCCATTACGCTTAAATCAAACTTTTTCAATTTTGCCAACAAAAGACCCTCCCCATCGCCACCCGAAGAGGTATTTTACCCACACAAAGGTGGTACGTAGACAATTGCATGCACGTAATCGGTTGTTCCATTGACCTGCGCCATGCAAGGCGTCAATGGAATCCCGGCTGTGTTAGAAAAAACAGTGTTATCTTCAATTGTCTTTTTACACCATTACCCGACCCGGTGTAAGTATCCCCATGTGGATTGTCTGCAATCACAGTCGTCCACAAGTTTTAGTACCCCTTGTACCGATCCTACACGTAAAAAGACTTGCCGCCAAACCAACCCCCCATGGCCATCATAATATAGTACAAGATATCCGTCGAATCCACCATAACCCTCGGATGCAATTTCTCCAAAACCTTTAAATTCGGAACTCCAGACAGCCTTCATTTTATTGTACCAAACCCCCGTTTTGCCGTAGGATGGGTAAGCAACATCATTGTGCTGCTACATATGAATCTATAAACCTAACAAAATGTACCTTTGTGCGTTGTAGAGCGGATCTCGATGCATAGGAGATATTTAAAGGGGCCATAAGGTCCTTGGATTCCTTGATTGAGAATTTTGTCGGTAAACGCGCGTACTTTTACCTAATTGTCGTGCAAAAGTGTGTTGATGTTTTTTTAGGAGCCAATTGGAAATTTTTTAACCCATAATATTCAACCGTGCGTTTGGCATCCGGATTTGTAATATGTTTCCTGCCCCAGCGTTTCTATATTATTCGAGGGCTGCGCAGGAACGGTACATATTATCACTGCTATGCAACATCGCTACACAGGCCCATCTTTTACGAACGTCTACACGTCGATGGCATACGGCCCAACTGCCATTCAATTCATGGAGGGATTGATGGATAGTTGATTGAAAAGGATATTGGTTGGATGAAAGAGAAACATCAGCTTGTGCCACAATTGCGTATTTTTAGAAGCAAAGACTTCTTTGGGATGCATGGGAACGGGGAGCCAAAATTTTTTCTGCATTTCCTCCTCCAATTGCCCTTGCGCCCAACCCACATAACCGCAATAGGCACGCAATGCAAGGGCATTCTTTTTGGATAGTAGGTGAGAAATTTGTTGCGTTTGTAGTCCCAGATACCATTTCAAAAAGTGACTTTTGGGGCCCCATTCGACGGCCGTTACAATGAGACGTTTTTGTTCAACGGGGCCTCCTTTGAAAACAGGTACGGAATCAAAGCCTTCCCACTGTTGCTCGTCAAAATCATTGAGCGTAAGCCTTAGAGGGCGATTGAGCATAAGGCCCATAGATCCTCTATCGGGTTGATGTTGGATGATGGCAATAACGCTTTGCAAAAACTCTCCGTCCTGCGTATACTGAGGATTTGATAACAGGACTAATCCGGCAAAATTGTGTGTTGTCAGTGGCATACATTCTATAACTGCTGTAAAGGAACATGTGCTTCGTTAAAGAGTTCCTCCACAAGAGAATCGTTATTATAATTGGTATGATAATAACAATGTTGAATGCCTGATGCCAACAATATTTTTGCACAATTGATGCATGGATAATGAGTGATGTAAACAATTGAATTTTGTATACTGACCCCACGTCGTGCGGCATCGGCAATGGCATTTTGTTCTGCATGAACGGTTGCTTGTTCGTGACCGTCACGCATTTTTGAAGTGTGCGGCAATCCTGCCAAAAAACCGTTGTAACCCGCAGCAATAATTCGGTTTTTATTGCCTTTTCCGGAAACAAGGATACACCCTACTTTGAGCCTTGTACAACTGGAACGTGCGGCCATTAAAAGTGCAATGGACATGAAGTAAACATTCCAAGAGGGGCGTCCGTCCAACGATTCGATCGTTTTTTGCAATAAAGTGAACCATTTTTGATCTTCCAACATTTTTTGTGCTTTTGTTTTATGCTAATGGGTCATATATAAAATGTATTATGAAGGCAAATCTTTCTTTTTCCTACCGTTGTGTAAGGTTATTTTATAAGTTTATCTTTAAAGTACTCTATCGGGGAAAAATTTATGGTGAAGACAATATTCCTGCAAATGGGGCTTTCATTTTGGCAGGTAATCATGTAAGTTATTTGGATCCACCCATTATCGCCCTCCATTGTTGCCGCCAACCCATATTTTCATTTGCGCGCAGTACTTTGTTTAAAAAAGGTAGGGGTTGGTTTTTTAGACGACTCAATATGATAGCCGTAGACCGTGAAAGGGGCAATGATGTCCAATCCATTAGGCGGATATTAAACATTTTGTCCGCAGGTTACCCTATTCTCATGTTTCCGGAGGGAACGCGTTCCGTGACGGGTATTCCCCAGAGGGCAAAAAAGGGAATAGGGTTGTTCATAGAACGTTCGTCGGTACCCGTGGTCCCGGTTCGGATTTTTGGTACTTTTGAGGCCTTGCCCAAAGGCAAGTGTTTTTTAAATCTTAAACCTAGGCTTTCGATTGTGTATGGCAAAACACTGTATCCATCCGATTTTACAGCGTGTCGTTCCGAAAAAGATCCGCTTCAGGCAATCAGCGATCGCGTGATGCAGGCCATCTGTCAAATTCAACCCCAAAGGTAGTTATGCAAGGAACATTACTTGTTGTGGATGACGAAAAGAACACGCGCGAAGGGTTAAAGTTAACTTTTTCAAGTAAATTTGACGTGTACACGGCAAATGGGCCCGAAGAAGCTTTCAAACTGATGGACACGCACATATTTGACGTTATCATTACTGACCTGCGCATGGGCCAAAAAAGCGGGATGTGTGTCATTGACAAAGCGCTGGCATTGGCCAACAAACCCATTTGCATCATGATGACCGCCTACGGCAATATTGAAACGGCCGTCGAAGCCATGAAGCGAGGTGCCTACGACTTTTTAAGTAAACCCATTCATTTGGAAAAATTGGAAATGATTGTTCAACGCGCGTTGGATGATCGTAATTTGCGTGAAGAAAATCGTGATTTGCACAAAAAACTATCGGATCGTTACCACCCGGAAGGTATTTTGGGCAATTCGGATACGTTTCAAAACGTTTTAAACAAAGTGGCGGTGGTTGCGCCTTCGCGTGCCAATATTTTAATTACGGGCGAGACGGGCACGGGAAAGGAATTGATTGCACATTTGATACATCGGCAGAGTACGCGATCTCAAAAACCATTTATTCCCGTTCATTGTGCGGCTTTACCTGCAAATTTATTGGAATCGGAATTGTTTGGTCACGAGAAAGGTGCCTTTACGGGGGCCATTAAGCAGCACGTGGGACGTTTTGAATGCGCCGATCATGGTACTTTATTTCTGGATGAAATTGGTGAAATTGATGCCAGTGTCCAGGTAAAATTGTTGCGTTTTTTGGAGACCAGAACAGTGGAGCGTGTGGGCGGAGTACATCCCACGCATCTGGATGTGCGATTGATTTGTGCCACGCATAGAACGCTGCGAGAAGAGGTTAAATTGGGGCATTTCAGAGAAGATTTGTACTATCGTCTCAACGTTATAGAAGTTCACCTGCCTGCACTGCGTGAACGCCCGGAAGATATTCTGATGCTACTGCAGCATTATTTAACCTTATTCGGCGAAGAAAATGGAGTCAAAGTACCCACCATTCCCGCCAATGTACAAAAAGTCTTGTTGCAGTACAATTGGCCTGGGAATGTGAGAGAATTGAGAAATTTTGCAGAGAATATCATTGTAATGTATCGGGGATCTCCCGTGGATTTGTCTCAGTTGGGAGAAAAGTTTTTTGCAAGAAAAGAAACAAGCGACAATCCACTTTCTGTAAAAAATAACGAAAAACAGCTGATTTCAAATGCCTTGTTGCAGTGCGGCGGGAATAAAACGAAAGCAGCCCAATTGCTTGGAATGCCTCGAAGGACGTTGTACAGAAAGTTAGAAAAATTGTAAGTACGGCCTGATGGAACATTACGTTATGATTTAAGCGTTAATTTTGCTTGCGATGATGCAATGCAACAAAACACGGATGATTTTTATGGAAATGTAACAATCTGTTCCCCAAAGGTGTGCAAATAATGTAGAGATTTTAACTTGACGTGTTTTTATGGTGGCACAAAACTTTCATTATTTGCAGTTAAGTATAACATTAAGTTGTTGTTTATTATGAGAAAAGTGTGTGTATTTGGAATGGGGATGGTTGCTCTTTTTTCAGCCCGATTACAGGCTGAGTTTGCTTTGGGGAAAGCGAAGGTAGACAATGATGGTAAAGAGGTAATGTTTGTTTTGAATACCGGTAATGGTGAAGATCTCTATTATGTGGAGTCTTTTGTAGATGATACGGATCCGCAAAATCCACAAGTGGTACGTGGGTTAAAAAAAGTCGAAACAAATTTCTCGGAAGCGTATGCAGCTTACTTGGAAAAAAAGAGCGCCAAAAGTATTTCTAACGATTAATAACATATTAGAGAGTTAAGAAATTTTACGGAAAACATCGTTGTGACATATTTAGGGTTTTTCATAGAATTGTCTTAAGTGGGAGGAAAGTTTTTTTGCAAGAAAAGGGGTATTGGGGAGTTCATTTGCTGTAAAAACAATGAAAAACGGCTAATTTTGGATGCACTATTGGAGTGCGGTGATGATAAAGTGAAATCGGCCCAATTGCTTGGAATACCTCGAATTACACTGCATAAAAAATTAGAGAAACTATAGGTAAGGTAACCTAAAATTGCGCGTCTATGTTTGCATGGTCCATTAAGCATTAACTTTGTAGGTGCAATGATGTTTATAATGAAAAAAATAATGAGGATTATTTTATACTACGTAGTCAAACCGGATAACTCTTAGATTGTTTCTAGGATGTATGTAAATTTTTACGTGTAGATAATATAGATATTTGGCTTGACGTGTTTTTACTGTCGTACAAAACTTTATCTGTTTGCAGTTAATACAATGTTAACATGTTGTTTATTATGAAAAAAATGTATGTATTCGGAGTGGCCGTGGTCGCTCTTTTTTCAGCCCAGTTACAGGCTGAGTTTGCTTTTGGAAAAGCGAAGGTAGATAATGACGGTAAAGAGGTAGTGTTTGTTTTGAATACCGGTAATGGTAAAGATCTTTATTACGTAGAGTCTTTTGTAGACGATACGGATCCGCAAAATCCACAAGTGGTACGTGGGTTAAAAAAGGTTGAAAAAAATTTCTCAGAACAGTATGAAGCTTACTTGAAAAAAAAGGGTGCTAAGGGCACTGTGAGCGATAAATAGTACCTATAAAGGTTAAAATGATTCCCTGGTTAAAGCATTTAGAGAGTGGGTTACAAAAAGAAAATTTTGGATTACTTTTATTCCGCTTTTTCTGGGGAAGTCATTTAATCGTGTACAGTATTTGTTGCTTTATGGACGGTGGGATGTTGAAACGTTTAGGACATCCTGTCATCCAATTGCATTTTCCATTTTCTGAACTATTTTGGGGTGTTGTGGCCGCTTTTACATTTATTTGGACAGGGTTGTTTATCATTTTAGGGTTCTATTTTAGGCTGGCAACTCTAGTTTTATTTATTGTAGGTCTCATAGGCATGTGGGGAAAATTGTCCTGGAAATTGTTTTTTTTACCCCCTCTATCGCCTCTGGTGTGTTTGACCGTTTTAGGCTTAGTTTTTTCCTTTGTGGGAGCCGGTAAGTTTAGTATCAAATAGTGCGGGGAGACGTATGAAAGTAATCATTGAACCTATGCATTCGGTCCTCAAAAAGGTGGTGGCAACGCTGGATGCGGCAACGTGTTTGAAATTCAAACAAAACGTTTTAAAGAAGGTGCAAGCAAGTGCGGTCATGCCGGGTTTTCGTAAAGGGAAAGTCCCATTGGATATTTTAAATAGACGTTATGCGGACATTATTGCCGATGAAGTTAAGCAGTCATTGCTGGGTGAAGTTGTTGAATATTTGAAAAGTACTGAAAAATTGGAGATTGCTTCTCTTGTGAAAACGGATTTTGAAGATGCCGTGGACGGTCAACAGACGGTTTCGTTGGAAGTGGAGGTCATTCCTGAAATTACGCTCCCCGATTATAAGAATTTTTTGCTTGAAGAGGAGAACATACAAATCAAGGACGAAGAAATTCGAGATTTTATTGCACATTTACAAAAACAACAGGCAACTTACGAAGTGGTCCATCGTGAAGCCAATATGCGAGACTACGTGAAAATTGCGTACGAAGGCATCTGCGACGGCGAACCTGTGGACAATTTTAAAGATGTGCCTCATGCATGGCGCAAGCAGAAATCAACTTGGGAAGAAGTTGGCAGCGGTGTGGCGGTGGGTATTCCGGAAATAATTAACGGCATCGTTGGCATGAAAGCGGGTGACAAGAAGGATATTAAGGTGCTATTCCCGGAAAATTTTGCCGTTCATGCGTTGCGCGGGAAAGAAGGATATTATACGGTTGAAATGCAGGAGGTACGTGAAGTTAAAATGCCTGCCATGGATGAGGCTTTTTTCAAAAACTACCAGGTCAAAAATTTAAATGAATTGAATGATTTTGCCCGTAAGACTTTGATGGAACGTAAACGACAAGCGTATGCCGGACAGCAAAAGCAACGGATTTCAGAGTTTTTAATTCAAAGTGTTACGTGTGATTTGCCACCCTCGTGGGTTAAACGTGAGTCCGAAAAAGTTTTGCAGGAAATGGTGAATTTATTTGCCACTCACGGTGTTAAAAACGATTTATTGGAGGAGCAGAAGGAGAAGGTCATACAAAAGGCGCAATCCATCGCCGAAGATCGCGTTAAGTTGAACCTGTGCTTCGAAAAAATTGCCGCTCAAGAAAAGCTTCAACTGGAAGGCAAAGATATTGAACCTGTGCTGATTCAAGAGGCCATGCAACGGCAGATTTCAGCTCAAAAAATGCTGCAGATGGTACAAAAAAATTCGCCCCTACGTCAAGAAATTCAGCAAAAGTCAATGCAGGCAAAGCTGATAAATTGGTTGTTTTGTTATTTGGAAAACAAACAAAAAAATGTCGAAAAGAAAGAGGACTAATGTGAATTATTTACCATTACCTTACGTTTACGAACGCGATGGGCGCGGTGAAAAAGCGTGGGATATCTACAGTCGTTTGCTCAAAGATCGCATTATTTTTATTGGTACGCCCATTGATGATTTTGTGGCCAACGCCGTGATTGCACAGATGCTGTTTTTGCAGATGGAAGATCCAAAGAAGGATGTGCACGTTTACATTAATTGTCCGGGAGGTGTTGTGACATCCGGCATGGCCATCTATGATACCATGAATTTTTTGCATTGCGATGTGGTCACCTACTGCGTCGGGCAAGCGGCGAGCATGGCAACCGTTTTATTGGCATCTGGCGCCAAAGGGAAACGTTATGCTTTGCCGCACAGTCGCGTTATGATACATCAACCCACGGGGGGGGCCACGGGACAAACTTCGGATATTTCAATTGCGGCCAAGGAAATTTTGCGCTGGCGTTCGACGATCAACGAAATTTTGGCAAAACATAGTCAGCAAACCATGGAACAAATTGAAAAAGATTCGGATCGTGACTTTTATTTGGCGGCTGAAGAAGCAAAAGCATATGGATTGGTGGATCATGTGATTACGAGTGATCCCACAAAGCATTCGGCATCCCAGAAGTAAGTTTTATGTCCCGGGCAGGATCACCATTTTGTTCTTTTTGTGGTCGTCATGCGAATCAAGTTAAGAAGTTAATTACAAGTCCCGACGGCAATTTTGGAATTTGCTCGAGCTGTGTTGCCATTTGCCATTCTTTGCTGCTAAAAGAACAGGGAGATAATTTGGAAAAACATCCGGTTGGGGCAAACGCTTTTCAGGAGCAAGGCAAGGCGGGACCAACGGAGCCGTTGCATTTAAAAATTGCTACACCGCAAGAAATAAAAGCTACCTTGGATGCTTGCGTGGTGGGACAAGAAGATGCAAAGAAAGTTTTGTCGGTTGCCGTCTACAATCACTATAAGCGTTTGATTTTTGAAAAAGACATCGATGTTATCCAGCATAATGCACATTTTACCCGTGCTCAGGAATTACCGGAACATTTGAAGCGGGTGGAGGTTGAAAAAAGTAACATTTTGCTGATTGGCCCTACGGGAAGTGGCAAGACATTGTTGGCACGTACTTTGGCGAAGGTATTGGATGTCCCCTTTGCCATTGCCGATGCAACGACGCTGACGGAAGCGGGGTACGTTGGCGAGGATGTTGAAAACATTATTCTACGACTGCTACAAGCGGCTGATTATAACGTCGAAAAAACCCAAATGGGGATCATTTATGTGGATGAAATAGATAAAATTAGTCGTAAAACGGAAAATGTGTCCATTTCAAGAGACGTGTCGGGAGAAGGTGTTCAGCAGGCTTTGTTAAAAATTTTGGAAGGCACCGAATGCAATGTCCCTCCCAAGGGGGGTCGAAAGCATCCCGAACAAGAGTACATTCGGATCGATACAACCCACATTTTATTTATTTGCGGAGGTGCTTTCGTCGGATTGGATAAGATCATTGCCGACCGAGTTGGCCACAAAATGCTTGGGTTTGATAAACGGAATTTTGGCGCACATTCCCAAAAAGACGACGATCTACTTCGGCAACAGGCACAGCCGGAAGATTTAATTAAATTTGGTTTGATTCCGGAATTCGCAGGCCGTTTACCCATTGTTTCGGCCCTAAAAGAACTCGGTCAAGAGGATCTAAAATTTATTTTAACGGGCACGCAAAATGCATTGCTGCTGCAGTATGAAAAGCTGTTTGCCATGGAAGGCGTGCAATTAACCGTAGAGCCCGAAGCAATCGATGCCATTGTGGAAAAGGCTTTAACTTTTAAAACAGGTGCCAGGGCCCTGCGATCCATCGTTGAAACCATTATGCTGGATGCATTTTTTATCGTTTCCCAACGTCCGGAAATTAAAAAAATTATCATTAATACCCAGGTCATTACGCAGGGCATAAAGCCAATTTTTCAATAGCGTCGCCAGCCAATATGAAAGTTAAAGACTTACGTTATACTTTGACATCCTTCGAGGAATTATGTATGAGGTATGCACGTGTCATATCCAGCCCTGCAGGAAGTGGGTGTGTTACGCCAACTTTACCACATACCAATCCAGGACCCCATGGACTCGGCCTTGCCATAAGATGAGCAATTCTCGGGTCGTAAATGGGTATACCAGAACGTTTGAAAACTTTGCCTGTGAGTTGTATGGCTCAATGAAGATCAATCAATGAACACAGGGATATCGCGTTAACCCTTGTCCAGTCTTGCCGTGTTCAGCCCCACCATCCTATGTAACTTGCGCTTCAATCCCATGTGATTTTACGATCATACGTTTGAATCCAAAACGAAAACCGACCTAGGGCGGAATGGGATTGTGAGTACAATGGGGCGATGCAACAACTTTAACAGAGGGCTACAATACCGTAGTGTCATAAAACCTATCCCCTGGCGCATGCTTTAAGTTTTCATCCTTCAGGCAATTTTAATAGATGGGCCGCATCCACTTTGCCACTACCAGTCCAGGCCCCTAAACTCGGCCTTGCCCTAAAATGAACGATTTCGAGTCGTTAAATGGGGATACCAGAACCTTTGAAAACATTGCCTGTGGGCTGTGTGACTCAATGGGGATTAATCAATGAACACAGGGATATCGCGACAACCCCGTCTGGATCATTGCATCGAACGCCCGAACGTTTCAAAAAACCTTCCGAAAAACCTTATAAAACCCTTGACAGGGGTAGGTAGAGAAAGATAGAATAGCATAACTGTGAAGACCTCAAGACCTCAAGACCTCAAGACCTCAAGACCTCAAGACCTCAAGACCTCA
>JAIRMU010000017.1 GCA_031258545.1 Puniceicoccales bacterium | reverse complement strand
GAATCCGATGTAGATTCGGATGACGAGGATAATTTTGTGCAAGAGATGGCAAGACGTCGTCGAGCACGCGTCCAAGGCCGAGAAGATAAAATTTTTAGCCATTTGAGGCGTCATGGAAGTGTAGCCGAATTAAACCAATTTGTGAGGAAGACTCAAGAGTTGGTGGAAAATAGAGGATATCGTATGGTTGTGGGTGCAGACGGATTCTTTCAAGTGATTCCTCAAGGACCGTTGCCACACGGCTTTCGTCTTGATGTAGTACGTGGGCATGGCGTTCCACCACCACCTTTGCACCCATTTTTGGGATGCGATTTTGATTTTGGACGTCCTTTCTTGCCATTTGGCTGCGAAGACGCATTTGATGCATTTGGTTGCCATGAAGACTTTGGTTCCCAATTTCTACCGTATGGATGTCACCCGCATGGGCATTACGGTTGCGAGCATTTTGTGCCTTATGGTTGCTATCCGCATTATGATTGCCATTATGGCTGCGAGGATGATTTTTAGAGATCGCAGGGGTGGATGGTAATCCATCATATCTCGTTACTTTTCCAAAATGCTACCTGCGGGTGGCATTTTTGCTTTTATTTTTATAGTAGAAAGAGCAGAAGAAAAAACGACGATGCTTTATAAAACAAGCATTTACGATGATTTTTTGATTGAAGTATGTCTATGGAGATTTCAAATCGAGTAAAAGAAAGCTAAAGCCATCATCAGGGATTTTGGGAAAAACTGGGAAAATCTATACCGGATCCGTATTATCTATAAAAAAAGTGCTCTTCATCCTTTAGGTCTTCGATCCAAGGCATCCGACAACAGTTGTGGACCTAAAGCGGATCCACCGATGCCAATGGTTGTTCAATTTATGAAGTGTCGGAGCAGCAACAAAGGAAGTTAAAACTTCCTCCTTATTTTTCCCACACTCAACAGCGATTTAAATGGACGTATTGTTCTTTCGGACATAGAGGAACTTCATGGCCGTTTTGTGTATAGCCGGTATGGGTACTATAGATTCATTAAGAGTGACGGGACCAGGTGCGATAGTGTGGGTGCTCGTTTCGACGGTCGTGTTTGGATTGATGGTAAGACGGGTAAAGTTTACAATAGTCCCGAAGAAATGCCTCGAGGATATACGCCTCAACCCTAATTGTACTTTTGGGGAATAGTAAGTTGTTTAACTTTAAATCTACTTTAGAAAATCGCATGGAAGTCGGAGAGGCAATCTGAGGGTTCTATGCGTCAAGGGGTTAACGAATGCTTTGCAAAATGCTACCGAAAGGTAGCATTTTGCTTTGCTTTTAAGCAAGATGAAAAATGATGATACTCTAGCGTAAGCCATTTATGGTCATCGTTTAATGAAAGTCCTGTTAGAGAGGATAGGTTCGGTTAAACGGTCCCGTCATAAGATAAGGCAGTGGAATTGCCTACAAGGGTCTAGACAGTTTTAAAAATACCAAGACTGTTCAAATCATAACCTATAACAATGGTCGAACGATCTTCTTAATTCTTTTTTAGCTTGCGCATTTTTACACATTTTTAAAAACATTTGGACATGTTTTTATTGGGAACTTTTGATGTGCTTTAATTGGCTTCTGGGTTGTAGATCGAAAATGTTTTGGACAATGCTTGCGCCTCATGTTGTTTACAACGTACGTACAATTTTGGATTGCATCATTTCTCAATTCCGCCAATGGATGTAAAAAAGTTTCCCAACCTTTGTGCCAAGCTTGCGGCGATTAAAACGGCATCCCTATCCCCATGGAAACCTGGAGGCTGAAGTAATATGAAGGATGTTTTTCCTATTTACGCCCTGTGATCCTCAGGGGTTTCCGGATGGCAATACCAATAACGGTTTTCGTGCTTGTCATTACCCATTGCGGCACAAAAGAAGGATGGGGAGTTCTGTGCCCAAACCATGATAGCTCACTCGGCAATTTTTATGTTGCGCCCGAAAACGATTTGGGGCATAAATTCTTAAAAATGCGGAGAGGTGACAGAGTGGCCGATTGTGCAGCATTGGAAATGCTGTGTATCCGGAAGGGTACCGAGGGTTCGACTCCCTCCTTCTCCGCCAATAAATGCAGAAACATCAACAATATTTAGTCCATGGATGCCGTTGTTTTACTTTACCTTGCAAAAATAAAATAACAAAAGTATATTTAGATTGTAATGTTATCTTCGACAGGAAGCGCTTGCATACGGTAAGAAGAACAGGTCAATGGAAGGTAAATTTGTTGGAAAAACAGCCCACAACACTTTTGTGCCGTCTGACTTGCCTCCTAATCCGCCTGTTGCATCGGATGACGAAAGTAGCCCAATAAATAAAAAATACAGTTTTGGAAAAACAAAATCTCTCCAGTATTTACTGGGCAATAAAATACCACGAATTGTTGGCAATAAATCTGCAGCAATTTCTATATTGCTCCAAAGTCGTAGCTCCATTGATCCAGCATTCAACCCCCGTGCAATGTAATCGAAGGTGTCTGTGCTATCGAGAGTATAGCCCCAAGCCTTTGTGAGTCGGACAACTAAAGTATTTATTCATCTTACCGAGGTGAGTCGGTGACCGTTTCTTTCCAAAACATTTTTTGCACATCGCAGCTTAATAAAAACAGCGCACCCGTTCACTTAAGATGACGAGCTAATGTCATCACAGGGTTGCTTCAAAGCAATGGTCTGGATAAGTGATGTCCAGCGGATTACGTGTAAAAAGCTAAAAACGGTATCAATACAAATCCTGTGAAAATAAATTTCTACAACCAAGCCCAGAAGAAACGTCCTCTTTTGTGCAGATCGAGCGTTGTTTTTGAGGAACGATATCCGCATTTTTTTGCAAAAGAGTGCAAATGACTATGCTGATCCATCCCTGTTTCCAAAACGATACATCCATGAGGGTTAAGGTGCTTTATGCCTTGGCCAAGTAATTTTTTTATGTCAGCCAATCCGTTGTCTTTTGAAACTAAGGCATGTTTGGGTTCAAAACATTGGACTTCGGGTTGAGCCGACATCCATTCTTGTTCCGTTAGATAGGGAGGGTTTGAAATGATGCAGTCGAAATGTTGCGGAATTTTTTCAAACCAATCGGAATGTAAAAATTGAATTTTATGCGCTACGCGATTGACAGTTGCGTTTTCTATGGCCAAACACAACGCATCCGCGTATGCGTCACTGGCGGTCATGGTTATGTGGGGAAATAGGGTAACTAAGGTAATCGCAATAGCTCCACTACCCGTACCCAAGTCGATAACTCGTTGGGGAGGTGTATCCCCCCAATATTCGCTCAGTTGATGAATGAGCTCTTCGGTTTCGGGTCTGGGAATGAGAACACGTGCGTCCACTTTAATACGCTGCCCATAGAAGTCAACGGATCCCAGGATGTATTGTAGAGGATGTTTTTGTGTGCGTAATTTTGCGTACGTGCGCAAAGTATCTGCCTGTTGTTGGGTCAACGGTTTATCGTAATTTAAGAAAAGATCCAAGCGTTTACACCGGAGCACATGGGCGATCAACAACTCTGCATCCACATGCGCATTTTCAATGCCTTGCCTGTGGAAAAATTGAGTCAAAACATTTAGAATTTCGCCAACACGCATGCGAACGTTTTTAAAAATAAAATGTGATTAAAAGTACGCTACCGACGATGGTAAGATTAAACAAGCTTTTCAACAAGGCCCGCTTTGATGGCCTTAACACTTACCCAAACACGTTTTATTTGACCCTTTGGTAGTTTAATTTTAATCTTTTGTAAATTGGGTTTGAAAATCCTTGTAACCTTTTTTGTTACGTGCGTACCGATACCGCCACTTTTTTTAGATTGCCCTTTTCGGCTGATCCGAGATCCTACTACTCGCTTTTTTTGAGTAATATAACAAACACGTGACATATAAAAATTTTATTCGATGATTACCCTAAAGAAGCACCCCATGCGAGTGCAAGGTTTTTTTGAATATTTTTACATGCAAGGGGGGCAGGTATTATTTGTAATCATACAACTTACAAAAAAGTATTTTTATGTGGACGAAATAAGCGGAGTTGGTTGAATAGAGGAGGATGACGGGAGAATCCAAGCAATTTGTTCATTTGCACGTGCATTCCGATTACAGTTTGTTGGATGGTGCATGCCGTGTGGATCGTTTATTAAAGCGTGCATGTGAATTCGCAATGCCCGCTCTAGCCATTACCGATCACGGTAATCTATTTGGAGTACCTCAATTTTACAAAACGGCCCTGGATATGGGTATAAAGCCTTTGCTGGGATGTGAAGCGTATTTGTTGTATGAAGGTTCACGTTTGGAGAAAAAACGCGACCAAGGGGAAGAAAATTTAAAATTGGCGCATACGTGTTTGATTGCCAAAGATTGGACAGGTTATCAAAATTTAACAAAACTTATATCCGATGCCCACGTTCACGGTTTTTATTACAAACCTCGAACGGATATGGAACAATTGGCTAAACATGCCGAAGGACTCATTGCAACCTCGGGGTGTCTCAATGGTGTGTTGTCTCAATTCTTGCTGCGCAATGAATTTGAAAAAGCGAAAAAAGCGCTGGGAAAATTTATTGATATTTTTGGCAGAGAAAATTTTTTCGTCGAAGTTCAAAATCAAGGCATGCCAGAGCAGGTCGAACTAATTCCACAGTTGTTGAGTTTGGCTAAAGCATGTGGTGTGCGGTGCGTGGCGACCAATGACGTGCATTACGTGTATCCGGAAGATTGGGAAGCGCAGGATGCCCTTTTATGCATTCAGACGGGCAGCAAAATTAAAGACTTGCAACGCATGCGCATGCCAACGCGCCAATTTTATCTAAAATCCAGGCAAGAGATGGAGCAAGCCTTTAAAGGTAATGAAGAAGTATTGGATAATACGCTGCGGGTAGCCGACATGTGCGATGTTAAATTACCTTTTGGAGAAAGTCACTACCCCGTATTTCATCTAACGGATGAACTGCGAGAAAAGTATGGCAGTCGTTTAGCTTTATTCAAAGGTTTGTGCACGGAAGGTTTGCGGAAGCGTTACGGTATTCATTTTGAAGCAGGTTCTGGGCCCGATGTGCATGGATTGAGCGCGCAAGAAGTTATTGAGCGGTTAAAATATGAATGGCGCATCATTGAAGAAGCGGGATTCATAGATTATTTTCTCATTGTTTGGGACTTCATTTATTGGGCTAAACAGCAAGGTATTTCCGTAGGTCCTGGACGTGGATCCGTGGCAGGCTCCCTCGTGGCGTACGTTTTAATGATTACGGACACGGATCCCATACGCTTTAATCTATTATTTGAACGTTTCTTGAATCCGGAGCGCGTATCGCCTCCGGATATAGATGTTGACTTTTGCATGCGTCGTCGAGAGGAAGTCATCGATTACGTTCGAAAGACGTATGGAGAGTCTAACGTAAGTAACATCATCACGTTTGGTACTTTGGGGGCAAAAATGGTCGTAAGAGATTTAGCGCGTGTGCATGATATCCCTTACAGTGAAGCCGATCGGTGGTCAAAGATGATTCCGGACGATTTAAAAATTACTTTATCATCGGCACTGGAAAAGTCATACGAGCTAAAACAGGAAATCAACACAAATCCTCTGGCCGAGAAAATATTTACCGAGGGTAAAATCTTAGAAGGCGTGGTTCGCAATTCTGGAACGCACGCATGTGGTGTCATCATTGGAGATAAGCCCTTGACCGAAATTGTTCCCGTAACGATGCAGGAAGGGGCTTTAACAACGCAGTATTCTAAGGAATTTGTGGAATCACTGGGACTTTTAAAGATGGACTTTTTGGGACTTAAAACGTTGACGATTATCGACGATGCGCAGTGTTTCATTCGAGCATTACCCGAGTTTAAAGAATTTGATATCCATGCCATTCCGTTCGATGATGCCAATACTTTTAAGATGCTAAATGCGGGTGAAACCATTGGAATATTTCAATTGGAATCGCCGTTTGTGCAGCGCATTTGCCAGCAATTTGAGATGAGTTCCATCGATGAAATTAGTGCCCTGAGCGCCCTCAATCGTCCCGGACCTATGGAGTGGATACCCGATTACGTCAACGGCAAAAAACATCCCGAGGAAATTCATTACGTGCATCCATTATTGGAACCCATTTGTCAAAAGACGTACGGGGTTTTAGTGTTCCAAGAACAAGTTATGGAAGCTGCACGGGTGATTGCGGGCTACAGTCTTGGCGGTGCGGATATTTTACGTCGCGCCATGGGCAAAAAAAAGGTAGACGTGATGCATGCGCAGCGGGAAGTTTTTGTCGAAGGAGCATGGAAGTATCACGGTATCGATGAAGTAAAAGCCAATGAAATTTTTGATATTTTGGCTAAATTTGCCGGATATGGATTTAACAAGTCGCACTCGGATGCATACGCTATTATCATTTACCAGACGGCTTATTTAAAAGCAAACTTCCCAACGCAGTATATGGCCGCCATTCTGTCTTCGGAGCTTGGAAACGCGGATAAGTTGTCATTTTTTATAGACAATTGTCGTTCTTCTTTGGGAATTGAAATTTTGGGTCCGGATATCAATGAATCTGAAGATGCGTTTAGTCCTATTGCGCATACCCATAAAAGGCAAATTCGATTCGGTTTGGCGGCCATCAAAGGGGTTGGCGATGTGGTTGCAAAGTGTATTTTGGAAGAACGTAGAACGCGTGGACTGTTTAAATCATTTGTTGATTTTGCCAAACGTGTAAATGCAAAAGCTTTGAATAAACGTGTCGTTGAGTGTTTAATAAAGACGGGCGCCTTTGATAGCTTCCAAGAGGGACGGCGTTATCTTTTGGATCATATGGACAATCTTCTTAAGGAGGCATCTGTGGCTCAGATAGATCGTAATAAGGGCCAAACGACTTTGTTTGATTTTGACGACATGGAAGTCCATTTGTTGCCGGAACAGATGCCTTCGCTGCCGCATACTTCGGGTGAAAAATACGTACGCGAAATGCCACTTTTTGAGCAACTTAATTGTGAACGAGAACTTTTGGGATTTTATTTATCGGGTCACCCTTTGGATGCGTTGGAGGGTGTTGAAAAGATTTTTCAAACATTCCAATTGGAAGAATGGCCTCTTGTCCCCAATGGCGAGAGCTTTCGTTTATGCGGCGTCGTCGAAGAAGTAAATAAACGTATTTCCAAGAAAACAAATCGGCCCTGGTTGTCTTTTTCTTTATCCACAAAAGAAGCGCGATACGATTTGCAGCTATTTTCGGATACATTTGATGCCTACGCACATTGCGTACACGAGGGTACTTTATTAATTGTCGAAGGGCAGGTAAAAAAGACATCGGACGGTTATCAGCTTAACACACTGCGCGTATTTAATTTTGAACAGCAATTCTCTCGCTTTATTCAGCAGTGTCATTGGATTTTGTTTCCGGAGAAAGAGGTGCAAGATTTTATGGAATGTCTAGCGAAATTAATACACGAAAAGGAGGGGAATGTGGAAATGAAAGTAAGTTTTTACCACAATGACGCATATGCGTTGGAAGGTTCTTTGCCCGCATGTTGTAAAACTTATTTATCGATGAAAGACTTGAAGTCACTCAAAATGCATCCGGCGGTTTATGGGGTTGAAATTACACCTACAGATATTGCACCATTCCCCAGGAAAAATTTTAAGAAGGGGGTAAGTTAGCACATAACGTTAACGCAGTTACAAGCATTGTTATGTTATAAAGGGTAAAAATTCAGGGCCGCCACCAAGCTTTTGTACATCCGTCCAATTACCACGGATCCGTTTCGTTGAAGGGATTATCGTCAACTTCCCAAATGGTGTCCGGAGATACTTTTTTTAGATCGCCGGTGTTAGGTCTGTTATCGAGATTGGATGATGTAGGCCTTCGAGTTGATGGGTTGCCTGGAGAATATTCATCCGCCATATTAAATGGATCGAATGAGGTTACAACCGACATGTTTTCCAAAGAATTTTTGGCATCTGGAGTGTTGGCGGCATGGGCTTGCAATGCAAGTCCACTTGCAAGGACAAAGATTATTTTTAGTGGATACTGGGGTGTCATTTTTTGCAAGGTATGGTGAAGATTATAATAATTTTTACACGTATTTTTACAAGCTATTTTTATGCCAAAACGACGCCTGAAGACGATAGAGCCGTCTAATTGTGTTTTTTTGGCAGGGTGATTGTTTTACTCCAAAAGAAAGGTAGAGAAAAAATTGCTTTGCAGAATGAAAAAATTGCCGGGTAAATTATTTTACGTCTCAAGATATGGTAACCGAGGCAATCCATCTAGTATTTGCTGCAGGTCAACCGTGAATACAGGTTGTAAATTATGTTTCGATAATTGAGATAGGTTCAATGTGGGTAGCCTGCCCGTTGGTGGCGTTGAATTTCACCCATACCCCATTGAGCATGGAGGGGCTTGGCGCTACTTCAAAGCGAGTCGGCTTGCCACACATGAATTTGCCTATGACAGGTTCGATACGGAACCCCAGAATCCCATGTGCGGCTCCACACATGCCCAAATCGGTTATGAAAGCCGTCCTTTGATGCATCAGCTGAGCATCTGCAGTTTGTACATGCGTGTGCGTACCCAAAACCCCTGTAACGGCATGTTTGCTTAGAAACCAACCGAGTGCGTATTTTTCGGCTGTTGTTTCTGCATGGACATCTACGATGATATTGTGTATGCCCTGCCCTTTTATTGCTTCTAAAATTTTTTCGGCCGTTTTAAACGGGCAATTTAAGGATATATTCATGAAACTGCGACCCAAAAGTCCAAAAATTGCTACCTTAACGTCTTGATTTTCAACAACTACATAAGTTTTTCCCGGACATGTTTCGGGTAAATTGGCGGGCCTACAGAGGTAATCTAGACGATCAATTTCATTCCAGAAACCACTTTGGTCCCAAATGTGGTTCCCCAGAGAAATTCCATGAACACCCGATCGTTTGATCTCTTCTGCAATGGAGTATGTGATGCCAAAACCTCCGGCGGCATTTTCTCCATTGGCAAAAATAAATGTCGGATGATATTGAGACTGTAGTTTGGGTAAATACTTTGCGAGAAAAGTTCTTCCGGGACGCCCCACAATGTCACCAAAGTACAGAAAACTTAACTCATGCATATTTTAGTACTTCCCATTTTTACTTTACGACAACATCTCATATAACCTCTCGGCAACCCTACGAACGTAAAATCATCCTGGTGGGCCCTGTAGGATTCGAACCTACGACCAAAGGATTATGAGTCCTCTGCTCTAACCGCTGAGCTAAGAGCCCATAGAAAATTCCAACAAACGTATTTACTAAAATGCAAATTTTTTTAAACAACAAGCTTTTTTGTGGGCTTATTGCGTTTGCTTTTATTGCAACCTATGGGATAAGCTCACAAAAAAATGCTGCAATAACAGAAAAACTATATGGATGCATAGGACGTTTATTTTAATTGGATAGGATGTTAAAATGCATTCATTTTTTCTTGTGACGGATGCCGCTAGAAGTTTTTCTAAAAGAGATACCGGAGAGATGGCAGAGTGGACGATTGTGCCTGACTCGAAATCAGGTGTGGAGGTAACTCCACCGAGGGTTCGAATCCCTCTCTCTCCGCCAGATATGTTGGAGCGATACACTTGGGGAAATTTTCTGTGATGACTTAGAATCGTTGGGGTTTGAAAGCTTTTGAGATTTACCTACGGGTTTTGTGATTGCCTCAATCATCGCCAATATATGACTGAGAGTATGCAAATGATAAAGTTAAGTGTGTTACCGTCAAAAACAAATTTAACTCTAGACGAAATCAGTTAAACATTTATGAAGTATCTTTTATGCACATCCGCTGCAACAATGGTGATAGCTGTATTAATCGCTACGTATGTGCATTTACCAAAATTTGGCAGTATTCCAAGGGGTATTCGTTTAGAAAGAATTCAAAAGTCCACAAACTATAAAAACAGAAAATTTCAAAATATTTACCAACTTCACACGGATGCTTCCATATGCAAACTAGACACGTATAAAAAATTGCTCGGTATTATTGGCAAATTCATTGCTGGTAAAAATGATATTAGTATACCTAGCGTCAAGACAGATTTAATGAATTTAAACAAAAATGAAGACATTCTGGTATGGTTTGGACATGCTTCATATTTTATACAAATCGAAGGGAAGCGCATAGTCGTCGATCCCGTATTAAGCGATGTTTCATCGCCGATTCCCTTCTTCCCAGTGGCATTTCGAGGCACCCATGTGTACGCAACAACTGAAATACCAGAACTTGATTATCTGATCATCACTCACGATCATTGGGATCATTTGGATTATGAAACGGTAACAAAATTAAAGGCGAAGCAAATAATTTGTCCACTTGGAGTTGGAGCTCATTTCGAGCGTTGGAGGTTTGCCCAGTCCAAACTATTGGAAATGGACTGGCACGATGAGATCGAATTAGAGGACGGATTCCGCATTATATGTTGTCCAACTCAGCATTTTTCGGGACGAGGTTTTACACGTAACAAATCTCTGTGGGGCGCGTTTTTGCTTACATCTTCCAGCGAATTTAAGATCTATGTCGGAGGAGATGGTGGGTATTGTCCACATTTCAAAGAAGTCGGAAAAAAACATGGGCCAATCAACATAGCAATCCTTGAAAATGGGCAATATAACGAGAATTGGAAGTATGCACACATGCACCCCACCGAGACCATAATGGCCGCAGAGGATCTCCGCGCGAAGGTTTTACTGCCGGTACACAACTCCAAATTCTCACTTGCACCCCATGCATGGAATGAACCCCTTAATGAGATTACACGGTTGGGTAAAAATAAGGATGTACGTCTTCTGACTCCAATGATAGGGCAAAAAGTAAATATTAAAGATACAGATCAGCCTTTCAATGCGTGGTGGTAATACAACTTTTAACTACAGATCGCGCACATTTAGGGTAATTTATCCGCAAAATTTCTCTTGCTCAAAACCGAGGATAGGCATATTGTGAAAGCCATCTTGCGAGAAATGAGTGTGCTGGTTTCGTTGAGAAATGGATCTTATGGACATAGAAAAGATGGTTAAAGGTGAATATGAAATCAAAAATGATGGTTGTTTATTATTCTTATTCGGGAATTACAAAGAAAGTTGCTGAATTTATTAAAGAAAAAGTTGACGGTGATATTTTTGAAATTGAACCCGTAGATCAATATCCTTCTAGTTATGATGCTGTTTTAGAACTAGCCGAAAAAGAACTGGCTTCCGGATACAAACCTACGCTGAGAAAACGATTGGAAAATATGGATAACTATGATGTGATTTTTTTGGGATCGCCCGTTTGGCATGGAACAATAGCTCCGGCAGTTAGCTCATTTTTGTCCACACATGATTTGTCTGGAAAAACAATTATACCGTTTTGTACCCATGGCGGCGGAGGAGAGAGCAATACTTTTAGGGATATACGGATACTTACACCTGGATCAACGGTTTTTTCCGGAGGATCCTTCATGGGAAATCCCCAAAGAGAAATATCCACATGGCTTGAAAGCCAATTGAAACAAAAATCTTGAGGATCTTATATGCATTTTAGTCATCGAAAAATAGAAAGGATGCTTTAACAAACGAAGTCGTCAATTTATGCAATAGCTGCAAGATAATGAAAATAGTGGCAAGAAATTTAGCTGAAAAATTATGAACACATTTGATTTTTACAACCCTGTGGGGATTCATTTTGGAGAAAATTCAATTTCAAAGTTGACTGGCGAGCTTGAGAAATTTGGCCCCAATGTCCTATTAACCTACGGTGGAGGTAGTATTAAACGCAATGGCATTTATCGGGCGGTTTTGGACAGTCTAAAGGCGGCTCGCAAAAACGTATTTGAATTGAGCGACATTATGGCAAATCCACGGACGGAAAAAGTTTACGAAGGCATTCGGATGTGCCGCGATCATGCGATAGATTTTATCTTAGCCGTTGGAGGAGGCAGCGTGATCGACTGTTCGAAGTTTATTGCCGCGGGTGCAAAGTTAAATGGTGATTTTTGGGAAACCTTGCTTATGAGGCAGGAACCCATTCGTGAGGCATTACCGTTGGGTACCGTGTTGACGATCGCCGCAACGGGGAGTGAGATGAATGCAACCTGTGTTGTTTCCCATTGGCAGAAACATTTAAAACGTGCCTACGAACACGATTTGCTGTATCCCAAGTTTTCTATTTTAGATCCCGTTTACACGTATTCTGTACCTCAATCTCAAATGGTC
Source organism: Puniceicoccales bacterium (assembly GCA_031258545.1). Classification (GTDB taxonomy): domain Bacteria; phylum Verrucomicrobiota; class Verrucomicrobiia; order Opitutales; family UBA9783; genus CABUVL01. Next base: position 27,874 of record JAIRMU010000017.1, on the reverse strand, counting down.
TTTGGATGCGTAGATATTCTTTCGCATATTTTTGAAGTTTACTTTTCCGCTCCAGATACATCGAATGTAAGCGATAATATTGCGGAAGCGTTGATGAAAAGTGTTATGGAAAACCTAGCCGTGGCTTTAAATAATCCTAAGGATTACACGGCACGTTCCAATATCATGTGGGCAAGCTCCATAGCGCTCAATGGACTTCTCGGCTTGGGAAAAGAGCAAGACTGGATGGGACATCAAATTGAGCACGCCCTTTCGGCATTCTACGATGTGCCTCATGGGGCTGGATTGGCGGTTGTACATCCCGTTTATTTAAAATATATCTGCCAAAAAGTACCTAGAAAATTTGTCCGTTATGCACAACATATTTGGCATTTGGATTGCTCGGGCAAAACGGAAGAAGCCATTGCCATGGAAAGCGTTGAAAAAACACGTGCTTATTTTAAATCCATCGGAGCTCCGATAACCTTGCAGGCAATTGGAATTCCAGCAGAAGCCATCGATGCAATGGCTGCAACCATCCATCCATTTCCGACAAGCTATTCACATCTAACGCGGGAAGACGTGAAACATATCTTGCGGCAATGTTTAGATTAAAAGATTTCTCTAAAAATATCTTTATAGGGCCTTACGTTTTTTGTTTTTTTTGACAACGCCAGTTTTTTCTTTGAGTGCAGCGTGAGCGCTTTTTTCAGTATTGAAAATTGAGGATACGTGCCTTTCCTATCGAGAATGGGTATTTCACCTTTTTCTACAGATTCCCGGTAACCCCAAGGTAATCTTTTGTGTCCAACTCATAGTCTATTTCATCCCAAGAATCTTCTCTAAATGCATAAAAAGCCCAATGCCATCCGTTTTTATTAAAAATAGATACGAGGTCTGAAAAATACTTGGGTAATCCTTTTTGCTTTCTGTAACATCCGAACTCGCCTACCAAAATTCTGTTGGAAGGAATTTGGCTGCGCTTTTGAAATTCACCTATGCTTTCCAGGTATTTTGTGAGAGCTTTTTTATCCCAAGATGGGTCTTTTATTTTGCCAGAATTAGTATGCCGCCCATGGTAAACATGCAAACTTTTTCATGGATTATGTGAGCTGCCTATTCTCATGGTCGGGTCAGGGAGATTCGAACTCCCGACCCCTTGCACCCCATGCAAGTGCGCTACCAGGCTGCGCCATGACCCGTTTAAAAATCTTTTCATGAGTAAAATTTCTCTTGTAAGTGAAGTCAAGCAATTACGTCTTGTAAATGAATATGGGTTGGCCGCAAACGTTTAACGTGGACACATTTTAACCTTGCACGATGGGTGAAAATGGTGTATAAATGTTCCATGGACACGTTTGAAAACTTTGCTTCTGTACTTCGAAAATTTGGAGAGTCGATTAACTTGCATCCGTTGGCGTTAGATGACAACAATGCATGTGAATTGTGTCTAGATAATAAACAAAATGTGCAAATCCGTTTTAATAGGGAACGTTCGGAGGTTGAATTTTTGACGGAATTGGGAGACGTCAATGAGAATTATCTTGAAAAATCTTGCAACTGTTTTTTAAAAGCGAACTGCGATTGGGAATTAACGCATGGCATGACGTTGTCAAAACGGCCCGACGCTTTAAAAATACTATTGGGGTACCATGTGCCCGCTTTAAACATGGATATGCCGTTGTTTGAGAGCATTTTTAAATCGTTTATTGCAGAATTTGAGATTTGGCAGCAACATTTGATCCACATGTACCGCGGCGAATTGCCTGAGGTTTTGTCAGAATTATAGAGGAATTGCGGTGGAAATTCCGACATTGTTGCACGCCTTTTGGGAAACAACGTCTTCGGGAGTTTTATGTTTTGGGGAAGATGTGCGTCTTCAAGACCTGCCCGTGGGTACCCTTGAGGGGGATCCCATTGTTTTGAAGCATTTTTCTAAAGTAAAATTTGCAGATGTATCGGGGTATTACGTAGATAAAAATTTTGTCTGCTTTCGTTTGGTTTGCTCAAAACTTTCCCGTAAGTTAAAAAAACTCCCCGGAAATTTTTACGTGGCCGGCGACTTCAATCGTTGGTCTTGGCAAGGTACGCAGCCTCTGGTTTTAACGCAAGATAAGAGCGCTTTGGAATTAAAAATACCCATCTCCCATTTCCATGAGGTAAGTCACTTCAAATTTGTACACGCATCCAACCTATGGATAAATCCTTTTGAGGATAGTCCGAATCGCGTTCAAGATAGCGGTGGGTGCATCAATTTGCAACTTAATCTTCGACAAACGGGCGCGCATTGGGTGACATTTCAATGTCCTCACAGCTACGATCTTTCAAAAAAACCTTGGTTGCAATTGGGGAATCAGTCCATGTGTGTTGACACTTTGCCTTGGGCTTTGCTGCTGTATTCGCATAAGACTTTGGGTTGTTGGATAGAGGATGAGCGTACTTATTTTGCCCTCTTTGCTCCTCGTGTTTTGAAGGTTGAAGTTCATATTTTTAATAAGCAGGAAAATATTGATAACGTGTACCCCTTGCAGGTGGACAAAGACGGTGTTTGGTCCGTTAATTTACCAGGCAATTATGTCCATTGTTATTATGAATTTTTCATTTATAATCCGGATAAGACAGAGGTTGTTGACCCTTATGCCAAGGCTTTGGTAGGCCCTCAGGGGCCCGGAATAATTATGCCTTTGACGGCGTATGCCGGAAATTTTAGGACGCCTCGTATGCGTGACTTAACCATTTTGGAGGGCCATGTGCGCGATATAACGGGTAAAAGTGGCTTTGACGACTTATCAAAATTTCTGCTGACGGACAACTATGTGACTTCGCTCCACTGCAATGCGCTGGAACTGTTGCCCATCAACGAATATGACGCTTTAAATGGGAAGGAGTATCATTGGGGATACATGCCCGCTCATTATTTTGCACCCTCCTCTTTTTATGCTCAAGGCGACTGCGGATCTCAGGTGCGGGATTTAAAAAAACTCGTAGAGGTATGCCATGCGAAAGGCATAGCCGTCATTTTAGACGTTGTCTACAACCATGCGGGTATTTTTAACAGTTTGCAAAAGATCGACAAGGCCTATTATTTTCGTTCAACGGGAGAAAACTTTTCCAATTTTAGCGGTTGTGGCAACGACTTTCGTGCCGAAGCTCCCATGGCAAAGCGCCTAATTCTGGACAGTTTGCTGCACTTTTTAAACGCGTACGGCGTAGATGGTTTCCGTTTTGACTTGGCAGAATTGCTGGGTGTTTCCGTATTGGAAGAAATTGCACAAGGCCTGAAGGCGGTAAAGTCGGATATTATTTTAATAGCTGAACCCTGGAGTTTTAGAAGTCATGTGGCATTGGATCTAAAGGGGACAGAGTACGCCTGCTGGAATGACGGATTTCGCGATTTTGTACCGCAGTATGTGCGTGGGCAAGGCAATGTGGATGGATTAAAATATTTTATAAAAGGTTCGACCGATTTTTTGTGCGAAACGGCTCAGCAATCGATTAACTACACCGAATCGCACGATGACCATTGTTGGATAGATCGCGTTACGGAGAATAACAATTGCAACGGTGAAAATTTTACGATGCAAGATCGCCGCAGAACACATTGTATGTTTGCAATTCTTTACCTATCTTTGGGGATTCCCATGATGGGTGCAGGTCAAGATTTTTTAAAATCAAAAAAGGGGATTCGCAACACCTACAATCGTGGAGATTGCAATCAATTGGACTACTTGCGCCTAGAGCAATTTTCCGGCACGCATGCGTATGTGAAGGGGCTCATTGAATTGAGGCAATCCGCCTACGGTAAATTATTAAAAATAGAGCGTCCATCGACCGATTATTTTAAATACTTTTACGCAAACACTTCTTCCGCCCTGGTTATTTTGTACAATGCGGATCATTCGGAAGGCAACCGCCAAATTTTGTTTGCCATCAATCCTCACGAAACACCTATTAAATGGTTTTTAGACAACGTTTCTGCGGATAAATTTGTCCAAATAGCCGATGCGGAACGTTTGTGCCTAAAAGGGTTAAGGCCACCTCTGACGTCGTGGTCTCAAGAAAATATGCTGACCTTACCGCCTCTTTCGTGTGCCATTTGGGTATCTCAAAAATAATTAAAGTGGGGACTGCTCACGTATGAATGCGAGCAAAATGTTGACAGTGTAAAATTGCTTATGTAGAATATATAATCATGCATTTAGAGAATAAACAATCGTGCGGTTTTACGCTTGTGGAAATTGTGGTGACTTTATGCATTGTGGCCATCCTTACTACTATCGCTATTCCCGGCTTTAAAAAAACGATGCAGGATCTTAAATTCAATGAATTTGTATGTAATTTCGAGGGTTTAATCAAAGCCTTTCGTTCCTATTATCTAATTTTTAATGAATGGCCGGCAGATGTTGGCACTAATGCAATTCCATCCGGAAATATTCGCCGCTTTTTACAGAATCATTTATATAGCGGAAATCAGTTTATATACCGGCCTATGAGAAAAAGTGCTGCTGCGTTTGACTTTGAAAATTGGCTTACTGGTAATGTGCGTGCAGACGATGGGACGATACTACGTATTGCGGTAGATGCTAGAATTGGCAATAAACAGGATGCACAGCTTTATTTTAATAAGTTGGTTACTTTGGATAACTTCAAAGGTCATATGTACTATCATGGTTCAACTTGCTTAATTTACAGAGTGCCCGAAGCTGCACACAATGACTGTACGGAAAATAGATATTATTGACCCCACGTTCATGTCCTTGTATTGCAATTTAGGTACACAAGGCGTTTTCCTACATTGAAGAAAGTCTTAAAAGTTTACCAATGATACCTTTACCTGTATGTATTTTCAACTTCTTACGTTGGTGAGTATGGATAATAACCAACATGCAGCGTAACAGCGTCGAAATAAAAGTTGATTAACTGCCATTTAAACGTGCCCCAGGATTCATATCCTGTTTTTTAAACCATTGTTTCACGTTTTTACGAAGGATACTCCATTCTAGGCGGTATCTTAGAATTTACCTCTTTGAAGAGGGAAATAGGCGTGCGAAATGGATATTTACAAATAAAAGCATTGAATTTACCGTTGAAGATACTACGATGCGTAATTTATTATGGAAACGTCCGTTAAGTACACGCTCGATTTTGAAAAACCTTTGCTGGCGTTGAGTGAGCAGTTGGATCAATTGAAACGTTTGTCCGACGAAAACCAAGTGCAGATGGGTGATGAAATTCATGCCATTGAAATTAAAATTAAAGAGACGCAGGAACAGATTTACAAAAACCTTACTTCCTGGCAAAAAATAAAGATAGCACGACATCCGCAACGTCCCTATGCATTAGATTACATTCAGGCATTGTTCGAAAATTTTCAGGAATTGCACGGTGATCGCTGTTTTGGAGATGATCAGGCATTGATAGGAGGACCTGCATTTTTTGAAAAGAAGCCGGTTATGGTCATCGCTCAACAGAAGGGACGCTCTTTGAAGGAAAATATTAAACGCTGTTTTGGATCGCCCAATCCCGAAGGTTATCGAAAAGCGCTGAGACTTATGCGACTGGCAGAAAAATTCAAGATGCCCATTATTGCGTGGATTGACACGCCTGGAGCGTATCCGGGTATCGGTGCCGAGGAACGGCATGTGGCCGAGGCCATTGCCGTTAATTTGCGCGAAATGAGCACGCTGCAAGTCCCAAGCATAGCCATCGTTTTGGGAGAAGGTGGATCGGGAGGAGCCCTAGGTATTGGCGTTGTTGATCGCGTTTTAATACTTGAAAATGCTTATTATTCCGTCATTTCCCCGGAGGGATGCGCCGCCATCCTATGGAAAGATCGTTCCAAGGCTCCGGAGGCGGCCAATGCACTTAAATTGTCTGCCAACCATTTAAAAAATTTCAACGTGGTGGATGCCATTATTCCCGAACCCTTGGGAGGTGCACACGCAGATCCTGCATCGTGCATGGAAAACGTTCGATGTGCATTGAAAGCTCATTTGACAGAGCTTTTGCGGGAATCGGAAAAAGATTTATTGGCAAAAAGGTATCGCAAATTTAGATCCATGGGTGTGTTTGAAGAACATGCATAGCATTCATTTTGGTACGGATGGTATTCGCGGAAAAGTTGGAGAGTGGCCCATTACCGCAGAAGCCTTCAACGGCATAGGGCAAGCATGCTGTGCTTGGTTAAAGGCAAATAATTTGGATCTAAAGGTTGCCATTGGATGGGATACTCGTGCTTCCGGATGTGCGTTGGCGCATGCTTTCGCGCAGGGTTTTTTAGGCGAAGGCATGGGACATGTCACCTTCCTGAACATAACACCCACACCCGCCGTTGCACATTTTGTTGAGCGCGAGGGTTTTTCATTGGGCGTCGCCATCACGGCGTCTCACAATCCCTCTACGGATAATGGTCTTAAATTGTTTCACCAAGGTGGATACAAATTGCGAAAAGAAGAGGAAGCTTGCATTGAATCATGGATGAATCCACAATGGGGTACCTCTCCATCAACCTCACCACACATCCACGAAATCAACGGAAGCGATTATTACATCGAACACACCTTGTCGGATTACGATTACCTGAATTTTGGAGGTAGAAAAATTGTTTTGGATACGGCCAACGGAGCCACCGTCTTTACCAGTTTACCGATACTTAAATCCTTGGGACTTGAGCTTATTGCCATGGGCGATGAACCTACGGGAGAGAACATCAATCTTCGCTGTGGGAGTGAATGCTGCGAAGGTATTACGAAAAAGATGCAGGAAAGCGGTGCATGGTTGGGCATGGCACACGATGGAGATGGAGATCGAGTTGTCCTATTTGATGAACTTGGGAATCGGCTCGATGGTGATGAAGTTTTGGGGATCATAGCCTTAGACAAATTCAAAAAGAGACAATTAAATCGCAATAAATTGGTTGTTACGGAACAGAGTAATTCGGGTTTGGACTGGACTTTAAAAAACTTTGGTATTCGAACAATTAGGACGGAGGTGGGCGACCGAGAAGTCTATTATGGGATGGTGGCGCACGATGCAAATGTGGGGGGAGAAAGTTCCGGGCACGTTATTTTACGCGACATTGCGAAGACGGGCGATGGTCTTCGGATTGCCATTGAATTGATGCACATGGCGCTGGAACAACCTTTGGTAGAACGCAGAAAGATAATTACTCTATTTCCGAAAGCCGAAGGCGCGTTGGGCGTTGCGTCAAAAATCCCCATAACGCAACTGCAATGCGCAAAGCTTTTTGAAAAGAATCACCATCGGGATGCGAATAGAATGTACATGCGTTATTCGGGGACAGAAAATAAATTGCGTTTCTTGGTGGAAGCGGCAACAGATGCTTTGTGTACACAAATTTTGGCCCAATGGATGCATGAAGCTCGATTAGATTTTGAACGTTATAAAATTATGGTGAATCAATGTGTTACCTATTGAAAAAAAATACACGCAGGCTTCTTTAAAAGTTTGGTTCGAGGCTTACAGAAAAAGTTGGTGGAATACCTGTTTCTCGCATTCGGATTATAGGCAAGGGGTACAACTTCTGAGTCATGGAGTCCAATCCATTACCCTGGAGGAAAATTTTATTTTGGTACACGGTCGATTAAATAACGAAAATTATTATTCGACGGGTGATCTAAATGCAAATGGCCAGATAACTTTGCAAATTTCACAACATAATGTCCCTATGGGAAAAGCCTTTTTGGCGGCTGGTTTTCTAATCTTGGAAAAGCTGATCGAAGAACATCTGTTCGAATTGTGTACACCCATGGAAGTTGAAAGCAAGCACCCGCAACTTCCTCATGCGCCGGCAAAGGCCAATTCTGATCTAACAAAGCCTGCTGGCCCTTTGGGAAATTTGAAATTCTTTAAATGTAACCAAAATTTAGCCTTTGAGGTGCATTTTCGACGACAGAACAAACTCGTTAAGCTCATCTCTTTGGAAAAACATTTGAAACTCAATGAGCGAGAACATCTCCTATCTTTGCTGCACACCGTTCAAAAATATGGATTTCACTGGGTGAACGCACATTTTCAAAGCAACGATCGGGAGGCATGGGCAGATTTTGTCAAAAACGAGATACCACGATTGTCGCGCAAGTACTTTGTGGAAATTCCCGAATGCGTACGGAAATTGGAGGAAGGTGTAAAGCAGGTGCAGGTGGTTTTGAACACGAATGCGGCCAATGGCCTACAACAGCATTTTTTTGTGGAAACAACATTGCTAGGCGACGAAATCTTTAAAAATTTTTCATCCACGAAGCATAATCTCTGTTGGTCGGAAAAACATGGATTGCTTCGTTGGAACCCTGCGGATATCCGTTGGATGCAGCGTTTAAACGATTGGAAAAACCGTCTTGACCAAAAGTTGCCCGCTTATTTATTGCTCTCATCCTTCAATACGACGCACTTGGGGGAACAGGCAAAACAATGGCTAGAAAAACTAACCCATAGGCCAACAAATTTGCATTTTACCTTAAAAATCCCGCTGAGAAATTATCAGAAAGAGGGTGTTGTTTGGCTAAAACAGTTACTGGATTTGCATTGTCATCCTTTGTTGGCGGATGAAATGGGATTGGGGAAGACACGCCAAATTTTAAGTTTAATACAATGGTTAAGAAGCGAAAATACGGATTTGTTGCCGGATTTGATCCTATGTCCCGCCAGCGTGATTGCTGCGTGGCAAAGTGAACAGGAAAGTGTTTTCCCGCAATTACCTGTGAAGGCGTTGCCTCATAGAACCCCTGCAAATTTTATCCCCAATGGGAATGCAATTTTCGTTGCCAGCTATTCCCAATTGAGATTGCACGCAAATGCGCTGAAAACGATAAACTTTCGCTGCATTGTCTTGGATGAAGCACAGTACATAAAAAATCCTAAATCGAAGACCGCACACGTTTGTTTCAACTTGAAATCGCGTTTTAGATTGGCAACAACCGGTACACCGGTCGAAAATAGTCTCGTGGATTTATGGACGATTTTTCATTTTTTGATGCCGGGGTTACTGGGAAATTACAAGGAATTTCAAAATCTTATGCAATCCGAATCGGAACGTACGCGGCTCAGGGTACAAGTTGCACCCTTCATTTTACGTCGAACAAAATTGGAAGTTTTAAAAAATTTACCCAAAAAGGAAGAGCATGTCGTTTATTGTCCCATGACGACTCGGCAGCAAGCTTTGTACGATACGTGGTTACGTCAAGGCATTCATTTAAAACAGGGGCAATGGGGGCAACTTTTCATTTTACTTTTACGCCTAAGGCAAATTTGTTGCGATCCGGGCTTGCTTCCCCATCATGAGCAAATGTCCTGTAACGAAAGTGGAAAATTACTGTGGTTGCGGCAACAATTGGGTACTTGCGTAAAAAATGGGCAAAAAATAATTATTTTCAGTCAATTTAGACGTTTGTTGGAACGCATTATTCCCCTTGTGAAATCTTTTTATCCGCGTACGCTTCTGTTAACGGGAGACACGATTGTACAGCAGAGACGCGGACTTATCGAACGTTTTCAGAGGGAGCAACAAACTGCATTTCTAATCAGTTTAAAAGCTGGAGGAACGGGTATTACACTCCATTCGGCACAGGTCGTTTTTTTAATGGATCCATGGTGGAATCCGACCATTGAACAACAGGCGATTGCGCGTGTGCACCGTTTGGGGCAGCAATTTCCATTGCAAGTGTACCGACCTCTGATAGAAAATTCCATAGAATCTAACATACAGATTTTACAACAACAAAAGGGAGCAATTTTTGATAAGTTGTTTGCAAAAGGTCAATTATCGCAAATGGAACGTTGGCAGCAATTGTACGACCTAATAAATATGCATCAAGGGATAGATCCTCTTACTTAAAAAATATAATCTATGCACGGTTGAGAAATTAATAAAAACGTAAGCAATTTTGCCATAGATTTTACATTTTGAAAAAATCCTCCTGCAAGTGCATTGCAAGTTTTTTAAAAGATTACCTTCGTACTTTTTCAAGCGGTTATAATACGTGTTACAAACGGTCACGTATCCCACTTTTTTTGCGGCAACCGGTCTAAAGTTTTTAGGTCTGAAATATTGTAACTCATTATTTTATTCTCATTACAGATGAGCGTTTAGCAAAACTTCAACTCATTTCTAAGCTTAAAAATTCCCCAAAGGTTAATGCACAAAAGTAACCCACCCGATACGGACATCACCATCAATGCCGTACTTTGGTCAACAAAAGAAAATGTTACAAATGCACCTATGGCGTAGATGAGATAAAGAAATTGCCCTTTCTCTAAAGAAATTGCCTTTGCACTTTTCATGCCAACGGCTAAATAGCCGAGGACCGTTGTCCAGCCAGCCAAAAAGAAAAATATAGCCATAAGCAACTTGGCATTCGGGAAATGTCCCATGAGTGCCATCACAACGCAATCAAATGCATTGTCGTAATGGACACACCATTGGCCGGTACACAATACCAAAAGAACGGTAAGCGTACAAATTGCACAATCGGTGAATAGGGAAAAAATGGCGGTTCGGGCCTGAATACACGGATCCGTTATCCGTGTTTCGGCTTGAATAATGGCGTCGTATCCAATGCCGATATCTCCGGAATATACCGCTCTCGCCATGCCATGATGCGCCGCCATAAAAACCGTACTGCCCGCAAAGCCTCCGACGGCCGCGTGTCCACCAAAGGCCGATTTACAAACGGTAGCAAGCAGGGCAAAAAAATCAACGTTGCTGTGACATATGGTATATAAACATACACACGTGTAGGTTAAAAGAAAAAATGGCATGAGGATCGTACATACCACGGAAAGACGTTTGATGCCGCCGAGCGTTACATAGATTGTTCCGGATAACAAAACCAGTATGGCCAAGTACCTATTTAATCCAAACGTATCGACAAAAACGTCTTCGACAACTTTGAATTGATAAATCTCGGCTCCATAAATGCACATGAGCAAGCAAAAGACAATGGAAACCCATTTTTTGTTAAAGGCACGCATTAAATAATGGGGTGCACCGCCATCGTATCCGTGCTTTTTATCGTGTATGCGATATTTGATGCCCAAAAAAATTTCAGAATATTTAACAAGCATTCCGATAAAGACTGCAACCCACATCCAGAAAAGTCCTCCAGGGCCGCCGATGGATACGGCCGTAATGCATGCCCCAACGTTTCCGATTCCAATGGAGCCTCCCATGGATGAAAAATAAAGACGAATGGGGACCAGTCCTCTTGTTTGTTCCGTTCCACCCATAAGCGCATTAAATGTCTTTATGGGTCTTATGAGGGTACGAAATTGAAAAAATTTGGATTTTAACGTCAGATAAAAACCAATGCATAGGATTAGGAAAAAGTCGATGTAGCCCCACAGAAGATTATCTAAAAACTCAAGCACCATAAACGTACACAGTAACAAGCATTTAAAATATGGAAAGGTTATTTTTGTTACATGCACGACAAAACGGCCACGCATTCCAGGTGTTTTGTCTGAGGGAACATATCAAAAGCTTGTAGTTCTAGAATTTTATACTGCGGTGCCAACGTTAAAATGCGTTTTAAATCTCTGGCTTGCGTATCCGGAGCACAGGAAATGTAAACCATGACGGCAGGTTGGAATTGAATCAATTGTTGCAGAAAACTTTCGGAACAACCCTTACGAGGTGGGTCTACAACAACGAGTGTTTGATCTTTGGGAAACGCAATACCTTTGAAAATAGTTTCGGCCTCTCCATGTTGCATCCGGCCGTTATCAACGTGATTGAATTTCATGTTGTTTTGCGCTAAGGCGATGGATGGCTTATCAATTTCAATGCCCACAAACTGCCGCATCGACTTTGCCAAAATGATTCCAAATACACCCACGCCGCAATAAGCATCTATGAGGTAGTGAATTTGTTCAAATTGTAGTCGTAGGCATTGTAGGTATTGCAACAGGGATTCCAAAACATAAGGATTATTTTGAAAAAAACTACCCGCCGGAAAAAGGAAATCGCAACCGCCCACCTGTGCCCGTGCGAGTGCTTTAGGATGGGTTAAAACCCCTTGGCTACAATCTCGCAGCAATAATGTACCACTTTTCATTTGTAAATTCTGCCTCGCTTGGATGCGTACTTCGGGTAAACAAGTATTAATGGTATCGCTTGCAATGTAACATTGAGGAACATCGACCAACAAACGTTTTCTGCCGTAAGCCAGAAAACCAATGGGAAAATTGTTTGTACAATTTCGTTCAAAATGCGGTGTTATTTTGGTGCGATATCCATAAATTTTTTGCGAAGGTTGAACAGGCTTAACCTTGGCAGACAATTTTGCAATGCGTTCCAAGCAATCCGTAACGTGTCGATGCTTCCACTCAAGTTGCTTTTCGTACGCCATGTGTTGATATTGACATCCCCCACATTGTCCAAAGAGGGGGCATGGAGGTGAAACACGATCCGATGATGCTTGCAAGATTTCAATTAAATCTGCTTCCGAATAATTGGCATTGTTCTTAAAAATACGTACACGAACACGTTCTCCGGGAATCACAAAGGGGACCATAACAATCCAGTTGTTGATGCGTGCAATACCTCGTCCCTCGTTGCTGAGAGATTGAATGTCGACCGTCAATTCATCGTGATAATGGAGAGGTTTATCGGTGCAATGTTCGGGGTCCCTGCTTTGCATACTGTTTTTAAGAAGTAGCGGATTCAATCCCGGAAGGGAAGTAAAAACAAACTCTATAGAGGACAAACCGTTATGGACCATGAAATTATTACCTTGGCAAAAGAACCTATCCCGACACTCCAAAAAAATTCTAAAAAATATGGAGGCCTACCCATAAACACGGTACGTAGAGATTAAAATAAATTACGTAAATGCCGGTACTTAAACTTTACACTTTAAGGCAATCATTTGACATGAAAAACTCAAAAGATTTTATGTACTTGCGATCCCGCATTGCCGTTTTGCGTGCAGAAAATTACTTCCGACTCAGTTCCTTGGTTGCAATAAAGCTACGTGCTCCGTATTTGCCTGATTTTTCCGGTTAAATAGGGTCCCCAGGATGTCCGGCGAGCATCGTGGTTATTTCCATCGCATGATACGCCTAAAAAAAGGAATTTTTCTCGGTGCTTTGATTTTTTGCATGGCATGCCAGTGATTCACAATACGATCTCCGTAAGAATCGTGAGCACGTTTTGCCAACTTTAGCGATTTATACTTTTTTGTATCATATCCCGGGCAAGTCCACCGGCCACCTAAATCTTCGACGCACAAAGCACATCCTCGTTGTAAAACATTTTGGAAACGTGGATCCACGCAAGGTTGCCCGAGAGGCTGTTTGCTTCCATACGCCTTTAGGTGTTGTATCTGTGCACGAATACCTTCAAAAGGTGTTTTAAAACGATATCCCTGTTGACCATTGCCGATAGCTCCTAAGCCTGAAAAATTATTTTGCTGCGGTTTTACGTCACCGCCAAAACGAAAAAATCCGGTCTCGATTAAACTTTGTGCAAAGGCGATGTCACCGCGTACTCCTTCTTTTTCACCTTCCTGCAAATAAATGGGAATATAGGACACATATTTTGAAGCTTTTGGATTTTTACCAAGCAAATAATGCTCCATTTGTTCCCGTGTACAAACAGATTTTCCCATGATGGATACCCTTGCTTCGGAGATGGAATGGATTAAACATAAGATTGCTACCCCTACATGTTTAAATGCTTTCACCCACCCTTTAAACGAAAAATTTTGCCAAGAATCAAGCCATTTTATCCGGCAGAAGTATTTTGAAATCATTACCCTGCAATTAAGTTAACGTTGACAAAGAACGTTCACACATGTACAGTAGCGCACAATTATTATGGAAACAATGATGAATTCGCAGATGAGTTTGTCCGAACTCAATGAACGTATTCAAGAACAAACCGCCTGGATTGATTTGCTAAAAACAGAGGTTGGTAAGGTGGTTATAGGTAATAAGGCCATTGTGGATCGGCTGTTAATCGGCTTGTTGAGCAATGGGCATATTTTGTTAGAAGGTATGCCGGGTCTCGCCAAGACTTTGTTGATAAAAACGTTGGCTCAATTGTTTCAATTGAAATTTCAACGTATTCAATTTACACCCGATTTACTCCCTGCAGATATCGTTGGAACCCTCATTTATAACCCTAACCAGGGGCAATTCACCACTAAAAGAGGTCCTATCTTTACCAATATCCTGCTTGCCGACGAAATCAATCGGTCGCCTGCTAAAGTCCAAAGTGCTTTATTAGAAGGCATGCAGGAAAGACAAGTTACGTTGGGAGATACGACGTACCCGCTCGAGAATCCTTTCTTGGTACTCGCAACGCAGAATCCGGTTGAGCAAGAAGGGACCTATCCCTTACCGGAAGCCCAATTGGACCGCTTCATGTTAAAAATTACCACGCAATATCCTTCTTGGCAGGAAGAACGTATGATTTTGGATTCGAAAACATCCACTCAGCCAAGTGAGGAAGCCCACGGTTTCCTTGCGCAGCAGGTGATTTTGGAAAGTCGGCAGTGGATCGATAAAATCTATATGGATGATAAAATTCGAGATTATATTGTTCACATTATTTATGCCACAAGAACGCCTGAAAAATATCACTTATCCATCAACAATCTTATTCGCTACGGCGCTTCTCCTAGAGGAACAATTGCGCTGGCGTTGGCAGCTAAGACTTCTGCATTCTTAAAACATCGCGGCTACGTCATCCCTCAGGATGTAAAAAGTATTGCACCGGACGTGTTGCGACACCGCATTGGTCTTACCTACGAAGCAGAAGCGGAAGAAATTTCAAGCGATCAAGTGATTGCAAATATTTTAGAGACGGTCCCGGTTCCCTAATATGTCTGACGAAAATAAAGTATATACGACTTTGCGCAAGGTACGTCAAATTGAGTTGCGTGCGCGTGTTTTGCTCAATGAGGTGCTGAGTGGTACCTATCACAGCGTATTTAAGGGACAGGGTGTCAACTTTGAAGAAGTGCGTGAATATTATTTTGGCGACGAAATCCGTTTTATTGACTGGAATATTACGGCCAAAATGGGGCATCCTTTCATTAAAATTTTTCGCGAGGAACGTGAACTCATTTTGTTATTGGCCGTAGATATCAGCGGATCCAACGAATGGGGATCCCAGCAACAAACCAAGCGGGAGTTTTCCGCAGAAGTTGCCAGCGTTCTGGCCTTTTCGGCAGCGAAAAACAATGATAAGGTAGGCTTGGTATTGTTTTCCGATCAAGTCGAACTATTTATACCTCCGCGCAAGGGACATCAACATTTATTGCGTATCATTCGGGAAATTCTATTTTTTAAACCGCAGCATACATCCACGCACATTCCAAAATTTTTAAGCACGCTCGGGCAATTGCAAAAGCGAAAGGCAATCGTTGGCATTATTTCAGATTTTGTCCCGACACACCCCGAAGATAATCTGGACAACGAAACCATCAAGTCTTTGTCACTCCTGAATCAATGCCACGATTTAATTTGTATACGCGTGGATGACCCGCGAGAATACCAACTGCCGGATGTTGGCTACATCACTTTGCAGGATTCGGAAACACAACAATTATTCTACTTAAATACGCATTCCATGCAAACGAGACAACGATTTGAAACTTTGGCTCAAGAAAAAATTAAAAATTTTCAAAGTAACTGCAAAAAATGTGGCATTGATGTGATTCAACTGCATAATGGACAATCTTACTTACCTCTATTGCAATCTTTTTTTAATACACGCAAGCAATTAAGACGATGAAATGGGTACAAGTTCTACTGCTTAGTCTTTATTTTAATACGGTTACGAAAGCGGAAGAAGACATTTCTGCCGTAGGTGACGCACATACGCCGTTCATCTCTGAAGAAGGGAATTCAAACGAAGCAACCGACGTAAAAATTCAATCGGACGATTTCGTTATCCAACCGACTTTCGTAACGCAATCGGCACACGATACGGTTGACAATGACGAAGCAACCTCTGTGCTTGCGGAAGATTCCACAGATGATGATATTGAAGATATTCGCCCCGCTGCCAAGTTGCCTTGGGAGCGGAAAAGTATTCTAATCTGGAGTTTATTGGGGCTGATTGTAATTTTTGTCATGATTTACATCCTTTACAAACGTAGAACCCATCGCATTAAAAAAAGTTTGGTCCCCATAGATCCTTACGCACAAGCGCTGGGAGGCATTGAACATGCTCGAAAATATATTCAGGAAAAAAGTCCAAAAACATTTGCAAATCTACTCACGGATGCCGTCCGCCAATATTTGTCGTTTGTATTCCATCTTCCTGCTCCCGAATGCACGACCGAAGAAGTCTTGGAACGCATTCGCGAGATTCCCTATTTTGATTCCAATCTACGGATGTGCATTGAAAACTTTCTCAAACAATGCGACATCGCCAAATTTACTCAACGACCTCTGGAGCATGAATCCAGAAATGCTTTGTACACGGAAGCAAAGCAAATCGTTAATTATGCAGAAAAATTACATCAAAGCCAACAACAATCTTCCACGGAAAGCTTCGCATAATCACGTGTATGGAAGAAACATTCGCGTTTAAACACCCCTGGATCCTGATTCATCTACTTTGGATTCCATTGATTTTTGTGTACTGGATAAAAACCTGGACGCCGCCCAAAAGCTTAATTTATACAACGGCCAATGATCATCCCAAGGTACAAATACCCCCACATGTAATTCCATTGTTCTTCAGGTCTTTGTGTTTGGCAAGCATTCTATTTGGGATAGCTCAACCGCAGAGGATATACACGCATCGGCAATGCCAAGGCAGTGGTATTGATCTAATTTTAGCGCTCGATCTTTCGAGCTCTATGCGAGTTCCCGATTTTGCGGTCAATCAATTTCAACGGGTTACACGCATACAAGCCGCAAAAGCCGTTATCGAAGAGTTTATTCAACAACGGCAACACGACCGTATTGGCCTTGTGACATTTGCACGTTACCCTTACTTGGTAAGCCCCCTCACCCTAAATCATGCTTGGCTACTCAAAATTTTAGATCGTCTCAATGCGGGACTCATTGAGGATGGGACTGCCATCGGCAGCGCCATTACCATGTGCGTAAATCGACTTAAAGATTTGCAGGCTAAGACGCGCGTCATCATCCTATTGACGGATGGTGTCAATAATTGTGGCAACGTTGCTCCCATCATGGCTGCGGAAGCGGCAGAACATTTTCAAACAAAAATTTATGCCATCGTCGTTGGCAACGATCAATTCTTCCCCGTGGACGAGCAAACACTTGTGCAGGTAGCTGAAAAAACCGGTGGCCGTTTCTATCGAGCTTATGACGTATCCACCCTGAAACAAATTTACAAAGAAATTGATCAATTGGAAAAAACAAAAATTTCGCTAGCGGGCCATACTACCCGTTCAGAACTGTTTGCCATATGCCTGTGGTTGGCTCTTGCATTTTTTTCTGTGGAACAAATTTTGAAAAATAGCCGCTATCGCACACTACCATGAAATTTCAATCTTCTTACGTTTTGATTTTTGGAATCCTCTATGTTACTTTGCTGTACATAGTAGCATTACTCGTTCAACGTAAAACAAATAAGTTATTGCGCAGGTGGTCCCAGCAAAAATGCTTCCCCATTCAATATGCGCACCGCATTGTATACACAATTAGTCGTTGGATTTTACTGCTGGGACTTGTTGCTTTATTTGTGGCATTGGCACGTCCCCAGTGGGGCGAAGTGATCGAAAAACGTCCGCAAACGGGACTCAACGTGCTGTTTGCCATTGATACGTCCAAAAGTATGTTGGCCAACGATGTCAGGCCCAATCGTCTTGATCTGGCTAAATTGAGTATCGAAGAACTGCTGAAGTCTTTGCAGGGCAATCAAGTGGGGCTTATCGCGTTTGCCGGCAATGCATTTCTGCAGTGTCCCACGACGGCGGATCACGGTGCTTTTAAGCTTTCACTGCGTGCTTTGGATACGAATGTCATACCACGTGGAGGTACCAACTTATCGGAAGCCATTCAGTTGGCAATCCGTACTTTCGATACAAACACGAGCTACAAACAACTTATTTTGTTGACGGATGGAGAAAACTTAGCCGGAGATGTGATGCAGACCGCAAAGGAAGCCTCCCGAAACGGCGTTGTCATCCATACGGTCGGCATAGGATCCGAGAAAGGAACGAGCATTGGCATTAAAAATGAACGTGGCATTACCGAATACCTAAAAGATGATCAGGGCAAAATAGTTATTACCCGACTGGATGAAAATACGTTAAAACAAATTGCACAAACAACACAAGGATTTTATGTTCCTCTGGGTAATGCCGGAGAAGGGTTGCAACAAATTTACAACGTAGCCTTAAAGCACTTACCTAAAGAAAACTTTGACAGTGAAGAAAGGATTCCCATAGAACGTTTCCATAGATTTGCCGGATTGGCATTTCTGCTTTTACTTTTAGAACCTTGCCTATTTTTTAGAAAAGAAAAAATGCGATTTTGAAATGAAAATTGAATGTTTATTACTTTTCACATTCTATAGCTTCACAAGTTTTTTAAGAGGTGAAGTAAATACATTGACTGCAGCAAAAGCCCGCCATCAAAAATACTGCGAACAGCATCCCGACGTTTGGCAAGGGCACTACAATTTGGCCAATGTTCACTATAAAGAAGAAGCATTTAATGAGGCGCAAACATCCTATGAACAAGCGCTTGAAAAGTGTACGCTTCCACAGGACCAGGAAAGCATATTTTATAATTTAGGGAATACTTACTATCGTCAGTTTCAACAAACTCAAGATGCCAAGCAGCAAATGGCGAGTTTGGAAAAAAGTATTAAATTTTTTGAAAGTGCGCTTGCTCTTAATCCCAAAGCAGCAGATGCCCAGCACAATTTAGAAATTGCAAAAAAAGCCCTCGAGAAATTGAAAAAAAACCAAGAACAACAAAAGCAGGAGCAGCCACAGGATAATTCAAATAATACCTCCAACGATTCCAATGCAGATAACGAGTCGTCTTCGAAGGAGAATGAAAAGGAAAAAGAGAAAGAGACGGAAAAGGAGTCAGAAGATAAAGCCCCCGACAAACCGCAAGCCAATCGCATGAATGAAAATGCTCCCCAGCAGGCCCCAATGCCCCAACAAGAAAGATCTCAACAAGAAATGGAAACTTTGCTCAAGAGCACCAAAGGTGATGAAAAAGTACTGCCCATAAATTTTTCTAGTGATTCTCAAAATTTACCCGAAGATCCAAGGGTTTTACAGGATTGGTGATTGTATGTTTTTACGGAAAAAATATTTTCTATGGTGTTGTGTCCTATGTCTCTGCGGCCAAAGCTTAGGTAACCCAAATATCGCATTTGAAGCAACGTTTCATCCGTCGACCATTCACTTAGGCGAACATGCGACATGGATGGTAACGGCTAAAAATGTCATTGTACGTCAGGCGAATTTTCCTCAACCCATCATCGATAATTTACGGCTCAAATACGAGAGTGGAACTTTCAACACGCAGATTATTAACGGCGTTTCCCAACAGTCCACCCTGTGGCGTTTTTCTGCATTCCCTCAAACTACGGGTACTTTTCAGATACCGGCAATCAGCATCGACATTCAGGGACAAACCTATACCATTCCAGGCTCAACCCTTACGGTGCTGCCTGCGGATGCCCGTACGCAACAGCACACAACCGGTACATCTACACCCATCTTTTTACGTCTAGAGCACAAAATGCCCAATACTTGGTACCTTGGGCAGAGTTGCCCGATGGAAATCCAATTGTTGATAGCGGACAATGTGCGCGGTCAACTTACCAATTTGCCTCAAAAAAATGGCGATACTTTTGCGGCCACACACCTGACGGATGCGCCCGAAAAATCTTACAAAAGCATTCAAGGTACGGATTATCAATGCATTTCTTGGGCAACGCTTGTTACGCCTCTGAAATCAGGCCCACAAACTTTAAGTTTCAATTTGGATTTGATGATAGAACAGCCCGCTGCATTTAATCAAAGATTGGATGACGATGATGACAACGATTTGCTATCATTTTTTAACCGTAGCTTCAGCAGTGTTTTTGCGCAACCTAAAGCCGTAACCGTCGACACATCCCCCCTCAAGGTAGTTGTCCAGTCGCTGCCCACTCCACAACCGCAACCTTTTCATCAGGCAATTGGATATTTCCAATTGGCAAGTCCAAGGATTGAAGAAAAGGAAGCCATTCAAGATGAGCCCATCACACTGCACGTTACATTGCAGGGATCAGGGAATTTCGAAAGAATTCAAGAGCCCACTTTAATCTTTGACTCGGGCGAATGGCGAACTTATCTACCAAAATCTAATTTTGAACCTTCGGATAAATTGGGTTTTACGGGGAAAATGCACTACGAATACCTCATCGTTCCGCTAAAATCGGGAGAAGTAGACCTACCGGTTGTACATTTTTGTTACTTTGATACCACAACGCAATCCTACGTCCATCTAAAAAAAGCTTACCCTTTTAAACTAAATGTTAAGCCGCCCATAAAAACATCCCAAGCGCAGACTTTATCCGGTGAAGTCAAACCATCGCCCGAACCCGCCGTTCCCCTATTCGGTAAAATTGTTTTACAAAATATTGCTTGGGAAAATCAACAATGGCTATGGCAAAGGACGGGTTTTAGCCAGCTTCAGTGGACACTGTTTCTAATAAGTTTAGGCTTAAGTTTTATGGGGATCCGTTACCATAGACGTACTTATGATAAAGCGTATCAACTCCAAATCCAGCATAAACATTTGTACAAAAAGACCGAAAGGATGTTGAAGCAAGCTTTTAGGGCACGGGATGTAAGCGCATTTTACAGCTGCGCTTACAAAATCGTTTCCCTAACCATTTCACTAAAATATAAACGGCAAAATATTGCCCTAAATGAAATAGACGATTTGGTAACACAACTTGACAATTTGGGCATTCAATTACCCGACGAACAATTGCAATATTTACAATCGCTGGAACAAAAGTATCGCCAGAGTCAATTTGGCCAATTCAATGACGAGCAATGTCCGGATTCACTGCAAGATTTAAACGATTTACTGCGCGCAATAAAATGAAAAAAAAGTACCTGCACATGATTTTAACCTTACTGTTCATGAGCATGGCAACGGTCCACGCCATCGATTTATCCACGGCTCAAATGTATATTCAGGAAGGGAATAAGTGTTTTGGAGAAAAAAATTTAGAATCGGCGGCCGATTACTATGAAAAAGCATTGCAATACGCCCCCAGTGCACACGTGTATTTTAATTTGGGGAATACGTACGCTTCCTTAAAACGGCCAGGATACGCTTTATTTTATTTTCTTAAGGCAAAACAGTATCGCCCTCGGTGGACCGAACTTAATCAGACGATGCAATCGTTGTATCAATCTTATCCTACCCTCCCACCTCTAAAATCAACCTGGTGTCGTACGATTGTCCAGGCGGTAACCCTAAACACGTGGGTTGTCGTGTTGGACCTTTGTTTTTGGATAAGTATTTTTTTAATCATTATCTACGTTTGCTTTACGCGCAGAAAAATATACCTACAACTGAGTTGCTTTTGCGGCGTATTGTTTCTGTGCATAGGTACCCTGTTATATGTTCATAAAAGTGATCTTCGTATGGGTGTACTCATCGACGAAAACCCTATTCGCTTCGCTCCTACGGAATCAAGTCCCATTCGGCAAAGCATACCCGAAGGTACTTTGTGCGAAATATCCGATCAACGCGATCGATTTACATACATCAAAACGGAGCTCGCCGAAGGATGGATTTTATCCGAAAAAATAAGGCCATTGTACGCGAATTCAAATTCCTAAAATTTTTTGGGAGAATGCCAGGAAGTTTATTTTGGATTGTTCTATTCTAGAATTTTGACAAACCGTCAGATTAAGGTTGCAAAATATAAGCTCTCGTAGTGTGTTTAGAAAGGCTTGGCTCTCGTAGTTCAATGGATAGAGCGTTGGCCTCCGAAGCCAGAAATTCGGGTTCGAATCCCGACGAGAGCGCCATGAGTTTTCTATTTGTTATGAAACCAATACTTACAAACATTGTTTACGTTGCCTTATGGATGGCAGGCAACGTTGAATCATGAAAAGCTTTCAAAACAACATCTGCATTTTTTTATGGACCCTATTGTTGGTTTGTTTTGACCAAATTAGCAAAGCAAGTATTGCAAAGTATTTTCCAATGAATGAACCGTACGTCGTTATACCTGATCTATTTTCCATCTGTTACGTGATCAATACGGGCTCCGTGTGGGGAATTTTCCAAAATGCTTCACGTATATTAGCCTATTGCGGTGTTGCAGCCGCTGTAGGTTTGTGCCTTTGTAGGTCTAAAATTGCTTTGCCCAATTGCATGGCAAAACTTGCTTTCGGCGGTGCCCTTGGCGGGATCATAGGGAATTCCATAGACCGATTTTATCGTCCGGGCGTTATAGATTTTTTGGACTTTCATTACAAAAATTATCACTGGCCTTGCTTCAATCTTGCCGATGCCTACCTGTGTCTCGCCTGCGCATTTTTCATTTTAACCTCCATCAAAAAAAATAAGGCATGATTACCCTGAATATCACGTGATGCCCGGGAGGCAAAGCATACGTTTTGTTATAATCCGCTGACGAGTGGCTGTGTTGCATTTTCTTAGGTGCGAAACAAAGAGGGCCACAGAAAACTCTTGTGGGAAAAATCAAGCTTGATCCGACAGGATATAATGTTTGGGTGAAGGTAAACGAAAAAGGGAGTAGCGCATAACCGATTGAAATATCCTGTAATAGACACAAATCTAAAGGATTTATGCGCTGCGGCGAACACAATTTGCGAACGCCCATGTGGCTCCACATTTGACCTTTGTTCCATCATCCATACCAAAAAATGGGGGGGTGTTCTGAAAATTGCAAATGCGGGTTGCAATTGGTTTGTTATCGCACGTAAATTTCCCTGACGAGCAGTATTTGGGGCCCATTGCTGGCCTAAAGATTTTCATGTTGCTGGGATAAAGTCGTAGAGGAAGTCCCGATTCTATTATGCCTACCTCAGGCAAAGAACAACTCGTATGGCTTGTGGTATTGCCCGTAGATGGCATTTGCCTCGTAAATGTAGACGCAAATATCATTAGATAATGTTTGCCGTTCCCTTGAAGAATACGTGATTCAATTGCATAGGGCTCGCTTGTCCTGAACGCCATCAATTCCAAACACATCCTAACTAGAACTTATGCCATTTTGACTATTAGCAGAAATACGATTGATGTGCCCACCCGGCTCTCATCATTTCGTACGGTATACAAATCACCGGTACCGCCTACCCAAATCTCGGAATGGTACCGCTCAAGGCGTTTTTGTTCGCCCAAATCGGATATCATCCGGGTAAACCAAGCCTCACTGGTCACAAAGGAATCAATGATCCTCGAAGCGTACGAAAATGGAGGCGAATAAGCGTACGTGTGCGCTGCGCTTAAAATGAGACTCAGAACAGCAAAAAACATACTTTCGTAAGCATTGTGTTCCGCATGAACGCCGAAGCCGTTAAGAAGTAGGCCTGGCGTGGGGATGTGAAGATTGGCTTTACTAAAGATCATGTGCTGCCGAGATATACGACTTCTAGTATAGAGCGAGTGCTGAAAACTTATCTGTGTCGCCAGGTTAACTTCATCCGCAGCGTAGGTATCGATGGGATTATCCTACGCCGTTGCATTGCACATCAAGGATGCTAAAATTTATGTCAGCTTCCTAGGGAGGCGTAAGGCCCATCGGCTCCAAGGCCCACGGAAACTCCGTGAATTTCTTAAAACCTTACTCATTCCCCCATAAACTTAGAATTCGCTTCTAAGTATTCTTTGTACGGTAGGTAGTTCAAATTTTATGTCGTGTGCAAATCAAAGAAACATCGTACCCCATATATCTTATCTTTTGGGAAATACACCCTTAGCCTTACATTTTCTCAACAAAAGGTTGACAAATGCGAAAAATGCAAAAACATTGTCATAGACAATTGCTCAGTAGCTCAGCGGTAGAGCAGGTGACTGTTAATCACTTGGTCGTAGGTTCGATCCCTACCTGAGCAGCCAGAGGGGTATGCATATTTTCGTGGCCGTTTGGGCAAATAAGTTTGCTTGCGTTTTTCGTGAAAAGATTTGCTTGTGTAAGGATACGTAAGGTGCTTATTGTGTCTCTAGCATGAGGGAGTTGCGTCAACGAACACACACGTGTGGTGTTTTAAATGGTATCCAAGTAAATCAAACCGTTACTTTGATGGGTTGGGTACAAAGCCTGCGAGATCACGGTGGACTTTGTTTCATCGACCTCAGGGATCGCGAAGGCATTACGCAATTGGTGTTGGATCCCAACCAATTTCAAGAAGCTTTAACCGCACTGAAGCCGGAATCCGTCATTGAAGTCTGCGGTACGGTACGCCGGAGACCTCAGGAAACCGTTAATAAACGTATTACAACCGGAGAAATCGAAGTTCAGGTGAATGGTATCGAAATTCACAACATCTGTCAGACGCTTCCTTTCCCTCTAGATGATAAAGCGGACCGAGTAAGCGAAGATTTGCGCCTTACGTATCGCTACCTCGACTTGCGAAGAAAAATCAACCAAGACCGATTGCAATTGAGGCATCAGGCTTCCATGGTGATTAGAAATTATTTGAGCGAAGAAGGGTTTTTCGAAATAGAAACCCCCATTTTGTTTAAAAGTACGCCCGAAGGCGCGAGGGAATTTCTCGTACCCAGTCGACTCAATCCAGGCCAGTGCTACGCGCTCACCCAATCGCCACAGCAGTACAAGCAAATGTTGATGGTTGCAGGTGTTGAACGGTATTTTTCACTGGCACGTTGCTTCCGCGATGAAGACTTACGCGCAGATCGCCAACCCGAATTTACGCAGATGGATCTGGAAGCTTCTTTCGTTGATCGAGAAGATATTTACACATTAATCGAAGGGCTTGTTGCAAAATTGTGGCATCATTGCCTGGGGACATTGGTCAAAACGCCTTTCCTGCGCATGACGTTTGAAGATGCCGTAAGTCGTTTTGGATCCGACAAACCCGACATGCGTTTCGGCATGGAATTGCAGGATGTTTCAAGCATTTTCCGGGCATCAAAATTGCAAGTTTTTGCCAACATAGTTGCCAAAGGTGGTGTCGTTAAGGTACTACGCGTTGCACATTTCGCAGACGTTACCACGGGCGAACTTACCATGCTCGAACAAAAAGCCAAGGAGCTTGGAGCCCAAGGCTTGGCTTTCGTAAAGGTTAAATCCGGCGAATGGAAGTCGCCGCTGACAAAATTTCTGTCGGATACGGAAAAGCAAGCTTTATCGCAAACATTGGACATCCAGGAAGGTGATTGTCTGTTTTTTATGGCAGGGTCATGGGAAAAAGCTTGCACAATTTTGGGGAAAATTCGTCTAGAAATTGGGTCCATATTGGAAAAACGAGGCCTTTTGACCATTTCTCCCGGCGATTACAAATTTTTGTGGGTTGTTGATTTCCCACTGCTTACTTTTGACGAAGAACAAAACAAATATGTCGCAACGCATCATCCTTTCACCGCACCCGTCAAGGCAGATGTTCCTCTATTAAAAACAGATCCACAAAAAGTACGTGGGCAGCATTACGATTTGGTCCTTAATGGCACAGAATTGGGAGGAGGTAGTATCCGCATTCATTCGGCAGAAATCCAACAATTCATTTTTGAAGAGGTCCTTAAACTATCTCCCGAAGTCGTTGAAAATCGGTTTGGTTACCTATTGAAAGCATTCAAATTTGGGGCGCCTCCCCACGGTGGTATCGCGCTGGGGTTTGATCGCTTGGTAGCATTAATGGCGGGTGTACACAGCATTCGAGATGTGATTGCGTTTCCAAAAACACAGAAGGGGCAAGACCTCATGTCCATGAGTCCGGGATACGTGAACGATAAGCAGCTCGAAGATTTAAATTTACAATTCATATTGAATGCTTAAAAATAAAGCTCATGGAAACGCCCCTTAAGCACGTTGCGCTCATTTTAGATGGGAATGGTCGTTGGGCTAAGCAACGCAATTTATCACGGTCGGATGGCCATAAAGAGGGGGCCAAACGTGCTTTCGAGATTGCTCAGCATGCGTTTCAACACTGGCATATTCCTTTTGTGACTTTCTTCGCTTTTTCTACGGAAAACTGGCAACGCCCCAAATTGGAAGTCAATACTATTTTCCGTTTGCTGAACGCGCATCTAAAAAAACAACGTGCAAATTTTATCAAAGAAAAAATTCGCCTGCATACGTTGGGAGACATCGCCCAACTCCCTTCCAATTTGTACGCCACCCTAATGGACATAAAACAGGCCACTTCTCAGTTTACCGAATACAATCTCGTCTTGGCGCTCAATTATGGTGCTCGAGAGGAAATACTGCGGGCCATTAAACTTTGTACACAGACGTCCCCAACAACCCCTTCGTTGAACTGGAAGACCTTCTCTCGTTACCTATACACGGCCGACATGCCCGATCCCGATTTGGTGATTAGAACCTCCGGCGAAATGAGGTTGAGCAATTACTTATGCCTGCAATCCGCCTACAGCGAATTATATTTTACGCCCACTTACTGGCCTGATTTTAACAAAGAGGCATTTAATCTAGCCATCGAAGATTACCAAAAACGTGAACGACGTTTCGGTAATGCCGAACAATAATCATGAAAAAGCGTACGTTGAGTTCCATTTTTTTGTGGGGAACACTGTTGGGATCCGTTTACTATTTTCAAAAAAGTGCCATCGTGACGTGGATCGTTTTGATTTCTCTATTTTCGCAGATTGAACTTTCCAAAATGTTGCAGGCAGCGGGCCTCAATACCTGGAGCGCCTTTGATACGTGGATGGCCGTCGTATTCCCGGTTACATTATGGTTTATCCCCCTTACGGCCCAAGCTTTGGGATCCGCCTACCTTACCTTTTTAATGATCATCTGTTTAAGCGCCATTGTAAAAACCAAAAATGCGGTGAGTTTGATTAGCTCGTTGTTTTCATTTTGGTATATCCCATTCAACCTACACTTTTTGATACTTTTTGCCAGGACCGTACACACAAATTTTTCCACAAGTACGCTGTTCTGGATTGTTGCCGTTACCAAAATGACGGACATTGGAGGTCTCGTAATAGGGAGTACTATGGGGAAACATCACCTGGCTCTTAACATCAGTCCACAAAAAACATGGGAAGGTGTTGTCGGCGGCATTCTATTGGCCTGCATAGCAGGCCTTTTAATCCCATATTGTTTTCCAAACTTTACATCCTTGAGTTGTTTCCAAAAAATAACTTTTTCCTGCATTTTGGCCATGGGCGCCGTTGTTTCCGACTTGATTGAATCCTTGCTCAAACGTCAATCGCAGCAAAAAGATTCGGGGGGACTCATTCCGGGCATCGGCGGTGTCCTAGACTTAGTAGATAGCCTTCTCCTCAATGCACCCATAGGGTATTTCCTAATAAAATACTGCAGCATTTAAATGGCCTAACGTTGACGTAGTAAGCCGATTTCTCCTACCATTCAATTCAATTTTATAGTAGGGACTGGGATTGCACTATTTAAAGCGTTTTTAGAGGCAAGACTTATATCAAAAGCAACCGGGCACAATTGGCTATTTTTTGGAGGTCGACATCGCGATGTTGACTTTATATCCTCGAAGACTTTATTACCCATTGTCAGCGAGAAAACGTACTTACACGATTGGATTTGGCGTTTTCGCGAGATCAAGCGCATAAAGTGTACGTCCAGCATAGAATGATGGAAAATGCAAATGTTTTGTGGGAATGGTTGCAAAAAGGTGCTTATTTTTACATCTGCGGAGAAGCTAAGTCGATGGCCAAGGACGTTGAAGCAACACTCCTTAGAATTATTGAAAACTGTGGACATTTGAAC
>JAIRMU010000013.1 GCA_031258545.1 Puniceicoccales bacterium | reverse complement strand
GTGGATATTGCGTGAATACGGTAAGCCAACGCACGTAATAGCCAATTATATAAAACCCCAAGGTGCGAATTAATTATACGCCACTTTATAACAATAAATAGCGCGTACTTTTTACATAACCTACCCCGCTGCCCTACAAAGGGAGCCTTTATTTTTTACTTTAGGGCTCACTTTTTAAGCGCTGTTTTGACATATCCATTATTTTGTACATGGTATATTCACGATTTTTTAATGATATAAATCTAGCTTGCTTTGCCCCCTGTACGAAAAAAAAACGTGCACACATGTCTTCTTTGCATCTATTGAATTTCAAGACCCCCCATTGCATCAACCTCATGGGAGGTAAGTTAAGACCTATAAACCTTCTAACTAAAACCTCAGGAACCTAAGTCGCTACGATTGTTATTGCGTTTACTAGCGGTTACTTGCGTTTGCCAAGTAGTCTGGAGTTAAGATATCTTGTAGGTACTTTGAAGCTTCATCCACATCGTCAAAGATGCGAAATAATTCAACGTCTTGAGGCGCCATCACGCCCCAATCAATCAGTATTTGAAAGTTGATAACTTTGTCCCAAAACTCGCTTCCAAACAATAAGATTGGGAATTTGCGCACCTTTTGCGTTTGCATCAATGTCAAAATTTCAAATAATTCGTCCAAAGTTCCTATACCGCCGGGAAATGCAATAAATGCCCTTGTTTTAAACAGAAGCCAGTACTTGCGCATGAAAAAGTAATGGAATTTCATACTCGCTCCAGGTGTACAATAAGCATTTATGCCTTGTTCCGCTGGCAGAGAGATTGCCATGCCGATGGAAATACCTCCGGCTTCTTGGGCACCTCGATTTCCTGCCTCCATAATCCCAGGGCCTCCTCCCGTAATCAAGTAGGGGCGTGAATTTTCAGATAATTGAGAGGACCATTGGGTAATTTTGTATGCCAATGAGCGTGCTTTTTCATAGTAAATGGCTGCTTTTTCGGCGTATTTGGCGGACAAAAAGCATGGATTCCCCTGATGGTTACTTAAATTTTCTGGAGAACATATGCGTGCCGATCCAAAAAATACGATGGTATGGTTAATATTATATTGGCCAAGACGTTGTTGTGGGCCCAAGTATTCACTCAGGATTCTCAAAGAACGTGCATCGGCACTGCTGCAAAAATTTTTATCGTTGTAATAAGTTGGAATATTCATAATGGGTCTTGTTTCTTTCGTACAAATGATGTTAATCATTTTTCTTCATGAAAGCAACACCAAAGTAGAAGGCCATAACATTCTTTTCATCTTAGTAGCGAGATGTTACACGGGATTGGCAACAGAGTTTTTTTGTGTGGATGCGTTGACAGGAGGCCTTATCGGTGTCGAAGTCTAATGCTGCTTGCCATCGAAACGCTTTTATCTTCAAATTAAATGTATACGCGATACTTGTCAGTTTGGTTTATTTTGGGCATTACGTGTTGCCATCATCAAAATCGGGTGCGGCATTTTTTATATCTGTAGCGGTGACCTGAATGGGAATTGATAAATCATCATATCCGATTGCGTTAACAAATAAATGCCCTTCTCCAACCTCGCCTCCTTCTATTTGAACGGTCACATGGTCTTCGTTGGCCGGTATAATGACTTCGGGCATAATAACACTGTCGGGAATATTGGTCGTAACGTTTACGTAGAGTCCGGCTCCTGAAACCGTTTGACTGGTGGAAAACGTAATTTCTATGGATTTGCCGCTTTCAAGTTCGATGGAATCCATGTCTACGCTGAGTGTACCGTTATCCAGCAACAAATTTCCAATAAATACTTTAAACTCGCTGCTCAACAACCATACAGGATAAGATTTGTTCGCCACGAGTAATGGTACTTTAAACGATAGGACATTTTCTGAAATACATTGGGTAGGTGCATTGCAATCTCCCACCACGATGCGATCGCCGGATGTAAACCCGCGCCCCAACACGCTTACGTCGGCTCCAATCGGAGCTCTATCCGTATCTAGGGAAAAAACACAGCGTTCTTGAATGATGAGCTTTGCAAGCGGACTTTTGGTCGTTTTTGGCAGAATGCGTCCACGGGAATTTTTGTCGTAACTTAAGGTGAAATAGTAATCCGCTTCGGTACGCTGTGGATGGATGGTATGATCGTAAAAGAAAAAGTGTTCGTTGAAGGATTCTTGTTGTAACGCGTGCGTTTCGCCATCGATGACAATGGAAGGCTTAAAAGAATGGGCGACCACTTGTTTTTCCAACAATTGGCTGTGTACGGTGAAACGGTAACGATGGGATGCATTTCTTTGCACCGTTGGGGGAGTGAGATTGTTCAAAATGGGCGAACATCCGTGAAATAACAAAGTTCCCAAACTTCCAATACATGCATAAAAGATACTTTTTTTCATTGGCGCAGTTGTTTTCATATCCAAAATAATCAATAAAAATTTATGAGCTTACAAGCTTTATCTTTAGGTCTTTACGTCCATGTTCCTTTTTGTGCAAACCTTTGTGCCTATTGTAATTTTTACAAAGAACGTCCCATTAAATCTTTGGTGCAATCTTACCTGTTCGGAATAAGTCGTGAATGGGAACAATGGAAAAATATTTTATTACAGCAAAATGTGAGTACCATTTTTTTGGGCGGAGGGAGCCCAAGTATTTTATCCTGTCGGGACTTGGAAACCTTGTGTGCACACATGAAGCCATTTCTGCCTCATGTTACCGAATGGACGGTCGAGGTATCTCCGACGACGATTAATCTTGAAAAATTGAAAGTTTTGAAAAAAAGCGGGGTAACACGCATTTCCATGGGTGTTCAAAGTTTTCAGGAGGATGTTTTAAGGTATCTGGGTAGAAGGCAAACGCGTGTGCAGATATATCGAGCGTACGATTGGATCCGAACCGCAGGGTTTAATAACGTTAATGTAGATCTTATTTTCCATCCCAATTTTGCTGATTTTAAACTTTGGGAAATGGATTTAAGGGAAGCGGACCATTTGAGTCCGGAACATATCTCCACCTATTGCCTGTCGTTTGAGCGACAGGAA
This sequence comes from Puniceicoccales bacterium, assembly GCA_031258545.1. Lineage (GTDB taxonomy): Bacteria > Verrucomicrobiota > Verrucomicrobiia > Opitutales > UBA9783 > CABUVL01. Next base: position 24,710 of record JAIRMU010000013.1, on the reverse strand, counting down.
GGACCCTTTAGGCGAGGCCATTACGTGGATGAAGATCGAGAAGCTGCATTTTATCTGCACACGTGGGATTGGTTAAAAAATCACGGATATCGGCATTATGAGGTTTCAAATTTTGCGCGCAGTGGGCACGTTTGCCTCCACAATTTGAATACCTGGAGAATGCAAGAATGGATAGGGTTAGGCCCCGGTGCGGCTTCTCAATGGCATTGGCGGCGTTTTCAAAATGCCAATAATGTACACGATTGGTTAAGTAAAAGAAAAATCAATTGTGTGGATTTATCGGAGGAAATTTTGTGTGCAGATTGTCTCATATTTGGGTTAAGAATGCGTGAAGGCGTTTGTTTGGATACCTTGCAAAAACGATTTCCTCTTGCAGATATGGCGAAATACCTACCTCTATGGCAGCAATTTGCATTGGAGGGATTTGTCAACGTACACAAAAGCCAATTAACGTGCACCGATAAGGGATTACTGCTGGTGGATGCACTGGCCCGTGAAATTCTCGGTTACGCAGCCGACAATGGAAAATTTTAATGGATACTTGACAGCATGGATACAAAGATAGGAGCATAGGCGTTTATTTATTTTCATGAAAACAGTATTGATGAGTCCCGTTATTTTATCAATTGGTCTGTTGTGTGTTTTATGCCTTAGGCGTGTTAATGTTTTGTTGGCTATTTTAATTTCTGCTTTGGTGGCAGGAGTACTTTCGGGGATGAAAATTACGCATATCATGGATGCTTTTATTGCGGGCATGGGCGACAATTCGGAAACGGCCCTCAGTTACATTTTGCTGGGTACTTTTGCGGCTTCCATGATACACACAGGTTTTTCCAAGATGTTATCCGAAACGATTACGCGCATTGTTAAAAATCGAACCTATGGGTTGTTCGGCATACTGACCTTGGTGGCCATTGCTTCACAAAATATCATTCCCATTCACATTGCATTTATTCCCATGATGATTCCGCCGCTTTTAAAAACCATGAATCAATTGAAGATAGATCGACGTGCCGTTGCCTGCATATTGGCGTTTGGGTTAAAAATGCCTTATATCGCAATCCCTGCCGGATTTGGCATCATTTTCCAAAATTTAATTGCCGACAACATGATTCAAAATGGTATGCCCGTACAACGTAATGTAATTTGGCAATCCACTTTTATCTTGGGAATAGCCATGACGGTAGGTTTGTGCATTGCGGTGTTCATCTCTTACCGAAAGCCGCGTGTCTATTCAAATACCGGAGACTTAGAAGAACCACAATGCGGCACGCCACATATTCAAATGAACAAAAGCCACCATATCATTCTATTAGCTATCCTGGTGACTTTCATAATTCAATTATTAACCCATTCTCTTCCGTTGGGTGCCCTCATTGGGTTAAGTATTATTTTTTTGCTGAGAGCTGTCAGGTATAACATGATGGATCAGTTGATGAGTGAGGGGATTTACATGATGGGATTTGTTGCATTTGTTATGTTGGCTGCAGCTGGATTTGCAAACGTCTTAAAAACGACCGGAGGGATTGCAACTTTGGTGACAACTCTGACAACCTTTTTGCCCGACAGTAAACCATTGACCGCTTTTGTGATGCTATTGATAGGATTATTGATCACGATAGGCATAGGGACGTCTTTTGGAACGGTTCCCATTTTAGCTACCGTGTTTGTGCCCATTTGCATAAAAATGCATTTCTCGCCTCAGCAAACAATTTTATTAATGGCAGCGGCCTCCGCTTTGGGCGATGCGGGTTCGCCCACTTCGGATACGACTTTAGGCCCCACTTCAGGGTTGAATGCCGATGGCCAACACCATCACATTTACGATACGTGCATACCTACTTTTTTGCATTACAACCTTTCTCTAATTTTATTTACACTCATAGGGGTTGTTTTATTATAAAATATGGCTTGCCAAAAATGTGCTTAGTTTTGAAAAAACTTGTGCGACCGTCTCGTGTATATCCTTAAATAATATGACCGAGGACATCGCCACAGTGCGCATACAATTCGTATCCGCGATGGGTTTGTTCCAGTAAGTCGTCCGCCAATTTGACTTTTTTAGAGTTCAACAGCGTGATGACGGTGGATCCTCCAAAGAGAAAATATCCTTTCTCTTCCCCTTTTTTGACAAAACGGTTGGGATGGTATGTTTGGACCGTTGCCCCTACCCCCGTTGCCCCGATTTCGATAAGCGCTACCTCGCCCAAAATTTCGTGCCGTAAAATACAAACCCATCGTTTGTTTTGCGTAAACGTAAGCATGTTTTTCATTAAAGCCAATGGATGTACGGAATAGAGGTATCCGTTAATGCATCGACTTTGACCTGGAATGCCTTCTATGGGAAAATGAAATCGATGATAATCCACAGGGCTCAATCGACTAATTACCACGCTTGCCTCTCGAAAATTGTGGGCCCATTGATTGGATCCCAACAATTTTTTTAAACAAAGGGATTCGCCTTTGACAAAGAATTCTGCAGAGTTATCGATTGCCCTGAATCCCAGATGCCTTCCGTCCGCTGGAAAGCAGATAATTTCTTTTGAATGATTAAAGTTGCGTTTCCCGGCTTTGAATTTTCGATAAAAAAAATCGTTAAAATGCTTGTATTCGTTTAGTTTTTTTTCGAAATCGTCCAGACAAATGCCGTAGTTACTTGCAAAAGAATGAATTTTGTATTTACTTAGGCGTGTATTCATCCAGTAGCCTAAGATTTTAGACATCCAGGCGTTTCGAATAAATATTTTAAGAAAGCAGCGTCCCCACTTTGTTTTATAGAGCCATCGTAAGGTGGATTCATGGGGAACCTTTTCTTCCTGAAATGCACCCGTATATCGATTAAAGAATTGCATTACTTGTGGGGGTATTTCTTTAAGTTATAACGATTTTCACAACGACGTGCCAAGCAAACAAAAGGGAAGCCAATGGCCAGATAAACGCCGGCAACCAGTAGCCCTGTGCCAAAATAGTTAAAATTGGTGGCTGCCAAATATTGGTAAGCGCGGGTCAATTCAACAATGGTTATCATGGATACCAACGAAGAATCTTGTAGCAACATTATAAAGTTATTGGTTACGGGCGGGATAACCATGCGAATGGCTTGCGGAAAAACGACGTACCAAAGCGCCTGTATGTGCGACATGCCCAAGGCTCTGGCAGCTTCCATTTGTCCTCTGGGTACCGATAGTAATCCGGCACGATAAATTTCACATTCGTAGGCAGAATAATTGACGGCCAACGCAATGACCCCTGCCAAAAAGGGAGAAAAACAGATCCAATGGCTTATGGAATCCGGTAAATATTTAGATAAAGTTGGAAGTCCATAAAATATGAACAACAATTGAATCAATAAAGGAATGCCACGTACGCATTCCACGTACACGGTCGCCAGTAAACGTATGGGCCCGATGGCGTAAATGCGTGCAACGGCTAAACTAAATCCGGCAATCATGGCAAAAAACATAGCCACGAGTGACAATTTCAATGTGGTCCAAGCGGCTTTTCCCAACATAGGTAGACATTGAAGGTAAAAATGGCCCCATTGTTTTTGATTCAATTGGACGGTGGCAACGTATTGATCGAATGCAATTGCCGGACTGTTGGGCACAGGCGCCGCATGAAAATAGGTAGCTGTTGCTGCATTCCATAAATTCCAACGTTCTAAAATAGAACGTAATTGCCCATTGTGGATGAGAGTATCCAGTGCTCTATTGATTTTTTCCAGTAAATCTACGTCTTCAGCCCTAACCATAACAGCGTATTCCAGACGAGAGATGGGATCATCAATCAGCCGCACATTTTTGTCAATGGCCGCGTAATAAAAGGATTCTGGATGGTCTAGCAGGACCCCATCGAGCCGTTTGTTGGTCAAATCTGCAAACGCCTTTACCTCGTCGTCGTAGATGACGATTTGCGTGTTGTGAAAGCGTTTTAGAGCCTTTTCGGCATGCCAAGATTGTTTGAGGATGCCGATCGTTTTATGCTCGCATTCCGAAAAGTATTTTAAAGGGGAGGATGCGGTAACAACGAGTTGTAGACGGGTGACGTAATAGGGGATGGATAGTCGAATGCCCGCTTTATCCGTAAAACGTTGCCACGTGTTGTACTCGATGCCATTTAATAATATGTCGTATTCATGACGTTGTAAGCCGGGAACCAACATTTCCCAATCATTGGCATGCAATTCCAATTGAGCGTGCATCGTTGTTGCCAGGGCTGCTGCAATGTCGTACTCAAATCCGGTGATTTTTGACGGCTGCTGGGGATCGTAAAAAACGTTTGGAACACCCGATTCCACATCGGCTCCCCAACGCAAGATTTTTAGGGGTTTTATTTCCCCCAAAACGCATCCCATGATACCGAATACGTGGATTAAAAATGTGAGTCTAACGAATGGAAACATAAGCAATTACCTACATAAAATGTTTTAAAAATTGTCGTGTACGTTCGTCTTTGGGAGAAATAAAAATTTCATCTTCGTCGGAAATTTCAATGAATTCTCCTTGCTCCATGTAAATAATGTAATCCGAAGCATCACGCGCAAAGCGCATTTCGTGAGTGACGATCATTTGCGTCATACCTTCTTTGTCAAGATCTCGCATGACTTCCAAAACTTCATCGACGCGCGCCGGATCGATGGAAGACGTTGGTTCATCGTACAACATGACCTTGGGAGACAAGGCCAATGCCCTCGCTATGGCACCACGCTGTTGTTGACCTCCGGATAAGGTAAAGGGATATCGGTGTGCAAAGTGTCTTAAGCCAACCTTATCCAAAAATTTTAAAGCAATGTCTTCGGCTTCTTCTGGAATCTTTTTTTGCACAATTTGGGGTGCGAGCATAACGTTTTGCAATAAAGTTTTGTGGGGGAATAAATTGAAAGATTGAAATACCATACCTACATGCTGACGCAATTCGTGCGTCTTTTGATGAAAGTCACACCTCGTAAAACCTGTTGCAGATTTTTTGCTGAGGGAAATGCCGTCGATGTGGATGTAGCCGCTGTCTAAACTTTCCATGCCGTTTAAACAACGTAAAAATGTAGACTTCCCGCACCCCGAAGGACCGATGATGGAAACCAAATCTCCCTGTTCAATATTGACGCTCACATCCTTTAAAATAGGACCATCCTGACAATATTTGCTTAAATTTCTAACTTGGATTATTGGTCCTCGAGCATCCATAATCCGTTCGCTCCGGGTTTTACGCTAGCATACGTCTTCATATAACCTATCCTTAAAAGTTAATTTAACAAACCTGGAGCGAGCGAAGGGATTCGAACCCTCGACGTCCACCTTGGCAAGGTGGTGCTCTACCAACTGAGCTACGCTCGCAATTTATAGGGAACTTATTCCGAAAATCTTTTGCTTTCGAGTCAATATTTATTTTTGTCTTATTTTGCACTTATATGGGCTTCATTCTATCGCTGTAAAACCAAATCGAAAGAACAATCCACAAAACCTGCAGATACATTTAGAGTTCTGCGGTATCCGGAAACTGAAGGCTTTGTCTGGATTTAGGTGTTATGTACTTAGAATTTTATGAGCCTATGGATGCAAAGTTGCTTAAAATTATTAATACCGCATACTTTCCCGTATGGAACGACCGAAAAGATCAAATAATTTTCATGGCTATTGTTTGCGATAGATTCGAAAGAGGTCGGTTTAAATTTGGATATGCCGTGAATGTGAAAGACAAAGTTAATACCCATGACGTATTTTTAGCACGTGAACGGCTTGGACAGGCTACAAAATCTTCGTTTCTCATTGTTCACGAAGTAAGCAAAGCTTTAGAAGTAATACGATAGTCCTACGTTTAGGGAACATAGATGGGAGTGGTGTGTAGCCTCATTGGCGGAAGAGTACGGCTTTGTGCCATCCCGATTATAGGAAAATTGTGGGCCTATCCTTGCGCAGCAGTGATCGTTAAAATGGTAGGTTAAAAAGAGACTCAATGCGGCATACCAATAATGATCTTTGCGCTCCCATGCGTTCGATCGTATACCTCCAAAGGGTTTTTTGTATTTCAAATAGCCGTAGGTACAAGTCATGTCCAATGTCCAATGCGTCCAGCCAAAAACTTCCAAATCAAAATCGTAATTAAATTTTATTTCCCAGCACCATTGTCTCCTTTCGAAATCGTGGTATATGTAAAGACTGGGTGCCAGTAGTAGATCTGTTTTGATGCCGGTGTACAATTCACGCCAGTGCCCCAATTGGTCCTTGGGAATTCTACATAAAAAATGGTATTGGGCTCCCAAATCCCACGTAAAGAAGTCCGTCAATTTTTGTAAGTATCCTATCCCAAGTGTCCATCGGTCGCCGAATAAAGTTTTGTATTGGGTAGGTAAAAAAGCTTTTGTTTCAGCGTAAAATCCTCGTTTTTCGTTTTTTACCAGTAACATTATATGAGGTTCTATACCACGCTTTGCTTTCAAAGAACCGCGTTGAATATCTTCGGATTTAAAATATATACCCCCTTCAAATACCGCATGGGGTATTTGATTTTTTGCGTAGATGCATCCCGATAATAAAATAAGTAGACTGCACTGCGCTATTCTCATTTTTCTATCGTATCTCAACATTTTTTGTAAAACAAGGCAAATGAAAAGATTGTATTGTCAAAATTTTTCATTTCCTGTTATATAAAATTTTGTGATATATGTAATGCGAGGACAATTACTGGTAACCAATGAAATAGGTCTGCATGCAAGACCTTGTGCTAAAATTGTACGTACGGTGAAACAATATCCCAATGTATCCGTCACATTTACGTACGATCAGCAGACAGCCGATGGTTGCAGCATTATAGATATGATGATCTTGGCAGCGGGTCGTCATGCGTTGTTGGACGCATATCTAGAGGGCCCCAAAGCGGATTGTAAAGCTTTGTGGGCAGATTTACAAAGGTTATTCAAAAGTGGATTTAGGGATGTGTAAGTAGACTTTTCATAACAGCTGTTGGAACACAGTTGAGAAGTAAAAAGGGGCAATGGGAATCCGTAGGGGGATTGTGTACCCACATAACGCTGACAAAAGAGGCGTTGATACGACTAGGTATTCACGGTTAGGGTTACTTTTTTCAAGTGCGGAAGATGACATTGCGTATAATTTCAGGAATTGTCATGCGGGGCATAGATATATTCATCTTATTCGTAAATATAGGACTTGACACAGGTGCAAATTGATTTTTTCCTTTATTGAAAAGAGATTTACAAACAAGTGTATGGCGAATATAAAATCATCCCAAAAGTCGATCCGACAGACGGCAAAATTGACTGCAAAAAATAAAGCCGAAAGAGGGCGTCTAAAGACATTTTCCAAAAAATTGCGGGCACTGGAACCTACGAATGACAAAGGTGCAATAAAATTAGTCGCCATGGAATACATGTCCGCTTTGGATAAAGCTGCCAAGCGTAACGTTATCCATACCAATAAGGTAAATCGTTTAAAAAGTCGTCTGGCAAAACATATTTTTATAAGTATTCCCGAAGAACAACCGGTTATTCCTGAAGAAAAGCCGGTCGAACAGGTCACTTCGGCGGAATAAAATTTCTCCCATCCTATCTAGGGCCTTGGTTTTAGCCAAGGCCTTCCTTTGGTAGAGCAAATTTTTGAGACTTGTTGCATATAATTCTTGCAAAACATTTCTGTCGATTTACATTCGAATAGAAGAAACTTATGAAAAGAGTTTATGCAGTTGTTTTTTGTTTTTGCCTAACGGGTTGTTTCAATCGTTCGAAACATTTTCCAGATCCTCAGCCTTCCGATACCCAGATAAAACAACCTATACGTCCGGAAAGAGAAAAATTCTTGCGAGATGATGAGAATTTAGGTGAAAGGTTGGATGAACGTTGTTGCCCATTTGAAAGGTCGGAAGACAAAGTCTATGGTCAATTATACGATGAGAAAGATGTGGCATTGTCCGTTTATTTCGATTTTGACAACTTTGGGTTGTCCGAAAAAAATCAAGACTTGCTATGCGCCATCGTTGAGCATTTGAAGCAAAATCCACGATTGACATTACTGATTGTAGGACATTGTGACTGGCGAGGTACAGACGCCTACAATCTACGTTTGGGAGAAAAAAGAGCAAATAGCGTTGAGCGTTTTTTGGGAGATAATGGTATTGCAAAGAGAAACGTTGAAATTCTATCGTTGGGGAGTATACATGCAACGCAAGGATTAAGCAAAGTCGACTCCTGGAGGGATCGTCGCTGCGATTTGGTGATATATCCGTTGAAGTAGTGCTGGATTAACTTTGTATGCACTATTTTAAGTGTTGGCATCAGAAGTTAAAGTTGTTTGAAAGTTTCATTGTCGATGTTATTTATAGCAAACGACGCGATAAGAAGGCCCGTTATTGGGCATTTGTTTTACGTACTTTTTCATTTCTTTTTCTATGGATCGTTAAACTAAGGACGCGTGCGTATAAAAAACGGTGGTTACATGCCCAACATTTAGGCTGTACGGTAATTGTTGTGGGTAATTTGACGGTAGGAGGAACGGGTAAAACACCGGTGGTTGAAAAGATAGCGCGTTACCTAAATCAAAATGGACGTAAAGTGGCCGTTTTGAGCCGTGGCTATAAGGGGAAAAAAGAAAGATGTTGGAAATGTTGGATGCGCTGGTTGACCCATTCGCTTCCGCCACCGCCCAAAGTTGTAAGCGATGGTGTACGCTGCCTGATATCGTCGGAAATTTCAGGCGATGAACCCGTTTTGTTGGCACGCAATTTGCCCAATATTCCGGTCATTGTGGACAAAGATCGCGTTAAGGCAGGCCAATACGCCATTCGGTATTTTAATGCGGATGTACTGGTTTTGGATGATGGTTTTCAATATTTGCAGCTCAAGGGAAGTTTTTATTTGCTGTTGGTGGATGCCACCAATCCGTTTGGCAATGGAGCTCTGCTGCCGCGTGGTATTTTAAGGGAGCCTTTGTCGCACATGAAGCGCGCACATTTTATTTTTTTAACCAAAAGTGATCAGGTGGCCCCGGAACGCTTACGTGCATTGGAGCGATTCATTCGCCGCCACAATAGGCGTGCCAAGTTATTACCTTGTATTCATTGCCCAAAATACTTGCAACGCATAGATAAGTTCGAAAGACTTGATTTGAAAATGCTCAGAGGTATTAAAGTTGCCGTCTTAAGCGGTATTGCTTCGCCGGAAGGGTTTGAACAATTTTTGAAGAATGAAGAAGCTCAATTGGTATACGTTAGCCATTTTATGGATCATCATCGCTTTACCGAAGAAGAATTGGATCAATTTTTTCACAGTGCGCTGCATGCGGGGGCCCAATGGGTGGTTACGACCGAAAAGGACGCCGTACGTATTGAGGACAATTTTAATCCCACTTTACCTTTTTACTTTTTGCGCATGGAAATTGAATGGGGTGATGGAGATCACGTTTTTGAACAGGTATTGGAAAAATTAACTTACGATCGAAATCGGAAAATAAGTTAACCATGGAGTCTTCTTTACAATTTATTTTTGGTTCCGATGAGTTTTTTGTCGAGCTCAAGGCAAAAGCAGTCATCGAAACACTTGCGAATACATCCTTAGAAGTCATTGATGGTCAAATAAATACAGTTGCCGACATGAAGCGTGTGTTTGAGGCTATTGTGGAGAGTCTGCGTACGGTAGATTTTTTTGAACCCCGCAAGTGCGTTTGGTTACGCAACACAAATTTATTTGCCGGTACGAGTCCGGCAATGACGGAAGCGGGTCAAGATGCGGTTGAAAAATGGCTTCATTTTTTAAAACAACCGCCCGATGAGACATATTTGTTTATTTCCGCTTCGATGGTCGATAAACGCACGAAGTTGTTTAAAACAATTCAGTCGTTGGCCTACTGTACCGAATTGGGAGAGGCCGAGCAAGGGTCTCGCTTGCGTGCGCTGATGGAGAAGTTATCAAGGCAGTATGCCGTAACGATGGATCCCGATGCAGCCGAACTATTCATTCAAAAATTAAATGGGCATCCGCGAATGATGTCGAACGAATTTGAAAAATTGGCTTGCTTCAATAATTTTCGGGGAACCATTACGCGGGATTGCGTTTTAGGCAATACGCCTACGGTGCCCAACGATGAGTTCTTTGAACCTGTGGAAGCCTTTTATGCGGGAGATTTCAAAAGGTATCTGCAAAGTTTGCACAATCATTACCTTCTCCACAAGGAGGTACGTAGTGTTTTAAACATGTTGCAAAATAGAAACCGTCTTCTATTGCAAATGACTTACTTGCGACAAAAACATGCCGCGACCCGTTGCGATAAACAATCTTTGGCATCCATGGAACCAATGTTTCGGCAATTTTTTGGTCCTGTGGAAGCTAAGAGTACGTTCTGTTTATTTTCTCAAAATCCGTGGTATGTGGGTCGTTTAAAGACACCCTTCCCCTACGAAGTTTTACTGCAATTGCAGATGGATTTTGTGGATGTATTTGATCGACTTTTAAAAGAGCCAAAAAATACGTACCCCATTATGGAAAATCTTGCCCGGAAGACGTTTGCGCGTTTAAAAACCCCTCAAAAAAAATTGACACTTTAACGAAATAGTCGTGTAACTATGAATGCTTAACACTTGGGTCGGTAGCTCAATGGTAGAGCAGTGGCCTTTTAAGCCATTGGTTCAGGGTTCGAGCCCCTGCCGGCCTACCAATTTCATCGGTATGAACAAATTAGAAAAGATATTTGAGATGCAACGTGAATTGAATGTTCGCATTTTAGGTGAGGATGTGGACCGTTTATATCAAAAAGAAACTGCCAAATGGATCCTCAATTACGCACGGGCTCTACAGCAAGAGGTGTCGGAGTTGGTGGACTGTGTGCCTTGGAAATGGTGGGCGCATTATCAAAAAATGGACATTCAAAATGCGCGGGTTGAATTGGTTGACATCGTTCATTTTGTTGTTTGCCTTGCTCAGGTATTGGGCATGAGTGCGGAAGATTTATTCAATGCCTATCTTAAAAAAAATGAAGTTAATCATCACCGTCAAGATGTGGGGTATGTGCAGAAGGATGAGTCGGATTCTTTGCATATTTAGAAAGGTGTCTGCATTTTTTTAAAAAAGTATGGCAATGTGGGAGGCGAATTTCGTGAATGTGGGTAATGCGTACCTGCAGGGGGCGTTTTTTTTACAAACTTTGAAGTTTACTTGATTTCAAAAGATTTACCCTCGTGATGCTGGGGAAGGGGATCATTTTTAAAACTGGGACATGTTTTTTAAATCTCAACATGCCAAAAAAAGTCTCAGTGGTCCGGGAGTTAAAACGGGGATAAGCATTTTAAAGGTAAATATTAGCTGAGAAGCAGAGGGCAGGTCATTTATTGGACCTTAAACAAGTCGGGCCCCTGTTGTCCAACCGACTTTAGGTAAGATCCCGAAGATTTATCGCGAACGTATTTTGTAAATCCTTTGCTTGCGAGGTTCGCGTTGGATAACAATTTTTTCGTGTGTGATTCCGAGTACCCTTTGCTTAAGTTGGGGGCCGTATAAACGCGTTCCAGGGGATGTCCCGAATGGGGATCTAGGGCAATGCGTTCGTTGCACCCGTGATACATTTCGACGATTGGACAATCCACCTGCGCCGTATTAGGTAACAACACACGATATAAATACCATGGCATGCGTTTAAGTCTAAAAACTTTTGCCACATTTTGGCAAGTTAATCATTTAAAGCATTTGTGTGTTTATTTTTTATAAAATAATTCGACCGTATGGGCCAAATGCCGACGATTTTGCCGTGCAGCAATTCCGAGAATTGATCCTGCACGTTTTTTGGAAATGCGTCGCGTACATCCTGGAAATTGGGTGGTGGTGTCAGAATTGTGGTTGCCTTATTGGGAACTGAGGTTGGGAAGTCATCCACATTGCATACGGGCTCTGGGTCGGCTTCCAATGAGGCGTGGATGTCCGATGGCGCATTTGCGTCACAGGTTTCATCGGGCACACTGTCATGGTTTTCCACTTTCCCAGGAAGCATTTTTTTTTCATCCACAACCTCCTTCACAAAAGTGGTACAATCCGTAGATGAACTTGCAGTCACGGAAAGTTTTTTTTTACCTCTTGGGCGTCGTTTAAAATTTTAAGGAGTTTTTCCACGGACGTTAATTTGATGCACTCGACCGCTCTGAACAAAATACTTTCCAAGTGATTACGCACGGATAATCCTTTTTGGATGGACTCTTCCCCTGTTTTCAATATTTCTAGGATTTTTGTGTATACGAATGGGGAAATGGAGGATGTGTTTTGTTGAGCGGCGTGCATAAAACGTTCGTGAAAGCAATTTTGCAGATCTTTGAGAACTCTGTAGGAGTCGCACCCATTTTTTACGATGTCGTCCACGACGCCGAGAATTTCGGCATATTTTTCTTGTTCGATGTAGGAGGCTAGAGCCCGAATGATTTCCGTCGTTGCAAGCCCGTACATGGCACGCACGGCTTCGCGCGTCAACGGGCCATCGCAAAAGGCCAACACTTGATCCAGCATGGACTGGGCATCCCGCATGCCACCTTCGGCCAATTGGGCGATGATGGCGAGGGCTTCCTCTTCGGCTTCAACCTGTTCGCAATCCACGATGTGACGTAGATGCTGTTGAATGACGTGGGGGCTTAACGGATAGAATTCGAAATGTTGGCAGCGGGACAAAATGGTTGTGGGAACTTTGTAAATTTCGGTGGTGGCGAATATGAATTTTACGTGCGATGGGGGCTCTTCCAATGTTTTCAGCAGTGCGTTGAAGGCGGCCGTTGACAACATGTGGACTTCATCCAGTATATAAATTTTAAATGGGCTTTCCGCGGGAGCGTACTGGCAATCTTCCCGCAGAGAGCGAATTTGTTCCACGGAATTGTTGGAAGCGCCATCGATTTCAATGACGTCGAGACTTTGTCCTTGCAGGATTGCCCGACAACGAAGACTTCCAGGGTCAAAATCAAGGCGAGGTCCATTTTCGCAGTTGAGTGCCATGGCAAATAAGCGTGCGGTACTTGTTTTACCGGTTCCCCGTGGTCCCACAAACAAATAGGCGTGCGCAATGCGTTTTGATTGAATGGCATTTGATAAGGTCTGTACAATGGACTCTTGGCCCACAAGATCTTGGAATGTTTTTGGACGCCAACGCCTTGCAATCACTCGATAATTGTCCATCTGGTTTCAATAAAGACAAAATTTAAAAAATGACAATACAATTTCTTGTATCATTTGTGGGGTTGATGGGGGATATACTCTCGCGTTTTGCCGTATCTGCAAATTTTAACGTGTAGGCCATGCCCCATTGGGGATGGATGAAAAACATTTTGGCCGTTGTTTCGTAGAACGCGAGAAACATTCCTCTTGCATTTTATTCAAAACACTTATGTTAATGCTTTCCTGTGCAAATTCTTTGCTTGCCCTTAGTTCTTCAATGGTATATAATTTTTCAATGCATTGGGTTCACAGGAGGTTATTTCAAAGCATTTTAGGCGTATACCTATGGTCGATGGGTATCGCTAGTAGTTTAGCCTACACACCGCCGTTTGAGGGACAGTATAAATCGGGTAGAATGGATGGGAATGATTCCTATTACCCATCCTACAGCAAATCGGGTGTTTGGTACGACAAAATGAAGACTATTTGGGGTTCCGATCTAAAGGTTTTAGAAAAATTGCATCCGGGTTGCATGGTGGATTCGGATGGGATCTTGTTCTACATTATGATGGACATGGGGGCTTGGTTTGGCGGTAAGTCTTTTTATACGTGTAAGATCACTAAAGATGGAATTAAAACTTGTAGTCGACTTGATGTGGATAATCACATGGGGGATACTTACACGTGGCCAGGGAACTCTATAAAGACAATTGAAGATAACACTGTTTTTTCCAACACAGCTTGGATTTCGTTGGCACCGTGTATGGCACAGGAGATCTGTGGAACTACCGATTACGTACATGCCGTTATGTACGTAATGCCCTCGCGTTGGTGGAATACCTCTTCGGGAGGCGATAAGGAAGGTCTTTTGTTGGCAAAAATAAACAAGTCGAACCTAAGTGTGGCGGAGACAACGTTTAACGCATATGTTGTTGCGAGTAAGTTGGGCGATTGTAAAAATACCATCTACAATCGCAATTGTTTTTGCGCTTATCACAATGCTGCAGGCCCCAATACAAAAGTTCTTTATTTATGGAAATCGACTACCGGGTACGATTTGGCAATGATGTTTACGGGGTTAGGTAGCTTTGCAGGCATGGCGGTCACCGGCTCAGGTAGTATGACGACAAGCCTCATAATGTTTAGTGGGGTGGGAACGGTCAATGCAACTTGTTTAGAACCGCGTCTCATATCTGCGGGAGGTAACAATTGGTTTATGATGTCATCGGGTTATGAACCTTGGTTGGCAAATGAGAGTCCATGGGCCTGTAGTCTGCCAGCAGCATATACGGGATATTTTGATACCAGCAGTAATACAGATGCCGGCTGCAGGTATCCCCACGATTTTTGTATGCTCAGTAATGACGTGTGCCTTATTCTGGGGATGGTGAAAACCTCTCAGCTCTGGGCCGAACCTTTTGCATCCTCCTACATCAGCTGGAACATCTCGTACGTCACTTTGGTCCTCTATAGCTTGAATTTGGCCACGTTCAGCGTGGCGCCGGCTACCGAAAACTGCATTGCCGTTTTCCCGGTAACTACCGGAACCCACGGAGAAGCAGCTTCGACCACAACCTTGTACAGAAATACTTATCAATTCGTTGCATATAACAATCACATCATCTACGCCTACTGTTACCCCGGCAAAAAAACGCACCTCGTCCTCGGTGTTGCCCGTTATAAGCTGGATTCTGATAGTACCGTCCTCCTCCTTACTAAACGGGAATTTGTGGATAACAATGGTAACAGTTTTGGCAATTTTACCGACTGCTCCCGCATCATCTTCATGGATGTCAAAGGCTCCCACCTCTGGATCGTGTTCGCTTCCGTTGACAATACAAAGTTTTATTATTTCTACATCTCCGCCGAAGAGGTCATCAAGCATGCCATCTAAAAAATTCGCAATGAAAATTTAAGATGCGAAAAGATGCTTGTTGAAGTATAAAATTCCACTGCGTAGGCATAAGAAAATTTTAGGAAATGGACTATCGCATCGTTTCATTGGTATGAAACGGCTATTGCTGTATTGCTTGCGCAGCACCCGGGCCAAATACTGGTTTCGCTCATTTATCTGCCCAGGTTACTCTAAGCATAAACTTCAAATAAACATCCGTCAAGCTTGGGAAGTAGCACCGTGGTTAAACGTTTTCCTGCGCAAGTTGCTTGACGCTACTTGGGGATATACAAACAAAACCACGTTAAATAACCCGTCTCACCCCTACCTAAATATCTATTGTCCGGCCCGTGTTTCGCTACGTTTGGAAACAAGTTCAAGGAGCGCAGATGAAATGGGAATGTTTTTAGTCTTTTGGCGAACAATAACGTTGCAAGGTAATCTAGAATAGGATGCATTAGGAGAAAAAATATGGAAGAACGCCTGCAAAAAGTACTTGCACGCATTTATGGGGTTTCTCGTCGATGTGCGGAGGAATGGGTCATTCGGGGGGACGTATTCGTCAATGGAGTAATGGCTCAAATAGGATGCAAGATAGATGGCGAATGCGATGTGGTTACCGTAGGCAGTAAAAGGTTAAGGCCCAAAATTTTAAGTACGAAGTGTGTTCCCGAAGTGTGGATGTTTTACAAACCCAGAGGCGTTGCATGCACCCACGATGATCCCTTTACATTACGCACATTGAACGATTTTATTCCAAAGTCTTTAAAACGTAAATGGATGTTCGTGGGGCGTCTTGACAAGGAAAGCGAAGGATTACTTCTCCTGACCAACGACGGCGCTTTTGCCAATAAAGTGGTGCACCCTTCTTCTGGCGTTGAAAAAACTTATCGCGTACACGTCAATTTACCTTTCGATGTATCCTTGATTCCGAGTCTAAAGCAAGGCTTGCAATGTCAGGGAGAATATTTGTTTTTTAAAGAGGTCAAGGTTGTGAATTCAAGGAAGATAGATGTAACGCTCTCGCAGGGGAAAAAAAGGGAAATCCGCCGTTTATTGGCGGCGTACAATTACGATGTTCTAAGGTTAAAGCGATGGAAAGTGGGACACCTAATTTTGGATAAACACCTGACCCCTGGGCAAAGCAGACGTTTATCTTCTCGCGAAATTAATTTGATTTTTGGAACAAAATAACGATGATATAGGGCATGCGGTTAAAAAATGTTTATTTACTGTTTCTGCTACTCGTTCAAAGTACTTTTTCGACGGCGGCCTTAAATCCTTCGCTTAAAACGCCTAATCCCGCCCCAGAGCAGCGCATAAGTCGCGTTTTTGAAGGAAGATTGGAAAAAATGAATGCTTTTCTTGCCATTTTTTCAAAATGGAATTATACCCTCTACGAGAAGAATAAACGCATCGCCTTTCTGGAATTTAAGGAAAACGTACGCGCCCCAAAAATTGCCGACTTGTTTCTGCAAAAGCATGTCCTCATTCGAGGGATTCCCAAGTATGTTAACAAAGATCCTTACCTGCTTATTGTGGTTGATGATATGTGTGAAAGTGAATAAAAAATACGATGTCTCATTCCTGCAAATTACTTCGGGGCCGTGTCGTCGCCGACGTTATCTTGAATAAGGTAAAAGGCGAGCTGCAACGCATGCATTGTCAACGTTCGCCCTGCGTTGCTTTTTTACGTGTCGGCAATGATGGCGCTTCCGTTTCCTACGTGGCCCAGAAAGAGAAAATGGCCCATGCTATCGGCATTAAAAGTATTTTAAAAATTTTTGACCCGACCCAGGTCACCGAAACACAGCTTATGGAGGAAATTAAAAAGTTTAATCTCGACGCTTCGGTTGATGGTATCCTGGTGCAAGCCCCTTTGCCCAAAGAGATAGATTTTGTGAACGTTTGCAATGCCATTGCCCCCAACAAAGATGTGGATGGATTTGGGGCAGAAAACCTAGGTCGACTCCTGCAGGGGAAAAGTGGATTTACGCCATGTACGCCGTCGGGCATTGTAGAACTGCTTAAATTCTATAACATTTCTCCTGCGGGTAAGCATGTGGTCATTGTTAATCGGAGTCTCATTGTGGGAAAACCGTTAGCAGCCTTACTTACGCAACGTTCCATGTGGGGAAATGCAACGGTGACGCTCTGTCATTCGCATTCCGAAAATTTACCTCAACTTACCCAACAGGCCGATATCTTGGTACTGGCTTGCGGAAAACCAAGTTACTTCGATGCCAATTTTGTTAAACCGGCAGCCATTCTCATTGATGTTGGCATTACGCGTGTTGCCGATGGCTCCTCACGCGGTTACACGCTTCAAGGGGATGCCAATTTTAAGTCCGCTTCACAGATCGTTCAAGCAATCACTCCCGTTCCAGGTGGCGTAGGCCCATTAACCGTTGCCTTATTGATGCGTAATACGCTAAAAGCCTTTAAACTTCAAAATAATTTTGCCGCATGACCCTGCTCTTGTCCGTTTTATTGCCGCCGGCAAAAGTTGGGTATAGAATTTTAGCAACGCTATGCGATTTAACGCTTATATTTTTTCTAAACGTATTCATCATTGGTAAATTGTGGTTCCCCATCTACCATCCGGATGCACTTATGCAGTTACGCTTTCTCATCGAAACTTATCTAAGTCAAATTCAAGCGGGCAATTTTTCAGAATTCATACAGCAGATCAGTCGCGATGCGGTGCTTATGGACACACTCGTAAATGTTGACCGCATTCTATTTTTGGTAACGTGGCTTTATTACGTCGTTAACGCATTGTATTTTCAGGGAGGCAGCCTTGGAAAACAAATGTTTAATTTGCGCGTTTTGAAGTTATCTTCATTAAAAATTCCCAGCAAATGGGATTTTATTTTAAGATCAGGGGTGCAAACATTTTTTATCTTTACCGCTTGGCCTTTTCTCATGTGCCTAAATCTTTGTTTTATGTGCCTTAATTCACTCCGACGCGGTTTGCACGATTGGTTCTGCCAAACCTACGTGGTCCACTTTGGAACAATGGAGCAATTACAACAAAAATTAAAGGAAAAATCCTCCATCAATCAGGAGTTTAAGTCTTAAATGTAAAAAATGTTCTAAAAACTTTTGCTACAATAAGCTTTACTTTTTCAACTAAAAACGGTCTTCTAAAAAAGCTTTTATTATGGGAAACTTAAAGAAAAAACGTATTCTAAAAATGAATAAGCACAAGCGTCGGAAGCGTTCCAAGTCCACAAGACATCGGAAACGTACGTGGTCTTTGTAAAATTTATCATCTGTGAAAACAAAAGCTTGCAACGAAAACACTTCCCTTTTTTCGTGGAGTACCATCGGATTTGTAAGCTTTTTTTTATGCATATTTACACTGCAAATCATTATACTTGTATACCTATGGACGCATTTCCCCATTCAAGAACGCCTTACCTGTTTTCTTAAGTTCTGTTACGCACATTTTGCTTCCCACGCGTTTTATGCTTTTTTGGCCATGGTTATCCTGCCTGTGTTGGGGTTCCCCATGACACCTTTCTTTATTTTAGCCGGGAGTGCTTGGGGAATTCGTTGGGGCCTCACATTTAGCCTCCTGGGCATCGGCCTAGGACTTACGATTTCCTACTTTTTTTATAAATACTGTTTAAACAAGATGCTTGTGCGCATTCTATTTAAACGTTTTAACATGACGGAAGTGCGTACCTATAGTTCTTTGGGTAGCATCCGATGGGTACTCATCGTTCAATTGATACCGGGCTTGCCTTACATGGTACAGAATTACATTTTATCCACCGTTGAGGGCATTAATTTTTGGCACTATTTGAGCATCTCGTGGATAGTCCAGTTCTTGTGGGCCTATGGGTTTGTCTGCGGTGGCAACGATTGGATTCGCGGCAATTTGGGCATAAAAGCCATCCTATTGCTCTGTTTTATATCTTGGGGTACCCATCGCCTTCATAAATATCTTCAACGGCAAAAGCGGTCGCATGTTGAAACCTCTCGTTAAAGACATTTTATCCGTTCAAGAGCTTTCACTCTGCATCCAACAACTTCTTACGGACGCCTTCCCCTACGTTGCGGTATGCGGCGAAGTTTCGAATTTAAAACAATCCAATGGCGTTACCTATTTTACCCTCAAGGACAGATGGAGTCAGGTTGCGGTTGTATTTTTTAAAACGGATACTTTAAAAATACAATTGCGGGAAGGGAAAACCCTCATCGTCGAAGGACGCATTGACGTCTATGTGAAAACGGGCCGTTATCAAATTATAGGCCGCAGCGTACGTGAAGTGGGGCATGGTTACTGGCAACAACGTTTGGAAACACTTAAGCAGGCGTTAGCTTCCGAAGGACTTTTTGATAAAAGTAGAAAAAAGACTTTACCCACTTTACCGCAACATATCGGTGTTATCACATCGAAAGAAGGCGCTGCCTTTAAAGATTTTATGGGCGTCCTTCGGCGTAAACAGTGGAAGGGACGCGTAACACTTTTTCCGTCGCTCGTACAAGGAGATCGTGCAGTACGTACACTCATTAAAGCCTTACAAGCGGCAGAAAAAGTACAGTCTATTGATCTTATTGCCATTGTGCGTGGCGGTGGAAGTCTCGAGGATTTGTGGTGTTTCAATGATGAAACTTTTGTGAGGGCCATAGCTAACAGCAAAAAGCCAATCATCTCGGGCGTAGGACATGAGATTGACCACACGTTGTGCGATTTTGTTGCAGACCTTCGCGTTGAAACACCCACGTCAGCTGCCGAAAAAATTGCAAACGAGTACGTGCAGTGCATTCAAAAAACGGACGAACGGGCACATCGATTCAAATCGTATGCCTACATCCAATTGGGTACGTTCAAGCAGAAATTTTCCCTCACAACCCAACATTTATCGCAACTTTCGCCGCATGGAAAAATGCAATGGATGCATACCCACATCAAAAATTTGCAAGGACAATTATATCAATGTTTTTGTCAACGGCACAGCCAGGAAAATCATCAGCTTACACTTTATGCCACTCGACTCAAATGTTGTTCCTTGCAGTGGCGCATTACACAAGCCCTGCAACATTTACAACAGCAAAAGCAACGCTTTAAGCTTTCTTTACGGCATCACTTGCGTACTTTGTTTCAAAAAATGGATTTATGGAAGACACGACTTGAAAATGTCAGTTTGGAGTCGTATGTAAAAAAAGGATTGCTGGTCCCGTTAGATGCCCTTGGAAATCCTAAAGCTTACGCAAGTTTTAAATCGGATACGACATTGGCCGTAATTCACAAGTCTGGAAAGTATTGTATGCACGTAAAATCCAAAGATGGGCCTTTGTAAATGCCTTGATATTTTTGCAACATTTGAAAGACATATTTGAAATTTTCATGGCAAAAAATAGTTGTAATTTGGATTCTCCTAAAATTTATTGGCACTTTATATGCTACGTTGCAGTGCATTATGAGTCGTCTTGATTATAACCCATTTGACTTCCCTGACCCTGAGCTAAATGCAGAACCCATCACTCCATCTAGTAATGAGGGTCGTACTGGACAAAACAAACATCCCGTGACCGGTGCTCAATCGAATCACTCTGGACCTAACATCGCCAGACCTAATTCCACTCGAAGGACGGCAGCAGCAGTATCTTCGGAAGTAAAACAATTATGCCAAGAGCTCAAAAATCATTTTACGGAACTTTCGGCAAAGGTCAAAAATCTTAACCTTTTTAATGGTGCCCAATGGAGTGCAGTTGGGAGAAGTCTTAATCGGCTTTGCGATAAAATAGCGTATGGCACTTTTGATGAAGTAAAATCTGCAGCTAAAAACCTAGGGAACGAAATTAAAGCGCTTTTTAGACAAAAAACAACACCGCAAAGCGTCGTGCAAAATGTTGGTGATATATTCCGTCGAGTTACTGAAGAGTTGGACCGTGCTGGAGATTTAAATGATGTTGGAAGAGCTATGGGCCATATGTTTACAGGGCTTGGAGAAGTGGCGGGAAATGCTGCACATGATGCTAACGTTACTTTGCGACATAGGATCGAATGATCAAGTAGTTAAGTTGTTAACAAGGCAAACCTAGGCACCACACCCATAAGCATTCCACGATGGAGACTTTATCGGTGTGGTAGGAATTGTCCGCAATTTTGTTTTTACTTCAATTTTATGTAAAAATTCCCCTTTTAATCATCCATGGGTAAAAATTATCTGTGTGCATCGGCAATAGCTTTTAGGAAAGTATGCCAAGCGAGTGTTGCGCATTTTAAACGAGCGGGGAATTTGCGTACACCCAGTAGGGCTTCCAATTCTCCGAGATCATTGGGAGCTTGAATGGATGTATCGCTCAGTAATTGAATAAACCGTTGTGTTTTATCTGTGGCGCTGGGAAGGCTTAATTCGCAAAGTGTACTTGTCATGAGCGAGCTTGAAGCCTTACAAATGGCGCATCCTTCACCCGTAAAACTCACCGCTTTGACGACATCATTTTCTATTTTTACAAAAATGGTAATTTCATCACCGCACAACGGATTATTACCGTAAGCTTGATACGTGGCGTCCAACATGGATCCAAAATGATTAGGATTTTCATTGTGAGCCAATAAAATTTCCTGATAAATATCCTGTAAACTCATGATTTGAACACGGTTAAAGCAACGTCGATTGCTTCGGCGAGTCGATCAATGTCTTCAAAAGTATTGTACATTCCCAGAGAAACTCTCACAACACCTCCTCTACATCCCAATCGGTGCATTAAAGGTTGGCAACAGTGGTGTCCGGCTCTCAAAGCAATATTTTGATTGTTGACGATGGTGGCCACATCGTGGGGATGTATTTTATCAACCAGAAATGAAACAATGGCCGTTTTTGTTTCCGGATGACCAATCAGTCTAACACCTGGAATCGCGCATAGTGTACGTTCTGCGTAGGCGATCACGGCTTCTTCATACCGCATTAAACTTTGCCAGTCGAATTGCTGTAGATATGCTATGGCTTTTCCCAATCCGATAACGTCGGCTACGGGAGGTGTTCCGGCTTCAAAACGTTTGGGAACACCTGCTTCTGTAAAAGAGTCCATAAATACGGATTCCATCATCGTTCCTCCACCGTGATAAGGGGGTAATGCTTCTAGCCATTTTCTCTTCCCGTAAAAAAATCCAACACCCATGGGACCGTACATCTTATGACTTGAACCCGCATAAAAGTCACAGTCCATATCTTGGACATTAATTTTTAAATGGGCCAACGCTTGAGCGCCGTCGACTAAAACAAGCGTTCCATTTGCGTGCGCACATGCAATGATTTCTTTCAGATTAGGTGTTGTTCCAAGAACATTGGAGACCTGCGTAACGGCCAACAATTTAGTGCGAGGCGTTAGCAAGGTTTGCAATGCGCTTATCTCCAGATTTCCATCCGCATCAACGGGCCAACCTTTGACTTGAATCCCGCGTTTTTTTTGCTGCATTTGCCATGGGATCAGATTTGAATGGTGTTCCAATTCTGAAACCAAGACTTCATCCCCCTGTTGAAAATAGCGTTGGCCGATAATGTCTGCTAAACAATTAATTGATTCGGTGGCGCCACGGGTGAATATGACCTCTTCGGGATGTTGAGCGCCAATAAATTTTGACAAAGACACGCGCGTATGCTCATAAGCTTCCGTTGCACGATTCCCCCATTCGTAAAAACTGCGATGCACGTTGGCATTCATGTGTTGATAAAAATCAACAAGCGCCTCTATGACGCAGCGTGGTTTTTGCGTCGTGGCAGAATTATCCAAGTAAACAATCCTTTGTCCTTTTGCGTTACAAAAAGAAAGTGCCGGAAAATCTTCTCTAATACGCTGAGCATTAAATACTTGCATTTTACCTGTAATCTACTATCTAAAAACTTCCACTGGCTGCCCGGCAAGGATTCGAACCTCGACAAAATGGACCAAAACCATTTGTGCTACCATTACACCACCGGGCAACTTAGACCTTTAATCAATGAATAAGGGGTATAAAAGTCAAGCCCTTAAGTTGCATACTTTTCATCCAAACGTGTGCTTGTTTGTTGGATGGAAGGTATAAAAGGACATGACTTCCGCACGTCGCAACTTACGGCAACCGCAACTGCGAGCCGCAAGTCGTAACATCATTGATTGAACCGTTATATATAGACCCTGCTCTGCAAGCGAAGCAAATGTTCTTACAGGTCACGCAATAAGAGTTTGCTGCTGCCAGTCTGCATCCATAACAAACGATTTTGCCATTGACAATCTCAGCTTCTGAACCCAATTTTACCCTAAGGGTCACTTACCGCTGTTTCCCCGACAATTATGCAATTGAAGAATTGTCGGAGGTGTTTCTTATGTCTCTACGCTTTGTTAATATCCCTTTGTGATGAACGCAGTGGTGTACTTGTATGACATCCGAAGGATAATTACTCGACTGTGATGGGTAACTCGGTGTACCATTTGATGCCCCTATCCGGCTTTGCTGATATAACCTCACTGCTCCAGGGTTTCTATTGAACTCAGTGGAATTATACGAAAGTACTTGTAGGCTAAAAATAACACCCTCTGATTGCGATGAACCGAACAGGGCGATGAAATACGACTTTTGAAGCTACTGCAACGCCATAGACAGCAAATTTAACCTCTGGACCAAGTCCTTCGTGCATTCGGATACACACGTGTTATTTTCAGCCCTTCAGGAAGTTGGTGGGGCACATCCACCTTACCACTACCACCTTTGCCCCACAAACTCAACCTTGCCGCAAGATGAACGATTTTCGAGTCGTAAATGGGTATGCCAGAACCTTTGAAGACTTTGCCTGCGAGCTGTGTGGCTCAATTAGGATTAATTAGTGAACACAGGGATATCGCGACAACCCCGTCTGGATCATTGAACCGAACGCCCGAACTTTCCCAAACCCTCGAAAAATACCTCGAAAAATCCTTGACAGAGGTAGGAGAGCAAGATACAATAACTTAACTGTGAAGACCTCAGGCGCCTAAGCGCTTAATTGCCAATGGCATTCCGGAGCTAAAGGGCCCCGGTCAACGGTTGGGAGCCGATCGAAGGTTATGTCAAAGATCGGAACTAAATCGAGTTCTGTGGCCTATCTGGAAATTAGGGTTGGACCCGTGGCAAAGGTTGGATCGAGGATCGGAGCTAAGTCGAGCATTAAAACCAAACCAGAAATCGAAACTCAACCAGGCGTTGGCCCTGAATCAACGGCTGGAACTAAATCGAGCCCTGGAACCAGTTTGGGAATTGGGATCAAACCGAGACCTGGGGCCAAAACAAAATTTAAAGTCGGTTCGAGGGCCAGAGCTAAGCCGAGATCTAAAGTTGGTCCAGGAATTGGACTCGAGTCAAGGGTCGAAACCGAGCCGGGATTTGAAATCCAACCAGGGGTTAAAGTCCCCCTCCGTAACCCGCACCGGTTTTACGCTCATCGAAGTCGTCGTTGCCCTGTGTATTGTGGCCATCCTCACCGCCATCGCCATTCCGGGGTTTAAAAAGGCGACCGAAGATTTTCGCCTCAACGCAACGCTGGAGGATACGGTGGATATCATGAAGGCTTGCCGCGCTTACTACCTCATCTTTAACGAATGGCCCGGTGACGGTGGTAAGAATACCATTCCAGCTGGTAAAATTCTCTACTTTCTGTCGAAACATCTGCATAAAGGTAACCAGTTAATATATACCCCCCTCAGAAAGAG
>JAIRMU010000012.1 GCA_031258545.1 Puniceicoccales bacterium | reverse complement strand
ACATCGACGACACCGCTCAATTGCGTTTCTCTAAACCAACAATAAATGTTGCCCACGCTTGAATAAAGGGCTTCCATCGTTTGCATCTGACATCGTACGGGGTTGATAACCACGAGCGTGACGTCGGAAATCCCTAGCTTTTGCAGTTGTTGACCGTACAGCAAGAGTTGAAACCCCTTACCCTGATCGATTTGGTGGGGTGTAAAGTTAAAATGCGGCGATGTTTTGTAGTCAACAACGGTAACGCAGGTGGCGGTCGTGAGAGAGGTTCCCTTAAATGCCAGCAAGTCGATGCGGCCCGATAGTCCATCTTCCATTTGAGGTAAAATCCATTCGGAGTGCATATGCCAAGAAGCGTTGAAAAACTTTTCACAAGCTGCAGACAATCGCCGGCACAAAGCTGTAAGTTGCGCCATCCATTGGCGTACAAAGTAGGGTAAGGGTTGTCCACCCAATGTATACAGTTCTTGTAACGACAACAGCTTCTGATGAATGTTGCCGTGAATGCATCGTATCCAATCGTTAAAATCTGCGGGTGTTTTAGAAAATTGTAGGCATTGGTGCGTCCATTCTCCTAAAACTTTTTGCTTGTCGCAGATGGTTTGAAAATCGATCCAGGCATGGATTTTCAAAATGTTTTCCAGCCATGTTTGCCACGGAGCGAGTTTAAATCGTTCCCACCCTTTGCAGGTTAGTTGGATCGATGCCGGATGCAGCTTTAAACGAGCTCTCGACCGGTATTGAATTTTTCTTCGGGTACCGTCCAGAGCATTCTCGGATACGGTTAACTTATCCGTAGCCTGCCATAGTGGTGTGCCTCCAACGGCATTCATTTGTTCGGCGTAGGTTGCGATGACATTACATCCCATTTTTTCCCAGTGGAGAACGGTGTCGTCGAGATCTTTTTGCCGCCTGCCCCACACGTCATGGCAAGCGCAGGAGATAAAGTAACGATCGTAAGGGAAACAAAGTGCTACTTCCAAAGATACAAACATCTTATTGGAAGTCTCTTCTTGCGTCAAAAATGTACGCAAAATGTTAAAAAATTGATCACGGTGCATGCGGTTAGGATATGCAACACATGCTATTGTCTCGCTTGCCTGAGTTTTTTGGGCGTGACTTTTAAATGCCGGAAGAATTTTTTCCAAAAATTCATCAAACAGGCCTTGTTCCGGAAGTATGACGTGCTGGAATTCTCGTATCCACGCATTTTTATTTTTGAGCAGATAGGTCTGGAGGATGGCATAATTATGTGTTAAACAGTGATGTACGGCATTTTGTAAGTCTTGCCAAATACCCTTATAAAGTATTTTGTCTAAAAAAAAATGGTTGCGCAGGCATGTGACGTATTCGCAAAATGCATCCAAGGTCCCCAGGCGCATCCATTGGATCCAAGCGGCCCATAAAATCGACGGCCTATGGGGAGCAGAAGCGATTGTTTGAAGTGTTTTTTCATTGCCCACACAAATGGCATTTTTATTGGAAAATGTCTGATTTTGGTACCATAAAAGTTCTTGATGTACGGTAGGAAAACTGTAAACCGATTTGCGATTTTGAAAAACCACCTGAGCATCTCGAATACGTGTAACCTCTTCGCAATATCGCAGTAAAGAAGCCTCCGCCGGAATAAAATTTATCCACGTAAAATGCGAACCATATTTTTGCAGAATCTTAAAAAAAGTTTCATGCAATGCTTCCCTAAAGCATCCGTATAAAACGATTTCATCGGTAATCGGTCCCTCCATTGAAATATTTTTTTGATAAAATATTTTTGGGGTTATCCAGCATTTTTCTGCAAACCACGCTTCAATGCGCACACGTTCATCGTGGGCATAAGTTGGCAAAATGGTATCCACAAGACACCCCGGATCTTCTTCCGTGGGATCTAAATCTTGAACCAAAAAATGTAAATACTTTTCTGGGAAGCAACGCTCTTTCAGATTTAACTTGCGGCATAAGGTTTGCAAAAATTCGGTAGGCGTAAGGAAAGGATGCCTCCCTTCTTTACACAACGGCAAATATTGTGAAAAAATATCACACATTTGTTTTGATGGAAGGATCCAAATACCCTTTTTTTTCAATTTACGTCGGGCAAAATTTAAACCTCTTTCGGGCGATTCAAACAAAAACACCTTGACCATCAGCTTGTTATAAATTTAATTTTATGCATTGTTTGTATGATTCGTAGGCGTAAAAAGCAAATAATTTCCGAGAAAACAAGTGGGTTCGTATTGCTGTACGAATTATTTTTTAACCTGTGTCTACCGACACTTATACTCATCAAGGGATGTACTTGGTTAGGGTTATCGCCCAAATGTGGGGTTGTCTTGGCCATGGCCTGTCCTTTTTCGTATGGATTGCTGGAATGGATTAAAGAAGGCCGTTTCAATTGGATTTCTTTTTTGGGATTAATCAGCATTTCCATTAAAGGGAGCATCGGGTTATTCGAATATTCCAATCAATGGCTTGCATTCAATGAAGCTTTGCTGCCGGGTATATTGGGGGTAACGATTTTTTTATTGCGACTCACAAAACATCCTCCATTTTTGACAAAAATTCTGCTGAATGAACAATTTTGTCACGTGGAAAAAATTATAACAACGCTTAATCAACTGGGGAATTTTTCAAAATTAATGCATAAAATCTACTTGTATGAGTGGATTTTGGCATTTTTGTTTTTCATGAGTGCTCTTTTAAACTTTGTACTGGCTAGATATTTGGTCGTACATCCGGCAGGTAGCACGGAATTTAACCATGAACTCGGATTGTTAACGGGATGGAGTTTTGTCATCATTGCAGTCCCCGCTACGGTAGGGTTATTGCTCATCGTATGGCAATTTTTTGTACACGTTCAACGGTTTTCTCGATTGGCGTGGAACGAAATCCTAAAATCATGACCCGGCGAAGAAAAAGCTTTTCGGGGTTCTCTTTACTAGAACTCTTAACGGTTCTAACCATCATCAGCGTCTTTATGGGACTTCTATTTCCCATCGGAGAAAAATTTGTGAACAAAAGTCGACGTATGGCCGATGCAACGCATTTGCGGCAATTAGCTTTGGCCTATTTGGATTATATTTCTGAAGATGAAAATAATTTTCAAAAATTTAACCACGTGAAAAATTCCTACGATTGGGCCCATTTATTGGCTCAATCGGGGTACATCAATGATCCGCATCTGTACGTGGCACAGCATGATCCCGCATTGTCGTATGTACAAGAATTTCCATTACAGATAGTAACCGGTTCAAATGCGGAACCGGGGATACTCAACACAGCATTTAGGACATTACCCATCAGTTGGATATTTATAACGGGCATTCCGCGCAACGCGCCTCTGCATACAACACCGCTGGCATATTCACGGGGTCTTAAAATTTCCACCGGACGTTGGGACGAAAATAGTGTGTATGGAATGCAGGGTGGTTTTGTCGTTTTTTTAGATGGGCACGTTAAGTTTTTCTCCTCTCTGCAAAACCGGCTCATCGATTACAAAACTGGACAAGCCACCGGCGACATTCAACGCGCCGTTCCCGAATTTGCGCATGCCTACGACGTACGTGGACGCGTTTGGTAAAATACGCAACCGTCGCCAATACCGAAAAACGTTTTACTCAAAGAGTTTACGGACAAAAAAGTTCTATAAACTGCAGCTTTTTAAAAACCATCGCCTCTGTATCCCCACCAAGATGTGCGTGACATAAAATAGGAAAATGGACGAAATAATTAAACTGGGCCAAAGATATCCCAAAGTCCTCAACGGTGCTTTTTGGTATCCTATAATACCTAATGAAAGAAGAATTTGTAGGCAGATGTTAAGGATAACAACAAAGCGGTGAGGGCGATGCAAGCATGTGTTTTGGATGCAATTTTGTTTTAGGCAGATGAAACTGGTACATAGGAGACAAGCTGAAATTCCAAAAGGTTGGCTGTAGGTACCCGCATCCAGATACAACCCAAGCAGAATCGTCACCGGAATGCCATTGAACAGCGACAATCCGTAAACGGCTGACGTAACAAACCACCCGTCCATAAAAAGACAGATGTTGATGGTTTCCGAAATCCACATGCACACCGTATGGATGAGTAGGTTTAAAATTAAATAAGAAAATATGGGATACCATTTCATGATGCGGGGACAATGGGGATGAGAACGCTTACTTCTTCCAGCCACACTAGGTAGTCGCCCAATTGAATCTTACCCATCCAATCTTTTTTCCGCGTCACTTTAGTCAAATAACCGACAAACAAATTGGCCGGGAATTGCTGTCCCAACGAGGTTGTAACCACTTTGCAAGGTTCCGTACAGGGGCCCTTTAAATTGAGTAAATGAGCTTTCTTGGGTGAAAATGGAGGATTGTAAGTTCCTTGAAGTAGGAGGGGTTCCCTTTCGTCTTCCAAATGCACCAATAGACGAAATTTGGGATTCGAAACAAGTTCGACGGCGGAACTGTTCGTATAGACTTCGGCAATGCGACCCACGATGCCCTGTGAACAGATGACACCTTGACCTACCCGAATACCGTCATCTGCACCACGATTGATAACGAGATACTGTGCCCAGGTATCCACCTGACGTCTGCACACGCGCGCAACCAGGTATTGAAATTTTTCCGAAGCAGGTAATTCATTTAAGCGTAAAATCTGCTGGCAGTGACGTACCTGTTCCGCCTGTTCTAATATTTTTAATTTTAAAAAAGCATTTTCTCTCGCCAAATCTCGGCAGTAGGTTATGAGCTTAAGTTTTGATTCCGAACGCAGGGCCCAAAAATTTTGCAAACGTCTTAGCGCCGTAATGCCCACCTGCGCCGGGGCGTGTACTTCAAAAAACCAACGATTTAAACGCTTTCTAATGCCTATGGGGATAAGAATACAACCCACTACCCAGAAAATGAGGACGCATACGATAAACTTACCGACAATACGTGTTTGCAAAGGATTAATATTCTTCGTTTAACCAAAATGTTAAATTGTGTAAAACGGCCCCTGTACCGTTGGCTACAGCACGTAGTGGATCGTCCGCTATGGTAACAGGCAGGTGAGTTGCATCACCGATCATTTTGTCTAAATTCCGTACCAAAGACCCACCGCCTGCCAAAACAATACCTCTATCCACCAAATCGGCAGCCAATTCGGGCGGACAACGATCCAAAGCTTGTCGCACAACTTCGATGATAGCCGTCAGAGCGTCACAAAGCGCTTCTCTAATTTCCACCGACGAAACAATGACCGTCCGCGGAAGCCCCGCAATGGTATCACGTCCCTTGACCTCCAAAGTGAGTTCTTCTTCGAGGGGCGCTGCGGAACCAATGGCAATCTTTATATCTTCGGCCATACGTTCTCCAATCATCAGGTTGTAGGATTTTTTCAAATGATTGATGATGGATAAATCCATTTCATCACCCCCTACGCGTAAGCTTTTGGCAAAGACAATACCCGATAGGGAAATAATGGCTACCTCCGTGGTCCCTCCCCCGATATCAACGATCATGTTGGCGGCAGGTTCATCGATGGACAATCCAACACCTATGGCTGCGGCCATGGGTTCTTGCAATAATAAAACCTCTCTTGCGCCCGCATGAATGGCCGATTCTTTTACGGCACGACGTTCGACTTCCGTGATACCCGATGGGACTGCAATCACAACCCGAGGTGGCACGAAGCGATTATTGCGACATACTTTATTGATGAAATAGCGTAGCATGGCCTCCGTGACTTCAAAGTCGGCAATCACGCCATCCTTCATGGGACGCAGGGCAGTAATATTGCCCGGAGTACGCCCCAACATCTTTTTTGCTTCAAGTCCAACGGCGCGTACTTTGCGCGTTTTATTGTAAATGGCAACGACACTGGGTTCACTCAAAACGACACCGCGATCTTTGACAAAGACAAGCGTATTGGCAGTTCCCAAATCAATGCCTATATCGTGAGAGAAAAACGAAAATAACTTGCCAAGTATCGACATATTTGCTTAATTTTCTAGATAAAATTGAGGTACTTTAACTTACATGCGATAGATACACTAAGCGCTTTACCGTAAAGATAAAGAACTTTTAATTAAAAAATTTAAAAGGTATGGAAACAAGCTATTTAATTCAAGATCTGGCGGCTGTAGTGGTGGGAGCAAGCGTTGTATCCATTATCTTTTCCATGTTAAAGTGGCCCAGCATTTTGGGATATTTGCTTACGGGCCTACTGATTGGTCCGCATTTGAGCCCAGACCTTTTTATACACGATAAGGCAAGTGTTCAAGAAATCAGCGAATTGGGTGTTATTTTCTTGATGTTTTGCATTGGACTTGAATTCGACTTGAAAAAATTACAGCAGACGCTTTTCCCATGTTTGTTGGCCATGTTTCTGCAGGTGGTTTTAGCTTTTTTCATCGGAGCCTTGACGGCACGTTTCTTGGGATGGACGGCATTGGAGGGAACTTTTTTAGGAGCCGTATGTGCCATTAGCTCAAGTATGGTCGCCATCCCCATCCTGAGACAAAAAAATGCGCTCAAGAAAAGTTTTGCACAATTTACGATCGGTATTGCCATTCTAGAGGACATCTTTGCGGTTGTTTTACTCGTCATTTTTTCCAATGCTGGGCAAGGCCGTTTTAATTGGAATCAATGTTTAAGTTTAATTTTTTGGATGACCTCCTTTATTGCCAGTATGCTGGTATTGGGGCGTCTGTTTGCACAAAGATTTTTAAAAATACTAACCAATATTCACAGCGAAGAAATTATTCACGTATGCGTTGTGGGACTCATTTTACTCCTAAGCGAGTTGTTCCATTCTTATTCGAATGCTTTGGGCGCTTTTTTGGCGGGTGCTATTTTTTCCAGTACACACATTACGGGTCGCCTTGAAACGATGATTGCTCCTATCCGTGATGTATTTACGGCCATTTTCTTCGTGTCCATAGGCATGTTGATTGAACCCAAGCTTCTGTGGGATCAAAAGTTTACCATTTTATGTCTGTCAATCGTCGTGGTCATTGGACAAATGACAAGTGTATGGTTAGGTTTTTTCTTGAGTGGGCAAACAAGTTCCAATGCGTTTAGAGCCGCTTTACCAAAGTCACAAATAGGAGAATTCAGTTTTGTTATCGCCGCATTGGCTCAAAAATTGGGCGTCGCCGATGGTAATTTAATGGCCATTACGGTGGGAACAGCGTTGTTTACCATCGTATTTGTTAACGTTTTATCGGCAAAAGAAGACGATTGCCTGCAGTTTTTTGACAAAATGATTCCCTGTAGTTTAAAATCTTGGAGTTCACTGTACCAAAACGTGTTGGTATCCATTCAAAATCATCTATCCAAGAGTTATTTTTTAGCCATTGTAAAAAAGCCGTTTCTAAAAATTGCCATCCATTTCTTTATCATCAATGTAATCGTTTGGTGCAATGCTTGGTTGTGTAATTTCATTGGACATTACACGTGGCCTTACCTCATTTGGATTCAGAGAAGCCTGTCCGTGTTGGCTTTGTTGCTGGCATTGCCATTCATGAGCAGCGTGGTTAGAAATTTAAATCTAATCATATTGAACATCTGTAAACACACTTTAAAAGGTATATTTCAGCGCATGAGTCATCATCCCGCGATGTATCAGATTTTTCAACTGTTGGTGATCAGCATCGCTACCCTGGTATTTGCTTGGTTATTTTTAACGGCTTCGGCACAATTTATACCCATCTACATGCCCATTTTAATGCTCGTTATCGTAGGCGTTATCATTGGTTTTGCCTTTTGGCGCCAATTTCGGGAAATTAATTCTCAAATTGAATGGATGTTTTTGGAGAGTTTTAAAAGTGAATTGGAATCCAACAACGATAAACGTAAGCTGGCCATGGCAAAAATTATTACCCAAAAACATCCATGGGACGCACAAATCAGCACCATTGTCCTGAATGCTAATTCCCATGTTATTGGACAACATTTATCGGATACGCATTTGCGTAATCAAACCGGTGCCACACTCCTGGGAATTAGCCGCAACGGTTTTTTATCGTATGAAGTCAATCCCAGCATGATTTTTTTTCCGGAAGACAATTTAGTTCTACTTGGCAATGAATCTCAATTGCAGGCGGCGGCCGCTTTTCTTAATCAGCCTCAGACGTGTGAAGAAGAATTTGTACACAATGGGTTTGATCTTGAGCAAATTGTCATTACCAGCAGCCATCCTTGGGCTAATGAAACGATGGAAAGCGTGGATGTTAGAAAACGTTTTGGTGTCAACGTGATTGGTATTCAACGCAATGAACAACGTATCGACACACTGCAGGCCAATGACATTTTTAAAATTGGAGATATCGTATGGATTGTGGGACACCCCGATTATATTCGACCCCTAAAGCCAGAGGGATAAAATTGGCTTATGAGGCTCACCAAATATTGTGCTTTGGGAAACGACTATTGGGTTGTGGATCCTGTTGAAAAGAAGCACCTTCCCATTAAAACAGTCCAATTTCTTTGTCATCGACACCAAGGGTTAGGCGGAGATGGTGTTTTGCAGGGGCCCGTGTTTGTGGATAAAACTTCCTATGGGTTAAAAATCTGGAATGCCGATGGCAGTCTTGCTCCAATAAGCGGCAATGGACTCACTATTTTTGCCCGCTACTTGGCCGATAAATATTTGGACGAAGATACCGCTCATATTACTTTGATGCCGTCAAAATTTTGCCAAGTTGCGTGTCAAATTACACCGCATTACATCGAGCTTCAATTGGGTTTGGCCACCTTGCGTTCAAAAAAACTTTACGAAGTCCCCAAAACCATAAAAAGCACATTTGATTTACCCGACATACTCCCTATATTTGAGGTGGATATAGGCAATCCCCATTGCGTTGTTCCCGTCAAAAAGCCTTCTCCCGCACTGGCAAAGACTTTGGGCCCTCTATTGGAAAAACATCCTTGGTTTCCCAACAAAACAAACGTCCAATTTGTCCATTTTTATAGGCAAAATCGAGGTAAGATTGAAATTTGGGAAAGAGGATCCGGATATACGCTGGGATCAGGATCCAGCGCGTGCGCCGTTGCTTTTATTTATGGCCTATTGTTTGATCTCACAACCTATTCGGTCTGCCTAACGATGCCGGGGGGAAAGCTTCAGGTAAATTGCGATCATGGTCGTTGCTCATTCCGCAATCAAGCGCATCGCGTGATTGAAATCGAAGCGGCATGCGGATGGTCATAATGAAAATTTCCTTTAAGAAACTCGTATGCCGCATGTGGAGGCGTTTCTTTCGATTCACCCGAAGACATGCAATAGGTATGCGCTTTTTGATGGTAAAATTGGGTCACTTAACAAAGGCTCCCTTTGTAGAGCGGCGGGGTATTATGTAAAAAGTACGCGCTATTTATTGTTATAAAGTGGCGTATAATTAATTCGCACCTTGGGGTTTTATATAATTGGCTATTACGTGCGTTGGCTTACCGTATTCACGCAATATCCAC
>JAIRMU010000015.1 GCA_031258545.1 Puniceicoccales bacterium | reverse complement strand
GGAATATTTAAATAATTGGCAGCTGCACGCGCTACGGCTAGCGAAACTCCCAAGATGGCATTGGCCCCCAAACGAGATTTATTTTCCGTTCCATCCAATTGAATCATAGTTTGATCAATATTCCGTTGATCAAGTGCCTCCAAGCCTTCCAAAGCTTCGGCTATTTCCTTATTGACATTTTTAACGGCTTGCAAAACCCCTTTCCCGTTATAGCGTTGGCGTACCGATGCATCCAAAGTTTCTATTTTACCATCCCGCAATTCCAAAGCCTCATGGACACCCGTACTGGCGCCCGAAGGAACTGCCGCACAGCCCA
This sequence comes from Puniceicoccales bacterium, assembly GCA_031258545.1. Taxonomy (GTDB): domain Bacteria; phylum Verrucomicrobiota; class Verrucomicrobiia; order Opitutales; family UBA9783; genus CABUVL01. Next base: position 84,407 of record JAIRMU010000015.1, on the reverse strand, counting down.
CACTTCCGTCTTCCAAAGTCACCTCAACTTCCACGGTGGGATTACCGCGAGAATCTAAAATTTCTCTGCCCAATATCTCAATAATGCAACTCATAGTTACCCTATTAAAAAGAAAGTTAAGTAAGATTGCAAGGTAGAAGTTTGCCAATGATGCATTGAGCCTATTGTTATACATTTGTCGTTAGTACCCCAAGGCCCATGATTGCACATGCTTATTGTCTCAATTAATAGTATTCAAAGAATGCATGTGATGGCGGTTACGTTTTCTTGAGGATATTTTTAGATTACCGGGTGTGTTTTCGCCTTGCTTGAATGGCCCATTGGTAAACTTGTTCGTAAGCCTTTGCGGCCTTATGCCATGAAAAATCGGTATGCATGGCTTGCTGTTGCATGGATGCAAAGGTTTGAGGGTGATCATAATAGGTGGCGCAAGCCCAACCGAGGGTATTCCACAGAGCATCGTGCGTGAGTTCGTTGAAAACAAATCCTGTACCCTTGCCCGTTGTTTCATCGAGGGAACAAACGGTATCTGCCAATCCACCTGTATTTCTGACAATCGGCAGGGTCCCGTAACGCATAGAATACATTTGATTCAGACCGCAGGGTTCAAAACGACTCGGCATAACGAAGAAATCGGATCCAGCTTCGATGAGGTGTGCCAGTGACGTATCGAAGCCTATGTATACGCCCAGTTGTTGCGGATACTTGCCGGCAATTTCACAAAATCTTTGTTCCCAAGATTTTTCACCGTTGCCCAATACCACCATCTGGATGCGTAATCTGGACAAAAGTGAAGGTAGGATATCCAGCAGCATGTCGAGCCCTTTCTGGAAATACAATCGGCTGATAACACCGTACACGGGAACATGGGGATCAATTTTTAAGTTAAAATAGCGTTGCAGGTGTTGCTTGCAGATACCTTTGCCCGCTAGATTGTTTGCAGAGTAGGTTGCAGGTAACCCCGTGTCCGTGCTTGGATTCCAAAGTGTTTCATCAATTCCATTGAGAATACCGATGAGATCTCCAGCTTTGAATTTCAATACGCTATGCAGTCCGCATCCTCCCGTATGGGTTTGAATTTCGCGTGCATAGTTGGGACTTACGGTTGTCAGCTTTGTGGCGTGAAAAAGCGCTCCCTTCATGAAGTTGACGGTCCCCATGGATTCTAGGCTATCGCATCGGTATTCGGAGAACGGTATGCCGGCGTAGGCTAGAATATCTGGAGCAAAAATGCCTTGGTGTTCCAGATTATGAATCGTAAAAACGGTGGCCGTTTGATTCAATTTTTGATTACATTCGCGCGTATTGATGTAAACGGGAATGAGTCCCGTTGTCCAATCGTGGCAATGCAATACGTCGGGATACCATTTGAGGCTATAGCATAAGTCAAGGACCGCCCGACTGAAGAATGCAAAGCGTTCTCCATTATCAAAATGCGGCCCCCACGGACCCTCATAAATTTCGTAACGTCCAAAATATTGTTGGTATTCGATAAAATAATAAACAATATCACAATCTACGTGTTCCCAAATACGACATATTCTTTCGTGTCCTCCCAAATGTACCACAACGTTATCGTAAGCTTTCCAAGAGTGCTGTGGGTTAATGGCCCCATACAAGGGTAAGCAAACGCGCACGTCGTGTCCCAATTGACTTAAATACATAGGCAAAGCCCCCATGACATCTCCCAAGCCTCCAACGGTCGCGTAGGGATAGCATTCTGGACTAGCCATTAAAATTTTCATACGGAAATTTTTGTGAAAGTTAGGTAGTGACTGCAACAGCAGCAAATAGCGTAAGCATAACGCATGCCCGTTAAAAGATCAATTTTAATTTGGATGACTAAGTGTTGTCTTTATGATCCAGAGATAATGGAGGTTCATGGATGTACGTTATATCTGTTTTTAAAGTTGCTTTTACTAATCTTCGTTGCTTTCTATCACCACTTAATTTATCTCTGTTGAAAACTTACATCCTGATGTTCTTATTTTTTATTTGCCATTATTATTTATGTTGTGCATCTTTACTTCTTTAGGATTGATAACATCATAAAATGAAAACAAATATTGCATTTTTTCAGCCATCTTATGGACAGATAGGTGGTGTCCAAACTGTGTTTGCTTCTTTGGCAGACGTTTTATCTGGCACGTGCAATGTATATATTATAGACGCAAAGGATAGCGCTTACAAATACCTATTAAAAAACCCAAGTGGGTGTAATTTTTTAGAATTTGACTATAAATCAAAAATAGTTTTGCCGGAAAATACAACCATTGTTTTTCCGTTAGCTCTTGTGGATCAGATAAATTATTTTGAAGGGAAAAACAACAAGTGTTTATTTTGGTCTTTATTCGAAAAATCGCTGATGTATGTTGGGATATATAAAATAACGGCACGCATATTTCTAAGTAGTTGGTGCAAGCAAACTATAAAAAATGAAAAAAAACTTATGAAGTTTTCAAGTTATAAGTTATATAAGAAGCTTCTACGTTTTTTATCCATGGCAAATGAAAAAAACGGTTTGGTGTTTATGTCTAGAGATCATGTTTATTACAATGAGAAATATTTTGACGTAAAATTAAATCCCAACTATTTGCCGATATGTGTTCAAGTTTCTGATGAAATTAAAGTTCCAAGGATGATCAACGAAGAAATCAATGTTGCCTGGTTAGGAAGGATTGTTAACTTTAAATTTCCTGCGATAGAATACCTTTTGCACAAGCTAGATGAATACCGTATAATCAATCCAAGTAAAAGGATAAATTTTTTTGTGATAGGAAATGGTAATTATCGACGACGATTAGAAGTAGAAATTAGTAAGTATACAAGGTTTAATATAGAACTATTAGGGAGCTTATCTCCAAATGAGGTCAAAAACATATTTTTAAGTAAAATTGATGTTTTGTTTGCACATGGAACGGCCGCCTTAGATGGGGCGAAAGTTGGCCTTCCAACGGCAGTAATTTCTGGTAGTTTTACTAAAATTTCAAAAGATAAAAAATTATATTGGTTATATGAATCAAAAATGGAACATTTTGTTGGCTCGCTAATAGACAACCAGTATGACTGTTGTGCCCATAGTTTTTGTGAAATTCTCGACATGTTAATCACAAAGAATAAAGAAATAGGAGAAAAGTGTTACGAACATGTAGTGCAAAATTTTGATGTTCAAAAAATAAGTGCAACCTTGTTGAATTACGTCAATAATACAAAATTGACAATTGTAGACATTCAATCTATCGGCCTATACAACTATAGTTTTTACGATAAGGTACTTCATGCTATAAGGTCTAAAATTTATACAAACTAGAATGATGTTACTTTAGTGTTTTTGTTTTATACTTACTGTACCCGTAAAATATAAAGCTTTTTCTTCATTAATAAGAAAGTTTAGAATTTAAATGTTGTGATTTTTAAGATGCTTAGCATCTCATAGATAATCTTTCCCCGCCAACTTATAAAAGAATGAAAAGGCTTAAGGCTTTCTTATAATTATGTCATCACGACGGTTGCTCATGGGTAGTTCTGGGGCTTGAGGTACAACATAGGCATCAAAACCGGCATATTGCGCTCTCAATGTAATACTATGCAAGATGGAATCATCTATTTTATCCTTTTCTAAAACATTAAACTGTACTTTTGGATCATCATTGTTTCCTGTAAATTTTCGATGAAAAACCTTACCGGTATTGCTGGCAAAAAATCTTTTCCTTTTTGATGCATTTGGAATATCTCCAATTAGCATTTCTCCTTCTGGTTTTAAGATTTCTAAACAAGAATCTAAAAACTTATAAATACTTGTGTCTTCATATATGTGATGCAAAACACTATAACAGATGATTACATCAACTCCCGACTGAAAGTTTTTAATAACTTCATCTTGATTTTCTGGATACAAACCAAGTATTTTAATAATAAAAGTGTCATTGGGTAGAAAACTCAACATCTCGGGACTATCCAACAACCCTAACGTATGTGCATTTTCTCTACATTTATTAATAATCATATGTGGAAGGTCCGAGCAACCTGGACCTATGTCTAATACTGTTTTATGCTGACCATTAAGATTGGGTAATTTTTTTAGGATGTCTTCAAAAATAAAACCCTCCTTGCCTTCACGAAATGAATCTGGAAACCCAATTTTTTCATATTTTGACAAAGACTTATCTTTAGCAAGAGCAACAAAATCTTTGTATCGCTTTACCTGTGAAAAATCAAGTTTATGATCATCATGCCTTAAAGACTCAGTGTTCTGTTGTGTTCTGTTGTGTTCTGTTGTGTTCATCTCATAATGTCGTAATAACGATGAAGCAACTGTCTATAAAAATCAATGTTTTTTGTGTAGACCTAGAAATAAAACTAGCTCAATGCACAAAAGATAAATTAAGTTATTTAATATTATAAAATGAATTAAAGGAAAACATAAAAAAATTGAGAGCACTTGCCTTTAACATATAAATTATATTCCTAAAGGAAGTTTAGGGTTGATAGGATATAATTTGATAACACAAGATCCAGTCATGGACTATTGTTGATCAGTGGCAAAAGCTACTATAGTCATTCCCACCCAAATATGCTTACAAGCAACTGCCACATCAGTTAAAATAGTCGATGACTTTTATGGAGACCAACTGATTTCATAACTCAACGTTCCTTTCTCCTGTGGATTTATGGGTGCGCTTTGAAAAAGATGTAGGGTATTCCAGGGAATATTTCACATGACTCATTTCTGAAGATTAATGGCAGAACGCATTATAAAAAGCGATCGTGAGCCGCGCGATTCAGGCGATCATTGATGGCACAGCCGATACCTTGATGGGGTACTGTTTCGATCCAAATGGACTTAAAGTGGCCTTGATCCAGATCTTGCAAAGTAGCGAATAAATTGGCTGCCGCTTCCGTCAAATCTTCATTTTCGGTGAGATAGAATTCTTTGCCGGTTAAGGTTCGATGGGGACGCGTGAAAAATACATAGGCCGCCTGTTGATGAAATTGTTGTTCAAGGTGCTGTGGTGGTTTGAATCCCTGTAACTTATCCACCAAGTAGAGTGGGGTATGCGGGCTATAATGTTTTTTAAACAAACCGGGACATAGTTTCGTTGCGTGATCACTTGTGTCTGCAGGCGAAATATGTACACTGTGCTTTAAAACATCTTCTAGGGCTTCTTTTGGAATCGGACCATAACGTAATAACGTTGGGTGTTGTTCATCGAGTAAGGAAAGGATAGTGGATTCTATCCCCAATGGACAGAGACCTCCATCTAAAATGTAGGAAAGGGTATCCCCCATGCCGTGCATGACGTGTTGGGCACACGTGGGACTCACCTGTTGAAATTTGTTGGCGCTGGGAGCCACCAGAGGCATTCCCAATAACTCGAGAACCTTTCTAAATAAAGGAGCATTTGGAGCGCGCACGGCCACAGACGATTGTTGGGCCGTTACAATGAGTGGTACACAAGGTTTTTTGGGGAGTATAAGCGTCAGAGGCCCAGGCCAAAAAACGTTTACTAGTTTTGCAGCTTGCGCATTCACGTGAGCAACTCGCTTTAGTTGACATTCGTCGAGAACGTGAACGATCAAAGGGTTATTGGAGGGACGTTGTTTAAGTGCGTAAACCTTCAAAATTGCATCTTCATCCCATAGAGGCGCAGCTAAACCGTAAACCGTTTCTGTGGGTAAAGCAACCGGATTGCCCTGCTTAAGTTGAGCGACGGCCTCTTCGGGCGAACACCCAATCACCGCTCTCATAAAAACTTATGGCATCAGGAGAAGATTACGTGCCTGTTTGACGATTTTGGTAAAATGACGTTGTTCCTGAGCCGTAAAGTGGGTAATTCTCCGCGGCAATATTTTCCCCGTTTCCGTGGTGTAATTTCTGAGTTGTTCGACGTCCTTCCACGTCAAATCCTTAATTGAAATCTTTTCTGCAGGCTTGTTTTCTTTCATGTATTTTAGCTTTAAAAACAAGATAAGTAGAAACGTAAATTTTCTGAAACGCAAGCGCAAATTTTATAATAAAAAAGCCTTGCGCATAGTTTTTTGTGGAAAAACTTACGTTTTACCTTATATTACCTACAATGTTCAATGGCCCTATTTATGTCATAGATTTCGAAGGTAGTTTGGCGGGAGGTATTGTGGAATACGGAATCGTTGGGATTCTGTTGGACAAAGGAATTTTTGAAACGCGTACACGTCTATGTCAAACCAATGTGCCTATTGCCGTAAATGAATATCGATGTCATGGTATTTCTGATCGCGAGTTGGTTCACCATCCTCCGTTTTCGCAGGATTTGGAACTTTTTATAAAAGCTCGTCAACATGGTATTTTTTGCGCCCACAACGCTGCATTTGAAAATCAACTTTTGTCTCGCTATTGTCCCGTACTGGAGATCGAAAAAAGTTTTGAATCTTGCGATAAAAAGGATGCAGGGTGGGGGCCTTGGTTGGATACATACGGCCTGTACAAACACTTTTTGCCGCGCAAAGTTGACTGCGGATTAAGTCATTTAATTTCGATGCTGCATCTTGAAACGGATTTAAATGCTCTGGCAAATAAATTTTGTCCTTCCGTACGCAAAAAGTATCATTGCGCACTGTACGATGCTCTGGCAAGTGCCCTGCTGTTGTTGAAATTTGCTCGCATGCCCCAAAATCAGGGTAAAGATTTGAATCAATACATTGCCCAAAGTACTTTGGGTGTAAAAGCCATGTACGATCGTAATCAGACGACTTTTTTGTGAAAAGACTTTGGATATAGCGTTATAATGCAAAAAAGAGAGTTTTATGTTTTTTCCAGTGATGCATTAAAAGTTATCGGTCAAGTGTTTGAAAAATTTTGTACATATCGTATGCATAAAATTTTGTATTGAGCGTATTGTTTACCTTTGTATCTATTTTAAGTGCTTCATATTGGAGTTATGCAGGATCTTTATCCGACATCATGGATAATAATCTCGAACATCTCTGTCGCATTGCAAGACTTTTGCCAAAAGATGGACCTTATCGAGCGAGTGGCAAAGCGATGGAGGATTACGATAAAGTACCTTCGAAGGAATTGTGTAAACATGTTGAACGTGACATGAGATTTTTATGCTTTCACAACGATCGTGATCTTGCCGATTGTTGTTGTACTCTTAGTCAGATCCTTTATGTTGAAGAAAAAAATGTAAAGTTAACATCGAAATCGAAACAGGTAACCTTAAAGGCTTTGCGTTGTGTACTTTACCATTTTAATGAGTCTCGGTATGCAATTGCGGACATAGTACGATCGTGTAGTGGCGAAGAAGATTATGATTTTTTAAAGACGTGGGATGTATTACCTTACATACAACAGATGGGTATATTTCTTAAGCAGTGTAATCGTGAAACAAACATGTGTCTTCTGCCATAAGCTGCTTGCATAAACCTATTCGGAAAACCTAGGTTTTCCGAATAGGCCGCGGTACGTAAGCCGGATTCTGTACATTGTTAAACAATGTCACGTTCATTTATCTAACAATTTTGCAATTGTTTTCTTGCGAATGCGACGAACCCGAAACTTTTGGACGGGCCATCCAGTTTCCTATTTCGTCTTGCACCCGATTGGGTTTGTCCTGCCGTTGTTATCGCTAGCAACGCGGTGGTCTCTTACACCTCCTTTGCACCCTTACCCATAGATGGCGGTTTATTTTCTGTGACACTTTCCGTACAAAAGACTTAACTCTTTTGCCCCTCACTTTCGTAAGGAATCTTGCCCTGTGGTGTCCGGACTTTCCTCTTCATATTTTGAGATACAAAGCGAACGTGCTACCGCAAAATGCAATTCCTATTCACGCCCATTTGGAAAAAAAGTAAATGCTTAAAATAGGAAAAGTTAAAACAAGGTAGTCATTGAAATGTACTACAAAAGGATCATGCGCTTACACATAACCAACTTAAGCCTTGAACTCACAGAGGGTGGCTTCAATTGAGGCAGCATTTTATTTTCATGTAAAACGCATTTTGGATAAGCAATAATGATTCTCCACCATATGCTATTATCACATAATTCGTATATTCTACTGCTCATGCAACAACACTAAATTACTCAGATTGAAGAAATTACGCCAATGGTGAAAAAATCGAAAAAAGTAGCAAACATCTCTTTTTACATTTAGCAAAATGTGCGGAAACCACAGAGATTTTTTATATCTCGTATATTGAAAAGTTTAAATTGACGCCTCTTGAAAATGAAAATTCGCCCCTCCTGTGTGCATTTTTTCATCAGATTTTTCCACATGGCTCATATTGATGGCAAAAGGCGGAATCGAACCGCCGACATAAAGATTTTCAGTATCGAATAGTCGTTCCGTCAACCTCGCACACGCTGACTATTGTCAGAGTTTTTTCATTGTGTTTGTTATTATCCAAATATCTCTCTGAAACCATTGACTCCAGGAGCGAAAGAATCATAATAACAACGGCTACGGGCAAGGGTTTTTATATGAAAGAAATAACCATAGCGATCAGCACAGCCTTTCAGGATGCAGGCGATGCCACCAGGGCCATTGAAATAGCCAAGGCACTGAAAAAATACCGGCCAGACGATATGACACCCAAGATAATATTCATATCCCACGGAAGCAGATTCGAACGGGTGGCCCTGGATCTTGGATTCGAGATATATCGCAACGATCCAAAGTTGCCGGGTGTCGGCCTGTGCCAAGATTTGGGTATGACGACGACCAATCTTATCGGCACCGAAGCATTGGCTAAGGAAATGATCCGTAGCGAAATTACGGCTTATGACGAGATAAAGCCGGATATAATCATGCACGGCTTCTGGCCGATAGCGGGCTTGGCCAGAAAAATGGTGAAAAAAGAAATTCCGGGTATTGGCTTCGTTCCGTTGCCACTGGTTCGCGATTTTTTCAACGCCCTTCCGGATGTACCGGAACAATTGAAGATACTCTCGATGTTCCCAAAGCCCCTGCGCCTGCGGCTGTTCCGCCTCATTCCGGATTTCATAAGGAACAGGGTACCAATACTGAGGCAACACAACATAAGGCGTGCCGCCTATGCCCTGGGATGGCGGGGCAAAAAATTGGTCAACGTGTTCGACTTGCTGAACCCTGATATGATGGTCGTGAATGACCTACCTGACTATTATGACGTGAACAATTTCCCAGCAAATGTGAAATTCACAGGGCCTCTGTTTCATATTCCCGACGACAAGGCGCCGATAGATCCGGAAATAATGGAAGTTTTTGATAAGAAATCTGGCGTGCCCAGGATTTTCTGCACCTTAAGTAGCGCCGGTTCCGAAGAGATGCTTACGGAGGTCATAAATGTTTTTACGTTCGGCCAGGGGTTGAATTGGAACGCCGTAATACTTTCACCTCACTTTCCGGTCGAAAAAGCAAGAAAACTTGCTGGCGGACGCAAAGGCATTTATATCACCGATAAGTTCATTCCCGCGCTGAAAGTCAACGAGATGTCCGATGTTACGATAAGCCACGGAGGCCAGGGTACTTTGCAGACGGCCCTTTATTCCGGTATCCCGATTATCGGCATCGCCGCTCAACAGGAACAATTCATTAACCTGGCAAATATAGAATCGCGCGGTGCTGGTATACGGATCCCCCGCGGCAAGTGGAATGCGAAAAACATCCAAAGAGCAGTTTTCAGGGTTTTAACCGATGTGCGCTACAAGGAATCGGCGATGGCACTTGGAGAACTCATCAGATCCTCGGATGGCGCGAAAAACGCAGCAGCCGCGATTTGGGAGATGATAAGGCAAAAACATTTTAAATAATAGGTTAATATGGAATTGAGGAAGCAGCGTGATATGATTTTTAGGTATTTGTATATCCTTGCAGTCCCGGAAGTCAAAATAACTAAAAAATCCGATTAACGGCGGATTTTTCACGGTGAATAAAAGCTAGCCCATCTATGATTCGCTTTGCCAATAAAGAGATTTTACATGGCAAAAATCGCTGTGTACCCTGTCCCCTTGGCTTAGGGGATTTTTTAGACACGCAATCTTATATAGACAAGGCGAAATAAAAAGAGTTCAGAAATCTATGAACCACTTGGAAGTAGTGGTGGCAAGAGGCGGAATCGAACCGCCGACACAAGGATTTTCAGTCCTCTGCTCTACCGACTGAGCTATCTCGCCAAACCCTGACACCATCAACACAATAAAAAAGCCCGTGGGAGTCAACTGCGTTTTTTGTAAATTTGTACTCAGAGAATGATGGAAGAATATTGTAGGAAGGCAGCATCGTTTTTTGATATTGTAATATTTTACCCATATCAGTGGCCTCGTCGTGCACACTCTATCCACGGGAGTCTAGTCTTTTTGTTCAGCTCCACCACCTTGTCGTAGCTTGCGTTTCAATCCCATGTGATTTTACGCTAATACGTTTGGGCCAAGACGAAAACCGACGCAGGGCGGAATGGAATTGTAAGCACAACGGGATGATGCAACAACGTTTACAAGAAAGCTACAACGCCCCAGACAGCGATGGGGCATTTTCCCATCCAGCTTCCGATATAGGTTAAGCGGTAAACTACGGTAAGTCCTTCAATTGATGCAATAGACAAATCGCATAAATCCTGCCACCACCGGCTGGGGCCGATGAAACTGCTTTTGAATACCTCTTGGAATGATGCCAATACAACGAGGAACGAAATAATGTCTGATGTAGGGCGGAATGTCGATGGAGTGCAACGAGATCAAGAATAACTTGCAGGCTATGAAGGGACCAAGTCCTTCGTGCATTCGGATACACACGTGCTATAGTGTTGTGTTACATCCAGCCTTCCAAGAAGTTAGTGGGACACATCCACTTTGCCACTACCAGTCCAGGCCTCTAAACTCGGCCTTGCCCTAAGATGAACGATTTCGAGTCGTTAAATGGGTATACCAGAACCTTTGAAAACTTTGCCTGTGGGCTGTGTGAGACTCAATGAGGATTAATCAATGAGCGCAGGGATATCGCGACAACCCCGTCTGGGCTATTGAACCGAACGCCCGAATGTTTCCCCACCCCTCGAAAAATACCGTGAAAACCCTTGACAGAGGTCGGTGGGGAAAGATAGAATAACTTCATTGTGAAGACCTCAAGACCTCAAGACCTCAAGACCTCAAGACCTCAAGACCTCAAGACCTCAGGCGTCTGAGCGCTTAATCGCCGATGTCGTTCCGGAGCTAAAGGACCCCGGTCAACCGTTGGGAGCCGGTCGAGGATCGGAGCTAAGTCGAGAGTGGAAATCCGTCTGTGAATTAAGACTAAGCCGGGAATTAAAACCAAATCAGAAATCGAGACCGATCCAAACATTGGATCTAAATCAACGGTTGGAACTAAATCGAGCCCTAGGGCCTGTCTGGGAATTAGGATTTGAACCGAACCACGGGTTGGAATACGGCCGAAGATCGGCACCAAATAGAAAGTTGGGGTCAAGCCCGAGATTAGATCTGGAACAACGGTCTGGATCAAGCCGAGACCTGGAACCAGTCTGGAGATCGGAACTAGGTCGAAACCTAAAGCCGATCCGGGGGTTGGGACTTGAACGAAGGCCTGAACCGAACCGAGGGTTAAGATGTTCGTCCGTAGGTCGAAACGGCTTTCACCGAAATACCAAGACCTCTGACCTTTTAATCGCAGCGGGATATTCTAATCCGGGATGTCCTCAGTCGGGATCTGGTCAGGCAGCAGAGGATAGTAGGGCATTGGGGTTCGGTCAAGCAACGGGATATTCCAGGACGTCGGTTCCTTTCCTGGCATCTGAATTTTGCCGGACGTCAAAACATCCATTCGCCAACCGAAACGGATTTACCCTCATCGAGGTCGTTGTCACCCTGTGCATTGTAGGCATTCTTACCGCCATTGCCATTCCGGGCTTTAGAAAAGCCACCGAAGATTTTCGACTGAATTCTACCCTCGAAGATACTCTGGGTATCATGAAGGCTTGCCGCACTTACTATCTTATCTTTAATGAATTCCCTCCGAACGCCGACTGGGATGATATACCGGCTAAATTGTGCCCATTTGTACCCAGTCATTTAATGAATCCTTTAACAAGAAAATGGAATCATAGGCCATTGGGGAATGCTGCCTACTGTTACGACATAGAAAATTGGATGACGGAAGCTGATGGACTTGATGGTGCTGGAATAGCATTGTTCGGCATCACCCCAAATACTGCAGATTGGAACAAGTGTTATCTTAAGTTTAAATCAACGATTGGCGAAAGGTATATTATACTTAATAGGAATAAGAACGGTATGGCTTGCCTCTTTCCCGAATGTCCCGGTTCAACAAATCCTACTAACACTGTTCTCTGGGAAAATCGATATTATTAGACTCACTGCTCATTTATTCGGATTCTTTCTCTTACATATTTTATTTTCTGAAATGGAGCATTAAGCCCATGTGGATTATAAAGCATAAAAGCCGTTTATGGATTGAGGCATATGGGTTATAGATTTGATTCCGGGGCGAAGTAAGTAAATGCGACTCAAGGACAGAATAAGCGCATTGATGATAATGTCTATGGGGAAGGATACGATGACATTATCCCAATATCTTGGTTTTCTGGCAGCGATTTTGCACCCTATCATCTTTTTGCATAGACCGGCTAGGAATCTTACATAATTCTTGTAAATAATCTTATGCTTGTCGTGAAAATGACCCTATATGTGAACCCTACCGAGCGGGCGAATGGTTATTTCTTCCGTAAGTTCTTGGTGTGACAAAACGGGTAAATCATAGATTTCTAATTCAATCAATTTTCGAATGTAGCGTCGGATATCCATGGATGTAAGAAGAACCGGACGGTGGGATAAAAGATGGATTTCGCCCACTTCATCTTTAATGGCTTTGACCAGCTTTTTGGCGGTCGGCGGGTCAAGTGCAAGATAACTTCCTGCAGAAGTTTGTCTAACCGCTTTGCGGACGACTTCTTCAACTTGTGGATCCAGTAAGTAAACGGAAAGGACGTTGCGGCCTTCGCTGAATTTATAACTGATGTAACGGCGTAAATTGGATCGTACGTAGTCAGCCAATAAAACGGGCTCTTTTTCTTTTTGTCCCCAGTCGATTAAACACTGTAAAATAAGTTTTAAATTTCTAATGGAAATTTCTTCCTGCACTAGTCTTTGGAAAATGTCCGTAATTTTTTGTATGGGTAAAACGCGCTGTACTTCGCGTACAATTTCAGGAAAATCCTGTTCCATATTTTCCAATAAAAACTTACATTCCTGAATGCCCAAAAATTCACCCGCATATTTTTTTAAAATGAAGGATAAATGGTAGGTGAGAATTTGTGGCGTACGCATGTAGGCAACGTTGGCCGTATTTAATATTTCTATGTCGGAGGCGGCTGCCCACAAAGTCGGGATATTGGGTAAAAAGTTTTCGGCTTCAACAATATTAATCCCCAAGATGTCAAGGTTTTCCTTTGATTCGCGCACCAAAACGTGCGTCCCCATCAATTTACCTTGGCTAATGGGAACTTCACTCAGCAAAATTCTGTAACAATTATCTTCCAAACTTTCGTTGAATCTCAGGTGAATCCCGGGAAACGGAACGCCTAGATCGTGATACAAAGCCTTACGAATTTGAATAAGTTGCTCATTCAAAACGTCGGGCTCGATGGTTTCTTCAACGGAACGCGCTACATCCAATATGAGTGGGATGGTGACCGAAAATTCATCTCCGGAGTCTTCGGACTCGTTGGTAACTTCCGGAGCTTTACGTGGGGGATTGGCTGCGGGAGACATGGGAGAATGTTGACGTTTTGGTTTTCCCGTTTGTCCGCGAGTTTTAACGAGCGTGTACCCCACAACAAGGACCATGGATGCCAAAATCAGGAAAGGAACTTTGGGAAAGCCGGGCATGAGCATCATTCCAACGACCATGAAGCCACCTATGAGCAGCGCTTTGGGTTGTCCGAGGACTTGTTTGCCGATGTCGCGCCCCAAAATAGTTCCATCGGCGGCTCCTACCTTTGTTACGATAATACCGGCCGTAATAGAAATCAGCAGTGCGGGAATTTGGGAAACGAGACCATCTCCAATGGTTAAAATGGAATACGTCGTAAGCGCTTTTTGCAATTCCATCCCTTTTTGGGTAACCCCAATAATCAGTCCGGCAATGATGTCGACGGCGGTAATAATGAGTCCCGCAATGGCATCTCCTTTGACGAATTTCATGGCACCATCCATGGCGCCGTAAAGTTGATTTTCTCGTTCAAGATCGCTGCGTCGGCGCTTAGCTTCATCCATATCAATGGTACCGGCCCGCATATCGGCATCGATGCTCATTTGTTTTCCCGGCATCGCATCCAAAGTAAACCTGGCTGCCACTTCGGCAACACGTTCGGCACCTTTGGTGATGACCAAAAATTGGACGATTAAAAGTATCAAAAAGATAACGGCTCCAACAACGAAATTACCTCCCACAACAAATTGCCCGAACGTGAAAATAATTTCACCGGCATCGGCGTACAGCAAAATCATGCGCGTGGTTGTGATGCTGAGGGCCAATCGAAAGAGCGTTGTGAACAATAACATGCTGGGGAATGTGGAAAACGCAAGCACGTTGGGGATGTAGAGTGCCATCATGAGGAGGATGATGGAGATGGTGAAATTGAGTGCTATGAGGCCATCTAGGATGTAACTTGGAACGGGAACGATCATCAAAGCAATGATCATGACCACCAAGACGGCCAATAAAACGTCATTGAAACGTGAAACTTTGGCAACGGTTTTTTCTATGGATCCTACAAAGCTCATGAATTTAGTTTTCTACATTTTAAATAGCTGTGTAACATTTCCCGCGATTCGGTAACTTTTTTTAGATCCCACAAAACCTTGCTGCTAATAAAGTAATAGGCAGTTTTTTGACGGGTGGAGAGTTTATTTGTATCCAGAGAATTTAAAACTTTGGTCGCTTCTTCTAAACGACTCGCTTTGTACAAGCAAAAGGCCAACGTGAGTGCTATTTGCATGTTTTCCGCCGTATGCAGACGCAGAATTCGAAATAATTGCAAGGCTTGCGTGTATTTTGACTGCTGCATATACATGTAAGCGAGCAGATATAAAAAATTTGTTTGTTCCGTTGTTAAAGCCGCCATAACCAGCCTATATTCTAGGGATATACGCTTGGAAAGTAAATAAAAAATTGCATTTGTATAAAAAGTTCATTGGGGAATTTTGGGTATAAAATTAGGTAAATATTGTGTTACGCATATGCTTTGCGATAAGTAAACTTCAAAATAGATTTGCAGTTTTTATTGAAATTTTCTTCTGTACACGGTTCTAAAACTTATTTGTATAAAAACGCTTGCAAAATCAATGAATTGATAAAAGAATGTAGGATTTGTGAATTTACCCAATTGGATTACTTTAATAAGAATACCATTATTATTTGTTATCGGTGGATTTTTTTACGCCTCGTTTCCCGGATCCATAACCTTGGCATTCATTGTATACGTGTTGGCAGGGATTACAGATTGGTTGGATGGATATTTGGCC
Source organism: Puniceicoccales bacterium (assembly GCA_031258545.1). Taxonomy (GTDB): domain Bacteria; phylum Verrucomicrobiota; class Verrucomicrobiia; order Opitutales; family UBA9783; genus CABUVL01. Next base: position 68,908 of record JAIRMU010000015.1, on the reverse strand, counting down.
AGAAAATATAATCAAACTTCAGAATTGGGAAAGTTGTTGGATGCCCTGAATGATAAAATTTTTACGGTGGGTATTTTTATTTTGCTCATTGGTAAACATTTGGTGCCTTTATGGGGTGTGTTTTGTGTGCTGTTAATCGTTTGTCGTGAGTTTTTAGTGACGGGATTACGTATCGTCGCCGCAAAGTCGGGGAATATTTTGGCTGCCGAAAAATTGGGTAAGATAAAAACGGTGTTGCAAATTGTTGTTATGGGATCTTTTCTGTTGATAGAAATGTTAAAAATAGACGGTGCATGTTGGTTTCCAGCCTCTTGGTTGGTGGGATTAACCTACCTGAATTACGTAAATCTTGTGATTACTACAGGGTTAACGGCGTACTCGGGATCCAGTTATTTAATCAAATATCGCTATTTGTGCAGTTTATAGACGGGCAGTAATTTTAACTTGCTGATCTCATATGGCATTGACAAAGGTGTTTAAAGGTGTATAATAGGGGTGACATAAGGGTAGTTTTGTTTGATATTTTTAATAGTTTTTGTTACCATAGGTTTTTGTAATTTATGCAGGTATTTCAGCAGTGGCTTAATCGGTTAGCGTCGGAAGTAAATTTGGAGGAACCGTTGGTGTTGGACGATAAACATCAGTGTTTTTTAATGTTTGACGAGACGTTATTGGTCACCATAGAACTCAATATGGCGGATAATGTTTTTTCTTTTAAGGCTAGTTTGGGAAATGTAAATGAGTGGCAAATTAAACGCGTTTATCCGCGCTTACTGGAAGCAAACTTGCAATGGAGGGAGACGCATGGTGCTACTCTAGGTCTCCAGCAGTTCAGTGATAAAGTCTTATTGGTCCAACATACGCCCCTCTTGAATTGCGACTATGAAATTTTTGAAAAATCTTTGGAGTGTTTCGTAAATACATTTGAATACTGGGTGCAACACTTGAAGACCTTGCAGCAGGGGGGGACCAAGGGAAATACCCAAGAAACCGCTGTATATTCCAATATGCCAGCGTAATCGTCATTGATGAGTTTTATCAAGTGGCGATAAATTTGTAACGGAAGTAGCGTTTTTTAGTTTGGCTGAGATCATTCTAGGCCAAAGGGGTGTTTTGTTACCCTAGGCGAAAATGCCATCATTGCTTTAAATTAAGTTTTTATACTCCAGATTTTGTTATCCTAAATTTGCGGGCATGTGATCAATGGATGTCAAAATAGGATTGTTTTTTATGTATTTCTCCTTTAATAATATGCAATGAACGTTGATAATTGTGCGATACAGTCTCGGCAGGAAACTGTTTTAAATGCAAAGCGAGCATGGGTTGGATTGGATGGTTTTATCGACAAGTTGGTATCCGTTGTCAAGCGTCGTGAAGGTCAAGGCAATCAATTTGAAGCGTACGCTACTTTAACGGAGCTTGGGCAACGTATTTGTGAGGCTTCGGGTTGTAATTTGAATTTAGAATTATTCCCCAAATGTGAAAAAATAGGCGGCAATGGACCTCTGTTGGCCGGTGTCCTGCTGGCAATGGGCGTCAATGTACGTTATGTGGGTACGTTGGGTAATCCCATACATCCACTTTTTGAGACATTTGCAAGCAAAACGCAGGCAATTTCATTGGGGCCTCCGGGTATGACGCAGGCCCTAGAGTGCCATGACGGCAAGTTGCTTTTGGGGTATACTTATCCGATGGATGCGGTAAATTACGAGAATTTACTGAGACAAAAAAGTGAAAAGTATTGGATGGATGAGTTTTCGAAATCGGATTTGATTGCTTTTCAAAATTGGACCATGTTGTACGGCATGACCCGTTTGCTGCAAACAATTTCCGACGAGTGGTTGCCTCATTTATCTCCCAACGATCACCGCATTTGGTTTTTTGATCTGGCAGACCCTTCCAAAAGGACGCGCGAGGATCTACAAAAGGTGCTGCAAATTTTACCTCGATTTGGATGTAAAGGAAAAGTTTATTTGGCCCTCAATCGCAGTGAAGCTAGAATTGTGGGACAAACCATAGGGGCACCCTGCCGTTCGGAAATTGAAGAAGATCGCATGGGTTTTCAGCGTTGGTTGCTCACCGTAAAAGAGAAACTTAATATCGACTACATCGTTTACCACTGCCATGTGGGAGCCATAGCCGTCCACCGAGATGAAACGACTTTTGTCCCTGCCTTTCAGGCGAAACAATTGCAATGCTTGACGGGGAGTGGCGATCATTTCAACGGAGGATTTTTGTGCGGACGTTTGATGAATTTTGACCTTGAACAGAGTTTATTATGGGGACATAGTACCGCTGTGTTATACATCGAAACAGGTTGTGTGCCTTCGTACGAAAACATCCATAAATATTTGAGTCGTTAAACATAGCGTATGAAAGAAAAAGGCATTTTTATCACGTTTGAAGGTTGCGAAGGTTGTGGCAAAACGACGCAGATTAATCTTTTATCGGAATATTTCCAAAAGGCAGGTAGGTCGGTTGTGGTAACACGTGAACCTGGAGGTACTGCGATCGGTGAAATGGTGAGGCACTTGTTAATTGAATCTACCAATGCGGATAATATGTTTCCCGAGACGGAATTGTTACTTTTTGCGGCAAGTCGGGCTCAATTGGTGCGTGAAGTTATTTTCCCATCTTTAAAGGAGGGAAAAATTATTCTGTGCGATCGATTTTTGGATTCCACAACCGTTTATCAAGGCGTAGCCCGTCGATTGGCAAGTGAACCCGTACGTGCAATCAATACTTTTGCGGTAGGTGAATGGATGCCCGACTTGACAATTGTCATTGATATTTCGGCCGATGAAAGTTTATTACGTGTCCAAAGACGAAAAACCGGTAAATTAGATAGAATGGAAAAGGAAAGCATTGATTTTTATAGAAAGGTGCGCGAAGGCTATTTGTGCCTTGCCCAGCAGTTCCCAGAGCGTTTTGTCCTCGTCGATGGTTTGTTGGAAGTTAAAGAACTTTCCCGACAAATTTGGAAAATTGCGAGCGCTCGATTTTTGCTAAAATAATGGATTTAAATGTTTTTTTAGAACGTGTGCCCCAGAGTGTTTTATTGACAAGTTCAACGCTGGATGCTGTTCAACAATTCCTTCTGCGGTGGTCAGCCCGTTTACTGCAATGTTCGACGGAGCTTGTTGAAAGTCACCCCGATTATTTTTGCGTACGTCCCATCAATAAAATGCGTCAAATTAGCGTGGATGCGGTCAGAGAGCTCAGTCGAAACGTTTTCAATTCACCCCATCAAGCCGATCGTAAAGTTTTTGTCATTTATGAGGCAGATCGCCTGCCGAGAGCGGCGGCCAATGCTTTTTTGAAGACTTTGGAGGAACCTCCATTGGATACATCTTTGTTCCTATTAACAACGCGCCCTTACGATTTGTTACCCACATTGAGAAGTCGTTGTTGGTGGATTTCAATTCCCGTAAGCGTTGCGCAGCATCCATCCGATGAGGTCCAAGCGTGGATGCGAACGTTTAAGTGTTATGTTGACCAATATTTGCAAGGGAACGAAGTCCCTCTAATGCAAATTTATGGATTACTGTACCATTTTCAATCTTATGTCGAAGTCGAAGCGCAGAAAGTGCAACTTTCTGAGGGTGAATACTTAAATTCGGAAGAAATATTGGCCATGAAGGCGGGCATCGAAAAACGGTGTGTACAGCAATTTTTTATGGCCATTGAAGCATCTTTGGGTGAAATTTTTAGGTGCAATCAGGTTTTAGAAAAGATGTATTTGTACCCTCGGTGGATACAGAACTTGGAAAAAGCTTTTGAACTGACGGAAGCAAATTTAAGTGCCGCTAGTGCGCTTGAGATGTTTCTATTGAAACTGTGTTCGTACCGTGAAACTTAAGTTGAAATGAACGCGTTCAAGCCAAAAAGTTCTCTTAGATTTTGTGGTAGTTTGAATAAAGCATGCTTGTCTTTTGCGTAGGTTGCAGTGTACATTATAAATGTCTTGCACATTAATTGGGGCATTTGTTGGCGAAGAATAACAATGTTTGATGGGTTTTACGGAAGCGGTGCGATTTTTTTGTTTTTGTCAAATGTCCAGTAAAATTAAATGTGATGAGGTAAAACCATCATTGTGGGTGCACATCATAATTGTGAGGTGTATGGAGGTGTAAATCGGTATTTTTATGAATCAATTGGAGAGCCTAAAACAGTGGACAAAAGTGGTTGCCGATACGGGTGATTGGACGGAAATGCAACGTTTTCAACCGGATGAGGCCACAACCAACCCAAGTCTTATTTGGAAACTTTTTCAAAAACCGGATTGCGATCATTATTTGCAGGAAGCTTACGGTTTTTTCAAAAGCAGCCACCACCGCAATCCAGCATTGCAAGAATTTTTAGAGTGCGTTTTGGTGACCGTGGGAAAAAAGATTTTGGATATTATACCTGGACGCGTTTCCACAGAAGTAGACGCTCGATATTCATTCGACATGAAATCCACCCTGGAGCAGGCGTACCGTTTGCGAGATTTGTACGAGGCGTACGCAATTCCAAGTAGTAGGGTGTTGATGAAAATCGCAGCTACTTGGGAAGGGATTAAGGCGGCTGAAGTACTCGAAAGGGAAGGTATTGCTTGCAATCTTACTTTAATCTTCAGTCGTGTGCAGGCGATTGCTTGTGCAGAAGCTGGAGTAACGCTCATATCACCTTTTGTGGGCAGAATTTTTGATTGGTATAGTGCACACAATTTATTGGCTGCTGGCGAAGAAGATCCAGGCGTTCGTTCGGTAAAATCTATTTATAATTATCTAAAGCAATACCGCTACAAAACCGAAATTATGGGAGCCAGTTTCCGTACCCTAGAGCAGATCATTGCATTGGCGGGGTGTGACCGTTTGACCATTGCTCCCAAATTACTGGCCCAATTGGAAGCGAATGCGGGACCGATTATGCCTCAATTGCAACTGCCCAAGATTGGAAAATCAACGATGCCAAAATCTCCGGTAACCGAAAAATCTTTCCGCTGGCAGATGAATGAAGATCCCATGGCAACCGAAAAATTGGCAGAAGGCATTCGTCTATTTGCCAGAGACACGCAGAATTTGGAAGAAATTTTGCTGCATTTTTTGGAAAAACAACGGTGATTTTGGGAGCCCAATAGGGATGGAAATAAAGCAGGCATGAAATAAAAGACTTTTGCAATACGTTTGCACAATTATGGAAGGGTGGGGGAGTAAGATAGGAATAGGCGAAAATCTCGAGCGTCTTTTGTGGTGATGGAAGCAGCCATCCAGGTTGGTTTTAGGAATAATGTATAAAAAACTTAAAACGTGTTTATTGTTTGAGGTGTGAGGACGATAAGTGTTAATTTGGCGGGATTGTACTTCTCCACAGCATTGCGATGCAGTGCAGAAATAACACATTTTCAATGGCGGTTTACCGCATGGCAAAAAAGTTATGAAAAACCAGTTCTCCGGGAAAGCTATTGCAATGTTTTTGGTTATTTTGTCCGTTGAAACTGTGTGGTTGATGGGAAGATTTGAATCCATTTTACAATTGACTCGATGCTCAAATCCAGGCTTTGATGATTAAGCGGGTTGCGGAAGGATGGCAGAGTGGGCGATTGCGACGGTCTTGAAAACCGTTAAACCGTAAGGTTTCGAGGGTTCGAATCCCCCTCCTTCCGCCATGAAATATTTTTACTACATTAAACAAGTGAAATCGAAAAAAATTTTAGTGTTAGGGGCAAACGGTTTTATTGGCAGTTCTTTGTGTGCACACCTGTTGGCTAAGACAGATTTTGAAGTGTACGGTGTTGATTTGGCAACGCACAAATTAATATCCTGTTCCAATCATGATCGCTTTCATTTTCAAGAGTTAGATTTAACCATTCACGATGAGGCAATTGAATATTTGGTTAAAAAGTGCGACATTGTCCTCCCGTTGGTGGCCATTGCGACACCGGGGGTTTACGTTACAAATCCGTTGGGTGTCTTTGAACTTGATTTTGAAGCTAATTTGAAAGTGGTGCGTTGGTGCGTTAAATACGGCAAACGTGTGATTTTCCCATCCACTTCGGAGGTTTATGGTATGGCTTCGGATGCAGCATTTGACGAATACAATACCTCGTGTGTGTTGGGGCCTGTTGATAAACAACGCTGGATATACGCTTGCAGTAAGCAACTCATGGACCGTATCATCTATGCCTACGGATTTCAAAAAGATCTGGATTACACTTTATTTCGACCTTTTAATTTTGTGGGACCTAAGTTGGATGATATTCGAAATGAGGCGGGGTCGCGCGTGGTTACACAATTTTTGCACAACATTTTGCAAGGCAAACCGATTGCACTCGTCAATGGAGGTCAGCAAACGCGATGTTTTACGTTTATTGAAGACGGGATTGATTGCCTACTTAAAATCATTGAAAATAAGGAGCATTGCGCCAGTCGAGGCATTTTTAATATTGGTAATCCGAATGAAAACTATTCCGTTTCCCAGCTTGCACACATCATTGTGGATGTTGTGGATGAATTTGATCCCAAGTGGGCGGCCAATATCCAAATTAAATCTGTCACATCGGATGAGCATTACGGTATTGCGTATCAAGACGTGGAGAGGCGAGTTCCCGTAATCAGAGAGGCTCAGGAAAAGCTTCACTGGCAACCTAAGGTAAATTTAAAAGATGCCATTCGCATTACGTTGGATTATCATTTAAATGGTACGGATCGTGATGCCGCGTTATTGCAACAAAACCGCCGGTGAAGATTTATTTTTGCATAAAAAATCTTGCACACATGAGAAAAATGTTATCCCCTGTTGAAGGCTTCTTTTGGACGGTTAGCTCAGTTGGTTAGAGCTACTGGTTTACACCCAGTGGGTCGCAGGTTCGAGTCCTGCACCGTCTACCAAATTAGATTCCCGATATTTGGGAACAGTTGAATGCGTTGCAGATAAAAAAACATTTCATCTACGGAGAGCTGGATTACCTTGCTGGCAGTTTAGAAAACACCAAAATTCTCGTAAAATCTCTAAATAATTCTGATCTGGATGTTCTACCAAAGGCCGGATATATGTTTTTTAACAAAAATCTTTGGAGGAAAATTGTTTCGCATTTTCGAACAAATTTGCGTTAGGCATGTCCGCTAAAGTAATAGCCGCCGTTTTTTCTCCGATTCATGAGACACGAGAAAATTTTTCTTGAGTTTTCAATGATTTTTTTGCTTTGGATTCCAAATTTTTGATCCCATTGTCATTGCATCAAATCAAGTACGGTGACCTCTAGATTTCAAGGCGTACCCGTGAATTTCCGTTGACAGATCGTTTGACAAATACCGGCGAGTGTGTACTAAATACTGCCATGCAGCAGAAGACGCCGAAAAGACAATTTGAAGTTTCCGGGCAAGGGTTGCATACGGGGCAGTCGGTACGTGTTACCGTGAAACCAGCTCCGGAAAATACGGGCATTGTCTTTCAGAGAACGGACGTACGTGGGCATCCGTGTGAAATTCCAGCGCTTGTTCAGTACGTCGACGATGTGGTACGTGGAACTACACTATCCAAGGATGGGGTTAAAATACATACCGTGGAGCATTTGATGAGTGCGTTGTATGGATCGGAGATAGACAATGCACGGATTGAAGTCGAGGGCAGCGAAGTGCCCATTTTGGATGGTTCTGCAAAGTTTTGGGTTGAAAAGTTACAGGAGGTTGGATTTGAACTGCAGCCATCAGAAAAGACGTTTGTGGAAATTACGGAACCTATTTCTTTCGTTCAGGATGACCGTTCCATTTTGATTCTACCCAATGAAACGTTTCAAATAACGTGCACATCTGCGGATAACCGAGGCGTACACGTACAGCATTTAACTTTAACGATTGACCACGAGACATACGTGCACGAAATTGCAGATGCGCGTACATTTACCTTATACGAGGACGTTGAACCCTTATTGAAACTTGGTAAAATAAAAGGCGGAAGTCTCGATTGTGCCATTGTCATTAAGGGAGATAAAATTCTTTCGAATGGGCCTTTGCGTTTTGCGGATGAATTCGTGAGGCACAAAATCCTAGATCTTTTAGGTGATTTGGCACTCCTGGGACATCCCATAAAAGGCCATGTTATTGCCATTAAAACGGGGCACGCTCTCAATGTAAAACTGTGTAAGGCCATCCTGGAACAATTTTATCAAGAAAATTTAAGTGAATTTCCCGTTTATACGGATGCAGTTTTAGATATTCAAGGTATTTTAAGGCATTTACCGCACCGTTATCCCTTTATTCTGGTGGATCGCGTCGTGAGTATTGAAGAAGATGCGCTGCGCGCCATTAAAAATGTGACCGCAAATGAACCTTATTTTGTGGGACATTTCCCCGGAAATCCCATCATGCCTGGAGTACTTCAGCTGGAAGCGATGGCGCAAGCGGCAGGTATTTTGATGGGATATCAATTGGGCCAAGAAAATAAAAATGCAAAAGCATTTCTTATGAGTGCCGATAAAGTGAAATTTCGTAACGTTGTTCAGCCGGGAGATCAAATGTTGATCGAGGTACAATTGCTAAAAATCAAGAACAATCGGATTGGAATTGCCGAAGGCCAGTGTTTTGTAAATGATAAGGTAGTATCTTCGGCTGAGTTAATGTTTATGATTTCCCAAAATCAATCCTAATGTGCGATGCAAATCCATCCAACAGCCATTGTTCATCCCGAGGCTCAATTGCAAGATGATGTCGTGGTGGGGCCCTACGCCTTCATAGGTCCGCACGTTATTTTGGGTAAGCATTGCGTTGTTGAACATCATGCGACCATCGATGGGTATACCGAAATGGGTCAAAATAATTGCGTGTATCCCTACTGCTATTTGGGTGCTAAAACTCACGATTTGAAGCACAAAGGTGGCATTTGTCATTTGAAAATTGGCGATGACAATGTTTTTAGGGAGTACGTGTCCATTCATACGTCTACGCAGGACGGTCAAGCAACCACCCTTGGGAGCCACAACTATGTTTTGGCATTTGCACACATTGGCCACGATTGTACGGTAAAGGATCATGTTATCATCAGTGCTCAAGTTGCGATGGGTGGACACGTCCGTATCGGTAATCATACCAATATAGGTGGAAATGCATCCATTCATCAATTTTGTAGGGTTGGAGATTACGCCATGTTGGGAGGACATTCTTTTTTAAAAAAAGATATTCCACCCTTTATGCTGGCCTGTGGGGTGCCGGCTACCGCAAAAACATTTAATAGGATAGGTATGTTACGTAACGGTTTTTCGGAACAAGAGTGCGCTGTCGTAAAAAAGATTTTTAAATACATGTACGGATCGCATTTGAATCGTTCTCAAGCGATGGAGGCTATTGCCAACGACTCGGTCATAGCTCAATTTCAAGTCATTGCAAAATTGATCTTTCATTTCGTACATACGCCATCGACACGGGGACTTGTCTAGCACAATTGGACTTGAAGTTTGCCGCATTTTATCCTTGTATGGTTATTTTCATTTACGATGAGTATGCAGGAAGATACCATTGTGGCCTTATCCACTCCCTGGGGCGAATCGGGCATAGGCGTTGTACGTTTGAGTGGTCCCGATTGTCTCGATTTGACAAAATCCATTTTTAGGCGGCCGGCTATCGTTCCAAGACACAATTACGTGGGATCTTATCAAACCCTAGAAGGGTTATTGTTGGATGACGTGACGTTTGTCTACTTTGCACCTCATGCATCCTTTACGGGTGAAGCGACTTTGGAAATTGCTTGTCATGGAAATCCGCTTATCCTGAAGCAGGTGATTAGAGATTGCATTCTGCGCGGGTGCCGGCAGGCAAATCCTGGAGAATTTACGCGCAGAGCTTTTACGAATGGTGTTTTAGATCTCTGCCAAGCGGAAGCCGTTGCCGACCTAATACACGCCAAGTCGCAACAAGCGCTTGTGATGGCTCGTAACCAATTATTGGGGTCCTTGAGCAAAAAAATAGATCGGTGGGTCACCATTTTAATGGAACAGATTGCCTGGATCGAAGCCTATTTGGATTTTCCCGAAGAAGATTTGCCGGAAGCCAATCGACGGGCCTATTGCGATGCGTTGCATGTCTTATCGGAAGAAATTGATAAGCTTGTGCACACTCATGCGCATTATCGAAGCTTACAAAATGGCATTACAACCGTTATTGTTGGAGCGCCCAATGTGGGGAAAAGTACTTTGTTAAATACTTTGTTGGGCCATGATAGGGCCATTGTTAGTCCTATGCCGGGAACCACAAGGGATTTCATTGCGGAGTATGTTCAGCTGGAATCTTACGGATTACGTCTTGTGGATACGGCCGGTATTCACGCTGCTTGCGATGCGTTAGAGCATGAGGGGATTCAAAGAAGCTTGGAACAATTGGAAAAAGCAGATCTCATCTTGTGGGTATTGGATCAATCTCAGCCAATGCCGCATTTTGAACAGAATTTTATCCAATTGTTGGATTCGTCGAAAACCTTAACATTGCTCAATAAAGCTGATTTGCCGTACACGGACGTTAATTTCTCTTCCTATCTAAAACGATATCCGCATTGTTCCATAAGTCTTAAAGAGGATGTTGATGCGTTCAATAAAGTTCAAACCTTCATAAAGAGTTTTTTGGACCAACGTTATGAAGATTTTTCCCAGGCCGCATTTATGGTCAACGAGCGTCACGCCGAAAGTTTGATGGAAGCGCAAATTGCGATAAAAAAAGCGATCCATTTATTTCAAACGCAAGGGTTTGAAGATTGTTTGGCCGCAGAATTAAAAGCTGCTTTACGTGCCATGGAGCACATTGTGGGGAGAGTAGACTATGAGCAAATACTGGATCGGATTTTTTCTCGCTTTTGCATTGGGAAATGAAAACGGATTTTGATGTCATTGTGTGTGGTGGCGGGCATGCCGGCTGCGAGGCGGCATGGATTGCAGCGCAAAAGGGTGTATCCGTATTACTCATTTCGGGAAATTTGGACACGATTGCCCAAATGAGCTGCAATCCCGCGATTGGAGGCTTGGCCAAAGGCCATATTGTCAGGGAGATCGACGCGTTGGGTGGCATTATGGGAATAAATGCCGACGAAACGGCCATTCATTTTCGCATATTAAATCGTTCCAAAGGTATGGCCGTGCAAGCTCCGCGTGCCCAATGCGATAAAAAATGTTATCAATGGAGCATGAAATACCGTTTGGAGAAGCATCCCCATATTGTTTTGTTTCAAGATGAAGTGGTTAGTTTGTTAACATGCGCAAATCGCATCTGCGGTGTGTGTACCCAATTGGGACTTGCATTTACTGCGACAACGGTGGTATTGGCAACGGGTACGTTTTTGGGCGGTACGTTGCATATTGGACATCAAAAAATACCGGGAGGCCGTTTGGGAGATTTTGGTAGCTACGCTCTCTTGGATTCCCTCAAATCGTTGGGATTTTCTTTGGGATTATTGAAAACAGGGACACCTGCGCGTATTTTAGGTCGCAGTATTGATTTTTCTGCCTGCGAAGAACAACCCAGCGATGCGGATCCTTGTTTTTTTGCCTTTTACGATACTCGTCCAGAGACGTGTAATGCTACCAATACTTACGGATCTACGTCCTGGAAGCCTGGGACACGTACCGTATCTTGTTGGATGACGTATACGAATCCCCATACGCACAAAATTATTTTGGATAATTTGGAACGTTCCGCTTTGTTTGCCGGCAATATTCATGGTCAAGGTCCTCGATATTGTCCGAGTATTGAAGATAAATGCGTGCGCTTTAACGATAGAGAACGTCATCGATTATTTCTGGAGCCGGAAGGGATATGCACGGATGAATGGTACATCAATGGGCTGTCTACCAGTTTACCCGTGGACATCCAGAGGGCAATGCTGAAAACGATTCCGGGTCTTGAAAATGCCATTTTAACGCGTCCAGCATACGCGGTTGAATACGCTTTTTCGGATCCCACACATTTGTACGCAACGTTGGAAAGTAAACAATGGGAAGGACTATTTTTGGCAGGGCAAATTAATGGAACTTCGGGTTATGAGGAAGCGGCCGGACAGGGGTTGTTGGCTGGAATTAACGCGGCTGCAAAAGTTTTAAAAGAACCTGCCTGCATTTTATCTCGGCACGAAAGCTACATTGGGGTTTTGGTGGATGATTTGGTGACCAAGGGTACGCAAGAACCTTATAGAATGTTTACCGGGCGGGCGGAACATCGTTTACTTTTGAATCATGCGAGCGCGGAGCTGCGTTTGTATGAAAAGGCAAAGCGATGGAACTGTTTGAGCGAGACTCGGCTAAAAGCTATTCAAGATAAGCGTACGTGCATAGCCTATTGGGTTACTCAATTAGAGGAAGCATGTTGCGAAGAGGGACAAAAGTTAGGGGATCAGATAAGGCGTCATTACTGTGAAGAACATTTTGAATTGCCTAAATTACCGCGTGCATTTTCAGAGCAAATTGCTCCCATTCGCGAGGAAGTTTTTTATCGCGTTTGCTACAAAGGCTACTTAGAGCGTGAATCAAAGCAGATAGCAAGGTGTCAATGGTTAGAGGACATTCAAATCCCCAAGACTTTTGATTATAAAACGGTATACGGCTTACGAAACGAAAGCCTACAAAAACTGATACACCTAAGGCCCCAAAATTTGGGGCAAGCGAGTCGCATTAGCGGTGTTAACCCTTCCGATATCCAAATACTCATGGTTGCTTTAAGAAAGCTTTTAAAGCAGGTCTCCCGGTAACTTCTGTCCAATGTAAGCCAGTAATAAGGTCGCAAAACAACTTACAAACATTGCCGATACCCGTTGACGGCGCATTAACCCACCTAAGTGCTGGGCGGATAAACCATAAACACCGTTGATAAAGCCAACAGAGAATACAAAAATATTGTCCCTTTGCCCCCATTACGTGAGACCCCAATGCACATAAATTTTTGCCTTCACTGGCCGTTTGAAAAATACCTCTACGCAACGCTCGTGTCTCAACGCAACATCGAGAGGGTGTAGATTTACATTTTCCCACAGCTTCACAAGGTTGCTTCACTTTTTAGATTGTCCCCATGCCATTGTAACCACAACAGTGGAAACACAGTCTCTGGGACTCCTATACTCCTAACGGGCAGAGGTCTAGCAATTCTTGAACACGATTTGTTTGTTCCCAGGGCAAATTTGTTTTTGTAAAATGTCCAAATTGTGTCGTTGATTTGTAAATGGGATTGCGAAGATTAAGCGTTTCCAAGATAGCAGATGGCCTTGCATCGAATATTTTTGCAATCGCTTCGCGCAAACGATGCAAATCACAATTTTCTGTTCCGTAGGTTGTCAAATCGTAGTGAATGGGTTTAGTGCCACCGATGGCGTACGCCAGTCGAACCTCCACTCGTTTTGCCAGTTCGGCTGCAACGATATTTTTTGCAACCCAACGGCAGAAGTAAGCACCGGAACGATCCACTTTGGAAGGATCTTTTCCGGAAAATGCACCCCCTCCGTGATGCGCCCAACCTCCGTAAGTATCTACTATAATTTTCCTGCCCGTAAGGCCCGAGTCGGCGGAAGGTCCTCCGTGAATAAAGCTACCACTGGTATTAATATAGTACATGGTATTATCCGATAACCAATGCCCGGGAATAATTTCTGGAATCAATTGTTCTTTACAAAATTCATAGATTTCTTTTAAACTTATAGAAGCGGCGTGTTGAATTGCCAATACAACATTTTGCACGTCTAAGGGAGATCCATTTTCGTAACGCATTGTGACAAGAGCCTTACAATCCGGTTTCATCCAAGACACGCGCTTGGTTTTTCTGTAGGTGGCCAGCATTTGGCAGAGTTTTTGTGCCAAAAGGTAAGAAGCGGGTAGGTATTCCGGTGTTTCATCGCACGCGTAACCGAAGAAAAATCCTTGATCACCGGCCCCGATGCCGCGGTCTGATTTAACGACCGCATCTGCGATTTCACCCGACTGCGGCGTTAATAAATTATGAATAAATACGGTGTTTGCATTGAAAAGGTCTTGAGGGTCTGTGTAGCCGATATCTCGAATGGCGTTGCGCGTTACAAGTTCGTAATCCACCTGCGCTTGCGTTGTGATTTCCCCTGCAAGTACGACACAATTTGACTTCACCAAGGTCTCGCAGGCGACATGCGCATTTTTGTCCTGCTCGAGGCAAGCATCCAAAATGCTATCCGATATGTAATCGGCAACTTTATCGGGATGTCCTTCTCCAACGGCTTCGGAAGAAATAAATTCAATCGTCATGGGAACCTTTTATGGGAGCTAAATTGGAAAGACAAGATTAATTCTTTTTATTTTCTTGGTAGGCAAGGTAACACGTGCAAGGCATGATTACAAGAAACCCAAGGCAAGTGGATAAGGTTGGCTTTTCGGAAAAAAATAAAAATCCAAAAAGTGCCGATACAAGAAAATCGCAATAGCGAAATGGTGCCAAGGCAGAAGCGTCCATGTATTGAAAAGCTTTCAGTAGGCAATAGAACATTAAATTGGCTCCGATGCCGAGTGTAATTAAAATGCTTATGTGGTTAAAAGGTGTGTGTATTTCGCCTGAAAATGCTGGAATTGCACTAAAAGCGCAGGTGAAAAAGGCCGTATAAAATAGCATATTTAGGAGCGATTCCTTGCAGACGTATTTTTTGTTAAATACGTCCAAGAGCGAGAATAAAAACGAGGATACGATCAACAAAAGGGTCCTTGAATCAAAATTGATGCCCGTAGGATTCAGTACAATCCATATACCTCCAAAACCAACAAACGTTGTTAGCCATCGATCTCTATTAACGGTTTCCTTCAACAAAAAGATGGAAAGAATAAGTGTAAAAAGAGGAATGGAATAATTAAGTGCAATGGCTGTACTTATGGGAACCAATGTGAGACCGTAGCACCACAGGACCATGCCCGAAAACAATAAAAATCCTCTGAATATGTGAATGTGCCAATATTGCGTTAATGAAAACCCGCTACGAATCCATCGCATGCCTAGAAATGGCATCAGGGAAATGGCGCCAAAAAGGAATCTGTAAAAGGTAATTTCGAAGCTTTTCAGGTTGCCCCCCAAATACTTTTGTATGACGTCCAACCCGACTCCAATGATTAAACTCAATAGAAACCAACTGACACCTTTGGCTAAGGGCTTATGCATAATTATTTTTTATGGGAATTAGGGAACCCTGATCCAGCCTCGGCCTTCTTTTTGCGGCTTAATATGTAGACCGTTGGCCTGTTCGATTAATAAAGATTTACCTTCCGAGTATGAGATTTGAACGGGGCCCGATTTGGTTAACGTGTAATGCTCGTTTTTGTTGAGTGTACCGGCAAAAAGGCGTCGTCTGTCGGACTCTTGACGCACAAACACTTGTACCGCATCCAATGCGGTGAGTACGATGGTGCTTTCGGAAGCGGCGGTATCCTGGATGGGCAGTGTATCCTGCGCCGTCGTGGGAACGGATGCCGCATGTTCTTTGGTGCAACGCAGGTATAGGCCGCCAATAAATACGATTAAAAGGATAACAATGCCAATGATGAGCAATCTAAAGTGGACAAATTGTGGGATGGGACGCACATACCTCGCCGAACTTTCTCCGGGTTCTAATTCTGTTATTTCCGGCTTATTGTCGTTGCCGATATTTTTTGGATTATCCAGTTTTAGCTGACCTAACGAAAAGCCCGTACCGTGATTAATCTCGCCTACAATTTCTTCGTAGTCGGCCAATAACGTCGGCACGTTGAGTTTCAAAAGTTTTACGTACGCCTTGAAAAAACCTTTTCGGTATACGGGAGGTAACTTTACGTCGAACTCATTGGATTCAAATTTTAATAGGACGTCTTTTCGAATTTTGAGTGTTACCGCAATGTCTTCGAGAGACAACCCCAAACGCTGGCGCGCTTGCTGTAGCCGTTCTCCAATGGTGGTTTGCTGCATAACTTAAGACTGAAAATAGAAGCTTTTTGCAAAACTGCAAGTTATTTATGCATTAAAAGTGGGGTTATTGCAGAAAGATACAGTCGTAGGGATGCCAATCCAGCAAGTTGCCGAACCAGTTATGTACGGTTGGGTGAACAAGGTGAGAGGTGGTACTGGAATGAATGGGAATAAGCGGTACGTCTTCCAAAAGAATTTTTTCGGCTTCCTGCAGTAATTGTATTCGGCGTGCGTGGTGACGCGCATTATTGGCCTTTAAAAGTAGGGATTCAAAAACCTCGTTATGCCATCGCACAAAGTTGTTATTCGCATCTTTTACCCATAGGTTTAAAAATGTAGTGGGATCGTTGTAATCGCCGACCCAGCCTCCGCGTGCAATATCAAATTGGCCATCTCGGCGACGTTGCAGGTACACTTTCCATTCTTGGTTCACGAGTTCGACGGTAATGTTGAGATGTTTTCTCCACATTTCTTGAACTGCGGATGCGATGTAGGTTTGGCCTTCACTTGCGTTGAACAGGAGGGTTAATTTGGGGAAACCGTGTCCATTGGTAAACCCGGCTTCTTTGAGTAATTCGCGCGCCATTGCCACATTTTCTTGAATGAGATGCGTGGATGGGAACCCGGCACAGCCTTCGGGAACCAATTGGTAGGCGGATCGATGTTTCAATTTAAGGTGATCGCTGCCGGCAAGTTGATTGCGATCTAGGGCCAAAGAGAATGCTTTTCTGACGCGTACATCGTTCAATGGATAAACGTTTATGTTTAGTAAATAGTAAAATGTATTGAGGTAGGGATGAATTTGCAGGGGAGAATTTTTTTGCGCGTGATAAAAGTTTAGTTTTTGATAGGGGACGTTTTCCGTAATATGCAATTGGCCGCGTCGAAAAGCGCGTTCTTCGGTGGCCACGTCTGCAATTGGGAAAAAATGTATGCCATTGAGTCGTACGTTTGCATTATTCCAATAATAGGCGTTTTTTACCACTTCTATTTTTTCACCAATGGACCATCTGTTCAGTCGAAAGGCTCCGTTCGAAACAAGACAATGCGTGGGATAGCCATTGGGATTGCGCGTCCAGGCGCAGGCATGTTGTTCCAGGCTTTTCTGATGTGCTGGATAGCAGCAGGGTTGCATAAGCAGCGCTAAAAAGAAGGGGACGGGTTGTTCCAATAGGATTTCCAATGTATCGTTGTCCAGTGCTTTCACGCCTACTTCTTGGAAGGCGATTTCGTTGTTGTAAAATGCCTTTGCATTTTTTATGGCAAAGAAAGTAGATGCGTTGGGAGCAGCCAATTGGGGTGTGAGTAATCTTTGAAATGTAAAAACGAAATCGTGGGCGGTGAGGGGTTCTCCGTTATTCCAGCGGGCATTGCGCCTAAGGTGAAAGGTATAGCGATTTTCTTGAATTTCCCAACGCTCTGCGATACCCGGTTTCGGTTCCAGCGTTTTGGGATCCGGTACCACAAGACCTTCGAAGAGGGATCGAAGTACATTTTGCTCCGTGACACCCGTGACCCATTGCGGGTCAAATCCTTCCGGATCCGGCCCAATGCCGACTCGCAGTATGCCCGCTCTATTGGCTTGTTCTACTTCGGTGAGAGGTTTTTTAGGCTGGCAACCAACGATTAAGCAAAATAGCAGTAGCAACTCCCACCTCAGAAAATGCATCATGAAGGTTAAGTTATATAATTTCTAAAAAGACCGCAAGTCAATTATCACTTGGAGCTGTCGGAAGTTTTAATGGAGCTCTCTGTTCATCTTGTCCAGTCATATCCCAATTCTCTGGCTAGTGCTTCTAGAGGTGGAGGTGGCCCCTTCGCATCGCTATTACCCAAACGATTCGGGTTCAAAATGTTATCAGTATACTCTCCATGTTTTGCCTCTAGTGCATCGGGCCATGTAGATTCTACTGGGCCAGCATTCAGTGTACACCATAGCATCTCACCTCTTAGCCCATTCATGTCGTCACCAGTCACTTGTTCGAGGACATGGCCCCAAGCCACTGTATGTACGACCACGAAATCATTTACCGATCTTGCCTGGGAATTCAAAGAAGCTAGATTGTCGATCGATCCTAGGGAACACAAGGCTGTATATATGTTATAATTGAGCATGTGCATTGCCTCTTGTTTATCGCCTATAGGACCATGAGTTGGAGTTGGGATTGAAAGGAATCGTGCCATCATATGTGCATATGAACTACACATTTGTTTAAATTGTTGAATATCGCCTCCATTTTTTTGCAGAGTTGCGCCATATCTAACAAGGTTTGCTACAAGTGCCTCATTTCTCTTTGTACACTCGGCGAACTTGCCTGCATCCATAGCCACACGACTCTCACACAAGTCTAGTAGGAGCTGATTTTCGGGAGAAGAGGATTGAGCAACAGACGCTTGCAATTGGTTGCGTAAAGCGCTATACAGGTCCGTATCCCTGGCATGATCACCGCACTGTTCTATGAATTTCAATAAATCAGAAACTACTGCTTGATTTTCGGGAAAAGTGCTTGGAATCTTTGTATCCTTTATAAGTTGTTGAACGCGGGTTGAGAGTTCTTCTGTATTAGCCGTTTTACCCTGTACATACGCATCCAAGAGTGAACTCATATGATTCTGATCCTCGTTTCCCGCCTCTGCGATTGCTGCATGCAATACAAGGAACAATTCCCCCTTACATTCGGTCTTCCTAAATTCGTGCGCGATTTGACGGCATATTGAACTTTTATCTTTTGGATGGGCCTCTTTAACTAGATTCACCAAAGCCTGCATTGTTTCTTTATCAATTGCGCCCCGGAATTCGTGAATTTCTTTTTTTATATTATGTCGTAGAATCTGCATTTCCTGCTTTTCTTGGCGCCCAAATAAAAACTTGTACACGCCGCTTTGACCTTCACGATTGGTTCGTAGTGCATTGAGGTTGTCTAGCTTTGACTTCATCATCGGGCTGAGGCTGAGCGTTTGCTTTTGGGCAGCCTGCGTCGTAGGCGCTTGATTTTGTGTAACTGTCTGGCCCTTATCATTTTTACCTTGGGGCGGGGTAGATGACTCGAGTCCGGATGTTGCATCAGAAGATGGTAAATTTGTTACAAGTGAAGACATAATAATTTTTAGTTTAAGAACAATTTACGACACTTGCAAGACAATTTGGTCAATGCATATGAAAAGACGTGTTTTACGTGGGATTTGTCGCAGAAAGAAATTAAAAAAGAGATTAAATAACGTAATTTGTTTTTAGTTAATTGTTGCCTCCTGCTTGCCGCCGCATTTCTGGAGTGATGCCATATTTTTCATCGGTTGGTTGTGTTCTAGGTGAGGCAGCTGAAATGATATTTGTACCTACCGTATTAATTTCTTTCAATGTCATGCGGTCGACTCTTGCTTGTGCAAGTTCTAACATAGGTATCATATGTGCCGCAACGGTTTTCAATTCTTCCAAAGCGTGCCGTAAATGGTTTTGGTCATCCTTTTCAACATCTCTAGCGATCTCCTTCATTAAGAGAGGCAAGCGAGTAATATCTTGGGAGAATTGTGTGTGGAGCATTAATAGTGCTTCATCTTTGCTAGCATATGGTGGGTTGACAGCAGCAGGAGGTATTTGAATCATGGCGGCAGCCATTTGTGCAAATATATTTGCGGCCGTGAGTAATTCTTGACAGTGTTGGTTATCAATGGGAGAATTTAGCTGATTTGTTAAATAATGGATGCAGTTTGATAAAATTTGTCTTTCTATCTTTATGAGCTTTTGGGGATCATTTCCGAGCCCCATGGCCTCGATTCCCAAGTTCATTTGTTGCAGCAATAACTTATTTACCTCGGATGCAGGATTGGCTTGCTCGACAGATTTTTGCAATTGATCGTGCAAAGCATGAAGTAATGCCGGTTGATTATTGGGAGGACATTGATAAATGCCTTTCAGTAAGGCTAAAAATATTTGCTGGTTTTCGGGGGAAGTGTTCGGAATGGGGGTGTGTTTTATAATGGCTGCAAATTGATTCTGCAATTGTGCTTTTTGAGACTTTGACTGAGCTTGACTGAGTTGGTCGGTGATTGTTTGCAAGGATTTAAGATTTTCACTTGGAGATGCTGTCAGAGATGTCAGCGAATGCTTTTTATCGAATTCGATAAACCCGCTGTCTTTTGGACTGATTAGGCCTGTTGTATTAAAGGATTGTAATTCTTTTGTAGAAGCCTCTTCGACACGGGCTGTATATAAAGCTGTATTCGATGAGAACAGACTTATATATCCTTGAAGCTCGTTGGCAACTAGTCCTACCATTAGCTTTGCGTTCGGTTGTCCTCGATTAACTACTTTTAGTTCTGGTTCAAATGCTTGTTTTTTCATCTCTTGCATTAAGCTGTTCAAACGCATAACTCCTTGCGTTACATGATTACCATATATTTTTAAATAGGCTTCTTCTTTAGTTTTGAACTTGGGTATGTCAACAGCTTCCTTTGTTCTCGGGAATGTCGCATTGCATATCTTACTTGCTATTTCGGCCATATCACAGGCATCCGATATTTCTTGTTTTTGTGCATCCGATATTCCTTCCGTTTGACTAATATTTTGAGCAACCTGCTGTAACAATGGTTTTTCTTGTTCCACGAACTGTGAAGCGAGTGCTATCATTTGTCTAGGATTATTCTCGTTTAATTTTATTTCGTATGCCAGAGACAGTTGTTGTAGGAATACACGATTTGAAGGTGTAAGATCATTGTTTGCTAATAAAGCTTTTATGGCCGCCTGTTCATTTCGTATTTGGGTAGTGTTTTTGTTCTCAAAACTTTGGTTCCCTTCCTCAAATTGTGCGATGAAATTAGTTTTTTCTTTCATGGACCCTTTTAAAACTGTATTTAAAGTCGAGGAAAAATCTTCTGTGATGGAATCTTGTTTTGAGTCTACGTAAGTATTTCTAATAGCTGCGACTTGTGGGTTATCTTTAGCTTGTTTATTCAACAATGTCAGAACCTCTGGTTGATACGGACAGTCGGTTAGTTTTGAAGCAATCAGAGCAAATATTGCCTTTTGCGCATTGGGGGGAAGATCGCTCGCGGTTGCCAGCCATAAACTCACCATCTTTCTGTTATATTGAGGATCCTGTGAAAATTGATGGTTTTGAATTTGTTGGCCTAGTTCCTGGTGTGCAGCACTCATTGCAGCTCGGTGCCGGTTCTTAGGTAAATACTTACCTATACCACTTTGCCCCTCATACTGGGCTCGCACTTCATGGAACTTGTTGGCTGATCTTAAAAAGCTTTCGGCATCGCTGCGATATTGTTCTTGCGACACTTCCGGTTTTTGAGCGTCTGTCTTGTTCTGTGGGTTTGTTTGCGCTGTTTCCGATAATCTACCGCTAAAAGAGTGCCGGCGTATTGCATCGAGGGATGGATGTGGGTTTTCTGTACTGTTGGCCAGAGCGGGTTCATTCGTTGTGGCAGAACATGGATTTTGTTGCACCTGATGATTATGTACTTGTGCTGCCGGCTCGCAGAGTGCTTTTAGTGGTCTACCGCCGAAAGAGTTTCGGCATATCGTAACGAACGTATCGTAGGACAGTACTATAGGCTCTGAGTTTTGTACAACTGAACGGCCCGCATCATCTTTCCCTACGAGGTTCGACGATGAGAGATCGTTCGTGATTGGTGGAGATAAATCACCAGAAGCTGATATTGGACCAGACACAGTTTTAGTTTAAGAACAATTTACGACATTTGCAAGACAATATTGTCAACGAACGTAAAGATGTGATTTGCGTGGGATTTGTCGCAGAAAGAAATTAAGAAACGGATTAAGGGATATAACTTGTTGCTAGTTAATTTGTTCCTCCGGCTCTCTGCCGCATTTCTGAAGTGATACCATATTTTTCATCGGTTGGTAGCGCTACAGCTGAGATGATCTCTGAGTTTGCCTCGTTAAGTTCCTTTAATGACATGCCGTCGACTCTTGCCTGGGCAAGTTCTAACATAGGTTTCATCTGTGCTGTCTTAGTTTTAAATTCTTCTAAAGCGTGCCATAAATAGTTTTGGTCAGCCTTTTCAGTACCTTTACGGATTTCTCTTATCAAGAGAGGCAAACGAGTGATATGTTGAAAAAAATTGAATTGGACAGTTTGTTGTACGTCATTTTTAGAATTGCACGGCCATTTGGGCTCAGCTGTTGGAAATGTTAAATTAGTTATTTGAGAAAATATCTCTGAAGTTACTAATAATTGTTTAGTCTGTTGGTTATCAATGAGAGAATTTAGTTGTTTTGTTGAGTAATCGATGCAGTTTGATAAAAATTGTTTCTCTGCTGTTATTAACTTTTGGGGATTATTTCCGAGCCCCATGGCCTCGATTCCCAAGTTCATTTGTTGCAGCAATAACTTATTTACCTCGGATGCAGGATTGGCTTGCTCGACAGATTTTTGCAATTGATCGTGCAAAGAATGAAGTAATGTCGGTCGAGTACTGAGAGAACATTGACTAATGCCTTTCAGTAAGGCTAAAAATATTTGCTGACCTTCGGGGGAAGTGTTTGGAATGGGGGGGTGTTTTATAATGTCTGCCAATTGATTTTGGAATTTTTCTCGGACATGCTCGATAGGTTGATGCATGATTTTTTGTTGTTTTGGAGGCAGTGATTTTTCAACTTCCAACAACGTTTTTATGATTTCTGTATGTTGATGGACCTCTGCTGTCGTTTTTTCGAATGCCCATCGTTGGGTATTTAGGTCGAGCTCTGATAAATCTTTCGTTAAATCACTTGCCAAATTGTCGTACTGCTCAACATACTCTCTATTGGAGATACGATGCATACCTTGATAGTTGTCCAGTAATGCATGTAAATAGGCATTTCGAGTAGGTACAATCTGTGGATTAGATGCAGCCTGTTGATTTAAAAGCGTTAGGAACTCTGGCCGAGGAGTACCCTCGTTCATTTTTTGCAGTATTAGATCATACATTTGGGGTTGGTGTTTGGATGAACACTGTGAAACAGCGACCAACAATGCTTTTATATGGGCTACATCGTCACTAATCTGTGATACGCCTGGGCCCTGTTTACTTTTTAAAGCAGTGTTTTGAATGTCATTCAGTACTTTTTGTCTCGCTGCTTCTTGTTCAGCTTTATGAGTCTTCATCCTCGAGAAGATCGTTCTAGGCTTTGTCGTTGCAGCACTTACTAATGATGTTTCCCTCGGACTTTGGCTCATTATTCCTGTAGTAGGAGTTTCATTTTGTGCGACACCGCTATCAGACTTTGTAGAGCCCGTCGATGATAAACTTTGCGGTGTTGATGATGGCCGTTGTTGACCTGTTAATGGAGATGCCATAAATGAATTTAGTTTAAGAACAATTTAAATCATTTGCAAGGCAAAACTGTCAATGCATGTGAAAAGATGTGATTTGCGTTTGGATTAGAGAATATTTCTGAAGTTAATTGTAATTGTTTAACTTACCGGCCATCGATTTCAGGACCTGATTTGTCCGAGCATGCAATCCCATTTGACAAAATTATCTTTACTACGGTGATGACTTCAATGCAGTAACGAGACTCTCTGCGGCATTTGTAATCCCTGTAGGAGCGCCACACGCCTGCAATCGCTCATGCACAGATTGCATTAATGCCGGTCGCGCTTTGGGAGGACACTCTCTAATAAAACCGGCTAAAGTATTGAGCATTTTCTCGTCTTTAACAAATGTGCCTTTTAGTTTTTCTTGAAATTCATTTTGTAACCTTGATTTTGCAGATTTCGATGAGGTATTTTTGATTTTCTCGGTGAGCCGTTGGATCCCTTGTTGTTGCCCCTCAGGTGTAGCGTAATAATAGGAGTCAATTTTACCCGCAAGATTGGGCTGTGCCCAATTTTTAATTTGAGTTACGTAGATTGGATTGCCGGTTTGGATTACCTTAGACAGGATTAACTTGATTATCTCGGGTTGACGTCTGGGAGAACATTGTTTAACACCCTCTAGCCATTGTCTTATGGTGTTTTGATTCTCCTCCCGAAACTGCTCTACTCCTATAGATTTACAAAATGGATACATTTCAATGTCTTTGGTTAGTTTATCTTGGTAATCAATTTTTTGCGCGTATGCATTGCGCTTCCAATGTGACTGGATTTTTAAGCCAATTTTCCCTACCCAGCTCTCCTTGTTGTATTCATTTTGCGCAGCCTTAAGCCTATCTGTATGGGTTTTTGTATCCTCGGAGATCTTTTGCCGTTGACCCTGAGCCTCCCGACTTGCACTAAACAAATCTTTACCCTGTTCTCCTATGGAGGGTGTGTAAGTTTTATGATTTAGTTTACTTGAGAGGGATGTTGGGCCCTGATGTTGTATTTCTCCTACCCGCGTGCTTAGCTCTTGGTTTTGCACAACCAAACGGCCGGTATCACCTTTTCCTGTGGGATTTTGAGAAGAAGATACCTCATTAAATTGGTTCGGATTTAATTCTAGTGGAGTAGGAGCAATAGACATTTTATCCAGTTTAAAAACTTTTTACGACGTTTGCAAGATAATTTGGCCAACGAATGTAAAGAGAATTTGGCCTTGGATATAAATTAAAAAGTGGGTGACAATGAGGAACCCTCCCGTCGTAAGTTTTTATCACTTTAACTTCATATTCTTAACCTCAGG
Source organism: Puniceicoccales bacterium (assembly GCA_031258545.1). Taxonomy (GTDB): domain Bacteria; phylum Verrucomicrobiota; class Verrucomicrobiia; order Opitutales; family UBA9783; genus CABUVL01. Next base: position 44,393 of record JAIRMU010000015.1, on the reverse strand, counting down.
CGTCTGCAGCCATGTAGCAAACGTCTCTTTTAGGCCATGTGCAGTCTCAGGACTGTTTATCTTCGCCATCAGTGTGGACATTAGCTTCGCTTGATCTTTGGGAGAATATTGTAACACGGCGTTTTGCCATTCCCTTAGCTGAGCTTTATCCGCATTAAGATCTGCTAGATGATTAGGTGATGGTATCGAAGATTTGAATGTATGGTATTCAATGTCATTCTGCAGTTTGGCAAAGGTTGCTTTTTTGTCAGCATAATCACCTGTCCCCACAAGTTTTCCTTTCACCCGCGAGCCCCATTGCCCTAATGCACTTTTCTTATCGTACTTGGCGGCTGACGCTTGGGATGCGGCCATATCCTCATTTAGATTTTCTGTTTTTGCCTCTTGTACTCTTCGCATTCCTGCTTGCTGTCGTTGAGATAGAATTTGTTGGCTAGCCATATTAGCAACCGTTGTTATCGGTTGATCCGATGATGTGATACTACGACCTGCAGCATTTTTTCCTGCGGTTGGTGTAGTAGAACTATCAGATACACCAGGTGATACATTTGAATTGTTATTAACTTGTAGAGACATATATGGGTAATGTAATAAAGACAATTTAAATCATTTGCAAGACAATTTTATCAACAAATGTAAAGATGTAATTTATTGTCGATTTGCTCTAGAAAGAGGGGGAAGGCATGGACCAAAGAACAAGAATTTGGATGCGATTTTGCATCATTTTCCATTTTGTGCGTGAACAAAGTTCTTAATTTACGCGAAGATGCCATCAAAGTAGAAAAAGTCTTGTGGATGGACAAATACTTTCTCCGAGGCCATTATCCGCATGTGCCCATTATGCCGGGCATCTTACGATCGAAGCCGTTTTTCGGAGGCAGGCATATCGTTAAACACATGGCGAAGTTAGGCAGATGGCGTGATCCGACTCTGTAAAATGCTGCCTAATTCCTTTTGCATTTTCTGGGGGAAGCACTGAATACCTTGTGTTAAGATCCCAAACATTTGTTGCCTCTCTCGCTGGTCTTCCGGAAGAGGTGCATACCGTAAAACAACTTCAAATGATTTTCGAAACTCTGTTGTGTTAGCCTTTGGTTGCTTGCTGAGTTCTTGACCACGTTCAACGAGAGATTGTAATGTTTTTGTTGAAAATCCCTTCAAGATGTCCAGTGAATGCTGTTTGTCAAACTCGGCAAAACTACCGTCGTTTGCATTGATTAAGCCTGTTGTATTAAAGGATTGTAATTCTTTTGTAGAGGCTTCTTCGACACGGGCTGTATATAAAGCTGTATTCGATGAGAATAAATTTATATATCCTTTGAGCTCGTCACCTACTCGTTTTACCGTTTCAGGGTCTGATGCTAGTGTTTTTTTTACCATCTCTTGCATTAAGCTGTTAAAACGCATAACTCCTTGCGTTACATGATTACCATATATTTTTAAGTAGGCATCTCCTTTAGTTTTGAACTTCGGCATCTTGACAGCTTCCATTGTTCTAGGGAACATCGCATCGCATATCCTGGCTGATATATCAGTTATATCTTGGGCATCCAATATTCTTTGTTTTTGCGCCTCCGACATAGTGTTCGTTTGACTAATATTTTGAGCCACCTGAACCATCTGTCGCAAGAATGGTACTTCTTGTTCTGCGAACTGTGAAGCGAGTTCTACCATCTTCTTTGGATTATTTTCGTTCAACTTTATTTCGTATGCCAAGGATAACTGTTGTAAAAATACGCGATTTGAAGGTGTAAGATCATCTTTTTTTAATAGAGATTCTATAGCCGCCTGTTCATTTCGTATTTGGGTGGCGCTTTTATTCTCTAAACTTTGTGCCCCATTGAATTGCTCGATAAATGCAAGTTTGGCCTGCATGGGTGTGACCTGCGTTTCCTGCGTTGGTTCTGTTAAAACTGCACTTAATTTTTGACAAAATTCTCCTGTAATATGCTCGCTGTGTTTACCTGCGTAGGCATCTCTAGTAGCTGCAATTTGTGGGTTATTTGTAGCATGCTGATTCAGAAGTGCCAATATTTCAGGTTGATAGGGGGACCCATTTATTCGTTCACCCAGTCCGGCACATAGTTTACCTTGTTGCTTGGGCGAACAATGAGGAATGCCAGACAGCCATCGTTCTACGCACGCTATATCATGATCTATGTTGTCTTTTTGTTGCTGTAGTAAATTTTGAGGATCAATATTGAAAGTTATTTTAGCACCTAAAAGGTTGCGAAGAGGATTTTGTTGCATGTCTTCCAACAATGTTTTTTCGATCTGCACTGGTTTATACTTTACTCCTTGCTGTACTTCACCTAACAAAAGATTAAGTGCCACAGCTGTTTTGGGTTGGTTTGTTAGGGCAATTTGTCTTTGTTTTTGCTTTGTGGCATCCGATAATGCGGATGTTGCTTGGTCTTGTTGGGGCACGCCTGCAGTAGAGGTTAGATTTTTTGTAACGCTACCGGTATCATTTGCACCTGGTGTACTCGTAATCGGATGGGTAACTTGTGTTACCCCTGTTGCATTGATAGCCATAAAAGCAGTCTAAAAATAATTTAAGTTATTTGCAAGACAATTTTGTCAAGGAACGTAAAAATGTGATTTATGTTTGATTTGTCGTAGAAAGCGATTAAAAAAGAATTATGAAGGACATGGAAGCAGAACAACAAGACGTTTTGGATGCTATACCGCATCGTCCTCCATTTTTATTTGTGGACAAAATCCTTAATTTACACGAAGATGTCATCGAAGTAGAAAAGGTTTTGCGGGTGGACGAATACTTTTTTCAAGGCCATTATCCGCACATGCCCATTATGCCGGGTGTTTTAATGTGTGAAGCAATTTTTCAGGCGGCAGGTATATTTTTAAGTAAAACATTGCTAAAAAATCGAGAAAATGTGCATGGGAAAGTTCCCGTCTTGACGCGCCTACAGGAGGCAAAATTTAAAAAGATGGCTTTTCCGGGCGACAAATTGGTTTTGGAAGCAAGGTTTTTGCAGTCTTTGAAAAATTTTTATTTCTTTAAAGGGTGCGCCAAAAAAGATGGAAGCGTACTGGTTTTTGTTACGTTCACACTTGGGCTAGTGGAAGAAATGTAGGTATGACGTTTTTGAATATTGAAAATAAGTATTTTCTCATCTTGGGTTTAGCGAACAGAAAGAGTATTGCGTGGTTTGTGGGAAAAACTTTAGAAGCCCACGGCGCTTACGTATATTATAGCGTTCGCTCACCTGAACGAAAAAAAGAATTAACGCGTTGGATCCCGGCAGAAAAGTTGTTTATTTGCGACGTCGAACAAGCGCATGCAATTCAGCAATTGAAACAACAGGTGGAAGAAAAAACATCCCATTTAGATGGCATCGTTCATGCGATTGCTTTTGCGAATTTTTCGAAAGAATTTAAAACTTTTTACGATACAAGACGTGAAGACTTTTTGCAGGCGGTTCACATTTCATGTTTCTCTTTGATTGAAATTGCGAGGGCTTTTAAGGCGATGTTAACCCCCCATGCCTCGGTGGTGACGGTGGGTATTTCCTCTCAGGTGACGGCAATACATTACGGTTATATGTCTCCCATTAAAGCGGCGCTGGAAAGTACCGTTCGTTTCTTGGCCAAGGCGTTCAGCGCGGATAGTGAAGTCCGTTTCAATTGTGTTGGATCGGGACCTCTAAAGACAAGTGCTTCGGCAGGTATCCCTAATTTTTTGAAAAATTATCTATTTGCCGAAAAGTTAACCCTAAGAAAAAGAGCTTTGGAAACGCAAGAGGTGGCCAATACGATCGTCTTTTTACTAAGCGATCGCTCCAGCGGTATTAACGGTCAAACCGTCGTTGTCAATGCGGGCATGGATTTTAATTATTTTGATGAACAAGTGGTTAATGCGGGGGTTTAAAAAGGAGTAAACGTATGAAATTTGTTGTGTGCGGTTCTGGATCTTGGGGTACGGCTGTGGCGGTGCATTTGGCTCGTATTGGCCATGAACTCATATTGGTGCCTCGTTCCGAAGAAAAGGCAAAAATGATGCAAGAACGCAGAGAGAATATATATTATTTGCCGCACATTCCATTTCCCGATAACCTGTACGTGGATACGCGTTATGACAAGCATCTTGGCACATGCGACGCCTTATTTGTCGCCTGTCCCATGAAAGGTCTTGTGGACTTGTGTGATATGTTAAAACTCGGCTATCCGAAAAATTTGTGGACTGTTTCTCTCATTAAGGGCTTGGATCATGCTACGCTGTGTACACCTTCTAATATTATTTCCCAATTTTTCCCTGAAAATCCCGTGGCTTGTTTGGCAGGGCCCACGTATGCCGTTGAATTCGCTTTGGGAAAGCCTGCGGCAATGGTTTTAGCGTCTTTTAATCCTTATGTAAAGCCGCTTCAGGAGGCCATCAGTGCTGCGCATACGCGCGTATACCGCAGCGGTGATCTTGTGGGGGTAGAGACCGCAAGTTGTTTGAAAAATATCTACGCTCTAGGGGCTGGTATTTTGGATGGACTCGAGTTGGGAGATAACGCAAAATCTGCTTACCTAACACGCGCACTTAAGGAAATGGCATATTTAGGTTGCGCTTTGGGGGGGCACAAGGAAACGTTTTATGGATTGAGCGGCTTGGGTGATTTGATAGCCACCGCGCAGGGTTCTTGGAGCCGAAATCGAACATTTGGAGAGCTGCTCGCCAAAGGGAAGTCCGTTGAAAGTTTAACGAAGGAATTAATGGTAGAAGGCTATGGGAGTTTGCATGGATACCACACATTGGCAAATAAAATGCGACTGGAGGTCCCTATTTTGCAGAGTTTGCACGACATTTTATACAAGCAACATCCTTTGGATACCGCCGTTCATGATTTGCTCGCGCGTCCATTGAAGAATGAATTTTAGGCATCCAAGTGTTTTATGGAAGCATGGAAGCGTCCCTTAATATGATGGTTGCCCAATGGTGCGTTTCTTGTGCAATCATGTTATTTGTGAGTAGCTTACGTGCACCCATTATCCCATGGTATTGTTTTGGCATAGGTGTCGTTTTATTTTCAATGGGCTGTCAACCGAATCATTCCGTTTCAACAGCATACGTTCAATTGCAGTTGGAACGAGTACGTGATTGCATGGAAAAGCAACAATTTGCGCTTGCCGTTCAAGAATTACAGCAAGTGCAGACCCATTATCCAAATAATCCGCAGGTATTGGAATTGTTGGCTCTCGCGTACGTGGAGAACAAACAAATCTACTTGGCGGCACAAACGTTTGAAAAAACAATCCACGCGGATATAACGGGAGATTTTCAGGAAAATGCACTGCGGGCAGCCCACGCTTATGAACAAGTGGGCGATTTTTATTCCGCTTCGCGTTGTTACCAGCATTATTTAAATCACTTTCCCAAAGATAGGTTGGCTTGGTTTGCTTTGGCCGACAGCGAATCTAAATTGGAACGTCACCCAAATGCGCTGCAGGCGTTTTTAAGAGGCATAGATTTGCTCAAAATAGATTTAACCGTCAAACATATGGTAAAGTTGAGCCAACTGTGCTTTGCGGCCGAAAAAATAGAAGAGGCAATTTATTGGAATTTAGAGGCGTTGAAAATTGAACCAGAGAATGTAAATATTTATTTGCAAACGTTGCGTATGGCACATGGGCAAAAACATTCTACTTTGGTGCGCAAGTTAATCGAAGCGTTGGATTGTTTGGATAAAAATGCATTGGAAAGAGAACAATTGGATTTTTTAAGAGAATTGTACGGATTGAATCCTCACTGAGCTTATGCCAATTGGTTTGACACCGGTTGTGTGCCGCGTTAGAATTTAAGCATGAGCCTAACCATAAACAACCTGATTCAATTTGCACTTAATCAACAGGCTTCCGATATTCATTTGAGGGTTAATGAGCCTCCTACATTGCGCGTTGATGGACTTATGTGCCCACTTGATCTTCCCATTTTAACCGATGAAGAGGTGGAAAGTTTTGCGAAAGCACTGATACCTGAAAAAATGACGGCGGCATTTAAAGTCTCACGGGAGGTGGATTTTGCCATCAATCCTGAAATTGAAAATCGCAAAGTCCGTTTGCGCGTGAACGTATTTACCAGCTGTGAAAAATACGGTATTGTCATGCGTATCATTAACGACGATGCATTATCTTTAGACAATTTGGGCTTACCGACGCACTCTTTGGAAAAAATTAAAGATTTGTTAAATAGTCCTCGGGGATTGCTGTTGGTTACAGGACCTACGGGTTCCGGAAAATCTACCACGCTGGCCGCAATGATCGATTGGATTAATACGCATTACGCCAAGCACGTTATTACCATAGAAGATCCCATCGAATACCTTTACCAACCGGATCAGTGCCTCATTACGCAACGAGAATTGGGCAGGGATACACCATCATTCCAAAAGGCCATTACGGGCGCTTTACGTCAGGATCCGGACGTAATTTTGGTTGGAGAAATGCGCGACCTGGCGACCATTGAAGCGGCCGTTTCGGCTGCCGAAACGGGCCATTTGGTACTGTCGACTTTGCACACAACGGGATCCACGCGTACCGTAGATCGCATCATAGATGCGTTTGCGGAGGGCAGCAAGGAACTTGTGAGAACGCAATTGGCATCCAATTTAATCGGGGTTATTTCACAAGTATTATGCAGGAAAAAATCTTCCAAGGGACGCGTTGCGGCTTTTGAAATTATGACGCGAGCCGATTCTATTTCCAATCTTATTCGGGAAAACAAAACATTTCGCATTCAAACGGAAATCGAAGTCAATCAAGGACTGGGTATGCTTCCTTTGGATCGTCATTTGTTCGATTTGTATGTAAAAGGAACGATTTCGGAGGAAGAAGCTTTGGCCAAAGCACAATTTGCCAAGGAATTACTGGAACGTATTCGGGGAGACAAAACGGCCGTTAAAAAGAAAGGCTTATTTTCATTTTGATTTTTTTGAAATTCCCATTTGCATGTTAAATCAGTTATGAAAAAAGAAAGTGACGCAGATGAAACAAAGCAGGGGGTTTCGATTAATTTAACAATTCAAAAAAAGTTTTTGGATGAGCGCAAGGTCTTTTTGTGGGGAGAAATCGATGACGATTCCGCCAAAGAGGTAACAGAAAGATTAATCTATTTAGAATTAGAAAATTCCGGGAAAGATATCTCTTTTTACATTAATACCCCGGGGGGGTCCATTACCGCAGGTATGGCCATTTATGATACGATGCAGTTGATTCATTCACCTATTTCTGTTATTGTAACCGGGTTGGCCGCCAGCATGGGATCTATTCTATTATGTGGTGCCCCCAAAGGTCATCGTTATGTGTATCCGCATGCCCGTGTTCTGATTCATCAGCCTCTCATTATGGGACGCATTGAAGCGCCAGCCGTCGACATACATATTCAAGCCAAAGAGATGGAAAAATCTAGGGAAGAATTGAATAAAATCTTGGCAAATGCCTCCGGACAGAGTTTAGAAAAAATCATGAAGGATACGGATCGTGATTTTTATTTGAACGCAGAGGAGGCTATAGCGTACGGATTAGCCGACAAAATTGTTTCCATTGGACTCATATAGTAATGTTTGTGGACGAGGTGGAAGTCTTCTTGAAGGCAGGGGACGGCGGAAACGGTTGCCGGAGCTTTCGCAGAGAAAAATTCATACCCAAAGGAGGTCCCGATGGTGGCGATGGAGGTAAGGGGGGCGACGTTATTCTAGAGTGTTCTCCGCACGTCAACGATTTGCGTGATTATCGTTATAGGCCTCACGCGCGTGCTGAAAATGGCCAACACGGTAAAGGATCGGATTGCTACGGACGTCATGGGGCAGATTGTATTTTAAAGATGCCTCCGGGAACGGTTGTTTTGAATGTTTACACGCAGCGCGTGGTTACCGAGGTTTTATCGATAGGGCAACGTATTATTCTGTTAAAGGGTGGCAAAGGTGGATGGGGAAACATTCACTTTAAATCCTCTACCAATCGGACTCCCATGCAGGCAACACCGGGGAAACCGGGCGAAGAAGGTCGCTTCAGGCTTGTTTTGAAAACAATTGCAGATTTGGGATTAATAGGCTTTCCCAACGCGGGTAAGTCGTCACTCATAGGTCAGTTAACTAGGGCTCAACCCAAGGTGGCAAGTTATCCTTTTACCACGTTGCACCCGAGTGTGGGCGTTTTGACGGAAGAAGGGTGTCGACATTTGTGTTTGGCCGATATCCCTGGGTTGATTGAAGGGGCGAGTCAGGGTAAAGGGTTAGGTTATCGTTTCTTGAGGCACATTGAGCGTTGTCAGGGGTTATTATTTGTCATTGACATGGCGGGTGTTGATGCACGTCAACCTTGGTTGGATTATAAAAAGCTTTGCCAGGAATTAAAAAACTATGGCGAACACCTGGTAAAAAAGCCACGCTTTATCATTGCCAATAAAATGGATTTGCCGGAAGCAATTGAAAATTTGAATGCTTTTAAAAGTAAAATTCAAAACATTCCCATTTTACCCATTTCTTGTTACAATGGCAGTGGATTGAAAGAACTACGGACGTATTTATTTACACACATTGTGCCCACTTTACCCACATCAAATGCGCCCGCGGAGGGTGCGGCGGATGCCACAAATTGATGGACCTTTATTTTGTATGCACATAACGCTGTTTATGGATGCTGGTTTTGATCGACTAAAACTCGGTATCGCAAATGAGGATCATTGGATGTCTACCGTAGAGTATGAAGGTTCTGTGATAGAGCATTTCAGCGATGTGGTTGGTAAATGTTTTGGGGAATGCGGTATAAATTTTACAGATTTGACACGCATTTGCTTTTTGAATGGTCCCGGCTCCACCATGGGCATCCGAACCATTTGTACGTTCGTTAGAACTTTGAAATTGTTGCAACAGGTCGAAGAAAATGCCATTTATGCGGCGAATCATTTGCATTTTCATCAACTCTATCAGACGCACGTTACACGCCGTCATTTGCCGTTTTGCATTGTGGCAAAAGCGGGATTTCATCAATGGTTATGTTTGCGTGTGGACGACAAGCATAAGTTAGACGTGATACGTAAAGTGGACATGCAGCATGTGGGTAGCGATGGCGAAATACCATTTGTTAGGCTCCCGCATCCTTCTTTGCCCAAAGAGGAATGTGTGGACTATCATTTATCCCAATGTTTGCCATTACTGTATTCAATGGATCCCTGTATTTGGCAAGCCACATCGAGTCCAGATTTGTATCAGGGATACGTCTAGATGTAACGGAGTGTCATGCTTTTTGAATCTGTATACACATAGAGGTCTACGTAAAATGCATTAATCTTAACGTTTACGATGGATACTTTGGTTATTTTGCTACTTGGGGATACATTTGCACGGAATCTTCCTAAAAAATTTTATCCCATTGATCTTGAGAAACTTCAATGCTCTCTTGGGTACGTTGTTTTTGGTCGCGTACCCAACGAATAACTTCGGCCACGGGTTCGATAAGTTCACGAGGAATGTAGCGACCAATTTCCGCCAAGTCGTACAAAGCGTGTGCAAGAGGTACATTTTCCATGATGGGGATGTCGTAATCCATGGCAACTTTCTTCATTATCTGTGCCTGAAAGCCTGTTCCTTTGGCCAAAACAATGGGTAACGGAACTGTGATTTCGTCGTAGTAGAGCGCGATTGCATAGTGCGTAGGATTGGTGACGAGTGCGGAAGCTCGTTTTGTCTTTTGCGCAGGCCCCCCCTGTAGCAATTCTCTGTGGAGCTGCTTGCGTTTTCCCTTAATCGTCGGATCCCCTTCCATTTCCTTGTACTCTCGCTTGACTTCATCTTTGGACATCATGAGTTGTTTGGTGTGATTGTGTCGTTGAAATATGAAATCCAGAAAAGCAACCACGATGTAGGCAAACCCGACGTTATAGGCAAAGGTTTTTAAGACACTTGGCATAATGTTTATAAAATTACTGAGGCTTGCATAAGGAATTTTTAAGAGGGGATCTAGAACATTTCGAATGACAAAGTAGAGTAAGGTTCCCAAAAAAGTAATTTTTGCCGCCGATTTAAGAAATTCGATCAAATTTTTCATGGAAAACATCTGCTTTAGCTTCGATACGGGATTAAGTTTATCCAATTTTGGTATAATGCTTTCGGGGGACATTAAAAGTCCAAATTGCAATACGTTTGCCGCAACACCTGTGATAAACACGAGCAAAACTAACGGAAGAACCACTTTAAGGCCAACCTTGAAGCAAACCCATAGCATACCTTTAAAAGCGTCTTCAAAGGGTTGTGTAAAAAATTGGCATGGGGCGACAATTAAATCCATCAGCGTTTGTAAAATGGTAACACGCGATAATCCAAGATAAGTGAAGATAACAATCAGGAGTGCCGTAGACGTTACATCTTTGCTGTTGGGAACTTGACCTTTTTTCCTTGCATCACGAATTTTTTTAGGCGTAGGTTGCTCTGTTTTTTCGCTCATGATGTCAATGCCGCAGTGCGTTTAGGAAACGTTGAGCCAAATTGTGCAGTTCAAAATTATTTACAAAATATTCTCCCAGGTGGGTTAAATACAAAATGAAAAAGAACATGGCCAGGGCACTTTTAATGGGCATCGCAAGAAAAAATACGTTGAGTTGAGGCGCAAATCGTGTGACCATGCCAAGCCCAAATTCTGCTAAAAATAGGATAAATAACACGGGGCCACCGAGGAGTGCGAGCGTAGCGAAAAGATCATCCCCGAAAGCCGTTAAAAAGAAATTTGGAAACCAATGCTCCAATGGAGGCAAAGGACTAAATATGGGAAATGTTAAGTAACTTACGTAAACCATTTCCATAATTTTTAAGAAGGCACCGCTGAGCAAAGCCAGAATAAGTGTAAATTTCATTAAAAAGTCGCCCAGAGGACTCGTTTGAGAATTACTTAGGGGGTCAAACATACTTGCCATAGAAGCCCCGCGTTGCGTGTCGATGACGAATCCTACACCTTGCGCCACATAGAATATAAAATTACTCAACAAGCCCAAAATGATGCCCAGAATAGATTCTTTAAGTATATACCCTAAGCAATCTAATACATCTGCTTTTGCATGTTCTAAACTGCTTGGAAGAAGTAAGGGAACAAGAATGAGGGATAAGGCAACTATGAGTGCCCTGCGTCCCGTACCCGTTAAGAATTGTGACGAAAAGAATACGGAAGTGGAACAAAAAGCTAACATGCGGGTACAGCAGATGAGTGCGCACAATAAAATGTCTTTAATCGGCAGAAGATCGTGCAATGGGTTCATTATTTACCCGTAATTCTCGGAATTTGGATAAAAATAGATTCTATATATTTTATAAGTTCGTTGCCAATCCAATGGGCCGAAAATAACAGAACAAGGGTAATGCAAATCAATCGCACCGCAAAACTTAGAGTTTGTTCTTGGACTTGCGTAAGCGCTTGCAGTAAACTGACCCCTAGCCCAACAATGGTTGCCAATAGAATGGAAGGTAATGACAAAATCAACACAAGCATCATTACCTTACTTGCTATGTCTATAATAACCGACTGTCCCACAGTGAAAGAATAATAAAATGGGGTGACAATATCAAGTATAAAGTATTTTGGTATAAGGTTAAATTTTATTGTGCACGACGATGCTGTTCGAAAAGATGTTGTACACGCTTGTGGCTAGCGTTCCGAGTGTTTTTTGGTTGGAATGGGTTTAAGAAAAGCTGTAGCGTGGCATGTTTTCATGGAAAACGGGAACATCGTTGCCCATTTGTCTTAAAATAAATAGGCATTGGGGATCCCTTTATCCCGTAGCGTCTCTGTGTATTATTTGTAGCGGCAACGGACAGGATCCATGGCGTCCCGCAGGGCGTCACCCAAGAAATTGAGGGTAAATAGCGTCGATGAAAAAAATAGGCACGGGAAAATAAGTAACCAAGGATGCTCTTCCATATGCCGAGCCCCATCAAAAATGAGAATGCCCCAAGAGCTTAAAGGGGGTTGTATGCCTAGGCCTAAAAAGCTGATAAAAGCCTCTTCTAAAATAATATTGGGCATGAGCAACGTACCGTAAACAATGACGGTACTCATTAGGTTGGGGAGAAGATGTTTACGCCAAATGCCCAACGTGGATTGTCCCATACATCGGGCACATTGTACGAAGGGATGCATCTTTAGGCTTAAAATTTGTGTTCGTACCATGCGTGCCATCGTCAACCATTTTATACCTCCGATGGCAAATATGAGCAGGGTGATGTTGTGCCCTAAAAGTGCCATCAGCAGTATCACCAATAGTGTAAACGGCAACGGGTATAAAATATCCACTATGCGCATGAGTAGGCGATCTACGTTACCGCCGCAATAGCCTGAAATAATGCCGTAAATTAATCCGATGCCTATGGCGATAAGACTGGCGGCACAGCCAATGAACAGAGAGGTTCTCCCGCCATACAATATGCGGGCCAATAAATCTCTTCCCAAAATATCCGTTCCGAACCAATGACTTAGGGAAGGTAATTGTGCGCTCATTAATAAATTTTGAGAATGGTAATCGTGTATGTAAAAGCAAGGTCCCAGTAGGCATAGACCGATGATGCCACATAAACATACAACATTGCACAAAACCCATGGGTTTTGAAAAAAATAATGGGAGATTTGTGGAAAAGAATATTTCACGAATTTGATCTTTGCCGAGGATCTAACATCAGCACAATTAAATCCACAAGCAGATTGAAAATAATAATTAATAGGGCGAAATAGAGGACCGTTCCCAACAGTAGAGGTGTATCCCTTTGGCCAACCGCCGTAATAAATAGGGACCCTGCCCCCGGAATTTGAAATAATGATTCAATCACAAGCGATCCACTCATAATGGCAGCCGAAGTTGGACCCAGATAGGTTAATATGGGAGCCAGGGCATTTTTTAATACGTGGAAAGCAAAAACGCGGGCCTTGGATAATCCTTTTGCAAATGCAGCACTTACGAAATGCGATGAAAACACTTCCAGGCAGTACGTTCTGGTTAAACGCGCCATGTAGCCACTGTACATGCATGCCAGTGTTACGGTGGGCAAAATACGATCCGTCCAATGATTCCACCCAATGGCCTGAAACCATTTCAATTGTAGTGCAAAAACAAAGATGATACATGGGCCCACAACAAAAGTGGGTAACGTTAATCCAAACAAACAGATACTCATCAGTGCGCGATCTATCCAGGTATTGGCTTTAACGGCGGCAATGACGCCCAAAGTCCCACCCCAGAGTACGGTTACCAACATGGCCCAAAATCCCAATTCGAAGCTTACGGGAATGCGTCTTTTGAGCAGCTGATTGACGCTGTAGCCGGGATAACGCATGGAGGGGCCCAGGTCCAAAGCCAATAAATTTCTTATGTAGTGCGCATATTGTACAAAAATGGGTTGATCGTACCCATAAAATGCGTTTAACTGGGCCAAAACCTTAGGCGAAGTACTTTTTTCGGCATCAAAAGGCCCTCCGGGAACCCAATGGGCAATAAGAAACGTTAAAGTTAATAGACACCATAAAACCAATATTGCTTCCACGAAACGTTTTATAGCTAGTTTTAACATCTTTGCCCATTCAATCTATTACACTTTATTTTAAAGATTGGTTTGCACTACCAAATTGCAAGTTAATTTGTTAAAAAAATAGCCTTAGCCCTCTCTAAAATTTATCAATTTTTACGGTTATTATTGCATTTAATCCCAAGTGTGCGTTACAATTTTTTGATAACAGGCCGGTGGCGTGAGGCCAAGTTTTTCGAACACCTGCTCTTGGGGAGCACTGATGCCGAATTGGTCAATGCCTATCACAAGACCGCACAGGCCCACAAATTGATGTGCCAGATAAGAACATCCCGCTTCAATGAAAATGCGGCGCAGACATTGTTTGGGTAAAATTTCAGACTGGTATGCTTCACTCTGTTGCAGAAATTTTGTGCGTGACGGCATGGAGACGACGCGTGTATTGGAGCCCAATAATTTTGCTACTTCCAGGGCCAACGATATTTCGCTGCCACTCGCCATAATAATATATTCCAGCACCTGTTGCTCTTTATGTAGCACATAAGCGCCTTTCACGGTACCGGCACGTTTTTGTTGCGAGTCCAACAGAGGTAATGGGGGTAAATCTTGTTTGGAAAGGATAAAAACGCTTGGGCCGCTCGTGCATTGCGTAGCCATTTGGAAACAACCTACCATCTCATCGTAATCCGCAGGTCGAAAAACCTGTACATTGGGGATCATTTGCAGAGAAGCCATATGTTCGATGGGTTGGTGGGTAGGTCCATCCTCACCTACGGCGATGGAATCGTGCGAGAAAAAATAATTTACAGGCAAATGAGCGAGAGCGGCCACACGCAGCGCCGGTTTTAAATAATCGGAAAATGCCAAAAATGTGGACCCACACGGCTTAAATATTTTATCGTAGGCGATACCATTCAAGATAGCCCCCATAGCATGTTCGCGAATGCCAAACATGAGATTGCGACCCATTAAATTGTCTCGTTGAAAAATGGTCCCATCTTTGATGGAGCTCTTCGTAGATTCAAACAGGTCCGCACTGCCACTTACCCATAGGGGATCTTTTTGGGACACCTGATTTAACACTTCACCTGCCAGGGATCTTGTTGCCTGAGGCTTTGGGGATGCCGCATTCAGGCTTTTAAAAAAAGCATCATCTAGGTGAGTTGGTTCGTATAATAATTTTGCTTTTTCTGGATTTTCTTGACTCCAGGCTTGAAAAATATTGCTCCACTGAAGGTAGGTTTTTTGCAATACTTGCCTGCGTTTTTGAAAGTACTGGTAGGTTTTTTCGGAAATAAAAAAGTGCTCTTCGGGATCCAAGCCCAAATTTAACTTTGCCTGATTTGCAAATTTGATGCCCGCAAATCCATGCGCTTTGGATGTTCCCTCAATGTCGGGCAATCCTTTTCCGATAAGCGTATTTAAAATGATGAGATGGGGCTTACCGGCTCGCGTCTTGGCCCATTGATACGCCTCTTTAATTGCCTCACAATCGTGGCCATCAACGCTACGCACTGCCCAGCCGATGGCTTCAAATTTGTCCTGTACCTTTTCTGTTTGCGAGGCGGATAGTGGGGCATCCAGCGTTATTTGATTGGCGTCGTAGAACAAAATTAAATTGTCGAGTCCCCAATGCCCTGCCAATGCAATACTTTCCTGACCCACGCCTTCCTGTAGGCAGCCATCGCCGCAAAGGCATACCACCGTATTGTCAAAAATTGTATATTGTGCGGAGTTAAAATAAGCGGCTGCCTTTTTCTGGGATAAAGCGATGCCGACCGCATTCCCAATCCCTTGGCCCAAAGGACCCGTGCTTGCCTCGACACCAAGCGTATGGCCAAATTCCGGATGTCCCGGTGTTTTGCTCCCCAATTGACGAAAATTTTTGAGATCCTCCAGGGAAATGGGATAGCCGCTCAAATGTAAAAATGTGTATAGGAAAATGCTACCGTGACCCGCGGAAAGCACAAAACGATCCCTATTCAACCATCTTGGGTTGCCGGGATTGTAATTCAAGCATTGGCCAAATAAAACGGTGCCCAATTCGGCACACCCTAGCGGTAGCCCCAGATGACCCGAATTGGCCTTTTCAATTGCGTCTATGGCAATGCCACGACTTTCATTGGCGATCGTTTGTAATACCAAGTTCATTTTTTGTGCCCGGCTGAAGATTTTCAAAACTATCTATGATCCATTGCGATAAAGTCTTTTGCGGATTTTTTACACATTCATCCGTCAGGACAAAATTTTCTTTTTGCTGATTACGCGCAATAATTTTTAATGCGTAGGCAAGGTCTTTAAACAGCAATTCACACAATGCATGGATTGTTTTATCCTGTTCTATACTCTGTTCCACAAGCAACTTTTCAGCTTCCGGAGAAAATTTGATTTTAAGTCCATTTGTTTTAAAAAAACTGTCTTCGTACGTTTTTATAGATGATTTACATGCTTTTTCGAGTATCGGCTGATTGTTTACCAATAACTGCTTTAGATAGTTTTCTTTATCTTTGAGTGTATCCGTATTGATTTCAAAAAAATGGATGCCCGAAGAAGGCAATTCGAATTTAAAATTTCGCAATATGCGTTCTAAAATCGTCATGAGGCCTCTGGCTCCCGTTTTTTCCTGTTCGGCGAGATGGGCAACTTCCTCAATGGCTTCGCGGGTAATTTGCATGTCGATGCCGTACCCTTTAAAATCGTTTTGATACTGATTTAAGATAGACCCTTCGGATTCCGTTAAAACACGGATCAGATCCTTTTGTTTGAGAGAATCGCAGGCCACGCGAATGGGAATACGTCCAATAAATTCAGGCTCAAATCCGTATTGAATAAAATCTTGCGTGGTCGCTTTGTGTAAATAAGAAGTTATTTCCTCGGTATTGATTTCCAAATTTATGCCAAACCCCATGGTTGACTGCTCCACACGCCGTTTTATAATTTCGGCTAATTTATCAAAAGCGCCACTAAATATAAACAAAATATGTCGGGTATTAATGGAGCGTTTTTGCGATCTACCCTTACCTTTTTGCAGGTCTAAAACGGCTTGAAATTGTCCCATCATATCCGTCGGCGTCACCAAATTGACATCGCTTTCTTCCATAAGTTTCAGCAGGTTGATTTGTACCCCTCTGCCGGAAACATCACGTCCTTGTGCATTTTGCATGGACGCAATTTTGTCGACTTCATCGACGTAGATAATGCCGTATTGAGCCAAATCAACATTGCCATTGGCGGCTTTTACGAGATCACGAACCAAATCTTCCACGTCACCACCCGCATAGCCCGTTTCTGAAAATTTTGTTGCATCCGCTTTGACGAACGGGACTCCGATGCGACGCGCTATGGTGCGGATCAAGTAGGTTTTACCAACCCCCGTAGGGCCCAAAATAAGGATATTCTGTTTGTGATAATTTTGCTGCACGTATGCGGGATGTTCTAGGCAACTTCTTACGTGATTGTAGTGATCGCAGATACCCACCGACAAAACCTTCTTTGCTTCATTTTGTTGAATGACGTACCTGTCTAAAAAATCACGCATTTCTCGCGGCTTTAGATTAAAATTTTCAATTTGTTTTAAAATTTCTAAGTTTAATTCTTCTTCCGTCGTCGTATTTTTTGCAGAAGTATTTTCCGCTTCATCGCCTGAAAAGCCTGAATTATCAAAGTGCAAAGATGCCTTGCCAAAGATTTCCTGCAGCTTTTCTTTGATATTTTCTAAATTATCTTCCTTTTTTCCCATAAAGGATTGACTTTAATCGGTTATATAATTGATCATTTATAAAGGTTAGTAAATTTAAAATTTAACCAAAAATAGCATGAGGCCTAATTTGACAAAAAGAGATCTTGTTTTGCGCATGTGCAAGTCAACGGGCATTGACCCAAAGGAGGCAAGGAAAGCCTTGGAAACGGTTTTAACGAGTATTCAATTGGCATTGGTAAATGGGAAATACGTAGAATTAAGAAATTTTGGGACTTTAGAAGTATGCATTCACAAGAGTCGCATAGGCCGCAATCCGCAACATCCCAATAAACCCATCATCATTCCAGATCATGCGGTGATTAAGTTTAGGCCTGGCCAGGCTTTGAAAAAACAGTTGAAAAATCTTAATGTAAAAGATTTGCAAAAGTTGCTTTAAATGGGACAATGGCAGGTGTGATGGAGACATTGCCAGGGTTTCGAGATTTTTATCCAACGGAATGCGCCGTACGCAACACCTTGTTTGCGGCATGGAGAGAAGTGGCACATCGTTTTCACTTTGTGGAATTTGATAGCCCAATTTTGGAGCCTCTGGAGTTATTTACGGAAAAATCGGGCGAAGAAATCATAGAACAATTATTCGCCTTTGAGGACCGTGGTGGACGAAAAGTGGCTCTGAGACCTGAAACAACGCCTTCGTTGGTGCGACTCATCGGAACGCGTGCTGCAAGTCTAAAAAAACCCATTAGGTGGTTTAATATTACGGAAAATTTTCGCTACGAACGGCCACAAAAGGGGCGCTTGAGGTCGTTTTACCAATTTAATGTTGATATTGTGGGAGAGGCCTCTTTTTATGCAGAAGCAGAATTAATTGCATTGGCCATCGAAAGTTTTAGCATATTTGGACTGGGCCGACAACATCTTTACATCCGCCTCAGTGACCGCCAAATTTGGATCCTCTGGTTACAGGCCTTGGGAATCGGCGAAAGCGGTACTCAGATGGGATTGCTGCACGTGCTTGATAAATGGGAACGTCGTGAAAGGCAAGACTTGGAAAAAGATGTGGCGCGCTATTTGTCTTCCACAGCGCATGTGCAAACATTTTTTATCGGCGCTGAACAATTGCGGAAGTCCAATACGTTGCAAGCAATTCGAGAATGTTTTGACGCATTGAATCCGAATGATACGCTGAAAGAA
This sequence comes from Puniceicoccales bacterium, assembly GCA_031258545.1. Lineage (GTDB taxonomy): Bacteria > Verrucomicrobiota > Verrucomicrobiia > Opitutales > UBA9783 > CABUVL01. The sequence continues at coordinate 25,991 of JAIRMU010000015.1, read as the reverse complement.
GCTGTCAATCAGCGTTTGTTGACTTGGGAAAAATTATTGGAAGAACTGGACGCGCTGCAATGCGGTTCATTTGTGCAGATGGATTTGGGTATCGTGCGTGGACTTGCCTACTATACGGGATTTGTTTTTGAAGTTTTTGAAGCGGGTTTGGATGGGCGTGCACTCGCCGGTGGAGGTCGTTACGATTTACTGTTTGAAAAACTTACGGGCCATGCCTTACCGGCTGTCGGATTTGCCGTGGGCGATGTCACCTTGGTCGATGTATTGCAGAAGTACCGCCTGTTGCCCAACATAGCATTTTCTTTGGATTGCTTTGTTGTGTTTGAAGACGGTACCCGCAAACAAGCTTTGCAGGACGTTGGCAGTTTAAGGCAGAACGGTTTATCGGTGACGTACCTATTGGGAGAATGTCCCGTTTCCAAACAATTCAAAAAAGCTCTGGAATACAATCCAAACTTCATTTTGTTTTACGGATCCAACGAACTAAAGAATAATCAAGTGCAGGTCAAACATGTGGCAACCCACAATGTTACCTTCGTTGAAAGAGAAAAGCTGGTAAATTTTGTTAGCAATTGTGCTGCAGGCTCCAAAAGAGAACAAGCATTAAAAGTAGATCCTTTCATTTCAATTTTTGATTGAATTTATGTCTTATTTCTTTTATTTTCTTCGTGAATGAAGAATAAATCGAGAGGATTTACTTTAGTTGAAATCATGTTGGCAGGCGTTATGGCCGGTGTTTTTTTGACTTTTTGCACGCAATTTTTTTTAACACAACTGAATCAGTATTACTTAATTTCCGGAAACAGCAAATTAAGTGAGCAGTTGAGAACGTTTTCGAAATACATGGAAAAAGATGTGCATAATTCGCTCGAATTTTACGTATTTGCCGATTTATCAAGTGCACTCGGTTTCACTTACGCAAGTACAACGTTTCCGAAAGTAGGTAATTGCTTACTCTTAATTCAAGAACGCGGTATGGTTGAAGGGGGTCGGGGAGTCATTTATTACGTTGGGGATGAGTGCAACAGTGGAACAAAGTTAGCTTATTATCCATTGTATAGGGCCTTGGTTACGTTCTCTGCTGCAAAAAAGATTGTCGAAGCGGCAAGTGTCTTGAATCAACTCGTTATTGGACATTTGAAAAAATCGACTAACTCACATGTGCAGCTTTATTCAACAACTAGCCCAGCTGCCAGCGGTATTTTTTATGCGACCGAAAGACGGCGGTTTGGAGGTAGTAATGATTATTTCCCGTACATTGCGGGAGGTAGGCATGGATTGTACGTTGGAACGACCCTCATGCAGCCTGGATTAAAATTGAAAGTAACCGAGACGCCGTGCAATTTTTGCTTTTATTCGCGGAATCCTCGTTTTTGAGGCGTGAAACTGGTTGCGTGCCTCGTGCGTGGAAAAAGGATCTTTTTAAACTTATGTAACTTTTGCCTTACTGCTGCGAATAGGTCTATGTTTGCACCTTGATTGCGATGTTTTTAGGCAAGTGATTGGTTGTGATACGCAGGTATTACGCGGCTCATAAAGGGAACTGCTTTGTAAAAAATCAAGCGACGGCAACTAAGCCAATTGTCGCAGATATGCGTCGACTTTACTAGAGGTAATGACACCGTAATTAATGGTTCCCAACCATCCCGACATGATGATACCAACGGACCCCGAGTGATATAATCCGGAAACATATTTGGGTAAATCCATGGAAACCTTCAATCCTTCAAATTTGGTCCCAAAGGAAGCCCCCTGGACATGCAATGTGTACCGGCTAAATGTTTTTGGAGTGGCCACTTCAATCCAACCTAATTTGTTTCCTATGCCCGGAACAATTTTATCCAAAGCCTGCAACGTTCTTTGTTTTAAATGTTCTTTGGCCGATTTGTAGGCTTCTTCCGATAAATTTGCCCAATCTTCCCACAGGGCATTTGTGGAGGCAACAAGCGTGTAATGTGCGGGTTTATGATCGGGACGAATGTGCGGATAATAGATGGAAAAAGTGCGACTTTGGGTATTCGACAGCTTCAATTCCGAACTGGAAAAGCGCGGGGCTTCGGAAGTAAAGATTAGATCGCCTATTGGGGGTAACATTTCTCCCACTTTTAACCCCATGTAGACTTGACAGGAGCTCGTATTGAGCCGAACAGCTTTGACTGCTTGTAGGAAAGTGTCGTCCAATACATTAGTATCCAACCATTTTAGTACGGTCGTTTGCAGATTTGCGTTTGAAACGATGGCTTTACATGCAATGTCTGTTCCATTGACCCGCAAGCCTTGTACGACCGGTTGACCTCCTGTTTCTTCCGTAAAAACTTTTTCCACGAGGGCACCTTTTGCAACGTCGACACCATTTTTTTGCAATTCCAAACTCATTGCTTGAATGAGCCGATCGGTGCCTCCTTTAAATGTATATACCCCTTTGCTCATAAAATTAGAAAAAACAATTCCGTAGGTGATTGCGGGATCCTGCAGTGTTGAACCATTTGCGTACGTAATAGGCTCCATTAATAAACGATGGATGTCGGGCCGATTTGGAAAAAATTCTTCAAAGAGTTCTTCAATCGTACGCGCATCGGCATCGTAAAAATTCATGGCTCTCAGGTGGTCGAAAAATTGCTCAACGACATTTGAAGGAACCTTAAAGGTATGCGTTAATTTCTCCGTGAAATCGTTTCGGTCAAAAGTTGTATAAAAATTAAACTGTGGGTTGATGAAGCGCACCTTTGGCAATTGTACAATGGAATCTGCAATCTCCCTATTCCAGTAACGTCGGCAAGATTTTATCATACCTATGGGAAATCCATGCAGAGACACATCAAAGATATAACCTCCGGGGCGCTTAAACCAAGCCGCAAGGCCACCCAATTGAAAATGTTGCTCCAGTAATAAAACGGAATGCCCTAATTTTGCTAAACAGTTGGCTGCCGTCAATCCCGATAAACCACTTCCAACCACGCACGCATCGTACGATGTTTTAAATTGCCATTCTGTTTTCATGGTAAAAGAAACGAATTAAAATTGTAATTATAGTAAAAATGAATTTCACTTTTAAAGAAAAAGTTTTTGCCCGGAAACCGCAAAGCTTTTTTGTTGTAATGTGTGGCAGCTTCAAATTAACTGATTGCATATGGTACGTTGCGAAGATATAACCGTTGTTTTGACGTGTGATGATAATTACGTACGACATGCATCGGCTACAATAGCTTCCATTGTCGCAAATTCACAACGAAAGTTTAGTTTTTATATTTTCGATTGCGGCATATCGGGTCCTAATCTCGATAGAATTCAATCAATGGATGTTTTACAAAAAGGGCAACATGCTTTGCACGTAGTAAAACCACCCAAACAACGTTGTTTCGAGGCATTTCCATTACCTGCGCACTTTTCTCCCGCAATCTTTTATCGCGTATGTATTCCAGAAGTATTATGTGATCAAGAAAAAGTCATCTACCTAGACAGCGATATCATTGTTGAAGGCGATTTGGGAGAATTGTGGGACCAACCGTTAGAAAATCATTGGCTTGGAGCCGTGTACATGGATGATAATTTTATACAACACGTTCAATTGAGAAAATTTAAAACAAATTTAGGATTAGAGGAAAGTAAACGTTATTTTAATTCCGGTGTCATGTTGATGAATTTAGCTGTTATGCGGAATGAACGTGTATTGTACCAAGTTTTGGATTTTTTACATAAAAATCCCAATATGCAACTTTCTTGTCCAGAGCAGGATATCCTTAACCTTATCGTTGATCGGTCAAATATTTTTGAACTGGCGCCTAAATATAATTTTACACCTTTTTCTCCGTTGGCAAAGAAAACCGCAAGATTGGGAAAACCCGTTTGCATTCATTTTACCGTGCATAAACCTTGGGATTTTCCATTATTCGTTGTCAAATTGCTAAAGAGGACCTATGCATTTCAATTACTACATTTGTATTACGTTTATGCTCAGCTTACGCCATGGGCAAATATACCTTGTGAAACGGCACGCTTTTCAAAAGTTGTAAAATTTGTTTATAAGTCCTTCATGCAACCCATAGAACGTTTTGTTAGGTTTTCTGTACGTGATAGAATTAAAAACCATATTTTTAACGTAAACAATTAAAATTATTGATCCCCATGGTTGATTGTACAATTTAGTCCATGGATTCATTTTCAGGATACCCAAAATTGATCGTCTTTGGCCATAATTAAAAAGCACCGTTTAAATTCAAAGCACAAGTTACAGATTACATTGATCCGTACAATTGATTGATTGCCTCGACGGTTGAAATTTGTGCTCGGGAAAGTAGGCATGGGAATTGCTTTATATGCAATTGGTTTTATGCGTAATTCAAAATCTTAAAAGCATGGCGACCGATGTTCAAAAAATTTGAAGAAGGTAATAAAAAGTCAATGAATGTTTTATATAAAGATCCTCAAAAGCGTAAACCGCTGCAAAAAGTTTACACACAAATGGGATTAATGGAACCCGATTGGGGCCTTGTAATGAGCTATTTGCCTTTATTGAAATCAATGGTTGGAAAGGTGTTGCTCCATTGTTCGACAACAATGGATAGAGAAAATATATATACCGTCGGATTATTGGGATTAATTTCTGCTACGCAAACCTTTAAAAGGGAAGCAAGATGTTCTTTTGGTTCTTATGCTTCTATTCGTATTAAAGGGGCATTGTTGGACGAATTGAGACGGTTGGATTGGTTGCCGAGAGGGTTAAGGTTAAAAGTAAAAAATTTTCAATATAAAGTTGTACAATTGGAGCAAAAATTTGGACGACCTTTGTCGAACGAAGAAATTTGCAATTATTTACACGTAGATAGAACTTATGGTGAACGTATTAAGCAATATGCTAAACCCATCGTGTATGTTCCACTAGACATTGTTCACGGTGGTGATGAAGATGACAATTACCCTCTACAAGAAGTCCTGGCCGATGTAAGCCAAGATAATGGTCGAGAAATTTTTGAGAAAAAAGAAATGTGGCAAATATTAAGAAAATGTTTAGAAGAATTGCCAAGATTTTCGCAACAATTGTTGAGTCTTTATTACGTCGAAAACTTACGCTTATCGGAAATTGCAAAGGTTTTCCAATTAAGCGAATCACGCATCTGCCAAATTCATTCTGAAGTGATTGCAAAATTGAGGAAAAGGCTGTCTGCGTTTTTACAACGTTAGCCCATTCATCGCCTCACCTAGTGTATACCCTGTAAAGCTTCCAACAGCGTACGATCAAAGTTGTCCATCAACGAAGAATCTTGCAATCGGGCTTTGCGCATGCGCGCATACACGCACGCGTTGGCTTCGCAAAAGATTATTTTTACCGACTTTTTTTGCAAGGAACAGGTAACCGTGTGCAACGAATCCAATCCAGTGGCATCAATGAATGAAACACGCTTTAGACGCAAAACGACCGTGTGTACTTTGTCGTTTACCTTTGTCAGTGCATTTTGAAATGTTTCAATAACGCCAAAGAAAAATGGTCCTTCGATGGAATATACGATGATACCATCGGGTATTTCACCAGCAATGTTTTCATGTTTTAATATTTGTTCATTGTTGAGTTCAATTTGGACACTTTTGGCCATGCGGCGCATAAAAAATAAAGTGGCCAATAGGGCTCCAACGTTGACGGCTATAACTAAATCGCCAAACACGGTTAGAAGAAAAGTAATCAGTAATACCGTGCTATCCGACTTTGGGGCTCTCAAAAGGAGATGCGAGAAGCGTGGTATATCGCTCATATTATAGGCAACCACAAATAGAATAGCCGACAAGGTGGCGAGTGGAATTTTGTTGGCCAGAGGTGCCAAGAAGACGATGAGTAAAATAAGGGTTATGGAATGTACGATCCCTGCCACGGGAGAATATCCGCCACTTCGAATATTGGTTGCCGTACGGGCAATGGCCCCTGTGGCGGCAAAGCCGCCCCATAGGGGAGTCAAAATGTTGGCAATACCTTGGCCAATGAGTTCCTGGTTGGAAGCGTGGCGATTCCCCGTCATACCGTCTGCCACAACAGCCGATAGCAAAGATTCAATGGCACCCAATAAAGCAATAGTGAATGCGGGACCTACGAGTTCTAATAATCGCGGGAAAGTACACATGGGGAGGTGAAATGCCGGAAACTTTTGGGGGATACCTCCAAAGGCGGACCCAATGGTTGCAATGGAGTCGAAATTAAAAATCCATTGAATGATGGTGGCCGTTATGAGGGCAACCAATGCCCCCGGGAGGCGTTGTAGGTACTTTTTTGAGATGATAAGTATCCCTAAGCTTAGCAGGGCCATGTACGTTGTTGCCATATCCAGCGTTGGAAAAGATTGTATGATGGCAATGAGTTTGTTGTGAAAATGCAAATCGTAAAAATGTACGTCGAGGCCAAAGAAATCTTTCCATTGTCCAACCCAAATAACAACCCCTATGCCCGAAGTAAATCCAACAATTACGGGCTCTGGGATGTATTTTATAATGGAGCCAAAGTGGATTAATCCCATCAAAATGAGAATAATTCCAGCCATCAGTGTTGCAATTTGCAAACCTTCTATCCCGTAGCGTTGCGTGATGGAGGCCAAAATCACGATAAATGCTCCCGTAGGTCCGGCAATCTGTACGCGACTTCCTCCAAAAATGGATACGCACAAACCTGCCACGATGGCCGTATACAATCCATTTTCAGGATGTACTCCGGAAGCGATTGCAAAAGCCATCGCCAAAGGCAATGCCACAACACCTACAATGCACCCTGGAATTATGTTTTCCCTAATGGCTTTTAACCCTAAAAGTCCCTCACATTTGGCCTGTCTGATTATAAACATGCAACAATTTTTTGAAAAAAGTAAAACTGTGCATAATTTTCACTGAGTCAAGTCAATTTTAAAAAATAAATGATTTTTGAAACTTATTTTTAAGTGGCCATTAAAATTTTCCTAAAGCTGGCGTAAAAAGAGACGTTATACATTAGTACGATGAAAAACTTTTATAAATCATTCATTTTAAGTTCGTTTGTAAGTGTCACAAGTTTTTTAAAAGCCTACCCTAATTTTTCGGGTAGTTATGTGTCCGACAATCACTACCATAACGTTGTATATGCCATACCGCAGGGGGGTTATTACAACCTACTGAGATCTATTTGGGATGGAAGTGCCGATAGAGGTATGTTTAGGAAAATAAGAGATATTCTTGTTCAGGAAGGTGATTCGACGTACTGGTTCGAATTTTCGCGTAAAATTAACGCAGTTCGAGCTGATTTTTTTAAAACTTCCATGCCTTTGAAAATATTCACTCACGATGAAACAGTAAGTTTGCCTGGAAAAGTAAAAGAAATTTTCAAGTTGAACAATTTGCATGAAATGCCAAACATGTTAGGTCTAACTTTGTATCTTATAAGTTTTTTAACCGATGATGACTTGACTGAAATAGAAGATGCCAATATCTCGCTTAAGACAAGTGTAAAGAACATTTTAGGTGTTCAGTACGACCAAATGTTGGACAGCTTTTTTACACTGGACGCGTAACGGAAAGACACTTGTAAGGATCCATTGTTTTTTAAGGTTAACCTCACCTGTGATTACCGTTCAACGGATGAAATTTAGCTGGCGGATTTAACAAAGCCCCATCGTTTGTGTAAAGTTCTTTCCAGATTGGCAAAGATGACTTTTTCGGCGATGAAGCCTATGGCAATGATAACAAAAATAATACCTACGACCTGATCCATGGCTTGCATTTCTCTTCCGTAATGGAGGAGCTGCCCAACACTGAGTCCATGGATCGTGCTCACGTAAATTTCTGCCGACATGAGAGACCGCCAGGCGAACGCCCAACTCTGTTTCATACCCGTAATAATGAAGGGTAAGGCGGCTGGAAAAATAACCGTTACCCACAAATCAATCCCTCGGGATCCCATAGTACGTGCTGCCTTTATATACAAACTTGGAATTTGACGCACACTCGATTCCGTAGATGCGATCAAGGACCATAGGGATCCCATGGTAACAACAAATAGAATGGCGCGGTCTGTTTGGCCAAACCAAAGCAGGGTTAGCGGTACCCAGCAAATACTGGGCAGTGTTTGGAGACCTAAAACAAGTTTTCCCACAAAGGCATTTAAAATATAAAATCGACTGCATAGCATACCCACGGGAATCCCTATTAACACGCTTACACTATACCCTAAAATAAGACGCTTGATCGTCATCCAAATGGCACTTATCAGCGTTCCATCGGCGCAAGCGTGCCACAAAAAACGGGCAACTTGGACAGGTGTGGGGAAAATTAAATCCGAACATCCCCCTAAAATATATGCACATTGCCATGTAAACAAGATGGCAAGTACGTAAGCTATTTTTTTAAGTAAAGATTTTACGACATTCAAATTCAGCAATAGCAATCGACATTTCATGTGCAAGAAGCGTAATTATAAACATCATCTTTTTCGTGCAATACGTTGATGAGCTCGTTGGCAAGTGCAGATACCGACACATCGTGTACAGATCTTGGATAAGGCAATTGAATGGGAAGATCTTTTAAAATTTTCCCTGGACGTTGGGAAAGCACAATAACGCGTTGCGTCAACACGACTGCTTCGCGTACGTTATGCGTTACGAGCAGCACGGTTTTGTGTTGCATGTTCCAAATTTTTTGGACATCTTTGTAGAGCTGCTCGCAGGTGAGTGCATCAAGTGCGCTGAAAGGTTCGTCCATGAGAAGTATTTGTGGATTTGGAGCCAAGGCCCTTGCCAACGCAACGCGTTGCTTCATCCCTCCGGAAAGTTCGTGGACGTACGCTCGTTCAAAGTGATCAAGCCCAACCATGCGGAGATAGTACAATGCAATTGTCTTACGTTCGGCATTTGTTAGCCCTTTCTTGAATCGTAAACCGTAAACAACGTTGCCGAGCACATTATACCAAGGAAACAAGGCTGCTTCCTGAAACATCATCATGCGATGTCGTTCAGGTTGATCGGTATGATACTCATTAACGATAATATGCCCCTCTTCGCAAGGCTCAAGACCGGCTACCATATTTAATAACGTAGATTTTCCGCATCCACTGGGTCCTAAAATCGCAACAAATTCTCCCGTTTGTATGGAAAAAGAGATATCATCCAATACTTTAATGAAACGATGATCTCTCCTAAAAGCTTTACCGACGTGACTTGCACAAATTTTAACATTTGTTTCCGGCATACAACTATCCTACACCCTAAAAAGTCTAAGGGGATTTTCAAGTGAAAAGAATGTTTACTTTTTTGTGGAATCAACCTCTCCACCTTGTAACCATTGTTACCCACTAAAGTGAAAAGGCTCAAAAAGCCTTAGGAGAGGCCTATTTATCTTTTATTTCCCGATGTAAGGTATGGCGTCTTAAAAACCTGTTGTATTTCATTTTTTCTACTTTTTTAACCTGAAGCTTTTTATTGCGCGTTGTCATATAACGAGAAACAGGTTTTCCTTCCTTACGTGCTTCGGTACATTCAATAATAACGTGTTCTCTTGGCATAAATTTCTATAAATCGTGCGAGTAAATGTAAAATATAAAAGAATTTCTTCAACACAAAAATGTGAAAAACTATTTGCGCATGGTTTTAAAACTTAAAATTTATGTATTTATAAAAAAAATGGTTAAAGCTTGCCGTTGGGATAAGAAAAATATAAACATATCCCATGCAACATTCGTTTTTTCGTGCTGTTAATTACCAGCCTCGAGATGCCTTTATAAAAAAATTAATAGGCATTTACGGTGGGGTGTTTGTTTGCATGCAAATCCTTAATATTTGGTTCAATAGCCATTGGATTGAAAATCAATTTTCCCTTTCTTTTCCAGGCCTGGTGAAAGGTAAATTTTGGATGCTGTTCTCTTATTCTTTTTTACATGCAGATTTTTTCCATTTTTTGTTCAACGGCTTGATGCTTTATTTCCTAAGTCGTTTTTTGTTAATTTATGAACTAACCTTGAAATCCCTATTAATTTTATACTTTTGTGGCATCGTGGGAGGTGGTTTGTGTTGGTTGTCCGCACATGCACATGGTGCGCATTGTTTAATGGGAGCTTCGGCGGGTATCATGGCCCTGTTGACTTATTTTTGTCACATGTATCCCGAGAAATCCCTGTCGTTGCTTGTTTTTTTTGTCTTTCCGGTACAGATAAAAGCCAAATGGCTTATCTACTTTACTTGGTGGTACGAAGTGATCAACGGTGTATTGTATGAACTCCAAAATAATTCTTCCGTTGCAAATTCTGCGCATTTAGGGGGCATGCTGTGCGGTTTTACGTACTGCCTAGTGCAGCGGCATTTCGAATTTTACCGTGAAAAAAAGAAGCAAAAAATTCCATTTAAAACAAATTATCAGGTGCACATAGAAGACGATGCAACGGAAAGTAATCGTGTTCAGCTTATTCCCTTTGATATTTTACGGAAATTACACGAAGAAGGGATGGGGTCACTTTCTGTGGAAGAAAAGAAGTGGCTTGAGCAGTGTAGAAAATTTTAATCTTATAGCATGAATAAAAAATTTCGTTTGTTTTTTTTGACGGCCTTCAAATATGTTATTTTTTGTACGGCACTTGTGTATTATTTGGGGGGCAAGTCGTTTGTACAGGCAAAGAAAACACGTAATCCTGCGGCTGGTGATGAAAAGTCTCGAAAAACATTTGTTCAAACGGCGATTATGCGAACGGAAACCATTTTCTTGGTACGTTTTTTGGAAGAATTGCACTTTTTAAAAAAGCCTCTTAATGAAATTGATTATCATAAGTTAATAGAAGAATTTTTACTGACTTTGGATCCTCAGCGTATGTTTTTTACCCAAACGGATAAGGACAATTTCATACATCAATACGCGCTTTCATTGGAATTACTGTTGCGTGGAGGAAGTTTAACACCCGCATTTAATATATTTGCAAGGTATTATACCATCGCTGAACAGAGGATTCGTTGGATCCATAAAAGATTACAAGGTAACTTTAATTTCAATAAAAATTTATTTTATGACGCCAATCGAAAAGAGGCATCGTGGGCAAAAACACGTATCGAATTGGACCTTTTGTGGCATCAACGGCTTCAGCATGAGTTGTTGAATGAGGCTTTGGCGGTGCAGTTAAAAGAAAATGCTTGGGTAGAAGAGGGTGTGGAGGATTTGTCTAAATCCGCCAAAAATGAGTCGGAAGATGAGATTTTAAGTGTTGAGCAGTGCATAAAAAATTTAGCGGATGCAAAAACTAAATTGGCGGATCAATACAATAATTTATTATCATGCATTGATAAGATCGATACGGTGGATATTCAGGAAATTTTTCTCAATACGATGGCACATTTTTATGATCCGCACACCACTTTTTTTTCGGCGGATTCCATGGAAGATTTTTCCATTAGTCTACACAACGCCTTGGTGGGTATTGGTGCCTATTTAAGTGAAGAAAATGGGCTATGCGTCATTAAAGAGCTGTTACCGGGAGGGCCTGCCGAACAAGATAAACGTTTGCATCCGGGAGATAAAATTTTGGCAGTGGCCCAGGATAATAAAGATTTTGTCAACATTCAAGGCATGAAGTTGCGGCAATCCGTCAAACTTATTCGGGGGCCTCGGAATTCAAAAGTACGTTTGTTGATTCAGCCGTTCGATGCGGAGCCTTCTGAACGTAAAATTATAGAACTTGTGCGAGAGGAAATTAAACTGACGAACAATTTGGCTTCCGCAAAATTATTTTATTTGCCGGATCTTCAAGGATGTTATCGCGCCGTGGGGCTCATTGATTTGCCTGCTTTTTATGGTCCAGAAACTTCAGACAATAACGATTCCCACTGCATCTCAGAAGATGTAAAAGCACTCATATTGCAACTGGAAACCTATAATATAGAAGGCCTTATCTTGGATTTAAGACGTAACGGAGGTGGCTTGTTGAATGAAGCCGTTAAATTGGCGGGATTATTTTTGGATCATTGTCCGGTTGTTCAAATCAAGGATACGACCGGGAAAATTACGCAACAATTTGCCGATCCCCATACGTGTGTTTGGAAAGGGCCTTTGCTGATTTTAACATCACGTTTCAGTGCATCCGCATCCGAAATTGTTGCCGGCGCGTTGCAAACTTACCGCAGAGCTCTCGTGTTTGGAGACAAAACGACGCACGGCAAAGGAACGGTTCAAGCGGTTGTGGAGATGGACCGATTATCTTTGTTCCCTTGCGCAAAATCCATCCTGGGTGCCGCAAAAATTACGCTGCAAAAATGGTATTTGCCGGATGGTAGATCTACCCAAAAGAAAGGTGTATGTGCAGACTTATTTCTACCATCACTTTACGACGTATTACCGGTGGGAGAATCGGATTTGCCAAATGCCTTGGAATGGGATTCCATATCGCCCATACCTGCAAACATCGATGATCCGGTCTGCAAATGGATACGTCCGGGGTTGATTCAGTATTTACATCAACAACGGTTGGAACGACAATTGCAGCAACCTGCATTTGATTGGTATCAACGTCAAATCGACTATTTTAAATGCAAATATGAACAGAATCGTTTTACTTTAAATTTAACCGACCGGATTCATCAACTTTCCACGGACCGAATGAAGCGCAAGGAATTGGATATGCAGGCAGATCAATTGTTAAAATGGAAAAAATATTATAAAAATTTTTATTTGTCGGATGTCCAAATTCCCCATAGAGATCTAACTCGATTTGATATTTATGAAGACGAGGCCGTCCAAATGATGGTGGATTGGTTATACCTTTTGCATACTTCGAAGCATTTATCGAAAATTCCATCCTATTGCAGTAAAGAAGCCTTATGGAATCAATACGTGGCGTACACATTACAAGCAAATTAAACCCTAACTATAGGCAATGGCTTAAATTATTGTATGCGCGTGGTCGAAAACGAGAAAGATTATTTTTAATTGAGGGAATGCGTGAATTAAGTCGTGCCCTGCAGGCTAACATTTGCGTGCGTGCATTCATTTTTCAACAAAGCGCACTGGCATCGCAAAATGAAAAAATTCAAAAGCACTTTGGCCATTGTCTGGGACGAGAAAATTGCTTCGTGTTGGCGGATAGCTTATTTAAAAAATTAAGCGTGAGAGAAAATTCAGATGGTGTTATGGGTGTTGCAGAGGTGTGGGAATCACCTCTGGAAAGTTTTCAAATTTGTGATGACGGCTTATATTTGTTGGTGGAGCATTTGGAAAAACCAGGAAACTTGGGGGCAATGATGCGTTCTGCGGAAGCAACGAATGTCGATGGATTATTGATTGCGGATCCCTGCGTGGATATTTTTAACCCAAACGTGATTAGGACTTCTCAGGGCGCTGTATTCGGTTTAAACATCGTTTGGGATACTGCGGAACGTATTCATGATTTTCTCGATGGCAAAAACATAAACATATTGGCGATGACTCCTGATGCGGATTTACTTTATTGGGATGTAGACATGACACAGCCGTGCGTCGTTTGCATTGGCAATGAGGCGCACGGATTGACCCCACTGTGGTTGGAAAAGGCAACAAAAGTTGCCGTTCCTATGTTTGGAAGATCTGCCGATTCTCTGAATGCAGGTATTGTGGGGAGCCTATGCCTGTACGAAGCGCGTAGGCAGCGCCGATGTAAAAGCTAACATTTATCAGGAAGCCGATTATGTTAATCCCTTGTAAAAGTTACGGCGACGTAGCCTACAGAATTATGGGGAAACACTTTTTTTGCAAAGATTTATGCGCTGTGCTGCGAAAACAGTTCCAATTGTTTTGAGAATTGGGTCATGTGGACTGTGCTGGGGAGCGGTGTGTTAAATTTATATTTACTTCGAAGGCCGAAGATTTTCTGATATAATGTTTTGGAATAAATTTTGTCCACATAACTCCCTTTGTACAACGAACGTATACGATTCGTATGTTGAGGAAATAGTTTTTGCACATGACTCAAAAAATTTTGTCGCACATGAGCTCTTAAATGCAAAATGTCGGCAACAATTTCTTTAACACCGCACGATTTTGCTTCTCCAAATATATTTTCCAGATTTTCAAAAGAATCATTGATGTAAGGAATGATGGGCATGAGAAGAATGCCCGTATCGATCCCCGCTGATGCAAATAGTTTTAATGCTCGAAAACGATCTTGTATCTTGGAGGCATAGGGTTCCAATTTTTCGCGTAAGGTTTCAGCCGTCGTGGAGATGGACATGCGCAATACAACGTACGCGACTTTGTTCAATTGCGTTAGCAGTGGAAGATCGCGAACAACCAAATGAGATTTGGTTGTGATGGCCAATGGATTTCGATGTTTGATAAAGCATTGGATGATGGATGGCATCAATTGAAATTTTTGCTCAATCGGTTGATACCCATCGGTAACACCACAAGCGTTGACGCAAGCGCCACACCAACTTTTTTTGGAAAAATCCTTTTCCAGGACTTCGGCAATGTTAGTTTTTACCCAAATATCGTCAAAAAAATCTTTAGATTCCAAATACTTGTGTGAATATTGCGCAAAACAGTAGATGCAATGATGTCCGCACCCACGGTAACAATTGAGATCCCAATGCGTAGCGAATGCTCTTTTATGGTAATGCAGTGCCGATTTTACTTGAATCTCATGAATCATTGCGTTGCAAGAGCCACCTCATCTAAACTTGAAATAATAACATGAAGCTATTACCTCACGACCCCCAATATGTTATTTTTATAAAAATCGTTAAAAATTTTTACTTCTTGTCTGGAAACTTAGGCGTTAAGTAGTCTACGCAACTTTGCAGTGATTCTAAATGCCCGTAATCGTCTTCTGGAATTTCAATGCCGTACTTCTTTCGCAATTCCATCACGATATCTAAAAAATCCATAGAATCCAATTCCAATTGATCGCGCAGGCGTACATCATCTTTTAAATTACTCAGATCTTCATCTGGAGCAATTTCTGCAATAATATCAATCACTACTTTCCGTATGTTTTTTTTGTCCATGATAGTCATAAAAACGTTAAGCGTCGTACCGTCGAACAATCACCACAGAATTAATGCCTAACATACCGAATGAAGTATTCAATATCGTCCGTACTTGAGGTAAATGCTTTGGGTGATTAATCACTAAATTGTTAAGCTTGCATGCGGGGTCTAATTCGTCAATATTAATTGTTGGGTGAACGTAATGATCCTCGAATGCAGGCAAATTGCCGGCCAATTCTAACGAGCCTGCTGCACCCATTGCATGCCCAATAAAACCTTTGGTGTTGTTAAAATAGGTATGGGGTGCTTGTTTAAATACGATGTTTAGGGCTTCACATTCCCGAATATCACCGGAAATTGTAGCGGTTGCGTGCGTGTTTACGATGTCGATGTCGACGGCTTGCATCTGCGCTTTTTTTAAAGCAAGTTGAATGCAAGCTGCCTGTTGCTCACTGCAGGGCAGTACCGTATCTTTCGCATCGGAATTGATACCGTATCCCACAACTTCTCCAAAGATCTTTGCTTTTCTTGCCAAAGCTGCATCCAGACGTTCTAAAACAAACATGCATCCACCTTCGCTAATAACAATGCCGTTGCGATGTTTGTCAAAAGGTCGACTTGCCTTGTTGGGATCTTCGTGAAAAGCTAAAGCACCTTGGGCTTTAAACCCGGCAAATATGCCAAATGTGTGAATGCTTTCGCTAACGCCCCCCACAAGAGCCGCATCGACTTCACCCAAACGCAGCATTTGAACCCCTTGTATAAGGCCAATGTTACCTCCCGCACAAGCACCTCCCAGAGTGTAATGAGGCCCCGTAATCCCTAAATTAATGGTGATTTCTCCGGCAGGATTGTTGGCCACGGTTCTGGGGTTATGATGGTGGCTCCAAAAGCGCGTGTCGTATCCAAATTTAGAAATTTGATATACTTCGTTTTCCGTTTCCACATTACCGTGTTCCGTGATACCCAAATAAACGCCCACGCGACTTTTGTCCAAAAGATGCCAATTAAGACCGCTGGATTCGATTGCTTTATGGGCACAGTAGATACCTATGCTGCCGGCCCGTGTGCCCACACGTACTTCTTTTTTGGATTGATATTCGAGGGCATTAAACGTGCATACGCCCGCCAGAACAATTCCCATATAGCGCATATCTATTTTTTGTATGCGTGCGTACCCTTCCAGCAAATGCTTCCTAAATTCAGCCAATGAATTGCCGTTGGGGGCCGTAAGTCCAATACCCGTAATCACAATGCGTTCTGACAATTTCATCCCCTAAAGGGTTATTAAATTAATATAAAAACAAAGTTTTTGAAGCCAAAAATATACTTTTTTCACACATTAGCGTGGACGGAGAGTTCCTATTGACAAACAAGCAAGTTCTATTAGTGTAAAACGCAAATGTGCCCCTGCATGTTAGAGATAAAGGATCTTTGCGTTTATTACGTGAATACGACAGGGTTTTTTAAAAAAGTTGAGCATGTGGTAAAAGCTGTCGATGGGATTTCATTGAAGGTAGAGCGAGGTTGTACTCTGGGTTTGGTGGGAGAAAGCGGCAGTGGAAAATCAACGGTGGGCAAAGCAATTGTCCGACTGGTTACCGCATGTTCGGGAGAAATCTTTTTTAATGGAGCCTGTATTTCGAGTAAAACAAACCGTGAATTTTTCCCATATCGCAAAAAAATTCAAATGATCTTTCAAGATCCGTTTAATTCTTTAGATCCGCGAATGCGTGTGGAATCTATTTTAATGGAGCCTTTGGACATCCATTTTAAATCCTGGAGTCGGCAACAAAAGCATTCGAGGATTTTGGAATTATTGGATCAAGTTGGATTGGCGCATACGAGTTTAGATCGGTATCCACACGAGTTTAGTGGTGGACAACGTCAACGCATTGGCATTGCGAGAGCTTTGGCGGTGGAACCCGAATTGCTTATCTGCGATGAGCCCGTAAGCGCATTGGATGTTTCCGTTCAAGCGCAAATTGTTAACCTACTGATGGATTTGCAAAAAGCATTTGGGTTAACATACCTTTTTATAGCACACGATTTGGCTGTTGTGGAACACATGAGTGATGTTGTGGCCGTCATGCAACGGGGGCGTATTGTGGAACAAGCACTTGCTCAGGATTTATACGTTGCACCCCAACATCCTTACACGCAGAAATTATTGCAATCCATACCCACGCTTTAGGTTAAACAAATACCGCACATCCATCTCGAATTTTTTAAATTTGTGGCTAAGTGCGCGGCAGATCTTGCCAAAGGCATGGCGCATCCCCGCATCATAAACCTCGCGGTCGAATATTTTAACTGTGTGTACCTCTGCAAAGGACTGCATGTTTTATTTTTTGGAATCTAAAGACCGAACGTGTTTTTGATTGTTACCCTCCTTGTTTTCTTTCGACGATATAAATTGTTGATAGGTAATTTCGGCACGTCGCGTAAAGTATCTGTATAGGTAGCAAGAAATAATACCACAAATATAACCCAAAATAATACCACCAATTACAATTGCCAACGTTATTTTTAAGAAGCAAGCGCCTTTATGTCCTATGGATCCATGACCAAGAATCTCTCTTGCCGTAACATTCAATCCCAATTGATTGGTGCTATCGAGAAACTTTAGGAATTTTTCTCCAACTTTATACTCAAAGGGCCACAATATGCCAACCGTCAAAGGATTTGAAATCATTTGCAATGCGACCAAGATCATGATGTTTGCTCTGAAAATGATTGCCAGTATGCTTGCTATGAGCGTCTGAGCTCCCATCACGGGGAGTAATGTTAAAATCCATCCCGCATAAAATGCAGGTTTTACAGCTTCATATTTAAATGACCACAGGTAACGCCGTTTCAGTAAGCCATCGCCAAACCATCTTAAAAATTTATACCGAGCAAATGTAGAGCGCCTCGGCAGATAACGTAACCATTTTTTTGCTCGTTTGCGACGATTTTGTCGAATGGTCTGCCACTCTTGTTCGTGTAAATGCATAGCATCATGGAGGCACGGGTCGGAATTGAACCGACGCATAAGAGTTTTGCAGACTCCTGCCTTACCACTTGGCTACCGTGCCCTCCAAAAGCTTTATTAGAGAATAAGGTTAAAATAACGCAAGCTTTTGTTAGGACTTATTGTTAAAAATTATGTTTTCTTTTTGTGACCACCAACGGCCGCATTATTTTCATCGTCACCATCCCAACGCATCGTTTCATCTTGTTCCAATAGTTCTTCTTTATCGTTGGTATCCTCTTCAATGTCTACGTCTAAATCTTTGTACAGAAGATCCTCGGCTTTATCGGCATTTTCGTGAATTTCTTCCCGGTCTAACTCGAAGCCTGTAGGAATATATTCTAATATATCCGATAATTCACGGTAACAGTGGATGGCAGACCCTTCAAAAAATTCCTGTTGATATTGTTCATTTAAATCGTCTGCAATTTCATCGGGTGAAATATTTTGCTTGAAGTCAATGCTGTCATTGAGCAATCTAACGCGCAAGCGAGTCACATGATCGATGAGATCCGCGTAGGGACCTTTTTCTTCATCAATGGAATTGGGTAATGCAAAAAGAGGTTCATCCGAGTCGATCAAATTTTCTTCCACACACGTTAGGCGAACTAAATTTTCTTTGAGACGCTTATCAATTCTGAATTTGAAGAATGCACGATCTAAAATGTCGGTATTCAATCCATAGTCTTTCAATGCATCCATCAAATCAAGTATGTGGATAACCTGCTTGGGGTCCAAAATGCTAAGCCCATCCAAATCCCAATGAATAGGGTTGCTAATTTCTTTTACCCACCAGTTATAATCATTTCCTAAACGCACTATACACCAGTTCAGTTTTGGAGCAATAACAGACATGACAATGGTTTTGAAATAAAATTGAATAAGAGTAAACCTTAAAAATAATTTTTTATGCGTGCCAACATATTCTAAATGTAAAATTGGCTTGCTCGCGCTGGTAATCCCGATTAAATTACAGTCTGTGAAGCATAAGGCAAGGCTAGGTGTATTGATTGTTTTGATCGTATTGGCATGCGTTATAATACATCGATGCATCTGCTGGATGCGATACATCCCTACAATACGTCTTGGGTTAAACGCTTCCTCGGGTTTTGAATACTTTATTTTAGCAAAAAAGGCAAAGTTTTTCAAACGCGCTGGACTGCGCGTTCAACTCATTGAATTTGGTTCCTTTAGTGACGTACAACAGGCTTTTGAATGGGGACAAATTCATGGCATGGTCTGCAACCTGATTGATGTTATGATAATTCAACAAAAAAATAAAGCGCTTGCACCCAAAATTATTCTCATTCCTTCTTATGCCACACCGGAGGCCGCATGTCACGTATTGGTCGACAAAAGCATACAGAATATGATCGATATTCGGGGGCAATGTATAGGGGGAGAAATTAATTCTTTTGGTGGATTTGTTTTGTTAAAAGCTTTAAAATCGGTGGCACTGTCCATGCACGATGTAAAACTGCGTTTTGTGGATCCAACGGCTTTCGAAACATTTATTCAAAAGCAAAAAGTACAAGGGGTTATAGCGTATCCTCCTTATAGCATACATTTAATGAAAAATGCTACTCAATGTCATTCCATTTATTCTACCGCGCATTGGCCCAAAGAAATGAAACTCAATGTGTTGGTAATGAATCAAAATGTCCTACAAAGGCATGCGAAAGGTTTTCGGAAATTTATTGCAAATTGGGATAATCTATTGGATTTATACAAAAGTAATCCGGAACTTGGAAATACGTACCTAAGTCATCATTTATCCGTTTCTAAAAATAGATCTGAAAAAATATTTAATGCAGTCATTCCACTGAAATTAGGGGAACAAGTTCAATTATTTACATTTAATAAGTACCTCACAGGTGTAATAGAAACGATTAATGCAGAATTCCTTGCCAATAATAACTTATCGGCCAAAGACATAAACTTCGACGAAGTTTTTGACAAAACATTTCTGCATGGGGCCTTACAACACAAATAATGAATGTAAAAATTTTGCACCGGGTCAAAAAAACGCTTAAATTAAAATTTTTGTTTCCCCTTTTGTGTATACTTGTCGTGTGTTCGAGCGTGATTGTTTTTTTTTCGAGCTACACGTATAAAAAACACCTTAACGGACACGCATTGGCACGATCGCAACAAATCGGCCATTTCTTAGGTATGTGTACACAGCTGGTACATTACCCCTATGAATTGCAGCGTTTTGTTTACGCTTTGGGTAGTGAAACGCACGTTAAATTTTTGGCAGTTATTGCGGAAAACCCGCTCAAGATTTTGGCCTGTAACAAAAAGACACTCATCGGAAAACCTTGGCAACACTATCCTCTACCAATCGGTATTCGCATGCCCGAATTCCAAAACAATTTAGAATGTTACGATTTTTTCCCCCAAAGGCATGTATTTAACTATGCACTGGGAATTTATTTGGTTCAGTATGACGATCAAACAAATTACATGCCCGCATACATTGTAATACAGTTGCGTACGCAATACTGGCAAAAGGAATTTTTGAAGCAAAGTATGAAAATAGTCAGCATTTCGCTGTTGATTATTTTTATAATTGTTTTTTGCTGCATGTTTCAGATTAATCGGCTGATTTTAAAGCCTTTGAATATTATTACCAAGCAAATGCAGCGACGTAAATTGGGAGATTCGAAAGCCCTTGTCCCCGAGTTGTGCAAAGACGAAATTGGGATGTTAGCTCAAACACTGAATGAAATGATTCGAACGCAGGAAAAAAGTGAGAATTTATTCCAGCAGTTGACCAATATGGCCCCCGTTTTGTTGTGGACAAGCAATGAAGATAATTCTTGTTTTTATTTCAGTAAAAAATGGGCAGAATTTACGGGACAAACGCGTTTAAAGTATACCGACTGGTCCTGGCTTAATTACTTTCATCCGGAAGTGGCTATGGAATATAAAAAGGCCTTTTTGAATGCCCAATTGCGCCATGAATCCTTCACGATGGAATGCCGGTTGAGAGGATATAAATCCAGTTATCATTGGATGTGGAGTCACTGTACGCCGAGAATTTTATCGGATGGGTATTTTGAGGGCTACATCTGCTGTTTAATTGATATCTCCGAGCGGAAAAAACATGAGGAACAATTAAAACTATACGCAGAAGAGTTGTCTAGGGCGCGTGATGCAGCTTTGAAATCAACGCAGGCAAAGTCTACGTTTTTAGCTACGATGAGTCATGAAATAAGAACACCCATTAACGGTATTTTAGGTTATGCTTACCTATTAAACGAAACTGAATTGACGCATAAGCAAAAGGATTACGTAAAAAGTATCCATTCGAGCACGCAATTACTTTTAGAGTTAATTAGTCAAATTCTTGATTTTTCGAAAATTGAGGCCGATAAATTAACGCTGGAACCTACCTTTTTTGACCTTAACGAATGTTTGCGTGAAGTATTGGATCTTTTTCAGCCGACTTTGGTGAAAAAGAATTTGCATCTGCATGTTTGGCGACATCCGCAATTGCCAAATTATTTCGTGGGTGACCCCAAGCGACTGAGGCAAATTGTAATGAATTTGTTGAGTAATGCCACCAAATTTACGACACAGGGCAGTATTCACATAAGGCTGACGGGGAGAGTTTATAAAAACAATTTATATCAATTATTTATTTCGGTTAAGGATAGCGGCATAGGGATTGAGCCCAAAGATCAACAAAAAATTTTTAGAGCTTTTGAGCAAATACCATTTCAAAATCAAGCGGGTACGGGGCTTGGATTGTCCATTACCAAATCGATTGTTGAATTAATGGGCGGTAATATTCACGTTCATAGTCAGCCACAACGAGGTACAACATTTTATTTAACGCTACTGCTAAAAATAGGGAAATTGCCGCATACGCCCATGGCAAAGCCTTTGGAGACGCTCAGCGTTGTAACGGCGGGAAAAGTTATTTTATTGGTTGAAGACAATGAAGATAATCAAAAGGTTGCAAAAGCGATTTTAGAAAAGAATGGGTACCATGTGCATATCGTTGAAAATGGGTACCGTTGTTTGGGGTGGTTGCAAAAAAATCCAGTCAACCTCGTTCTGATGGATATTAATATGCCAGAGATGGATGGGTATGAAACAACACAACGCATTCGCGCTGGCGAATGTGGACTTGAAAAAAGTGGTTTGCCGATTATAGGTTTTACGGCGTATGCACTGAAGGAAACGCGTGCCCAATGCCTTTCCGTAGGCATGAATGCACTGCTGACAAAACCGTTGCATCCTCACAAACTGCTAGAGCAGGTGCAAAAATATATTCTTTAAGGCTGTATCATCCTTGTAAAATTAAAGCATGGATTTAGATTTGTAAGCATAATATAAATGGCCTAGTGAAAAGCCATAAGGACAAAAAAATCGATCGAGTAGGGGAGGATTTTTGCATTTATACTTGGGTGTCCCAAAAGGAATGCTTTTGGACAAGCCCTGCGTCTAGTTCAAAAATTATATTGATGCTTCAAAAATTATATTGACGTACTTTAGGATATATACGGAGTTTAAAATAGCCAAACAGTTACAGCCACCGCTCGCGAGTTTAATGCCAGCCGACGAACCACATACGTATCAGAGCTGCCGGCAATCAGTGGTAATTACTTATTTTGACCTATGGCTTATTTAAAGCTTGGCATTTTGTAATAAAAGCGAATTTCATGTAGGCTATGGTTCTACGAAAGACGTGTGCTATCCTAATGGCGTTATTTTTAATGCCATTTGTTCGTGCGGATGTTGATCTTCACGCATTAGCCGAAGAAATAAGAGTATTTTCTACCCAAATTGAAGATTCAAAAATTGCGACTATGCTGGAAGTAAATGCCGATAAGTTAGTCGCACAGTCCACCAGTTTAATACAACAAATAAAGATCATTAATAATGTTCTACAAGAGCTAAAGGGAAATAAAAGCGCTTTAAAATTAACAGTAGATTGCATTAGCGCTCGGTTATACTTAGAGGAAAAACCACATGAAATGCTTAAGCAGAAAGCCCGTGATTATTTTTCAAAGAAATTTCCGGGCGCTGAAATTGACTTTTCTGACAAAACTGACGGAAGACAGTTGGGGGATCGTGTCCATATTGCCCAATTGGGATACTCGGAAATCATTTATCATATAAAAACGCATAGCCGTGGGTTGTGTGCCGAATTAGACTCATGGGATAGTAAAGAAGCAGAACCCGTACGGCTCGAAGAACTTTTTGTTTACAAGGTTCTTCAGTATTTAGGGTTGGGTCCTGAAGTTCATTTCTTTGGGTATAATGCAAAAGACTGTTATATTGCAACAATAGATATCGGTTGTATTGCACCAATAGATATCGGTTGCACAGAAAGCGGTAAGATTGGAACAGCACCAATAGATATCGGCTGCACAGAAAACGGTAAGATTGGAACCTATACCTATGAGGATGTAAAATCAACGCCTCAGTTGTTGGGTACAAGCTATTTAGGATTTGACTCATCGCAAGAATCCTTTGTAAAACAGGAGGTTGTACAAGGGCTTGTCCTCATCGATATCATTTCACGTATTTTCGGGCTGGAAGATTTAATTACGAATTCTGGAAATTTCTATTTTACATATAACATTCCTGGCCATATTTCCGGTTTCAAAATTATTGATTTTCACATATCGCGCCATGGAGCGACACGTGCCTCGGCACTGTTTGATGGATTTTTGATGGGGAGCGGACCTTATAGTTATCTAGGATTTTCAGATGAGATATCACGATATTTTTTGGTGCGCAGAGATAAAAGTGCTAGAATAGAAGCCGCAAGGTCTTTTTTCCTTCCGTTGGTAGAAGTTTTTACAGAAGCAATTGAACAATCGTTTGAGGATATGCGGACTTTACAAGAAGAAATGCCAACCCTTGACATGAAATCTTTTGAAAAATACCATCAATCCGTTGTCACCAATGTGAATGTGCTGGCTCAGGCTTTACGGACATCATCTCGGTGATTTATATTTTTTAGAATTGACATCTTATAACAAAAAAATAATTACTTTAATATGAATTTACAGAAATTTTGCGTTTTGATTACATTATTTTTTTAACACCGTTTGTTCATGCAGACGTTGATTTTGGCGCGTTGGCTAATGAAATAATACAATTTGTAAACCAGTTGGACTTAAGCAATCAAAGGGTAGCTGAGCGATTACAGACACAGGCTAGTAGTTTGCCGAAGGGAAATCTAACACAGCGCAGAAAGGCCATTCAGGACATTTTGCGAGTATTACCGACTTTGGCAACAGATCCAGATCCTGCAGGCACATTAGCAACATTAATAGCCGAGGTTAAAGAAGCTAGCATCAACTCGCCAAAACACCCCCTATTGAGGCTCTTAAAACAGCCGCCAAGCCATATTTTACCTATTTACATCCAGGGGCTATAATTGAGTTTGCCCCTAAAGGAATTGGAATTCAGTTGGGGGCTAAAGCACGCATTAATGGCTCTCTATTATACTACATTAAAACCCATCGTTTGGGATTAAGCTCTGGTGCACACGGAAGTAGTAGTGCGGCACAACCAGTGGAACCGAGAGAGCTTTTTGTTTACAGATTTCTTGAATACTCAGGGTTTGGCCCCGAGGTCCATTTCTTTTGGGCTAACGAGAGAGATTTTTACATCGCAACAAAAAATATCGGTTATTCGGCAAGCGGAACGATAAGAGTACGCCCCTACGAGACCGTTAGGGATCAAATCCGTGAAAGGAGATTAAAACTCTCTGAAAGCCCGATAATTGAAAAAGGGCTTTTCTTATTCGATCGTATAGGTGAAATTTTTAAGCTTTCTGATTTACTTACGAATTCCGGAAATTTTTTCTTTATTGCAGACGAGTTGGGTCAAGTTTTTGATTTCAAGATTATTGATTTTGATACTGTGTATGAGGAAGAACCGCCTAAAGAAGAAAGTAGCTGTTCTACATCTCCTAGTACGTCTGAGCCTAGCACGCCCAAGAAAGGCGATGGCCAGGGGAAAAGCTTTGCTGGTTATACACCCGTGAAGATTGATATCTTGAAAAGCATGTCGAAAGATAGGCAAAGAGAAATTTTTACTCCGATGATAGGCAATATTGTGCGTGCAATAGAATACGCATTTCAGGATATGTATCTGTTGCATCGGAAAATGCCGTCGCTTGATGTAGATGATTTGAAGAAATATATATACTTCGTTGCAAATAATCTCCTTATATTTATGGAAAAGGCTTTTGACTTTAGTGTAGCAACTCAACCCATTGATGAGGGTTCTTTGAAAGAATATATTCAATTTTTGAAGCAATGTATTCAATGTATTCAATTGGTAACAGATTCCCCTGCTGAAGTAATAACTGCAATAAATATAAACGGAAGGAATTTTGATTTAATAGACGTTCCTGATGATGGAAACTGTGGGCCTTGGGCCGTACTGTTGGGTATGCCTAGGATGGAGTTCAAGGAAGAAGTCATGCTAACTATACGCCAGCAGGCAGCAGAGATGGCAAGAGACAACGGGGCTGATATTGGAACTATTTATCGAATACAAACCCCCAACGTATGGCTCGATACGGAAGACTTTCAACATTTTGCAAGACTTTTAAATCGTCCCATAGCCATTGTTGTGCGAGCAGGAGTTAATCAAACTTATAGACATTTCGCAGAGAATGGAGATATTACAGATCCTCATGCTATTGTAAACGAACAAGCATTTTTAACCCTTATAAACCAAAGCCCAAATACTATTGTAATCTATCAAGTTCCAGGGCATTATCTAACCTTATTACCAAATTAGAGAATTTTTGGCCGACCATACCAACAACACAGAAAAAAAAGAGCCATCTTCTTTTCAAATTATTATGGGAAAAGCCTTTACCGACCGCAGTACTTAATGTTAGGGAATCCGATTTTTAAATGAAATCATAAGCTTGGGCGACTTTTTGAAATGGCCGCAATGGGACGGCTTTCTCAAAAAAGCGTTGACAAAGTGATCGAAAAAAATTTGCCTAAAGGCATCCGATGGTGGTTGTAGCTCAATTGGTTAGAGCACTGGAT
>JAIRMU010000010.1 GCA_031258545.1 Puniceicoccales bacterium | reverse complement strand
ATCCAGTGCTCTAACCAATTGAGCTACAACCACCATCGGATGCCTTTAGGCAAATTTTTTTCGATCACTTTGTCAACGCTTTTTTGAGAAAGCCGTCCCATTGCGGCCATTTCAAAAAGACCCCAAACAATACCCACGATGCATATTCCCCAAAAGCACCACAAACACTCGTGTGGCTGCTGACCATTTGAAAATTTTGCCTTCCCAAAAGGTATTAAATCGGTTTCAGGGGTGTCGTTCGTCTAAAAGAAATAATACTTACACGTTATTTCAAATTGCTGACAAAAAAATGCGAGTGATTAGCCTCCAAAAAAATGAAAAACCGCGCAACCTCTACACATTTTTAAAACATAAGTAAGTGGCTTACAATCGAGCTTATCTTTTCAAATGTAAGCATAAGATCAAAGCCTTTGCGGACTCCTTTTGCCGAATCCACCACTGCCTAATCTTATGATGGGACTGTTTAACCGACCTTATCCTCTTTAACAAGACCTCCGCCAAATGATGACAGAACTTATGCTTACTATATACAAAATGGCCATGGAGTTTCCGTATCTCCAAAAGTCCAATATTTCCCAGCTCATCGATGAAGTTTGTGTAGGTAAAATAAAGAGGAAGTTCTAATTGCCTTTGTTGCTGCTCCGACACTTCATAAATTGGATAGCCATCGGCAAGTGTACCTGCTGGCCGAAACTGTACTGGATTGCCATTGTGATCGAAACAGTTCATCACTTGCGTTTCCTACAAATAAACTAGGGGCACTCGTCCGATAATAATCACCGACATGCAACATTTACGACTATGCGGTTATTGTGTGTTACGTAAACCCCATGAAAAACGTGCGCCTGGATAAGTATACTGACATGAAGAATTATTGACAACCGAAACTTCTATGGAGATTCATATTTCTCCTTTTGCTGTAAAAGAAAAGCAAAATGCCACCGACGGGTAGCATTTTAAGAGTATTTGTATAACACCTCCTGACACACAGAACTCTCGGAACCTCTTTGACTTCTATGCGCTTTTCTAAACTAGATTCAAAGTTAAGACTTACAAATATTCCCAAGTAGCATTAGGGGTATATCCTTCAGGCATTTCTTCGGGACTCTTGTAAGGGTTACCTGTCTCTCTATCAATCCAAACAAGACCGTTAAAACTAGCACCTCCTGCATGATATTTAGCGTTATTATTGTAATACCCCTTGTAACCATTATATACAAAATGGCCGTTAAGTAATTTATTAACTTCTCTAAGTCCAGTATAATTACCCTTGCGGTAAATAGCAAAATATTGACTGTATCTCTTTAGGTGCTCTGGTGTCTTGTAAACGAGGGAATCATCGGCTAAGGTGCCTTCAGGTTGGAGTTGAGTACCATCGCGATCGAAAACTTCATCCATTTCTCCTACAAATACACCCTCGGCCCAATATAACCACTGACCTGCGACTTTTTCGACCATTCGGCCCTCGGATGTTTCATAACCATTATTTTTTACTTCCCTCTGAACTGGACCATAAACTGGAGTACCTTTGGGCATACGTCCTACCAGCGGAAACGTGGAAGGATCAACTGCATCATCCGGATGAACATCGTCGGCTGTACCATCTACCCTCTTTCCACTTACGGGACACTCTGGCCCGTCATGTTCTGTGTGGCAATGCTCGCACCACCAGGCGTTTAGGGTGACTGCACTCATCACACCTGCCGCCACAAGACTACTCTTCATAATTATATTCGTTATTTTTTTATGTTCATATTAATTTCCTTTGTTTAGGGTTTATGCACTGTACTTTTTAAATAATTTATCCTTTGTCAAGTATTTTTAAAATATTTTTTTAAAATAATTTGTAATAAATTCATCTAGGTCTTCAAACATCGATATTTGTATGGATAATGGATCTTGTCATTGGGTCGTTACCGGAGTCGATGGATTTGTTGACGGGCCGGGTCTTCATTTTGCACCGGTAGGCCCCCACGGATAGGTTGGCATTAGCGCCGAAGTTCCGAGATTTTCTCTCGCAGCCTAAGATTTGGAGTAATCTATCTTGATCGTCGTAAACTACAGGGTTTTCTTCCGATTTATCATAAGCCCAAAGTTCCAATGTTGTGTCTGTTTCAAATTGGGTTAAACATATTTCTAAAGGTCTCATTCCCATATCGACCCATGGGTAAAAAACTTTAACTTCTTTAGGCGTTTCCAAGACATGCAAAAGCAATTTGTGTTCCCCTTCCCTAAGCCTTTTGAATCTTAAACATCAATGTTTGCATATCTTCCAAAGTCTTTTTATCCTTGGCGCCAACAATAATGCATACCCCTCTTGACCGGGACCCCAATCAAAGAGCATGGCTCTTATGAAAGCAATATGTAGGCCAAATCTCTTGTCGCCGGACATTTTTCATGAGCACGGCATAAGTTCTTTTATTAAACGGTTACAGAGTGGTAGTTCTTTTAATCTACCTATGGCAAACTCTGTCACTTTAATTTAATACAATTGATTACGTCGGCAATGTTACGGTTGATGTTTTCGTCCATCATTGGGTCGAGTTTAAAAGCCAAAGCATTGTTATCTTCAAAAGGTGGCCAACAAATCAGCATCGCCCTATCGCATTGCCGAACATTGGCTTCGGCCGTAGTAAAAGGGTCTATGAAACTAAAGATACTCACTGTTTAAGTGCAAATACGCTCAGCATACAAAGTGAATATGTGTGGAGTAGCGTAACGGGTGACGTGCAGCGGGCAAATGATTCGATCAATCAAGGAGCCGCTTGGCAAAGCAGTGCCCAACGTTTTATCAACGCCTTTAATCATTTCAGAGGTCGTTTGGAAGACGCTTACGAAAAGTGTGGTGTTGGGTTGCTTTAGTTTTTCCCAAATTTAGAGGAGTTGCGACAATTTTTGAAGCACATCGACGCAGCGATTGCTGTATCCCCATTCGTTATCGTACCAGCTGACAAGTTTGAAGAATTTATCGTTCAGCTCAATGCCTGATCCCGCATCGAAAATAGAGGAATGTTCGTCGTGGATGAAATCACTGGAAACAACCTCATCTTCCGTGTAAGCCAAGATGCCTTTTAGGGGACCATTGGCGGCTTCCTTCATTTTTGAACAAATTGCAGCATACGAAGTACTTTTGACCGTTTTGACCGTTAAATCAACAACGGAAACGGTAGGGGTGGGTACCCGGAAGGACATGCCGGTCAATTTACCTTTCACTGCGGGCAATACCAATCCTACGGCCTTGGCGGCCCCCGTTGTTGAAGGTATAATATTGATGGCTGCCGTACGACCCCCCTTCCAATCTTTCTTGGAAGGACCATCCACCGTCTTTTGTGTTGCCGTGTAACTGTGTACGGTGGTCATCAAGCCTTCTTCGATGCCAAAATTTTCCAACACAACTTTGGTAATGGGAGCCAAGCAGTTGGTTGTACACGAAGCGTTTGAAATGATGTTGTCCGATTTTTTAAGTTCCTGATCGTTAACCCCCACAACGATGGTGCGCACTTTGTCTCCCTTAGCGGGTGCGGTAATTAAAACTTTTTTTGCTCCCGCGGTTAGATGTCCTTGCGCTTTTTCGTCACTTGCAAATAGTCCCGTCGATTCAATGACAATGTCGACACCCAATTTCCCCCAAGGAAGTGCGGCAGGACCTTCCTTAACGGCTAAACACTGAATGTTTTGTCCATTTACGATCAAAGTATCCTCGCCTCTAGATTCGACGGTTCCATGAAACTTGCCTTGCGTGGAATCATACTTCAGCAGATAGGCAAGGTTATCGGCTCCCACCAAATCGTTAATGGCAACTACTTCGAAATCCTTTTCAAGAAGATTTTTATCGGCAATCGCGCGAAAAACTAGACGGCCAATACGACCAAACCCATTAATTCCAATCCTTATTTTCATCCCGATAAGTCTAAAAGATGTTTACAATTTTGTAAATGTTAAAATTGCTGTTTTATTTTTCAATTTTGTAAGATTCCAGATGCAAATTTTCATCAGAGAAGAATTGTAAGGTTAAATTGAACATTTTTTCGAGTTCGTCAAATTCAGATTTACACTCACATTGCACGTACTGTAATAAGTTTGGATGGGTATAAATTTTGAAAGCTTTACGCGTCGTCTCATTTTTTATGCCCGAAATCTTACTGAAGATTTCTCGTTGGATACGCATGGCCAGATGATGCATCGACCTTAATGTCCCTTCACCATTGCAATAGGGACAGCGAAAATGCAAGCGGCTTAAAAAACTTTCTTTGTGTCGCTGCCTTGAAATTTGCATAACGCCCAATGCAGAAATGGGAAGAACGTTTACCTTTGCCTTATCTTGCGCAAATTCTTGCTGTACAAACTGATGCAAAAAATGCCTATCTTTGCTGTGTTTCATGTCGATAAAATCGACGATAATAAGTCCTCCAATATTGCGTAATCGCACTTGCCTGGCAACTTCTCTGGCGGCCTCAATGTTTGCCTGAACAATAAAATGAGCCGCCTCATTGTCTATGCTGCGATGGGAAGAAGTGTTGACGTCGATGGAAGTGAGCGCTTCCGTTTCCTGGATGATGATTTCTCCTCCCGAAGGTAAAGGTACGCGACTCGAAAGTACTTGCTCAATTTGCGATTCAATGTTAAAACGGTCAAAAATGGGAATGGGTTCCCTAAACAAAACAATTTTATTTTGAATATTGGGAGCGATTTTTTTTACAATATCTATGATGAGACAATGATCCTGTTCATTATCGACAAGAATCCGATCAACATCGTCCGTGAGGAAATCTCTCACGGTACGTTCAATTAAACTGGGTTCATGGTATAATAAACATGGATTTTGTGAGGTACTGGCTTTGGATTGAATATTTTGCCAAACTTCCAATAAAAGTTGCAGATCGCGCGTAAATTGTTTGATGGAATTGCCCAAACTTGCCGTTCTAAAAATAACCCCCATCCCCATCGGCAAAGCCAGTTTTTGTAGAATTTTTTTCAGGCGTTCACGTTCTTTGGCGTCTTCTATTTTTCTGGAAATGCCGCATTGGTTGGAATAAGGGGTCAATACAAGGTAACGGCCCGCCAACGAAATATTGGTTGTCGTGCGCGGACCTTTGGTGCCAATTTGGCTTTTGGTAATCTGGATCATGATTTCGGATCCGATGGGAAACATTTGGGGAATATCCTGTAAAGCAACTTTAGGCCTTTGGATATCCGTATTTCTATGAATAACTTCGATACCTTCATCGCGGTCGTTTTCGTTAAAACCTTCACCGTTGACGAGAGGCAAGATATCCCAATAGTGTAAAAATGCATTCTTATCTTGGCCAACATCGACAAAGGCTGCTTTTAATCCAGGTTCCAAATTTTGAATTTTCCCTTTGAAGACGGCGCCCACCATGTGTTGGGTGTTTTTGGATTCAACATCTAAATTTTCCAAAATCCCATCCCGTAGTACGGCGACCCTCTTTTCGGGCAGGATACTGTTAATAATTATTTCAGTATAATGTTTATCTTTTTTAAATAAATTTAGTATTTTTTGAAAAAAGCTTTGATCCTTAGCACGTGCAGCGGCCGCTTCCTGAAGTGTTGTATTGTCAACTTTAGAGCAATTTTTTTCTTTTCTAGGTATTAATTTAATACCTTCGGTTTGTTTTTTACGTTTAAAATCTGTCATTTTTGTATGTTGTAATTGGGTAAGCAACGAAAGTTCATTCGGCAAATCTAAATCGGTACACGCTTTGTACCAACCCTTGACTAAAAAAGCAAACTAGCATAAAAGAACCTCCGTAACTTAAAAATGGTAAAGGCAATCCCGTAATGGGCATGATGCCGAGTGTCATGCCAATGTTAATCCATACGTGCGTGAGCAATAAAATTGCGACACCCACAGATAAATAACAACCAAAACGATCTTTTGCCAAAGTGGCAATACGAAATGTGTTTAAAATCAAAATCATGTACAAAATGAGAACGAACAACGAACCTACCAATCCAGTTTCTTCCGCAAGAACGGAAAAAATAAAATCGTTTAAAGAAGCCGCCTTGGGTAAATATCCCAACTGCGCTTGCGTATTTTTCGTCCATCCTTTACCCAAAATCCCACCCGATCCAATGGCGATTAAAGATTGCTTCAAATGCCAACCGATGTGTACACCATGGGGATCAATGCTTGTGGGAATTGCAAACGCCAAGATACGCTTGCGTTGATAGTCACGGAGAGGCAGAAATGGTTTTATGCGAAAATGTGTGCTACTTTTCTCTGCTTTGATTTGTTTATAATAGGCATAGGTATCCAAAGCAATCACGGCAAGGCCAAACAGGGATACCCCTAAAATAACGATGAAAAACCGGAGTGATAATTTTGAGATAAATAGTAGGGAAAAGATGATGAACGGCAGTACCATCGCTGATCCCAGGTCGGGTTGAATGAAAATTAAAAAAAAAGATAACCCACTAATAATGGCTACTTTTACAAGAGTATGTAGAGATTCTAAAAAAGAAGACATGCGCGTTCGGGTTAACAGACTTGCCACAAAGAGTAGCGTTGCAATTTTGCTGAAGTCGGAAGGTTGAATGCCCAAACCACAGATGTTTAACCAACGCCGGCTGCCTCCCAGAGTCTGTCCAAACGGTGTCCACAATAATAGTAAACATAGGATGGAGAGCGCGTATAACCAATGGGCATTTTGTAGGAAAATTTTGTAATTAAAATTTGCCGTTATGGAATAAACACAGCAACCCAAACATAACCAAATAACCTGCGATTTCCATTTTAAATGCGTTACATTGCCATTTTGTATGGCGTACATAAAGGCAATGCCAAGTAAGCTTAGGATCAGCAATATGATTGGATTTAACCACATCATGGATGTACTTTGTCTTTTGAGACCAATCCAATGCCTATAGGTTAAAAAAATCCACTGATTAAAATGCTTCACCGATTTTAATGGTATAATTAAATAAGAAAAATTTTATTGAACTTCAAGTGTATAAAACATAAGTTCTTGAACAAGTCGGTTATCCATGGTAAATGGATGCCCTTAATCCGAAATATTGTTTATGCGCATAAAAAACAAAGATCGGTGATTTTAAAACGTAAAATGGCGAATTACAATTTTGTACGCAGCATTGTTTTGCAGGTTTTAACGGGAGGAGTGCCTGCGCCAGGTCCAATTAAAGAGTTTATTCAGCAAACAAAGCCATGGCCCATGAAATACGCATAGATTATCTTGCGAATCATCAAGACTTGATTCCAACAATTGCTGCATGGTATGTAAAAATGTGGAGAAAACATTGCGAAAATCCGTCCATTCAGCATGCAAAAACTAAGCTTCTGAATCGTCTCAATGTTGATAAGCCCAACATATGTTTTGTGTATTTGCACAATCATCAATGTGTGGGTACCGCCAGCTTAACCGAAAAGGATATTCCGCATAATGAAATGTTTTCGCCGTGTTTATCCAATTTATTTGTCATGGAACCCTATCGTCGACAAAAAATTGGAGACAATCTAATTGAATACGTAAAACGGCAGGCAAAAAATCTTGGATTCAAAAAAATTTACCTCTATACGATGGACGCAACCATCCACTGCTGGTACCAAAAGCTCCATTGGGAAATTATCAAGGAAGATGTTGCGAGGGGATGCAACATAAAAATTATGGCAACCAATGTATGAAATATTTTTCTCGCAATTGCAATCCAATAAAAAAAGATTGAACCTGGTAACAACATGCTGCATAATGGGAATATGGTAGAAATTAATAGGGATAAAAGGTCTGGATTTTCTTTAATTGAAATTTTAATTGCCCTCGCCTTAATGGGGATGATTCTAGGTTTGATTGTCGTTAATTCCGAATCTATTTTTGGGGGCGGACAGAAGAAGGTTGCCGGTTTGTTTGTATCCAAAGTGATCGATGTTCCTTTGATGGCTTATCGAGCGCACATTGGCAATTATCCATCTACGGAAGAAGGCTTGGACGCTTTGCTGAAAGCCCCTTCGGGGAAGGCGGGACGTTGGCAAGGGCCTTATGTTAAGAATAAGGATGACTTGGTTGATCCGTGGGGAAATCCTTACCAATACCGTTACCCGGGTTCTAAGAATAAAAATAGTTACGACGTCTGGTCTATGGGACCCGGAGGCCAAAGCGGCGATGGGGATGACATCGGAAATTGGAAGAATGCCTCGGAAGATTAAAGACTTCAGTCATTGGAAGCATGGATAATGCAAAAAGGCAAGGATTTACGCTCATAGAATTGCTATTGGTGTTGGCTTTATTTGGGTTAATATCCAGTTTATCCATATCGCATTTTAATCAAGTCCAATCCGCTTTTTCCAGCTATAAACACAATCCAACATGGCTCTTGAATCGCAGGATACAAAGCATGCGTCTGTTGGCTTCGCAGCGGCACGAAAATTTACTTCTCACCTGTACAAATGAAGGTTTTCAAATCGAGGATACCGATGCATCCATTGTAGAATTGACGAAGTTCCCCAAAGAATTGGACGCCAAACAGGTAGCATTTGAGTTTTATCAAGGAGAATACGCAAGCGATGGTCAGCCTCGGTTAATGCACACGCAGTTGAATTGCCTAAAGGTTTCGCAGTATGGATATTTTGAGAATGCCTATGTTAAAATTACATGGAAAGGCATTGCAGAGTTTTTTCGTGTGGATGCGTTGACGGGAGGACTTATCGGTGTTGAAGTCTAGTGCTGCTTGCAAGCGAAGCGCTTTTACATTGATTGAAGTGGTGATTGCTTTGGCATTGTTTGCGGTTTCGGTATTGATGCTATCGCAGAGTTTTGTGAACGGTCTCATTTGTAAACGTGCTCTCACACAAGGTGATTCAAAGTGCTTAACATTGGATACAATTCGCTATGCATTAGGCAAAATAAAACGGGGGCAAATTTCAAGCAACCACACTTTTTACTTACCCGATTGTGCGGATACAATACAATGGCAAGGGAACGTACAATTAACCCCTTATTTGGGTTTATACAATGTCGAAGTAAAAATCCAAAATGAAGATTGCAAATATAGTTTTTGGGTACGTCGTAGAGAATGGATCACTCAATCTGAGCGGTTACAACTAAGAAAATTGCACGAAAAAAATTTCGACGAAAATGAAGAAGCATTGCAAGAGAATTGAAGCGTATCAACGGTGTAACGGCTTTACTTTATTGGAAGTTATTTTAGCACTTGGGTTAGGTGGATTAATTTTGTCGACGGTCATGACACTTTTTGTAACTTTTGTCCAGGTTTGGGAAGAAAATGGAGACAGAAAAGCATTCTTAGAACACGTAGATTACTGTACGCATTTTTTATCCACACACCTCAATGAGATAACATCTTTAATCGGTAAAGATGGGTGCAAAGGCCAGTTATTTATGGCGGGGAAAATAAAATCTGAAGGAATCAGTCGGGATGTTACATTTGGCCTAACTAAGCAACTACGGCAGCCTTTTTTATTTTTATCGTCGAATTGGAATCCCTGTTCCATTGCCTTATGTCATGTGGAACACCAATTGATATTATTATGGCAGGAGCGGCTCCTTAAGCAAAAGCGATTTGGGGTAGGCGTTGAAGAAGACTCAACGGTCGTCACTTGTCGGTGTATTTTGAGCGACTGTGTAAAGGAGTTGCAATGTGGGTATTTGGATTTAGAAAAGGGGACTTGGTCTTTCAAAGGATGGACGGATACTTTGAGAAAATCCTACGAAAATCAAAACAAGTCTTTGGGGCAATATCCCGATGGGATACGAATAATTTTTAGTAAAGATAATTGCGAAGAGCAACGTTTTATTGCTTTGCTAGACGCAAAAATGTTTCACGTGCAGGAACCGCCTTCGGCACAACCCAACGCAAAAACTGCCCCCAAGGACCACAACAATCATGTCTTGTAGATGCCGTTCACAGTTGAGACACCCGATGTCTGGGGCTATTTTGTTGATGGTCTTGGGCCTGTTGATGCTATTGTCATTTCTGGTGGTTGTTTTCCTGAAAAATTTAACGCAAGACATCAAGGTACATGCACAATTGTTGGGGAATGCAGATTTGAAGCATTACGCTTATAATGGGCTCAATGTTGTGTGGGCCGGATTGGAAGAAATTTTGGAAATTCATGGAGACTTATATGGTCCGCTGCAGGGATGGAATAAAGTAATATCTACATCTAAGATAGAAATTCCAGAAGGTATCCAATTAAAAGTGCGTATTGAAGATGAATCGGGGAAAATTCCTCTCAACAATCCCGATAAAAGATTGTTGTTAAATTTGTTTAATCTGTTCGGTGATTATTTAGATAGTCAGGCGTTGACGCAGTCCTATTTGCAGTGGTTACGTCGTAGACCAACGGAGGTGACTTTGGTGGAAAATCGAACCTTGCCTAAGGCGGCGTCGCAAAATGAAAATGCAACCGATAACAAGACGGTTACCGACAATAAAAACGAATCCGAAAATCCCCAGGGCAATAAATCTCCAGGTGTGTTTTTACCGACCTGCCTAAATAGTTACCAACAGCTTGCGGAGATGGAATCTTTTCAGAAGAGGTTTTTCAGCAAGGGTAATTTTTGTGATGATACGTTAAAGCGCCTTAGGGAATGCACGACCTTGTTGGGATCTCTTCCCGTCAACATAAATACGGCTCCCAAAGATGTTTGGATATGTTTAGGTAAAATTTTTTCAATTGATTTGGAACAGGTCGAAAATTTTATGGGAAAACCCGAACAATCGCAAGGTCGGGGTAAATATTACAGAAGTATTGCGGAAATAAATAAACGTGGCCATGGAAATTTAAAACTGGGACAGCATACTTCAGAGAATAAAAAAGACAATACACTCCATGATGTTGCGGAAAAATTTATGGGCGTTTCCGCACGTATACTTAAAGTGGAGGTGGAAGTATTACGTGCGGATGTGAATTACACGCTTACGGCAATTTTCAAAGTTAATAAGGCGCTCATGCGAGAAAAAGAGAGTAAACAGCAAGTAAAATCCTTGACAAACAAGAAGGAGGAAAGTTATAGTAAAAGCGAACCTGTTCAAAACAGGGGTGTGTTGTCATTGGAGTTAGTTACGTTGCAGGAAGGGAAATGGGAAAGCTGATATAATTTATGAAAGTGGAGAAATCAGAAAACACCAATGATTCCGTACACAACGTGGATAGAGTGGGGGAAATTGCGCTATTACCTGATTCTCTGTTTTTTTATCAGACGGATGAAAGGCCAAAACGATTACCTCCAAAACAATTAAATGAGTGGGTACACAGTACAATTGCTGAAATTTCTCCTTTACCTA
The DNA here is from genome assembly GCA_031258545.1 of Puniceicoccales bacterium. GTDB lineage: Bacteria > Verrucomicrobiota > Verrucomicrobiia > Opitutales > UBA9783 > CABUVL01. The sequence goes on along the minus strand of JAIRMU010000010.1, from coordinate 27,337 downwards.
TGGACCAATTATTGTGGGGGTTTGTCGAACGAGAAACGGCAAAAGATGGGTATGTTTTGTTATGGTATGCTGGTCTAAAAGAACGTATACTGGGTGTTGCGGGCGATTTACCGGATGGATTACATATGGTTCCTTATTTCGCATTAGGCTTTTTGCTCGCGCAGAAGGGGGGACAAATTTTTACGGGAGATAAATTTGCTTCCGTATTGGTGGATAAAAAGATTTTTGGTTTTTATAAAACCGAAGAGGCTAGTTTTACGCACATCCAGCAATGCTTATCTGCATCCAAGGTGGAGGTTGGTGATCAACTGACACGCATTAAAATTATCAGTTCCAATGTTGGGTATTCCGGGGATGTTAAATGGGTTGCGGAATGTAAGTCACTGGATGGCTCCGTAAAAACGCGTGACGTGACCCTGCGCGCAGATGTTATTTGGAATGCAGATATTCGTGACAAAGCACTCATAAAATCTCTAAAAATGCAACGGCAAGTGGACAAGGTTTCCCAGGCAGGCATTCGTATGGCGTTCTTGTTTTTGATTCTACTTTTCTCATTTGAAATTTGTTTAATGGGGGCAAAAGCATGTTTGTTGTACAAAGAGAGAACTAAAAATTCCCTGCAGCCGAAGGCTTTATCCATTGAGAGCAAAGACTTTCTGGTACGCAAAATTCAAAGCACCGTAGAACAAGAAATTCGTCCCTTTGAATTGCTAAGCATCTTAAATGACTTCAGGCCCAAATCCATTTATTTTTTGTCTTCCATGGTCGATAATTTGCACAATGTTGTCATAGAAGCCATCGCCGAAACAGCGATTGCAGCCGAAACTTATCGTCAGCAATTGGACAAAAGTGGCCATTTTGAATCGGTAACAATAGAGAACATGACAACCACCTATCAGGGTACAAAGTTTTCCTTAGTTTGCGATTTTAAGGAAAAAAATAAGACGTCATTTCTGGCTTTGGAAAATCCATCATGAAGATCGTTGAAAAGTTTTTAGGTTTTCTAACCAAACTCAATAGCCGAGAAAAGTTGCTTTGCTTAATTTTTATTTGGTTTGCCGGTTTTATTTGGCTTACAACGTGTTTGCACAGGGCTAAAAGGCTCAAGCAAGACTGGCAGCTGGTACAATCAAAGATAAAGCATTTTAATTTTTGGATAAAAAATGAAGCCATCGTTAAAAGTAATTTGACAAAAATTTTAACCTGGATTGATCCGGAAAAAACTTACTCGGGAACCCAATTGGCAGGTCAGGTGGAGTCGGTTGCACGGGATAATCAATTAACGTACTCCATGACTTCTCCTAAAACGCGGCAGGGTGATATTTTTAATGCGCACACGCTGCAATTGCGTTGTGAAAATGCGAGTTTAAAAAATTTGGTAGATTTTGAAAACGCAATTTATGCGATGAAGCCTTATATTGGTTTAGAAAAAGTAAAAATACGGGCCAACAACTTTAACCCAACTTTATTGGAGGTTAACTTCGATTTAATTGCACTACAATTAAAGGATTTACAACAATGAAAAGAATAATCAATGATCGTACGATGAAGCTGTTAAAACCGTTTGTCGTCGGCACTTTTTTAATAGGCATGCTATACGTAGGTGCCCTTGTCGCTGAAGATGATAAATTGTCTGCAAATGCTAAGGATGCCGTAGGGGAACAACAGGATACTTCGGAAACGTCTCTGGCTACTTTAGTGGACGATAGCAAGATTGATTCACTCACGTTGGTGGAAGAATCGGTGCAGCAGGTGTTGGCTTTGTTGGAAAAACTAACGGGGCGCATCCTAATCGTTGCAAATAATTTACCCAAAGTTTCCGTTAATTTGAATATTGCACATCCCTTGACGAAACAAGAAGCGGTTGCGAGCATTAAGAGTGTGTTAAACGCCAATGGGATTGCCGTAACGCCCATGGGAGAAAAGTATTTAAGGGTGGTTCCGGTGAATAGAGCCAAGAGTAGTTCTCCGGAACTCATTGATGTTCAACAACTGCAATCGCATGCTGCCAGTCAAGAGATATGCAGCTGTTTGTTTCCATTTAACAATTTGACGGCGCGTGAAGCGGCACGCATGGTACATTCATTTTTAACGCCCGTGGTATCGTCGGTGGTTACTCTAGATAAAGCAAATGCACTGTTGATTACAGATTCTTTAAGTAATTTGCAACGATTGGGAACTATTTTTGCAAAGATTGATAAAGTTGGAGACGTGCAGGAAAAGATCATGTTTTTTGACGTCAAGAATGTGAGTGCAAAGGAATTGAAACAGAAATTTGAAGACTTGCAAAAAGGGGCCTTGAAACGTTATTTGCTGGGGAATACCAGCTTTGAGGCCGACACCAGAACAAACCAACTCATTGTGGTTACACCCATGGGCAATGAAGACATCATACAAAGCTTTATGAATCGTTTGGATGTTAATGTGGGTGCTTTGGCACGTAGCCACGTATTCAGAATTCAGCATGGTTCCAGTAAAGAGCTTACGGCATTGGTCAAAAGGTTAGTGCAGCAGCAAAATCGGCAAGAAAAAACAGACTTGCCCCTGGAACAACCCGGACCCAATGCCATAAAGAATGATCAGGTAGCTCAATTTAGTAAACAGTTAAGCATAGAGTGTGATGAAAGATTGAACGCGGTTGTGGTATACGGTACACCGACCGATATTCGTCAGATTCAGCAATTAATAGAACAGTTGGACGTTGTATTGCCGCAAGTCCGCATTGAAGTTATCATCGCTGAGGTTATTTTGAACAAAGGACAAGCGAGTGGTTTAGAATCGTTCGGTTACAACCATAAGGGATCAGTAAATACGTTAAAAGACGTTTCAATGCCTGGATTATCGTCAAATGGCGGCAATAATTCATTCAAAATTTCTTCGTTAACTTTTAGGAATTTTGCGTTAGATACCGTCATTAATACGGCAAAAACAAATTCCAATGTGTCCATTTTATCGGCGCCTACTTTGTTAACAACCCATGCCAGGGAGTCTTTGATTAAAATTTCTGAAACGCGTCCCTATTTGAGCAGTGTACAGACAAAAAGTGATTCCAGCACCAGTCCCACTGCGGCCGATATTTCCAACAGCACCATTGAAAAAGTGGATGCGGGTATTGAGTTGACGGTTAAACCGCTCATCGGAACCCAAGGTGTTGTACAATTGGAGATTACGCAAAAAGTGGACAATTTTTCCCAAGAATCGACGACCATTGGTGCCAACAAACTTTCTATGCCACACATCATGCGCAGAGAAGCTAAATCGTTTGTGTCCATCCAGTCGGGGGATGTTCTCATTCTTGGAGGGTTAAAACAAAGAGAAGTAATGGATCGTAAAAAGCGCATGTTTATATTGGGCGATCTACCTTTGTTGGGAGATGCTCTATTTTCTGGAAAAGTAAAAGAGGAGGTTATAAAAGAATTGATTATTTTCATACGTCCTTACGTTCTTTCGGATGTCGACAGTGCAACGCGGGATACGAAAAGATATATAGATCGTTTGGATGCATCCACGAAATCGGATATTAATACGTACCTTGAAAACGGAAAATTAACTCAAAACAGTAGTTTTGAACCAACAAAACGTAAAGCACGCCGCAAAGAACAGACCCATGTGCAATCTCAGCCCACTCATCAAGCCGTTAAATCCAATACGAATCGTCGTAATGCATCCGTGCAATCGGATAATCGCTTGCATGCCAAAAATAAGCCATCAACGAAGAAAAGCCACGCGGAACCTAGGGTGCGTAAATCACATCGCACAAAAACAAGCCCTATACTGCATACAAAACGTGCAAAATTTCAGCATGGTGCGACAAAACATCGGTAGTTGAACTAGAAAATGAATTTAAGCATCGAGACATATTTTAGGCGATACATGTTGCAGTTTCAAATATGCGTTGTCCTGATGTTGTGGGTGTGTGGCTGGTTAAATGCGGAAGAAGATGGCGGCGAGCAGCATTTGGCCCCAAGCAAAGCATGCGAAGAACTTATAAAAAATTCTCCTTTTATTCCTGCTTATTTTAATCAAGGTGGAAGTACAGTATCTACTTTATCGACGTTGACGACAGCCGATTATCAATTTCACAGTGTCATGAAGATAGCAGACAATATTTATCATTTTGGCCTGACGGATGTTAATACGCAAAAAGGACTTTGGATATCATCTCGACGTGAAGACAATGATCCCAATTTGCACGTACAATTTTACGCCTACGATGAAAGTAAGGCACTGTTGGTGTTGGAATTACCGGAAGGGTTAGTCCGCGTACAAAGAGAAGTAGCAAAAACTGAAACGAAAACCTCTGCTATGGGTATGGGGGGAATGAGTGGCGATCTGATGGATGATGCGAGTATGTATGACAATGAAGGCAGTGATTTCAATGGCGAAGGATAAACATCAAAATTGAGGGTACATTTTGCATGAATTTACAAAAGCATAGGGTTAAAATTCCATCGTTGCTAGAACGGTTAGATGAGTCTCAAAAGCTCACTTTACAAAAGCTGTTAAGGCACGAACGTTTGGATTATTTGGCAGAAATGTTGGATCGTTCAACAAACGTTGTAGGTAAGTTGATTGCGGAAGAAAACGGTCTCGATTTTTTAGAAAATTTTAAGATAGCCAGCGATGCAACCACCCAAATACCCCTGCGTTTAATCCATGAATATCAATGTTTACCCATTGAAATTCAGAATGATTTAAATGCAGACAGTTTACACTTAATTACCGTTTGGCCTCCCGATGTGTCCATGATCCGTTGGATCGAAGTGGTTTGTGGACGTAAGGCTATTTGGCATTTAACGGTTGCCCAAAATGTCGCCAATACCATTATTCAACATTTTGGCGTAGGCTCAGATAGCTTATCGGACAGTGATCTAGAAGGAAGTTTACGTGCAGAAGATGAGGTAGAGGTAGAAGAAGACGAAGATGCTGCCATTATTCGTTTTGTGAATGAAATTATTGCCAAAGCGGTCACGGATCGTGCGACGGATATTCATTTTGAACCGCAGAAAAACTCCATTCAAATACGATATCGCATTGATGGCCAATTAGTTTCCATTAAATTGCCAGAAAATTTGGTAAAATTTCAAGCGGCCATCATTTCGCGTTTGAAAATTATGGCCCGTCTAAATATCTCCGAAAAACGTCGTCCTCAAGATGGAAGAATTCGTTTTACTTCGGGGCCGTTTGAATTGGACATTCGTTTGTCTACTTTGCCAACGATGTATGGAGAAAGTATCAGCCTACGTCTTTTAAGTCAGGGAAGTCGACCCGTGACTTTGGAAGATTTGGGATTGAGTGTTGAGGATTTAAAAGTAATTGATCACAATATCCGTAAGCCCCATGGAATCATTTTGGTGACAGGACCTACGGGTTCCGGTAAATCGACTTCGCTCAGTGCCTTCGTCCGTAGGATTAGAACTCCGGAACGACGTATAATTACCGTGGAAGATCCCGTGGAATATGAAATTGAAGGCGTTAATCAGTCACAGGTACACGGTGAAATTGGTTTCAGTTTTGCCAGTGCATTGCGGCATATTTTACGTCAAGATCCGGATGTTATCATGATTGGTGAAATTCGCGACAAGGAGACGGCCGATATTGCAATCCGTGCTTCTTTAACGGGACATTTAGTATTGAGTTCTCTGCACACAAACGACGCCGCAGGTGGGTTGACACGTCTTGTCGATATGGGCATTGAGCCGTTTCTGATCACTTCATCGGTGGAAATGATTGTTGCACAACGTCTGGTGCGTCGCCTGTGCCCGCATTGCTCTACCCCCGCCAATTTACCCGAACAAACCTTGCGTATGCAGCTAAATCAACTGGGTGTACATGCATCCGAAATCCAGTATGCATCTCAAGTAAAAAGAGCCGTAGGTTGCGATCAGTGTAGAAATTTAGGATATAAGGGACGCGTCGGCATATTTGAAATTTTAAATATCAGTGAAGAAATCCATAAAGCGATTATCAAAAATAAGTCTGCGAATGACATTAAGGAAATTGCTTTAAAAGAAGGTATGCGCACATTGCAACAATCTGCATGGAACCAAGTAAAATGTGGTTTCACGAGTTTGGAAGCTGCATTGCATTTTTCTGCGGGCGATTTAGAGGCGTCTGCGTCTAAATAATGGGTACGATGTTAAAATTTAAATATAAAACCGAGAGCAGAAAAAAAGAAGGTTTCATTTTTGCAAAAAACAAAAAGCAGGCATTGCAATTGTTGGTACGTCAGGGGATTCAACCTTCCGATTTGGTGTTGATTGCGAAAGGGGTCGAAAAGGATCCCGCCAAAAATGTTAAAAAATTGAATTCCAAAATAGCGCTGCCGTTTCTGAAGAGAATTTTTCAGTTGCATGGGGCTGGATTGCCGATTGGCGATACATTAAAAATTCTGCAAACGCGTCTTCGGGATCAGAATCAGAAAGCATTAGCGGTTGTATTGTGGAAAGATTTAAGTGAAGGCAAGAGCTTGGGAGATGCGCTCAAAAATTATCCCAATGTTTTCGGAGAAGATATTATTTACCCCATTGAAGCTGCGGAGGTAACCGGAAATTTGGCGCCTGTTTTCAAAGAGATTATTCATTTATTAACGGAACGGGAACAATTGAAAAAAAAGGTCCTGAGTGGCATGGCTTATCCCACCATCGTTTCCATTGTTGCCATTATCGTGGTGGGTTTTTTCTTATTTTTTCTGTTACCACGCATTGAACGTATGTTAACTTCATTGGGCGGAGAAATGGCGCTGCCGGCACGCATTTTAATTGGGTTTTCGCACGGTTTGCTTTATGGGTTCCCGGTTATTATTGTGGGCCTAGTGGTGGGCTATATTGCCATTCGATTTTGGCGAAAGTTTTCTGCAAGTGGAAAATTTAAGACGGATAGTTTTATCCTGAAATTACCCGTCGTAAATACGCTGATCAGGTATGTGGAAATTTGCAGGGTGTCGAATTTGCTGTCTACTTTGTTGAGCAGCGGCGTGAATTTGACGGAAGGTATGCGTTTGACCGAAAAAGTAATTGGCAATGTCTGTCTGCGGAAATTGTACCAGGAAGCGCGCAATAAAATTAACGATGGTGTGGCCATGTCGGTGGCTTTTAAAGCTAAAAATATCCCATTTTTTACCGATTTAGCCTTGGATATATTAACGGTGGGTGAAAGCACGGGTAACATGCATGAGAGCTTAAAGGAAGTGTATCGATTGCATAATGAGGAATTGGATGCAAAATTTCGTTTCTTGACCCACGCCATTACATCCAGCGCGCTGGGGTTTGCATTTTTTCTCGTTGGTATTTTGGCGTTAGGTATCGTATCCAGCGTTATGCAGTTCAGCAGTTCATTAAATTTGTAACTTTTTAAATAAAAACTTGACCTTGGCGTAGGACGATGCATATATTTAAAACAGTTTAATTACAAGGGAGCATAAATGTCTGTAGAAGTAAGAATGCGCAAAGGTGAACCTCTGGAAAAGGCATTGCGTCGCTTAAAAAAGAAGTTGGACCGCGAAGGGATTTTGCGTGCGGTAAAAGCGAAACGCTATTTCGAAAAACCTTGCGAAATAAGACGCCAAAAAGAAAAGGTGGCCGCATTCAATAATATGCTACGTCAAAAACATGATGCCGCTTAGTATTTTTTGGGTAAAATAAGTATATTCATTGTTAAAATTCATATGTACAGAGTAATCAAGGAGGATTTGGTTACTCTGTTTTTTTGTACGTATAATTTCGTTTAAGGGGTACATTGGAATAAGGTAAAACAATAGAAAATTCTCGATAAAGTTTAAGTTGTCTTCGGGTAAATGTAGCTTCCTCTAGGCTTGTTGGGTTCCCGATAAAATCCTTCATTGTAAGCAATTTTGAAAACACTTCAGGATGGCGAGGTATTCAATTTCAAGTCTTTAATTTCAATGGTGTGTTTGCATTTTGTGCAACCGAACAATTCTTTTAAAGTTTTAGATTTAGTAATGGTAAATTTGCCCTAAAATAGGGTTAAAATATGGCTTTAACGCTTTTACAAACAAAAGACTTACTGAAACGACTTGCAATGTATCCCAAACGCAGATGGGGACAAAATTTCCTTGTGAATCCTACATTTGTGGAACGTTCCCTAAAATGGGCTCAAATCAAAGCAGATGACGTCGTTGTTGAAATTGGATCTGGTTGTGGTACTTTAACGGGTGATTTGGTTCAGGCAAAAACACATGTCTTTGCCATTGAAAAAGATCCCATTTTATTTGAGTACATTCGCAATACTTGGAATAGGGTGTGCATTATTTGTGAGGATGCGGTTCAGTATCCCGTTGGATTGCATAATGCCGATGATGCCAATTATAAAATAGTTGCCAATTTACCTTACGCCATCGCCAGCGTTTGGCTGGATCGTATCTTGGAGTTACCTCAATTGCCCACACGAATGGTTTTAATGCTACAAACGGAAGCGGCGGGTCGATGGTTTTCCAGAGAAAATTCAAAACAATTTTGTCCATTGTCTATTTTTTTACAATCAATTTATCGGTTGGAAAATAAATGTACAGTTGCGAAGCGATGCTTTTATCCGCAACCTAAGGTTGATTCTATGTTGCTGAGTTTAGTGAAAAACCCTCAGGTTTTTATATTTGAGTGCACCTGCAAGCAGTTTATACGCAGCGTATTCGTGCATAGGCGACAGCAGATAGGTCACGTATGTAAAGCATTGCAATCCATTTATGCAAATGCTCTAATAGCCTTTTTGCAGGAAAATGCCATCGATTTATCTTGTAGGGCCGAATGCCTACCGATTGAAGTTTGGCAACGTTTTGCCACGCGTTGTCTGCAAGCAGATTGTTTGTAAATATGCCGGTGGCATTAAATCTTAACAGCCGTTTAGGGATTCGTATTTAAAATTGAAGGAATAAATGTTGTTGAAAAAATTTTTAAAGAATTGTAAACTTTAAACGATATAAATATATATGCAGGTAAATCCAAAAAATTTTCGTGGTGTCTATACAGCTCTGGTAACACCGTTTAACCAGGGAGTTGTAGATTTTGATTCATTGCAAAATCTTGTGGATTATCAGCTAAAATTTGGCATTAATGGCTTAGTTCTGTTGGGAACTACGGGAGAAAGTGTGACTTTGGATGACGAGGAACGTGCTCAAGTTTTAGAGTTTATCATAAAAAAAGTTGATCATCGTATTCCCATTCTTGTGGGAACCGGATCCAATTGTACCCGCAAAGCGGTTCAATATACATGCGAAGCGACGGAATTAGGTGCGGATGGCATGTTGGTTGTGGCCCCCTATTACAATCGTCCAACGCAGCCTGGATTATGCATGCATTTTGAAAAAATTGCCGAATCCACCACAAAACCCATCTGTTTGTACTCGATACCCTCTCGCTGTGGCATAGAAATTGGTGTTGAAACAATTGCAAGACTCCGTGAAAAATACGAACATATTATCGGTATTAAAGAAGCCGGAGGATCATGCAATCGGGTTTCTCAAATTGTCAAGGCTTTGGACAAAGATTTTTGCGTATTTTGCGGGGATGATTCACTGACCCTCCCTTTCTTTGCATTGGGTGCACGAGGTATCATCAGTGTTGCGTCCAATTTGGCCGTCCAACCATTGGTAAAAATGATGGATTATGCTTTATCGAATAATCTAGAAGCGGCCGCCGATATTAATCGTCTATTTTATCCATTTTTCAGAGCTTTAACGGTTGAAACGAATCCCGTTCCCATTAAGCAATTTTTGCACAGAGCTGGATTAATTGCGAGTCCGGAAGTTCGTTTACCTTTGAGTCCTTTGTTGGAAACAAGCGTAGACCTTGTAAACGACGTTTTTGATTCCTTGCATGGTAAATACTGACCTACATCTCATTATCTCTGGGTTCGGTGGCAAAATGGGGAAATGCATACGTGCCTTGTTGGAAGGTACGCCTACTCATGTTTACGATGCGCATCATTGTGTGGGTGACTGCCTACGACCTTTGGTATGGGTGGACTTTAGTAGCTCCGATGCATTCGATCAGATGCTTGAAAATGTGCGGAGGGCACAATGTCCCCTAGTGATGGGAACAACGGGGTTATCAAAAGCACAAATGCGCCAATTGGTTCAGTTGTCTAAAGGGCAAGTAGTTGTGTACGATTCTAATTTTTCGGTAGGCGCCAACATCCTTAAAAAATTGGCTTATCAGGCGGGCATGGCGTTGAAAGATTTTAGTGTTACGATTTTCGAAGCGCATCACGGGACTAAAAAAGATCAGCCAAGTGGAACGGCAAAAAGTTTACGGCAAGTTTTACTATCGGGACAACCTAGGCAAATTCCTATTTTATCCCTAAGAGGTGGAGGTATTCGCGGTGAACATGCGGTCATTTTTTCCGGCATGGACGAAATTCTATCGCTTAAACATGAAGTTTTAGATCGAAAAGTGTTTGCCCAAGGCGCTCTATATGCAATCGAATGGATAATTCAAAAAAAACCTTCCCACGGCTTATATAATATGCAAGATGTTCTGGAGGCATGATTGCATTTGTGGAAGGTATTTTGGTTGAATTGGGGGAAAGTTTTTTGGTTTTAGACGTGCACGGCATAGGGTACGAATTGATGGTCAATCACGCATCGAATGCATTTCGTTTGGGCGAACCCTACAAATTGTACACGGCGGCTGTTTACCGAGAGGATAGTCAGCAATTGTACGGCTTCTTGGATCCCTCCCAAAGGAATTTTTTTAGATTGCTTGTTGGTAAAGTAAACGGCATTGGGCCTAAATTAGCCATGTCCATTTTAGCTTATTTCCCCATGGATGATCTGTGTCAAATGATTCTTTCTGAAAATTTTACCCTTTTGTCCCAATGCCCCGGCGTTGGTAAAAAGACGGCCCAAAGGCTTATTTTGGATTTGAAAGATTTTCTAAAAAAGCAATCAACTGTGGAAAAAAGTAATGCGACGACCGCTTTATTGCCTCGCATTCACAACGATGTAATTGCGACGTTGATGGCTTTAGGTTATGCGAGGAAACAGGCGGAAAAATTGTTTGAAGGTGCAGCGCAGCAATTGAGTATGGAAGACTCGGTTGAAAGCATCCTGAAGAAAATTTTCTCCCAACGTGGTAATCCTTGATTATGTATCCAAACAAAGCATTATCTAAAAGCGTCGTATAAGAGATGTGAAGATGGCAAATTACTTGGGAGCACTCGATATTGGGTCGGAAAATATCACATTTTTGCTGGCCAGAATTGACAATACAATCCATCTGGTGGATTACGTTGATTTTCCAAGCCAAGGTGTACGCAAAGGGACCATTGAAGATTCAAAGGCTTTAACGGGTGCGCTCAAAAATGGCTTGAGTCCATTGAATAAAAAACATGCAACACTACCCGTGGCCATTTGTTTAGCCCAAACGGGAAGTCACATACGTAACATCCACTATGCGGCCAATTTACCACTTACGGGATTTAATCATGTCATTGAAGAACAGGATGTCATCGCCGTTAACCGGTTGGCCATGGAGAAACAACTACCCGAACATCAATTGTTTCTCCATCATTTTAAGCAATATTATACCGTCGACAATAGCGTTATGGATAACCCGTGCGGCCATTCGGGAAATCAATTGAGCGTCCACTATTGCGGACTTTTGGGGGACACGCAGGCCATTCGAGATCATATTTATATGTCCAATCAGTTTGGGTTCCACGTAAAAGAGCTCGTTTTTTCAGGATTAGCTTCCGCCTTGGCAACGACGACGGCCATTGAAAGGGAAAATGGCGTATGTGTCATTGACATAGGGGCCGAAATGACAGAATTTATTGCGTTTAAACATCAATGTCCCTTCGCATTAGGGACGATCCCCGTGGGTGGTAAAAGCTTTACCTACGATCTATGTTCGGGGTTACGCATGCATTTGGATGACGGAGAACACCTTAAAATAAAACAAGGTATCCCGCAAATTGAAATGGATAATCAGGAAGAAGATTTTTGGATGGTCGGCAATCAAGCAATTGGTGATAAAAAGGTGAAAACTAAAAATGTACGCGTTGTCCTTCAGGCAAGAGCGCAAGAACTCTTCGATTACATTCAAAAAAGTTTAAAGTCAGCGCATCGCGAAGAGGAGCTTTTGGCAGGTTGCGTCCTAACGGGTGGAGGAGCACTTTTGAAAAATATCGAAAAAACGGCGACCCAAGTATTTCAGTGCGATTGCTACGTACGTGGCCCTTTGGCCGTAACCGAAGAAAAATTGCAATCTCCCAACTACGCAACCTGCTTTGGCTTGTTGCATTACGCATTGCAGCAGCAAATTGGTTCCTCGAAGAAATCATCGCATGTGCCTTTGTGGAAACGTTTGTCTTCTTGGTTTTCTTGAAAAACGTTTGAAATGCAAAATCTCGTTTTTATGCGAATGTCATTTGATTTTAACGATGGATGCGTGCGTGTACCCCCTTCCTTTTATTGTCAATAAATAACCTAAAAGCCACACTTTTGCCGGTCAATCAAGCCTAGTGGTATCTTTTAAGTATCTACATTGAACTAAATTTTACTCCCGTTGAAAAATTTTTCCAGCGAGAAAATTTGTAAGTACCGTTCCAAGTCGATGCTGCGTTTCACGCCACCACTTGCAAAATCAGCTTTACCGCCACCATTGGCACCTAGGGGTTGCAACAGCCGTTGAATCAGTGTTGACGCCGTAAATCCTTTTTGAATAGCTTTTTCTGAACAAAAAACAAATACAAATCCTTTTTGCGTTTGCTCTCCAAATGAGCATAAGATGTCCGGTTTTTGTTCGTTAAAGTACTGTTTGCTGAGATTTTTGAGCGTATGCGTGTCTACGGACTGCAGTGCGAGTCGAACGCAGCAGAGCGTATTGTGGGTGACTGTTTCGGCAACAAGTTGACTGGAAGTCTTTTGTAATGCTTGCTGATACCGCTTTTCTACTTCGGCTTTTTGTTGTTGCAGTAACTGAAATCGTTCTTGGAGCTTCTGCAATGGGCAATCCATCATTTTTTCCAATTGTTGCACGCAGGTAATATAGGTATTGATGTACTGGATTGCATGTACACCCACGGTGGCTTCGATCCGTCGAACGCCCGCTGCTACAGCGCTTTCTTGTTTAATTTTCAACAAACCTAAATCGCCTGTACGCGTTGCATGGGTCCCTCCGCATAGTTCTTTGGAACAGTTTAAGATTTGAACAACGCGTACCGTATCTCCATATTTGTCGCCAAAAAATGCCAAACAGTCCTTAGGTTTTTGATCAAATGGAACTTCCAGGGTGCTGATGGGAAGATTTTCCAAGATTTTTTCGCAACAGAGTCTTTCCACATCGGCAATCGTTGTTTCGCTGAGCTTTTCAAAGTGAGAAAAGTCAAATCTAAGTTGATCTGCCTGCACCCAAGATCCGGCTTGTTTAACGTGTTCCCCCAATATTTTTCGCAATGCCCAATGCAGTATGTGGGTTGCCGTATGATGATGGGAGATGTGTTTACGTCGTTCGACGTCGACGGATAAAGTAACGGGTGTATGTTTGTATTTAATGATCGTCGAATGGGGTAAGAGGACTTGGTGTAAAATGATTTGATTTTGATAACGTGTGTTCACAACTTCACCTACGGTGCCATCCTGGAAGATAATTTGGCCACCATCGCCCACTTGCCCTCCTTTTTCGGCGTAAAAAGGGGTGGATGCCGTAATGACATAACTTACGTTTGCATCTTCTGGTACGCAATCGTTGACCACGCTTTCGTATGCGGTGCAATTGCTTATGTCGTATCCGACGAAATGCGTTTTAGGTGAATCGTTTTCCTGCAGGGCAATCGTTGTTTTCCTAAGCGCCGCTTTGGAACGTCCTTTTTGTTCCTGCATGCGTACGTTAAATTGCGCTGTGTCTACGGTGATTCCTTTCTCTCTGGCCATTAATTGCGTTAGATCGAGCGGAAATCCGTAGGTGTCGTAGAGCAGAAATGCCTGGTCCCCACTTAGGTATGCGTTATCGGAAGACCACTTTTCAAACAGATTAAGGCCCTTTTGCAGCGTTACTTTAAACGACTGCTCTTCATTATTAAGAACGGTTTTAACGATCTCCGACTGTTGCATGAGTTCTCTAAAAAAGGTATGCATGTGTTGCACGACGATGCGGGAAAGATCTGCAAGAAATCCATTGGGCAAATTTAATTTTTGTCCAAAAAGGATAGCCCTTCGAATGATACGTCTTAAAACGTAGTGACGTCCTTCATTCCCTGGTAAAATGCCATCCGCAATCGCAAACGTCAACGTTCTGACGTGATCGGCAATAATACGAAAGGAACAATCTCTTAAGGTATCCGCATCGACAATGGTTTGAGAATTTGCGGCAATGCGGCCACCGTATTTGTACCCGGACCATTGTTCCAATTGACGCAGTAGGGGAGTAAACAGATCGCTGTTGTAATTGGAGGGTGTTTGGGAAAAGTTTTTTAAATTTTGCGTGCTTGAAAAAATTCCGGCGACGCGCTCAAATCCCATGCCGGTATCCACAAACCTACTTTTGAGCAACTCGAATGTACCGTTGGGCAGCGCATTGTACTGCATAAAAACAAGATTCCAGATCTCCATGCAGCGTGCATCTCCTTGATTGACCCAACGACCTTGCGTATCCCCTTGGGGTGTAAGATCCATATGAATTTCCGAACACGGACCGCACGGTCCCGTATCACCCATCATCCAAAAATTATCTTTTTTGCTACCCGTTAAGATGTGGACACCAGGGTCCATACCTTCCGCTAAAAAAATCTTTTCCCACAACACGTAGGCTTCTTCATCAAAACTTGCGGGTTCGCCCACTGCAGGTCGATAAACGGTTGCGTATAGACGTTCTTTGGGGAAATGCCAAACTTGGGTCAAAAGCTCCCAGGCCCATAAAATGGCCTCTTCTTTAAAATAGTCTCCCAAAGACCAATTGCCGAGCATTTCAAAAAACGTGTGATGGTAAGTATCAAATCCAACTTCCTCCAAATCATTATGCTTGCCACCCGCTCGAATGCATTTTTGTGTATCGGCAACGCGCTTGTATTGCGGACATCGCTCACCTAAAAAATAAGGAACCAATGGATTCATTCCGGCGTTGGTAAATAATAAATTAGGTGTTTCCGGCAGCAAGGAACTTGAATCGACAATGCGGTGTCCCTTATTTTCAAAAAAATTGAGAAAACTTTGCCTAATTTCACTGGACTTCATATGCATCTTACATTTATACTTCTAAATTTAAGGTGGCAACTTTTTTAGACATATAAGTGGTCAGGCCTCAAGCCACTTTTTGCATTGGCCTGTCCCAGGACTCTACAAGCTTACCCGTAGCCGCTTGCAATGAACTCTGCAAATTGTAAAATTTGGCCGTATTTTTTAAACTCAATTACGGTCACTAATCTTTATAGGGTACTGCCATGTCTTACTAAAATGAGAGAATGAACCATCGTAATATCCTCAAAATATTTTAAATAATGAGTGTACTTATTTGATGTTTATTGGGGTGATGTTTTTCGGATTATTAAAATTCCGGCCAACTTTTAACGGTTATTAGGAGAAGTTCTTAATAGTATTTATTTTCAACTTTCCCCGGACATTTGGAAAGTACGCAAAAGAGTTTTGCCATACCAGGAGTCCAGTTAACCCCATTCAAACGAGAAATCGGTTTTTTAATAGTATCGATTCTCCCAAAGCGTGTTACTGTTAGGATTTGTCGAACCAGGGCATTCGGGCATAAGGCAACACATGCGATCATTACGACTCATAATGTATTTGCCTCCAATCACAGGTTGGAACTTAAGGTAACATTTATCCCAAACAGCAGTACCAAATTTAATACCTATGAGAGATATCCCAACACTATGAGGTAACGTGTTTGCATAGCTTACAAAATTTTCCCAATCATAGTTGTAGGCTGTACTATTCAATGGCCTACGATTCCACCGCTTGCTGGGATTCATCAAACGATTAGGTACAAAAGGGCACAATTTGGTTTCTATATTATCACCTGCGTCAGCAGGCCATTCATTAAAGATGAGGTAGTAAGCGCGGCAAGCCTTCATAATATCCACAGTATCTTCTAGCGTTGCATTAAGCCGAAAATCTTCGGTCGCCTTTTTAAACCCCGGAATGGCGATGGCGGTAAGGATGGCCACGATGCACAGCGTGACAACAACTTCGATGAGCGTAAATCCGTTACGGCTTGCGGATGGATGCTTAGATTGCCTTTCTAGGTATTTACTCGAAAACGGTAGGGTGTAGGCGACCCCGTGAAATAATCCCGAACCTCCGAAGAACTTCAACCATCCCAATCCCCAGGTTGGTCTCAACTTCCGGTTTTGCCAAAATCTTTGAGGTAATCTTTGATCAGATCTTTGGCTGGGTTCCGACCTTTGGATCGGTTTCAGATCTCGACCTAACTCCAATCCTCGATCTGATCTTACCCTTTGACCTGATCCCAACCGTTGCCTGGGGTCCTTTAGCTCCGGAATGAGGTTGGCAATTAAACGGTCAGAGATCTCGGTGTCTTCACAATTAAGTTATTATAGTCGTTTTTTGTTCTTTGTCAAGGAGATTGGATCTTTTTTCTAGAATTCATTGCCGGGATTAACTCCCCAAGACGCCATATGGCAAATTTCTCCTAAATCACCTATTGCTTTGGTTCACAAGATTGTTTTTGGGGAAAATGGTTAGTCTAATGGCGTCATGGTTTTTACATCGCAATTGTCGTCAGAACAGATGCGTTCCACTAACTTCCTGAAGGGCTGGACTTGTAAATAATGGATGCCTTCGTTTTTTTAACGCGGATTCATCGATTGTTTACTCAAATTAAAAGGATGTCATGGTTTTACCTTTTACCCACACATAACTCCAAGTATTGAATCCAAATAAATAAGGAATTCGTCTAATAGTATCGATTTTCCCACGTCGTATTTCTATTATGATCCGTCGATCCAGGACATTCGGGTAAAAGGCATATCATGTAATAAGAACTAACCGACCAGGGTGTAATATACCTCTCTCCTATACGCGACTTAAACTTATTATAACACTTATTCCAATCGGCAGTATTTTGTCTGATGCCGCACAGTGATATACCTATACTGTGTTGTTTGTTGGAGGTATTACCCATCCAATTGTCGATGTCATAACTGTAGGCTTTATTGCCTAGTGGAAGGGCATTCCATTTGCCCGTTGCGGTGTTAATAAGACGATGGGGTACAAATAGCCTCAGGCGATTCGGTATGACACTATCGCATGAATCCAGAGGGAACTCATTAAAGATGAGATAGTAATTGCGGCAGGCTTTGAGTATGTCCACCGTGTCTTCGAGTGTGGAATTCAATCGAAAATCTTCCGTGGCTTTCCTAAAGCCAGGAATGGCAATGGCGGTCAGGATGGCCACGATGCACAGGGTGACAACGATTTCGATGAGCGTAAAACCTTTTCGGGTTACGGATGGGGATGGAGACTCTGATTCATAAACCGACCATAGGTCCCGACTCGCTTCCAATTTTCGAGGTAATCCTCGATCGGATCTTCGATTGGGGTCAAATCTCCGGACCGATCCTAATCCCTGGCTTAGCTCTGGCCCTCGAACCGACTTTAACTTTTGTTTTGGCTCCAGGTCTCGACTTGATCCAGACAGTTGATTTAGGGCCAATCTCTGGATCGGTCTCGATTTCTGGCTTAGTCTTAATTTACAGACGGCTTCCCACTCTCGACTTAGTTCCGATTCTCGATCGGCTCCCAACCGTTGACCGAGGTCTTCGACCTCCGGAATGAGGTTGGCAACTAAGCGCTCAGACGCTTTGAGGTCTTCACAGTTAAATTATTCTATCCTTCCCTACCTACCTCTGTCAAGGGTTTTTCATGGTATTTGCGGAGGGTTTTGAAGGAAAATTCAATTATCCGATGCAATGGCCAAGGGGATGTTTGTCTTACGGTAAAACTGGGTTTATGGGTTAAGATTGATATGCGGTAAGACGGATGTGATTTCGTTTTTCGTCGTATTGCATCATTCCCAGAGATATTCAAAACAGTTTTATCAACTCCAGTCGGTGGTAGTAAAACGGATGCAGTCCTCTTGAATATACGCGTACATACATAATTTCTCGGAGGATTTTCAAAACTTATAGATTGTAGACTGACTCATGTTGAAGGTTGAACTTTATGACACATTGCCGGCTTATGGTATTATAAGTCTATCATCATCCATGAAATGTTATACTCACAGATTTTGAAAAGTTCATTCGCCATCAAATGTAATTCAGTAATTTGTTTTGTACAACATAATTCCCAAGGATTTTACAAGTACGTAACCGCACATACGGGGTTAATCTTTTATCACGGTGTAGCAGGAAATATTGGGTGTTAAACCGAGAATCTGGATTTAGGTAAACGACCAACGTGTTCCCAAGTTTCACCCTCATTTGGTCCCACAAATAACTTGCAAAAATACAAACTTTAAACAGAAATAAAGCAATTATGCACAACGCTTTACCCAAAGTACTTTTATTTGGATGCGCCAACGTTGGCAAAAGTACTTTGTTCAATCGTTTAAGTCAAAGTCGCATGGCGATTGTGCACGATCAACCCGGTGTAACGCGTGATTTCTTGTCGATGACTGTGGATAAAAAATTTCAACTTGTGGACAGTGGCGGCATAGGCAGTCCCGACAACTTATTTGCAAATTTGGTTGAAGACCGTATCAGAGGCATTTTGGAGAAAGCAGAGGTTGTCGTTTGGGTTTTGGATGGAAAATGTGGCCCGACAGCCACATTTAGCTTACATTCGTATGTCTCAATCTTCTAGATGAGATCAATTTGACCTCGTGGCAAAAAAATTATGGAGATTTATTTTACTTTCTAAAATCAACGCTACTTGAGATAAGGATTTAATTATTGCCCAAAGTCGCAACGACTACTTCGCGCAATCCTTCATTTTTCTAGACATAGCGTTCTACTCAGCTGTCGTTTACAATTTTGTCGGTCGTCTTAAAGTGCAGTTTGGCAAAACAACCCAATCGTTCCCGTCCAAGATTTTTAACCAAAGTATGTGCAATTTCTTGCACACGGGCACCTGCGCCTTTTGGTAAAGGCATCCCCGCTTCATCGCTTAATTTTTTTAATTGTCTCAGGTATTCTGCCCTCGCAACAACCGAGGCCGCGGCCACGACGGGATCTTCTTCGGCGCGTACGCGTTGTTTCAGATTGAATTGGGTATTTTCCAAATATTTTTGAACCAGTTTACCTTTGGCAAACTGATCCAGCAAGCCTTCCGGTACCCAATGTTTTTTCAACGCATTGTCCAATGATTTTGCGTGCAACCAAGCCAATAATTCGTTTAAATTGCCAAACTGCCCGTATAACGAGTTATATTTTTCCATGCCGGCAAAAGCAATTTCAATCACAACGCCCTGCGTCCGGCGCACCAACTGTTCCATTTTAAAAACGGTTAAATCATTGCCAAGTCTTTTGCTTTCCCTGAGTCCCGATTGTATCCAAGCGTCCACCATGGGACCATCGGCAATGACACAAGCCGTAACCAAGGGACCAAAAAAATCACCCTTACCACTTTCATCCATGCCCGCATGTGGTACAAACCATTCCGGATGATGGACCCTTTCCAAACCCCATTGCGGCTTCCGAGTAATTTCAGATTCCAAAACATAAGTCACAAAACTTTCCGTCTTTTTTCCCTGAATTACGACCTTGCCACTTTGATAGGCAACCACGTTGACGCCGTCACCCCGAAAGGCAAAACGAGCGTAATCCACATGGTAAAATTCCCATGCACGATGGTCACACCAGGTTTCGAGAGCTTGGATCTGGCTTTCTTCCAGAGTAATTGTATAAATAACCTTAGGTTTATTTACCGCATCCTCCGAAGGTTTTTTGGCCATAAATTAGGCTCTCCCCAAATAGGAACCATCACTTGTACTGACGCGAATGACTTCTCCGCGTTTGATAAATAAAGGGACCTGCACGGTCAGTCCACTTTCGGTAACAACAGGTTTCTGGGCATTACTCGCCGTATCTCCGCGTAACCCTTCCGATGCTTCAATGACCTTCATGGAAAGTGCAGTCGGCAATTGCAATTGAACGGGTTTTGCCTCCACAAACATCACCGCATAAACGATACCTGAAATTAAGTACAACTTTTGATCTTCCAACAGAGAACTTGGAATGATTTCATCTTCAAAGGTATTGGGATTCAAAAAGTGATACCCAACATCATCCGCATAGGCGTATTCCAAGTCTTTGGATTCCGTAAAACATAAGGTAATATTATCGTTGGATCCAAATTTAGTTTTTGTCGATGAACCCGTATGCAAGTTGCGCAAAGTAACCTGCACAAACCCCGATTGACGCCCCTGCGTACGATGTTGCATATCTACCACCCAATGGGGCACATTCTGATACAGTAGAACCTGTCCTTTACGAATATCCGTTGCAGATGCCATAAGATAAAAAGTACGTTAGTGCCATTACTCTGGTTTTGTTTTGCGCAAACCTAATACGCTTTGTCCTTCTTTCCATTGACCACGTTTTTTGAGTAATTCAACCCTTTCAAAACGTTTTAACACCGTCTTATTGCTTGTCAAAGCAGAACGTCCCTGACGAAAACTTGCATGTTGTGACATAAAAACCCCACTTGTGATAACCACTGGAGCCGAGAGTGAGATTCGAACTCACGACCCACGCATTACGAATGCGTTGCTCTACCTACTGAGCTATCTCGGCCAGTACTGTAAACAAACTAAGCTATATAACATTCCAAACGTCAATACTAAACTGCTCACGATTGTACAGGACGTCTCATGCGTTTTAAAATACCACAAATGTCCGACATATTTTTTCCATTGCGTACAGACAATACACATGAATCCATTTCGAAAAAACCTTAACGGTGGGTGCAAAAGGAATTAACCGATACACTACCCCTATGGGAATTTTTATTTAACCGAAGACATATTGGGTCAATTCATCCCAATAACTCAACCTTGCACAAAGGCATTCCTAAAGCCTCTATCGGCCCAGATTATACTACGCGTTTTGCTTTGCCTGAATACGCTTAGCCACATCTTCACGTAAAAATTCTTTCAATTGTCCTAAACGTTGCGCAACATCCTGCTTAATATGAGGCAGTAAATCTTCATGTTCAACTTCCGATTGCCCCAGCAAATATATCTTTACCTTGGGTTCTGTTCCACTGCCGCGAATGGCCACACTAAAGCCATCGATAAGTTTAATGATCAAAAAATTGGCAACGGCAATTACCTTACCTTCGCAATCTTTATGGTGTCCTTCGCGAGAAAAATCAGCTATGCTCAAAACACGAACATTATTTATTTTTTTTGGAACATCCTGTCGGTAAGACGTTAATAACTTTTGCATGGTGGAAAATCCGGCAGCACCTTCAAATGAAAAGCTCAGCAAATCTTCTTGGAAATACCCATATTTGCAATACATTTCGTCCAAATAATCCGAAAAGTTCATTTCCTTAGATTTTAGGTAAGCTAAAAATTCGCAAAACATCAAAGCGGCGGCATTGGCATCCTTATCTCTAACGCGATCATTGGCCAAATAGCCGTAACTTTCTTCGCCTCCAAAGATATAAAACGTAGAATGTTGTAACAGCAGATCCTTACGTTTTTTAAAAGATGTTTTATCGTAGTCTATCCCCAGTCCTTGCATCTTTCGAACACGCTGCTTCAATGCTATCTCGTAATCGTTTAACTTCGCACCGATCCACTTAAATCCGGTTAGCGTTTCAACCGTTTTGAGGCCGTGATAATCGCCTATCGCCTTTAGCATTGGTGTGGTTACAAACGACTTAATGAGGGCCCCATTCCGACGTTTTTCCTGCTTACGGGGGAGGATCCCTAAACCAATCATTTTAAATATTCGATACTCGACCAATAAAACAGCCAAAGTATTGCCGCTTAAAACACACCATTCTTTTTGGTCATTTTTTAAAGCAACACCCATGCGGTCGCCATCGGGATCTGTCGCAATGACTGCATCCGCGTCCACTTCCTGCGCTAAGTCTAAGGCCATTTTTAAAGCTTCTTTGTGCTCGGGATTGGGAAACCGAATGGTGGGAAATGCTGGATCCATCTTCAATTGTGCATCCACACAGTGAACATTCCATTCAAAGTTTTTCAGGAGCGGCAATATGCTGACAGAACCTGTACCGTGCAGCGGTGTATAAACAACTTTGGGTTTATAAACTTTGAGTACATCCACATCCAGCAGGACCTCTTGGACGCATTCCAGATAAGCTTCGTCGCTTAAAGGAGACAAGCAAAAGACTGGTTCTATGTCCTTCATCAAAAAGGGTAAAGTGTCCCGTAAACTTACTTGCTCAATGCAGCGCGTAATACCTTTGGCATGCACATCACAAACTTGAGCACCATCCTGAAGATAAACTTTATAACCGTTATCGTAGAAAGGATTGTGGCTCGCCGTGATCATAATGCCTGCCGTAACACCTAAATAGCGAATTGAAAAACTTAGTTGCGGGGTTGATCGAGGCCCATCAAATACGTAAACGTCTCCACCCAACCGACTCCACGTGGACGCCGTCAATTCGCAAAAATGTCGCGAAAAGTAACGCATGTCGTGAGCCACCACAAGGCTAGGTCTACGAGGGAATTCCAAAGTTTCTTCAAGGTAAATGCGGCAATATTTGAAAAGCCCTATGGTTGCTTTAATAACATTAAAATCGTTCATGCAATTACTTCCAATGGCGGCATGTACGTAATGATTATCCCCCTTTTTTTCAGCAGCCGTTGCATGGTTGCCTATGGTACGTCCGCGCATGCCGGCGGTACCAAATTCTATGCACTTAAAAAATCGGTCATTCAATTCAGCCCACCGACCTTGTTCCACCAATTCTTCAAGACTTGACGTAAACCAATCGGGTAATTGTTGCACGTTTAAGTAATAAACGATGTTATTCAATGTACTTTCGAGCAATTCCCCGGCTCGAACCGCTTGCTGCAATTGATCAAAGATAGCATTCATGTAAACTTACTCCAAATAAAGATTTTCAAAATAATTAGGTTTAATGACCAATGCATGCCACATATTTTTAAAGCTTACGTAATCATCCGCAAACAAAGGACTTATTTCGAGACGATGGGTATTATCGCTTGCTTTGTTGCCAAGGTCAACGTTTAATCCACAATTTGAAAACCAACGATTCCAGCGACTTATTTGATCCCTCATACAAGTGTCCAAGCTATCTTGCCCATGAGCGTTTTTGACAGGGCTAAATTCCTCTTTTCGATCTATTTCAAGTAAGAGTGGATTTTTTGCAAGAGGCAGCGCATCGAATATAAAATATTCTAATTTTTGACAAGAGGCAGAACAATTGTTTTGCAGTAAAGGATGCCAATGTTGCATAGGTTTATGCGTTACGTGAATGGGCAGATTTTTCTTTGCCATTGCCTCTAAAAAACTACGTTGAATGAGATGCATGGCCGTATTACCCCATTTAAAATAAAGTTGACCCTCTTTCGTCTTTTTTACCGACAAATACTCCGGTATTTCATTGTATTCCACCAATCGTAAAACATTACCTTGGTTGACGAAAACACCCACCTTTTCGTCGGCACTTGTTTTGGCAACAACTTTTGTGGAAAAATCGGACATGCCATTGAGATGCAATCCAAGGAAATTGCAATTCCCAATGCAAACAAGTGGATTGTCCACTTGAAAATAGCTCAGCGTTTCTATGCCATATGTCAACATTTTATCCAGATACCCGGTCGATGCTAAAGCCTTAAAAACACCTCCATGGCCATCCGGATAATAATGGATGCTGGGTTCATGGGTCAGTAAGCATGTTCCGTCCATCGTAAATGCAGGTAATGCTCCCTGTTGGAATAAATGAACATATTTTGAATCATACCAATGATTGGATTGAAAAGCTTCCTGCGTTGCTTCGTGCGTATCTGCACTTGTCATGATAAACCAGTGCATACGTATGCCGTGCAGCTTTTCAATGGCTTTTAATTTTTCGGCAAACACCTGAAATAACGTTTTACGTTTTAGAGGTGTTACGGGAACCAAACCTTTGGGGCCTGGGAAATCTAAGCGTGTACCCAACCCTCCTGCAACCGTTAAGGCGGCCACTTTCCCCTGACGTAAATGCTGCATGCCTCTGGATTCAGCTTGCTGCCACAAAGCCGATTGCACTTGCCTGTCTTCCAACGTAAAACATGCGGGCTGTGTCCACCGTTTAACGGATGAAGACCTTTTTTTGAAAGCTTTTTGCGACACAGTTTTTAATGCCCGCCATTCCCGAAAAGGAATCTTTCTAAACGACTGACACAATCTGCGCGTCTGCTCTAGGTCGAGTGTTTGCGTCCACGTACGTAATTCTGGGAAAAGCTGCAGAAATTCTCTCACACGTGAAGCATATACGCGTGGATCCGAAAACTTCAACCTAAAAAACCGAAGTACGATTTGTATGCCATTCCCAATGTACAAAATCCTTACACGCAAACAACCTCTGTTTTACGACTTTTTTACAACTGAGCGTTATCATGATTAACTTGAAGTAAAGACTTATTTCCGTTTAAGAATTCCTTTGCGTGTAGAATTTTCCCACCAGGACGCTGCAATTGATCTATGGCCAAAATGCCCTTCGAAGTTGCTATGCCCAGCGGACATTGACAAAAATCAAATAATACCGTACCGGGCTTACGGGCAATTTCTTCGTCGATTATGTGGGCGGTGTGAACTTTTATGCATTCACTTTTCCATTGGAAGAAGGTGCCTGGCCAAGGATTTAACGCTCTAACCTTTCGTTCTAAAGACAAAGCGGTTTCATTAAAATCAAGCAACCCATCCGCCTTGTTCAATTTACGTGTTACGGTGGCAGCCGATTCAATTTGCTCGACGACCGAGTAATTTTTTTGGATAAGACGACTCCAACATTCGACCAACAGATCTGCGCTCGCGTGGGCTAATTTTTGCGTGAGCGTGTGGGCCGTCTCTTGGGTCTCGATGCCCACAATTTTTTGCGCAATCCAGGGACCCGCATCCAGTTTTTCCACCATACGCATCAGCGTAACACCCGTTTCATGTTCACCCATTAACAGGCATGTTTGAATGGGGGACGCCCCACGGTATTTGGGTAAAAGTGAAGTGTGAAAGTTCCACATACCCAACGCGGGAAGATCCAAAAAACGTTGTTTAAGGATGTGGCCAAACGCCATCACAAGTGCAATGTCGATTTGCATTTGCCGCAACTCAACAAATATGCCATCATCCATTTGCTCCGTTTGCAGGCAGGCAATGCGATGCGATTGTGCCCACGTTGCAATTGGATTCGGGCTATGCTTTTGTCCACGCCCTCTGGGACGTTCAGGTTGCGTCACAATACTAACCAGTTGGCAGTCATTTATCTTCAACAACCGTTCCAAGCATGGAACCGCAATATCGGAAGCGGATAAAAAAACGGTACGTACTTTAGGCATGCGAACAACTAAACCACTTGCTTCAATGGTGATGCGTTTAACAGGGCATGAGGAGACTTCTCAACCCATTGCCACACAATGGGACAGCCATCCAATGCGTATTGCCGCCGCAGGGAATTTTCTAAAAATCGTTGGTAATGATTGGGCAGCCAGCGTAGTTTATTGCAAAACACCCGCAGGGTGAAGGGGGCCGATTTCATCTGAACGGCATAATAAATTTTAAAATGTTTTCCGTTATATGAAGGAGGCGGTGTTTGGGTGATAATTTTCTGCAAATAACGGTTCAGCAAACCGGTGGAAACGGTTGCGTGAAGGCGTTTGTGTAATGCGGCAACTTGCCTCAGTAAAGCGTCTATGCCTTCTCCCGATTTGGCTGAAACGAATGCAACAGGGGTATTGAAAAATGGATACAAACTGTTTATTTGCTGTAAAAATTTATTTCGGAATTTTTCTACATTTTCACCACTTGCGTCCAATTGCTGCCTTGCGATATCCCATTTATTCACCACCCATATGCACGCTTTTCCCAATGCGTATACGTGGCGAACCAGGTCTTTATCAATAACGGTGGGGCCTTCCAATAGATCTAATAAAATGAGAGACAAGTCCACCGTTTGCAATGCTTTCTCGGTTCTTACGTAAGCGTAATACTCTACGGGATCGATTATCTTTTTTCGAACGCCTGCCGTATCCACCAAAACAAAATTCTCCTTCTGGCCCGTTTGAAATTGCCATGAAAATGGGCATTCAACCGCGTCACGCGTTGTTCCCGCAACATCGCTCACAAGCATGCGATCTTCTTTTAGCAAAGCGTTAACCAAGGAAGACTTTCCCACGTTAGGTCGACCTATAACGGCAAATTTTGCACTAAAATCAACGGTACTCTCAAGAGCTTTGGCCGAAGGTAACGCATGCATGATGGCTTCTTTTAAAATGGTAATATTAATCGCATGCTCGGCGGCAATGGGAATGACAATTTCCCAACCCAGATGGTAAAATTCAACCCAACTGGACTCATCTCGTTCGTTATCTATTTTGTTAACTGCCAAAATGATCGGTTTATTTAGCCTACGCAACGTGTGAGAAATTTCATAATCTCTGGCGGCCAATCCACATTTTCCATCCAAAACCCAAATGACAACCTCTGCTTTCTCCAAAATGCCTCTGACACGGTCTTCAACCAAATTTGCAAATAAGTCGTTAGGACTGCCTATGCCTCCACTGTCCACAAGTTGAAATTTTTCATCCACGGTTGCCGACAAGAAATCACGCGTTACACCGGGTTGATCGTGCACAATCGCCATGCGACTTTGACTTAAACGATTGAACAAAGTACTTTTGCCAACGTTGGTGCATCCAAATAAAAGTACTTTGGGTAAAGCGTTGTGCATGATTGCTTTATTTCGGTTTAAAGTTTTTATTTTTGCAAGTTATTTGTGGGACCAAATGAGGGTGAAATTTAGGAATACGTTGGTCGTTTACCTAAATCCAGATTCTCGGTTTAACACCCAATATTTCCTGCTACACCGCGATGAAAGATTAACCCCGTATGTGCGGTTACGTACTTGTAAAATCCTTGGGAATTATGTTGTACAAAACAAATTACTGCATTGCATTTGACGGCGAATGAACTTTTCAAGGTCTGTTTATGCCTCGGGCCCTTGCATTGAAGGGCCGAATTCTCTCCAAACACCTCCGAAAAACCTTGAAAAACCCTTGACAAAGGTAGGTGGAGAAGGATATAATAACTTAACTGTGAAGACCTCAAGACCTCAAGACCTCAAGACCTCAAGACCTCAAGACCTCAAGACCTCAAGACCTCAAGACCTCAAGACCTCAAGACCTCAAGACCTCAAGACCTCAAGACC
>JAIRMU010000005.1 GCA_031258545.1 Puniceicoccales bacterium | reverse complement strand
TCCCCTTCCGTAATCCGAAACGGATTTACGCTCATCGAAGTCGTTGTCGCGTTGTGCATTGTAACCATCCTGACCGCCATCGCCATCCCGGGGTTTAGGAAGGTGACGGAAGATTTTCGTGTCAACGAATGTGTATATATAATGCCGAATGCGTGATAAAAGCTTGTCGCAACTATTACCTCATTTTTAACGAGTTTCCACCTAACGGTTCGACCAATACGGTTCCAGCTGGCAAGATTCGCTACTTTCTGCCGAATCATTTGTATAAAGGAGATCTATTTACGTATGTACCTCTCGGGAAGAGTGGAAATAAGTTCGATTTCGAAAATACGATTGGCTGGAATACTTGTAGTACCATGCAAGCAGGATTAACATTGCGTGTAGCAAATATAAATGACTTTAAAAGCGTGTGGGATAAATTTCAATCGCTGGATGACTACAAAAAACATTTCTACAACGTCAACGATGTATATTTAGTCAAAAATAAAGATATGTATTACGATTTCCCAGAATTTCCCCAGAAAACCGAAAGCATACGAAAAGCTGAAAATAGATACTATTAAGTTTTGAGATAATACGACTGACGTTTTTTTCATAAACGGCAAGCACCGGTTTGTAATGTTGCCGTAAAATTATGGTCAAATTTCCCAAATGAAATAATTGGACAAAATGAGTCAAAACCTTTGTACACGTCTTAAAACTTTCTTGCAATTGGGTCTATGTTTGTACTACATTATTTGGCGTTATGGGCATATGTAAAGAATTTTTAAAAATACTTGCCGTGTTGGCAAAAGAGTTTAAATCACAGATTACGTACAAGAAAAATATTTGCTAGACAACAAATTTTAGATGTTCGAAAAAAATTCATTGGCACTTATGGAACAGGGTATAAATACAGATCAAAACGCAGAAAGTAAGGGAGAACCACAGGCCCACAATGCCACCGATATTGCCACCAACGAAACGGATGTTTTCAAAGCAAAGCTTGCAGAACTGGAACAACGGTGCAATGATTTACAGGATCAATTTCTACGGGCACGGGCTGATCTGGACAATGCGCGTAAACGTTTTATAAGAGATAAAGAAGATTTACGTTCGTTTACCGTACAATCCGTGCTCGGTGAAATTATTAATGTCTTTGATGCATTTCAAATAGGATTAATAAATGCCGAACAGAGTGGCATTTCTCCAGACACTGCCAACGGTTTTCAAATGATATTGCAACAGTTCAAAGCAAGCTTGGATAAATTGGGGGTTACTTCCATAGAACCCCAGGAAGAATCTTTTAATCCATACTTCCATGAAGCCGTATCGACCTGTTACAACGATTCTGTTCTCGAGGGATATGTCGTACATACCGTCAGAAATGGATACCGTTTGGGCGACAAATTGTTACGGCCTGCCAGTGTCGTTGTTTCCAAAGGCAAGATGCCCGAAGAATCCCCTAAGGATCATTAAAAGATAAAAACGAAAATGGGCAAACAAGACTATTACGAATTATTGGGTGTTTCCAGGCAAGCTTCTGCAGAAGAAATCAAAAAGGCTTATCGCAAAAAGGCCGTCCAGTGTCATCCGGATAAAAATCCCGGGAATAAGGAAGCCGAAGAAAAGTTTAAACAGATTTCCGAAGCGTACGAGATTTTAAAAGATCCCAACAAAAGAGCTGCCTACGATCAATATGGTCATACGGCCTTCGAAGGGGGTTTTGGCAGTGGTACTTCAAGTGCACACGGTGGATTCAGCGACCCATTCGACGTATTTAGGGAAGTTTTTGGAAGTCGGGGTGGAGGTATTTTTGAAAGCTTTTTTGGAGATCATCAGGGCTACAAAGGTGAATCGCAGGGTGCAGATTTACGTTATGATCTAGAAATTACTCTTGAAGAAGCCGCAAGCGGTGTTACCAAAACGATTGAATACCAGCGACATATCCCCTGTTCCCATTGTAATGGGAATGGGTGCAAGCCCGGAACGCAGCCTAAAGTGTGTCCCCAATGCCGAGGACGTGGTCAAATCATTACCTCCCAAGGCTTTTTTAGCATGAGCCGCACCTGCCCCCAGTGTCATGGTGCGGGAAAAATTATCGAAAGTCCCTGTCCTTATTGCCATGGGAAAGGCTTAGAAATTAACAAAACGCAGGTTAAGGCAAAAATTCCTGCAGGCATTAACAATGGTGCAAAATTGCGATTTTCGGGTCTTGGAGAAACGGGACCCCTAGGGGGATCATCGGGCGACTTGTACATAGCTGTTTTTGTTAAAAAACACGACTTATTTCAACGTGATGGTGTAGATCTGCTGTACCATCAGGATATTTCATTTACTTTGGCAGCCTTAGGCGGTGATATTGAAATTCCCACTTTAACCGGCAAGGCGACCTTAAAAATTCCTGCAGGTACCCAACCAAATACCATATTTAAACTCAAGGGATACGGTATGCCGCAATTGGATAAAAGGGCAGGTTATGGTACAAAAATGGGTGATTTGCTGGTACACATCGCGATTACCGTCCCCAAAAAGTTGACACGGGAGCAACGTAAATGTCTGGAAACTTTTGCCATCTCATTGGGAGAACAAACGGATGTTTCTGGAAAAAATGTAAAAAAAAACTCATAAACTGGTTTAAACAATTTTTTAATCGATAATTTATGGAAACTAACAAGGCAACGGTCAAAAAGCCGGGAGAACCGAACATCGAAGATAAAACATTGGAATTAGCTATTGCTGCCATTAACAAACAATTTGGAGATGGAGCCATCATGCGTATGGGGAATACGGCAAAAATGGATGTATCCGTCATTTCGACGGGCTCTTTGGCGATAGATCTCGCACTTGGCGCAGGCGGTCTTCCGCGAGGCCGCATTTGCGAAATTTTTGGTCCGGAATCCTCGGGTAAAACAACCTTATGCCTTAGCATCATCTCGCAGGTGCAGAAAAAGGGTGGGCGCGCCGTTTTCATCGATGTGGAAAATGCATTGGATCCTCGTTATACAAAAATTGTAGGTGTTGATTTGGACAATTTAATCGTTTCTCAACCCGAAAGCGGTGAAGATGCGCTCAATATTGCAGAAACGCTCATACGTTCAGGTGCCATTGAAGTTATCGTTGTTGACTCTGTGGCTGCCTTGGTGTCGAAGGCCGAACTGAGTGGTCAAATGGGTGACACCAATGTTGGTCTGCAGGCCCGCATGATGAGTCAGGCGATGCGCCGTCTGACATCCGTTATCAATAAATCAAAATGCATTTGTATTTTTACAAACCAAATTCGTGAAAAAATTGGTGTCATGTTTGGTAGTCCAGAAACAACCACGGGGGGACGGGCACTCAAGTTTTTTGCGTCCGTTCGCATGGATATTCGTCGCGTTGGACAGCTGAAAGACACCATGGGCCGTGTTGTTGGCAATAGAACACGATTGAAAGTGGTTAAAAATAAAGTGGCGCCTCCTTTTACGGAATGTGAATTTGATATTATGTACGATGAAGGTATATCGCAGGCATCCTCCGTACTTGATTTAGCCATCGAACATCAGATTTTTGAAAAGAAAGGAGCATGGGTTGCCTACAAAGGTAATCTAATTGGCCAAGGCCGTGAAGCCGCCAAGAATTATTTAAAAGAAAATCCAAGCGTTATGGAAGAAGCCACGCAAGCCATTATAGATAAAGTGCGCGTATCGGGAGGCATGGTGCTCGCCAAAGGTGCTTTTTCGGAAAACCGAGATGATACCCTGGAAACCTAATCGAAAAGCAATTTTTGGAGTCCGGTAATGATTACAAAAAGTTGCCGTAAAATTCGCATGGATTCTGTGTTAGGAAATAAGCATAAACACTGTATATTTTTTACTATAAATTTTGACTTTTATAAAAAATGTCAGAAAATAAAGCTATGAGATGCTTGGTTGTATTTATTTTGAATATTTGCTTTTTAAACGTCGGCTGGGGAGTTATTCAAACACCCCAACGTCAACTGGCTTCTTTAATTGAAGAGGTTTATTTGCTGACCCAAGAAGTAAAACGCATAGGCGCAGAACAAGAACGTATCGTGGCAGATAATGTACAATTGCAGAAAACTTTAGTTGACTTGGCAGACTTGCAGAAAAATTGTGCCGCATTATCCGCCCAAGTCGAAGCATTAAGTGCATTGAAGTCCCTGAAAGCGCAATATGAAGATTTTTTGAAAAAATATGCTGAATTTGAACAACGATGCATTTCTTCCCAAGATCAAGTGCAGCAAGTGTGCGAGCGATGCCAATTGAAGATATTATCGCAGGTCAATGAGCGCATTCAGGATCTTGCACAACAAATGCAAGAGGGCTTTGACAAAATTGCACAAAGGGAACAAGGGGCCAATACGTCTGCCGACCGCTATCCCCAAACGGGCATCATGTACGAAATTAGATCTGGAGACTCGTTGGCAAGCATTGCGCAAAAGCTCAATTCGCGTACGGAGTATATCCGCGCTGCCAACAAAATTTCCGATCCAAAACAACTTAAAGTGGGGGACAAAATTTTCATCCCACAAACAATCAAATAAAATTTCAAAAAATACAGGCAAACAAAATTTTGGCCGTCAGGGTGTTGTTTTATTTTTGTTATTTGCAAAGGTGTATTGTTATCTGGAATGTTTTTTTGTAGAATGCATATACACCTAATTTACAGCGTTGCAAGGAGTTAGATACATAATAAGTGATACCTTGAAAGCGTTCAATGAGCGTTGGAAGGTCTTTGCTAAGCGTGAGTCACCTTGCGAAGACGTGTCTAAAAGCCTAGAAAGTATTTAATAAGCACTGTTATGTCGCATAAACTTCGCTTGAAGTAACAAATGCATTGGCAATTTCTTCGCGAATTTTAAGAATATACGCTTCGGGATCCTTCTGTTTAAGGCACGATTCTCCCAAAATAAGCGTTCTTGCGCCCCGCTTAGCCATTTTAAAAAATGGGTAACGTTCTTGTGTTTCATTTAAGTCGCTACCATAAATTGTGTAGGTAAAGTGTGCCCCAAAGTGTTTTAGTAAAAATGGGAATTCGTAAGCCGTACACATAACGTGATAAATTTTTGCGGATATGGCCAACCGGTAATAATAGTTCATTAAGTTTTTACTCAAATGGTTAAAAATTTTTGACAAGGTTTCGTAGCGATGCAGGTGGTATAAAAGGGTGACTGCAACCAATTGAGCATCCGGTAAAGATTGTTTGAGGGCAGTTTGGGCGAATTGCAATGAGGGTAATCCTTGGATAAGTTGAATGCTGATCTGGTCAATGGGTTGATGGTGTAGGCTTAAAATACTTGCCGCCATCGCTAACGGTGTATCCGAAAGCCGGATGTCCAAAAAAATTTTGTATCCGTAATTGCTTAACTGTTGGAGTAAGGCAACTCCGTAGGGGAAAAAAAGTTGGTTTGTAACACGTACCCATTCCACACTGTGACCGATTTTGGCTAATACATCAAATGCCTCTTTGTCCGTCACACAATCCAAAGAGATCATCAGCTCGCAGGGTAAATTGTAATGGCGCATCATCAAAGTTTAGCATGTAAAAATGTGAAACGCAAGATTCGTATTTTAATAATCATATTTAACTTACGCGCCTCTTAGACAATTTCCTATGATGGTAAATTTGCGAATTTCAAATTTTAAGATTGCAGAAAGTAAACTTGCATCTTGAAATCGTAGTCCATGTCGGGACCTCAAGACGGTACGTATGGAATCCCTCTCAAAGTTTTAAAATTGCAAAGATTGTGTGCAGGTGTTTGGGATAAGAGGCCTACCCGAAATCGGCTGCAAACGGAATTTGGTGTATCGGATGTTTATGCCCATCTGCAGGCCATAAAAGTCCACTACATTGCATCTCTCAAATTGAAAACAATAGGATTTATATAACTGCATGAACCGAGAGAAAAAGTTATCTATGGCAACTGCTGAATCTATATGACGACTCATTCGGAGGGACACCGTACTCGTT
Organism: Puniceicoccales bacterium; assembly: GCA_031258545.1. Taxonomy (GTDB): domain Bacteria; phylum Verrucomicrobiota; class Verrucomicrobiia; order Opitutales; family UBA9783; genus CABUVL01. The sequence goes on along the minus strand of JAIRMU010000005.1, from coordinate 41,232 downwards.
TGCGAGAACGTTTCCGTAAAAGTGGACTCCAGGGATTTTCGGATCATGAAATTTTAGAATTATTGTTAACTTTGTGCATCCCTCGCAAAGATGTGAAACCTCAGGCAAAAGCCTTACTGGGTAAGTTTGGGTCTATAGGACAGGTATTGGACGCCTCACCCGAAGCCATTGAGTCCATTGAAGGCTTAGGAGAAAGTGCGGCAACGTGTTTATCTATTCTCAAAGAATTGGCTGCTTATTATTTAAAAGAGAAAACTAAACGTGGACCTCTGTTTAAAAATAACGAAGAACTTGTTAATTTCTGGAAGTTACGTTTGAGAAGTCTTACGTACGAAGTTTTTGAAGTTGCGTACCTGGATCAAAACTATCGGCTTATGGATGATGGGATCGAACGCTTGGAGGAGGGGACCGTAAATCGAACGGTCATCTATCCAAGAAAGGTTATATGTTCGGCCCTAAAACGTGGAGCTTCGCACATTGTGATCGCCCACAATCATCCCTCGGGCGATCCTTCTCCTTCACAAAATGACCTGCAACTTACGCAAACTTTAAAATACGTGGGAGAAATTCTTTCGTTACGACTTCTAGATCATATGATTGTCGGCCAAAACAAGGTATATTCTTTTAGACAAGAAGGTTTTTTGGAATAATTGATATAACAAGTTCTAAGCGCTCAAAATACTGCGTTGTATTTATAACAATGAACGATGTTTCATATGTGTGGAGGCGTTTGCGCCGAAAAACTTAAACGTACAATCGCTTTGGATTTTTTCTCTAGATTGAAACACATTCTTTAATGGCCCCCATATGTCATAAAAAATTCATCGCATGCACACACTTTGAAATGTAAGATGCCATATTAAAATAACTTCGTGGAAGTTGCCCGTTTGGTTTCTTATCGAGCAAGACAAACATGATAACCCTTTTTAGAACGACACCGATTAAGAGCTTGGCAAATTGCAAACGTGGAGCTACGGGATAACACGAAATAGGATGTGTAAAATAATGCAAACGATGAGTGCGGCCACGACATCATCCAGGACGATACCTAATCCTCCCTTGAGTGTTTGTATCCGTTTTATACCCAAAGGCTTGAGGATATCAAAAATTCTAAATAAAATGAATCCCAGCAACATAAACAGCCAGACGGGATATTGTTGCATCGATTTCTGCAGTCCGATAAAGCAAAACGGCATTGCAACTATTTCATCTAAAATAACACAGGAGGGATCTTTTTTACGCAAAATAATTTCGGCTTCATCGCAGATGACGCAAGCCAGGTAAAAGCTTATCAAGCAGCCTAATAAATAGTTTGCAGGTGCAAAAGAATGAAACAACAGGGTGTAGTAAATTAAACCTATAAAACTACCCAAAGTCCCCGGCATTTTACCGACATAACCTACCGGACCCAAGGTGGCGCAATTTAAAATCCAACGCGTCGGTACAGTGCGTAGTAAATGTCTCATGAACCGTTCTCAATCCTTCTTGACATTCAAGAGCTGCCCATTATGAAATGATTGCAACATATTCTGCAGTTGTGAGGGATCTGTTTTACGAATCTTTTGAAACATTTTTTTCATGGTTTGATAACGTTTTAAAAAGCGATTAAATTCGGAAATAGGCAGTCCTGCCCCTTTTGAAATGCGCAAACGTCGGTAGGTAGAATTTAACAAACATGGATTTCTGCGCTCCTGCACCGTCATGGATAAAATGATCGCTTCGATATGTTTCCATTCGTGTTCTTGCTGGTCGCTGATTTTAAAAGTGGATACGCCTGGCAACCATTTTGCCAATCCAGCTAATCCTAACTTTTTCATTTGCTGCAGTTGCGTTAAAAAATCTTCTATCGTAAAGTCTCCCCCAAGGGCTCGATTGGCCATTTGATCAAAGGCCGCATCTCCGATTTCGCTTTGGGCTTTTTCAACTAACGATACGATGTCTCCCATGCCGAGAATGCGACTGGCCATTCGATCGGGATAAAATTTTTCAAAATCTCCCAATTTTTCTCCGATGGCCGCAAATTTTATGGGAACATCAACCGCTCTTTTCATGGACAATGCCGCACCACCTTTCGCGTCACCATCCAATTTGGTCAGAATAAGACCGGTTAACTGTAGGGTATCGTTAAACGTTTTTGCGACGTTTACGGCCTCTTGTCCCAATGCGCTGTCCACAACCAGCAGAGTTTCTTCGGGCTGAATAAGCGCTTTCAGCTGTTTGACTTCTTCGATCAAAGGTAGGTCTATCTGCAAACGGCCTGCAGTGTCAAAGATAAGCACCGTACAGCCGACTTCTGCAGATTCTTTGAGAGCTTTTTGGCCAATGGTTGGAACATCGCGATGATCGTAGGCAAAAACGGGTACATTCATCTGGTTACCGAGTATCTTTAACTGTTCTATGGCCGCGGGACGATAAATATCGCAGGCAACCAAACCGGGTTGCTCTCCGGCACTTTTTAAGAACTGGGCTAATTTTGCGCAACTTGTTGTTTTCCCGGCTCCATGCAATCCAACCAGCAGAATATTCAAGGGCCTTTTATCACTGAGTGCAGCTAATTCTCCGCCCAAAACTGTAACCAGCTTATCGTATACAATTTTAATGACCTGCTGACCTGGTTGGATATTTTGTAAAACACGTTGTCCAATGCACGCATGTTTCACTTCCGCAATTAAATCGCGCACGATTTGAAAAGAAACGTCGGAGGCCAATAGAGCTGTTTTAATGTTATTGAGTGCGTCTGTTATGTTTTTTTCCGTTAGATTTTTCTTGCGCGATAAATTGGAAAAAATTTTTGTTAGCCGTTCGGACAATGATTCAAACATGTATTTTTTACTACACCAAAAGGGCAATTGTTGAAAAGCTTTTTGTTGCGTTAAAAAATCATTTAAAAAATTTTGAACACTTCAAAAAATTAAAAATGCTCGAGATTAAGAAAAATAAACGTCAAAATCCTGCACGTAATACGATCTGTATGGGAAAATATATTAAATGTATAAATTGATATGTGTCAGAATACGTTGCGTAACGCCGCAATTCCCTTGGGTCCATGCCCGTGCGCGTTGTCCCAAAGTATAGGCTGCGTGAGGTTGACTAATCCAGTTGAGTAAACAGTCCTGCACTTCCATTTCGGTGGCACATCTTACGGCGCCTTCAACTTGTTCTAGACTTTGGCAAATGGCTCTAAAATTTTGCATATGAGGTCCATACACGATGGGTTTACCTGCAGCGGCCGCTTCGATGGGTGTTTGCCCTCCTTGGTTGGGGGGTAAACTTTTACCGATGAATACAAAATCAGCCAAGTGAATAAACTGATTTAGTTCCCCCGTCGTATCGACCAAACATACATCGGCATCTTTTTTCAATTGAGATCTCAATGTGTATGCGGATGTATAACGTTTCAATACATTAACAATTTCATAGGCACGTTCCGCATGCCTGGGTACCAAAATAAGTTTCAAAGCAGGGCAGTGTGCTTTCGCTTTTAAGAATAGCTCTACTAAAAATTTTTCTTCATCCGGCCACGTTGAGGCTCCCAAAAGGATACGCGCATTCGTCCACTGCGTTCCCAATTGTTCTCTTTGGATACAATTTTTATCCATTGCATTTAATTTGGCCATGGCGGCATCTACTTTTAAATTACCTACATCCACAATCTTATCGTCCGGAAATCCCAACGTTATCAATCGTTGCCGATCTTGACCACTCGCTGCTAAAATTGTTGCCACATGGCCTAATAGCCATCTACTTATCCGAGGTATTTTTTTATAATAATTGAAAGAACGATCCGAACAACGCCCGTTGATGAGCAAAACCTTGACATTTTTTTTCTGCGCCGTGTGCAAGTGTTCGGGCCATAATTCCGATTCCATGAGGATGGCCAACGTCGGATGGATACGTCGCCAAACAGCACGATTGAAGAGCCAAAAATCGAGCGGGAAATAGGCAATGTACTGCGCCAAAGCGGCATAGCGTTTGCGTGCGATTTGAAAACCTGTGGAGGTTGTGGTTGTTAAATAGACGCACACGTTGCGATGTTTTAATTCGGTCAATAGGGGCAACAAAGCTTCCATTTCTCCAACGCTTACCGCCTGTACCCAAAGGGTTGGCATGTGGGTCGTATTATTTTTAGGGACAAATCCAAAGCGATGCCACCAACAGGTGCTGTACCCACCGCGTCGCAACATGCGCCACAGATAATAAGGTAACAAACAGAAAAAAATGGGCCAAAAACACACTCTGTATATCCAAATCATGTTGCATTCAATGTGTACAAATCAAGAAATTATGCAATATTCAAATCAATCGCAAACATCCGTTCGCTGTGTTCAAAAATAGGTAAAATAAGCATTTTAATTGTTCTATCCCATATCCGCTAGACGTGAGATGGTAAAATTTTCGATGAAAGAAACATGCATAATAAAATATGTGCTTAGTTTTTTGATGGCAACCCCTGCGGTTCTCATCTATTTTCAACATTTTGAGGTATATTTTTATTGACGCAACATCTGCATAAGCTTCAATAAGTACGTTTTGTGTGTCTGAGCACCTCTAGCTCAATTGGATAGAGCATCTGACTACGGATCAGAAGGTTGGGGGTTCGACTCCCTCGAGGTGCGCCAGTCTTTTTTAGGTACAACGCAAATTTACTACACTTCGATAAACTTACCCGTTTGTTTTTCCTACGAGCCGCCCATGCTTTACTTTAAATTAAAGCGTTTATTTAGAAATTGGCACGATAAATGCTGTGTATATCGGTATGCATCCTTTAATTATCAGCGGATTATCCAATATTGGAACTTCATTACTTGAACAAACGTTGAACAAAATACGAAGTATCGAAACTTGTACGCTTAATCTTAATGCAATTCTTGCCCGTTTGTCGAGGAAAGGTTGCGCAAAAGAAACTTTTAACAAAATGAAAGCGGAGTTACTGGAAGGCATACAGACGGATCCTTTGCTCAACGAATTTCGCAATGATCCGAATTCTGTCATTTCCATCGTTATGGATCCGCAAGGCCGTTGCGTTTTCAACGAAAATGGAAAAATTATCCTAACATGCTCGCGCGATTCTTTGTTAGGGAAAATGGGGATAGCCTATTTTAATCTTTCTCAATTATCTATTCCAAACAATCAACGACTCACGGAGGTGTACCTTGAAAACATTGCTTAAATACGCATTTTCTCTGCAAAATAAATATGCTGCAAAGCTTGCCAATCGGACTCTTTGTCTTGACTGCGCAGATAATAATCAAATTGAGGCAAAGTTGCCAACTCCTTTTCAGCCGTTTGAAGGCGTTTTTGGATCGTCCATACATCGTCGGTTCCGCGACTAATCAAACGATTCTCTAATTCCGTAAGACTGGACGGGCTGACAAATATACAAATCAGTCGACGAGCGCTTTGCGTGGCGTTAAAATGTTGTTTTAATGTCTGTGCCCCGTGTACGTCTACGCACAAAACCAAATCTTTACCCACGCTGTTTGATTGCTCAATTGATTTTTTAGAAACCCCATAATAGTGGTTGTAAACCTTTGAATATTCCAAATACGCATTTTTTTCAATACTCTTGGAAAAATCTTCCTGAGTAGAAAAATAGTAATCTACGCCATTTATTTCCCCATGACGTGGTGGGCGTGTCGTCGTTGTAATAACACGCGCAATACTGGGGAAATTTTTTAGGAGACGTATACACAAAGTTGTTTTTCCACTACCCGATGTTCCCGTCAAAGCGAATAACAAATCCTTGCTTTTCATTTTAACTCAGGTGGTGAAGAATCAATATCCCATATGCAATACTTACGAGTCCCGTCAGTCGTATGGGCCATGCAAATAGTTGTTGGCACGACCATACAACAAAATCACGTATGCGATAAGGATACACTCCAAAAAAAAGGGCAGTCACAATCACGACATAAAAGAATAATGAAAGCCAAGGACGCACTGGATGTAGCTGCATATACCCAACCGATAGGCACGGATGCATGGCTAAAATTGCCATGAGGGCTATGCCACGGACGGCAAGCCAGTCTTGCCAATACACGCAACAGGCACCAAACACGCAGACAAATAAAAGAATTAACCAATGTTTGTATTGACCGAAATCCGCTTCGGATAAATGACCCACATGCCATAAAAACCACAAGGCTCCCAGTAAAAAAATACTCACACCCAAAAAATTATTCCGCAATAAACGACAAAGGCGTATACCTATTTGGGAAGCATTTAGATTGAAAAACACACCCAGAAAAATCAACAAAACGCTTACCACGTATCCCAATGTTATCACCGTCATGCTTATTACATTAAATAAATCTCTGATTTATACTCAACATAAAAATGAAGTTTACGGCCAATAATCGCAATTTGAAGGCAAAAGTAGGTCATAAAAAACAGCAGACGCTCAACCGAAAACATGCGCAAGGCACTCAGGGTTTTTGGTTTTGCATAACGGATTGCTCTCTTTGAGTACGCCTATGACATAACGACAGTGAGGGTATGTTAAGCCTCTCCCGCTTCTTTATTGGCGTTTTCCACACGTTTCCCCAAAGCGATTACGGAGAAAATCCATACAATACACCCCAAGATAAATAAAACAAATACGTAAGGTACAATTTGATAATAGGTTGCTTTTATACCTGCTAAGCTACTCACGATAGAAAATAATGCAACTTGGATGAAAGCACCTCCCGATTTACCAAAACGGCCACCTACAACCTCTACAACGGCCTTACCTTTGACCTTCATTTCTTCGTCCAAAGGGATATAGGCCATTTCTTTTGTTAGGTCGAACAAAGCGTATTTGGTGGATTTAGATACAATCACAATCGCTGCACCTAAAAATACGGCCATGGTCACCGGATTGGTGCCACACTGAACTAATATATCCGTCAATTCTTGACGAAATAAAATGAATGAAAAGAAAATTGTGCCCCCCACCAAAAACACAACCGGTGTAGACATTGCGGCGACCACCCAACGGCAAATGCGCAGTATATTGCCTCCGACGATTAACATAACGATGGAAGCAAGGCCTGTTAGTGTCGTGTAACGACTCATAAATGTATTGTAATCGTTTTCGTTGTGATATTGTAATTTCAGCTGACTTTTCCATAAGCCTTCGATGACATTTACACTGATGCCATAGCAAATAACTAATATTGCAATTAATCCTAAATAAGGCGACGTAAAGATAATTTTCAAGCTTTGAATGAGTCCAGCTTTTTTCTTCCCCTTTTTGACACCGGGTAACTCTGGCTTATCATAGAAACGCTTATCGGTTAAAACGTGTTTGTAAATCCACCGGTAAATGCACATGGTAACAATACCGAATAAAACAACGGTCCCCATAAGCCAATTGAGAGAAATTTGCCAAGGATCTACATCGGGGTTTCCCATATCCGAAATATTGGAAAAATAATCTCCCAAGACGCCCGAAAATAATAAGGAGAATTGAGCCATTAAACCAAAAAAAGCGTAGACGCGTTTGGCTTCAGAAACGCGCGTTACTTGGTTTGCAAATTGCCAAAAGGACAAAGACAGTAAAGCGCTTCCCCACAATTCTGCCAAAACGTAGAATACACTGTAACTCCACACGCCCAATAAAGCGATTGGCCAGTGTAAAATGGGCAACTGGGCTTGCCAACTCGCAATCGTTGCTGCCGTTGGATGAAACCATTCGCGATTGGGGTAAATGACAAACGCAAACAAGCCAAAAAATAGAATAAAAGGTGAAAGGGTTGCATAAAATAATTTTTCGTTGCTTAAGATATTGCTCGCTTTGGCATACAAAAGCATAAATACGATGGCAGAAGGTGTTACGCAAAACAACTTTAGGTAAGAGAGTGCTTCCGCACCTGTGTTGGTAACGACCAACGAGTCTTTAATATTCCTTAAACACGTGTAATTGAATAATATGAAAAATAAAATCATTCCCATGGGAATAACTTTTTTCAATTCATACCGATGAACGGGAAAAAATATACGTCTTAATTTAGAAAACTCTGGCTCTACACTTGTCTCACTCATGATCTACTAACATCTTTAAACTGCAACGACTGAAATTAATTGATAAAGATTGTTTATCTACCGACAATCTCTTTTTTTGACAAGCAAATTGTGAAAAATACGTGTCGGCGAGAAATTTTTTACTTTATAGCTTGCAAAGTAAGTTTAAAATGCATAAACTAATTAAAACTTGTTAATATGTCAAAGAAATTACAACACCCTCCTTTTTTAGAAAAATGTGCGTGTGCCTCAAAAGCTTGCACCTGCGCAGAACCTGTGCACACCCCCACCAAACCTAAACGTTCTCATGCGGGCTCTAAAAAGAACAAAGCACGTATCCAAGTAACAGCCAATATTGGTTGGGGAAACGTCCTCTTCATTCGTGGCGAAGGTGCCTCTTTGAGTTGGGATAAAGGGATTGCCTTGCAAAATTTAGACACCGATCAGTGGTGCTGGGAATACGACCTCCAGAAGCCGATCACATTTAAACTACTCATCAACGATGTCCAATGGTGTGATGGTGAGAATTATACACTCACACCAAAGCAATCCCTTACAATTGCACCTACGTTTACCTGAGATTGTGGCAAGCGTATTTAGCCTTCTATGCCCGTCTGATTAGAGGGATCAAGTGTGATTGGAAGTCGAAGTAATGTGGCAAAAGAGTCCCGTAAGCCGTGTGGGTAAAAAAGTGAATACAACATACGGATGCCTGGGTTGTCTAATGCCATTTGCTTGAGTTAAATGGCCCCGACCTTCCCATTATTTTCGGACATCTTGGGAAGATTATTTTGTCCCCATTTTGGATTATGTAATCTGGATATTGCCGAGGATGTCCGTCCCAAGGACCAAGATAAGATACTCGCTCAAATCCGGCATAAACTCAAACATGAGTCTAGTCTTCAAGGGGAAGTTTTTGTGTGCTTGAATAAAACAGCAAATGGGAATAATAAATGAGGGCGATTCCTCCATATACACAAGGCGACACGACTAAGCTCCAGACTCCAATACAAGCTCTGCATGTTAAGCAACGCCTACTAAAGATTAATACCCTCCAACCCGCGTATCTTTTTATTTAACATGGACATTAACCTGGGATCGGTTTTACAGTTGGTTTACAAAAGAGTGAAGATGGAAAAAACATACTTGCAGCCGAAAACAATGCCCTTGCCATTCGTCTCTTTGAATTTGATTAAAAGTTGGCACCCGTACGCAGAATCGAACTGCGATTTGTAGGATGAGGACCTACCGTGCTGACCGTTACACTATACGGGCAAAAGAAATATTCGCCAATTGCACCTATTATTTTACCTGAAGTCAACAACGTAAATACTGTAACAACAAATTTTCCCATACGAATGGAGGAAGTCTTGGCGTGACTTTCCCTGTTATAGGCCTGTATAAAAAAGCTATTTAAGAAGTTGAATAAACATGTTTGTATTTTAAAAGCTTTAATAAAACAAGAAGATGATCCTCAATACATAAAAACAAAGTTTGCGACATTTTATACTTTTGTGTATCAAACAATCGCATCGCCGTCAGGCGTCCGCCGATTCAATTTCAACCACTTTGCAGATACCTATCAACGTATCATCATTGGCCAAGTGAATCAGTCGCACCCCCATCGTGGTTCGACCGATGACGCGAATATCCCGAACGGGTGTTCGAACTGCTTGCCCAGATTTCGTGAACAACATCATTTCATCTTTCTCATTGACGGCGATGGCATCTGCGACACCATGCGTCTTAATGGCGATTACGCCAATGCCGCCCCTTTGTTGTAAACGGTACTCTGAAAATTCAGAGCGTTTCCCTTGCCCCTTTATTCCGGCAATAAGCAGTGTACTGTGATCATTTACAACGATTAAAGCTTTTACATAGTCGCCGTTACGCAAACGGATACCCCTTACACCGCGTGTGGCACGCCCTTGCTCCCTGCAATCCGTTTCGCTGAATCGAATGGACATACCCTTATAGGTGATTAAAATCAAATCATCATTCCCGTTCGTAATGTCTGCACCAATGATAAAATCGCCATCGTCGATGTTCATGCCAATGAGCCCGGATGCGCGACAATTTCGGTAGGCCGATAAAACCGTCTTTTTAATAACGCCCTTCTGCGTTGCCATCACCAGGGAATACGTATCGCTAAAATCCTTAATGCACAGCATGGCGGCAATTTTTTCTCCCTGCTGCAACTCAAGAACGTTGATTAAAGCACGCCCCTTGGCTATTCTGGAACCTTCTGGAATTTCGTATACTTTCTTGATGTACAAGCGACCATTCTGCATGACGAATAAAATGTAATCGTGCGTACTCGCCGTAAAAGAATGTTCTATAAAATCGTCATCGTATTGCCCTGCCCCCACAACACCTTTGCCGCCGCGTTTTTGAGAACGATAAGAACTGATGTCGGTACGCTTAATAAACCCATTGTGCGTTACCGTAATGATGCATCCCACATTGGCAATGACATCTTCCAATCTAAATTCAGATTCTGCAGGGATAATACGCGTTTTACGTTCATTCCCATACCGTTTTTTTAAGACCAGCAACTCCTCCTTAATCACTTCCAACAACTGAACATCGCTGGCCAAAATGGCGCGTAATTCTTCCGCAATTTTCAGCAATTCCAAATATTCGGCCTCAACACGATCACGTTCGAGTCCCGTTAATTGATACAACCGTAACTCTAAAATTGCATCCGCCTGCGGGTCACTCAACTGAAATTGTGTCGTCAGGGCAATTTTGGCTTCATCTCGAGAGGCCGACGAACGAATTGTACGGACAAAATCATCCAAATGATCCAGGGCAATTTTGTACCCTTCCAGAATATGCAAACGGTTTTCGGCTTTCTCCAAACGAAAATGAGTCCTGCGCGTTACGACTTCGCGACGATGTTCCAGGAAACATTCCAACATTTCCCTAATGTTCATTTGCTTGGGTCGTTGCCGATCCAATGCCAGTAAAATCACGCCAAAAGAAGATTCCAAAGGCGTCATTTTAAATAATTTATTTAGAACAACCCGAGAAACCTCACCGCGTTTTAACTCAATGACAACCCGTGTATTTTCATCCGATTCGTCGCGTATGTCGCTAATTTCAGTTAAAATCTTTTGTTGCACAAGTTCGGCAATTTTTGTTACCAAATTTGCACGATTTACGTTGTAGGGGATTTCCGTGATGACAATTTGTTCTTTGCCATTCCCCAAATCTTCGCAGTGAGCTTCACCTCTTACGTGGATGATGCCGCGACCCGTTCTTAGGTAATTGGAGACACCCTCTAGTCCAACCACCGTACCCCCCGTCGGGAAATCGGGGCCCCGAACCACTTTTAAAATATCTTCCAAGCTTGCTTCGGGGTAATCGATTAAGATGAAAAGCGCATCCAGCAATTCCTTTAAATTGTGCGGAGGAATATTGGTCGTCATACCCACCGCAATCCCCGTGGAGCCATTCATCAATAAGCTGGGCAAGGCGGAAGGTAATACTACAGGTTCTGTCGTGCTTTCCTTATAGTTGGCCGTAAAATCAACCGTGTCCTCATCAATGTCTTTAAGCAATTCTTCGGCAATGTCCTTCAATCGACATTCCGTGTAACGGTAGGCGGCCGCAGAGTCTCCATCAATGGAACCAAAATTCCCCTGTGGATCGACCAGGGGATAACGCATGACCCATCCCTGAGCCATTCTGACAAGCGCATCATACACGGAACTATCCCCATGTGGGTGGTAATTTTTCAGTACTTCCCCAACAATACCCGCACATTTATCAAAAGGACGATTGTGCACAAGGCCTTCCCGCAACATGGCGTACAGAATGCGGCGATGTACCGGCTTTAGACCATCACGGACGTCGGGAAGTGCACGACTAACGATCACGGACATCGAATAATCGATGTAGGCCGACTTCATGATGTCGTCGATGTTGGTATCTATCAAAAATTCTTTTTCTACATGCATGGCTAAATATCTAAATTGGCTACATTTAAGGCATTATCTTCAATAAAAGACCGACGAATGGGTACGTCGTCTCCCATTAACATGGTGAACGTTTGTTCCGCCTGCGCCGCATCTTCCATGTTGACCTTGAGTAATCGGCGAGACTTAGGATCCATGGTTGTTTCAAATAATTGCTTGGCATTCATTTCGCCCAACCCTTTGTACCGTTGAATGTGCAATCCTTTACGCCCCAACTGACGTACGGCGTCAACCAATTCCAAAATGGAATGTAGAGTTACCTCACCTTCTTTTTCTCCATTCTCTCTTAAATAGTAGCAAGGCTTTTCATCCGGTGAAAAGCGCTGTATGCGCAAATCCAGGTCTGACAATTCTTTTAAAATTTTACCAATTTGCGGGTATTCAAAAACTTCACTTACCACAATTCTTTGGACAAATTTTTGTCCATCGATTTCAATTTCACGTTTTGTCGCTCCGCCATAAATATCATCCACAATACTATTTTCGACGTAGAAACGGGCACGCGCTTCGTCGTTTGCCAAAAATTGAAAATTTTCTTGGTTACCGATGCGCATGCGGGCCACGTACTTGGGAACCATACCTTCGTTTAGCTTGCCTTGGTCCAAATATAAATACAGCGCACAACCATGCCGCATGACGGAAGCACCCAATTGTTCCAACCGAGAAAGCAAAGACAGCAAATGCGTCAACACCGTTTCGGGAAATGCGTATTGATCGCATGCGCGCACAAGCGTGATGCCTTCCGAACCGAGCTCAAGCAGAATTTTATTAAGGTCCGCATCGTTATCAACGTATTTTTCACGCTTTCTACGCTTGATCTTATACAATGGAGGTTGCGCAATGTAAACGTATCCATATTCGATTAACCCGCGCATTTGCCTAAAAAAGAATGTTAGCAACAATGTACGGATGTGAGAACCATCCACATCGGCATCCGTCATAATGACAATTTTGTGATAGCGTGCCTTCGTAATATCGAAAGCGCCTTCGCCGCTTGCTCCAATTCCCGTACCGCATGCGGTTACAATGGTACGTATTTCGTTGTTGGATAATACCTTATCCAGTCGCGCCTTTTCCACGTTCAAAATTTTACCTTTGATGGGCAAAATGGCTTGATAACGTCTGTCTCGCCCTTGTTTGGCCGAACCCCCTGCAGAATCTCCTTCAACGATAAATAATTCGCATAATGCGGGTGTTCTTTCGGAACAATCGGACAACTTCCCCGGTAATCCGCCTCCCGTCAAAGCACTTTTGCGTACCGTTTCTCGCGCTTTGCGTGCAGCTTCCCGCGCTCGCGCTGCATTTAAACACTTGTCCAAAATAATTTTACCCAATCCAGGGGTCGTTTCAAATGCGTACTTCAGCGCATCGCCCACAATTTTCTGAACGATGCCGTCCACTTCACTATTGGATAATTTTGTTTTCGTTTGTCCCTCGAAACGGGGTTCCGAAACTTTGACGGAAATGACGGCCGTTAGACCTTCACGCACGTCTTCTCCCATGAGCGAAAGATCCTTATCTTTGATGAAACCATTGGTCTTGCCGTAGGTATTAATAACGCGTGTCAATGCCGTTTTAAAACCCGATAGATGTGTACCGCCTTCCACGTTAAAAATAGAATTTGCGTAGGCGTAAATTTGTTCCGTAAAAGCATCGCTGTACTGCATAGCAATTTCCACGCAAACGCGTCCTTCCTTGCCGGCATCTTCTACAACGGCATCCCCTGAAAAAAAGATAGGATCCGTATGCAGTACAGTCTTGCCACGATTTAAATAGGTAACGTACTGGGAAATCCCTTTGTTAAATAAGAAAACTTCCGATTTTTCTACGCGTTCGTCCAACAATTCAATGCGGATGCCGGGATTCAAAAAAGCTAATTCCCGCAAACGTTTTGCCAAAATCTCGTACTTAAACTCACGAATTTCCGTAAAAATTTCCGGATCTGGAAGGAAGGTGATTTTTGTCCCCGTACGTTTACTTTGCGCAATCACAAACATCGGTTCCACAACTTTTCCCTTTGAAAATTCCATTTTATACACATTTCCGTTTCTACGGACTTCGACTTCAAATATTTCCGACACAGCGTTGACGCACTTGGCGCCGACACCGTGTAAGCCCCCCGAAACTTGATAGGCCCCTTTGCCAAATTTACCACCCGCATGCAAATTGGTCATCACCAATTCTAAAGCTGGAATTTTGTAAATGGGATGTATATCAACCGGAATACCACGTCCATTATCCTCAACGGAACACGCTCCGTTGAGGTGTATGCAAACGTTAATCTCCGTACAATACCCCGCCAAAGACTCGTCAATGGCATTGTCAACGAGCTCAAAAATACAATGATGCAATCCACGCTCGTGCGTATCACCAATGTACATGTCGGGACGCTTGCGAACACCTTCTAGTCCTTCCAATTTTTGAATTTTAGAGGCGTCATATTTCTCTTCCATACCGGTTAAAACGCCTGCTGTCCCTTTCAATCCCAATTGACTCTCTTCGGTGACCATAAAATATGGATATACTTGTATCACGTTTGGAAAATAATGCAAGAAAAACAAAGGTCATGTCCCTAAAGGCAAACATACCACGAGGTGGGTTGATAGAATTTTTTCGTTTTCTCTCCTAGCTGTTTTAGTCATTCCTCAGCTTGAAAAAATACAACGATCGCATGCGATTGGAATTGTCGGATACGATGAGGCAATTTTTGTTAAGCCTTAAGGTATAAACTGAAAAATCTTGCCACCACCGGCTGGACCTGCGAAACGGTTTTGAATATCTTTTGGAACAATGCAATGTAGTAAGGGAATGCAACGTAGTCTATACACAACGCAATGGGTGATGGAGCATTATAAGATTATTATATAATTCCTACCGGTTATGAAGAAAACAAATGCTTCGTGCATTCGGATGCGGACGTGTACATCAGAGAAAGACACGTAAGCCTTGTTATCCTATGAGCTCAGTTTTTTTGCGATTGCATTGCTTTCGTCTGTAAAGGATTACCGAGTAAACATTTGCGAGTAAATTTTCCGGTTCGACGGCTACTTCCAATAAATCCATGGATAAGTGTAGGCCGGCAATGAGGGCACCATCATCCAACCTCTGATACGCATGCCTTAAATTTAACAGGTCCTTGGTTTAGATGCAATAACGGAGACATCGAGGGCCCTCGATGTTTGGATGATGGTTTTGTGGCACTTTAGGAACTACACCGTACGATATACTAAGATGTTATAATGGATGAAAATGGAACCAAGCGGCATACCGTTTTGAAAATTGGGTAACGTCTGTTCGTGCTGATGATTATTCAATGGCATGCATTCCTTTGCGTTCCGTTACTTCGTGATGTACCCCATGCTTCCACACGTCGCAACTTACGGCGATCGCAGTCACGGGTTGCAAGTCGTAACATTGTTGAGTCAACCGTTTTTTTCAAAACACTTGCCGCCAGCGAAGGAAAATTCTCCAGGTACCCCAATAAGAGTTTGCTGCCGTTAATCTCAGTCCGTAACCAACAGCCTTGCCGTAAAATGAACATACCCTGCCCGTTGCATTGCACGGCCGAATTCTCTCCAAATACCTCCGAAAATCCATGAAAAACCCTTGACAGTGGTAGGTAGGGAAGATACAATAGCTTAACTGTGAAGACACCGAGACACCGAGACACCGAGACACCGAGACACCGAGACACCGAGACACCGAGACACCGAGACACCGAGACACCGAGACACCGAAGCATCTAAGCGCTTAGTTGCAAAAAGGCGTCCTGGGGCGTCGGTTCCTCTTCGAACATCTGGATTTGGCCAGGCATCGGAGCTAGGTCGTGGATTAATCCGAAGATTGGACCCAAGTCAAGGATCGAAGCCAAATCGGAATTTAGAACCAGGCCGGCAATTAAGGCCAAACCAGGAATTTGAACCAAGCCGAGGGTTGTGTCAAAGATTTGGGAAAAACCAAGAATCGAAACCGAACCAACGCCTAAGACCAAGCCAGGAATTGGATTCGGAACAACGATTGAGACTAAATCGAGCTCTGGGACCTACCCGGGCTTCAAAGTCCCCCTCCGTAACCCGCACCGGCTTTACCCTCATCGAAATTGTTGTCACCCTGTGCATCGTGGCCATCCTTACCGCCATTGCCATTCCTGGCTTTAGGAAAGCCACCGAAGATTTTCGATTAAATTCCACCCTGGAAGACACGGTGGATATCCTCAAAGCCTGCCGCAATTACTATCTCATCTTTAACGAGTTTCCATCTAACGTATACAATGATATACCGGCCAAATTACTTCCGTTTGTTCCTAGCCATCTCATCGATCCTCGTCCAAGTTACGGGAATTCACATCGATGGAATCGCATACCGTTGGGTAAAACGGCGTACGGTTACGATTTGGATAATTTTATGGATACCGGCAAAAAACCTCATAGCATGGGTGTTTCGTTGTATGGCATCAGACAAAATACCGCCGAGTGGAATAAATGTTATAATAGGTTCAAGTCATGTCTTGGGGAAAGGTATATTACGACTCTTATTGGTTCGAATGATCGTATGTTTTGCATTTTACCCGAATGCCCGGGGTCCACGGATCTCAACAGCAACACGCTCTGGGAAAATCGATACTACTAGAGTAGCTCCCCTCGCCTACTCAACTTTTTCACATCACTATTTATTGGCCCATTGATATTGACTACAATTTTTTCGATACCCCAATTCCACCATTGAATTTTCAACAACAATTCCATCACATGGTCGCAAAATCTTTTGTAAATCAGCTTTGCAGTATTTTCCCGGATTTCACATGGGCTAACGTTCTTTGTAACCCCAGAGTTCGTTTCAGCAATTGCTCCGTCGGAGATTTTTATGCCGGGCATGAAAGCTGCGTTATAGCCCATCCAAACGTCGTTGCCGATGCGTATATTCTATTGACACGAAAGGCTTACGTCGTCGGGATATTTTGCTTTGCACTCACCAGAAAAAATCACAGAAGAATAAGTTGAAAACGCATTCAGAATATGGAACGTTCCGTTCATCAAGCATTTTGTGCCATAGGCAACTCGACGAAATTTTCCGATAATCAGCTTGTTACAAAGAAATTTGTGGTGATACGGCACGTTTTCTCGAAATTTTAGATACCTTCATCGTCGCCGTAATAGCTGTCACCTCCGATAACAATATGCGGATGATGATATTTTTCAAAAACAAGTACGTTTCAGACCGACTGTCAGCGGGTACCATTCATTCGGAGGCGGAAACATTTTTATCCCGCTACGCTTCACATTTTTCATTCGTTTAAATTTACTCACTCGCAGACATTTCATTGCCTATTATGGCACTACGATGGTTTATTTACTCGTACTTCATCATTGCAAGCATTTAAAAAAAACATGTTGCTGAACTTACAATTTCCAAATGTCTCGCACGTAATCACGAATGGTGCGATCGCTGGAAAAATATCCCAAACGAGCCGTATTCAATAGAGCCATTTTAAACCACTGCGAAGGATTGCGATACGTCTTTTCGACTTTTTTCTGCGCAGTACAATATTTTTCAAAGTCGGCCAAAACAAAAAATGGATCCCCACCCTCCAACAAACTCCTCCGAATCACTTGCATCGGGTTGTGCCCCTTTTGGGCAAAAAAGTCCGAATCCATCCAATCGAGCAGCATTTTCAAGGTTTCATCTGCATGATACCATTCAAATGGATGGTAGCCATTTTGACTCAATTGCTCCAATTCTTCCACCGTGTGGCCAAAAATAAATATATTGTCGGCTCCGACCTTTTCCAGCATTTCAACGTTTGCACCATCCAACGTACCGATGGTACAGGCTCCATTGAGGCCTAATTTCATATTACCGGTCCCCGAAGCTTCTTTTCCTGCCGTCGAAATTTGTTCCGAAAGGTCGGCAGCGGGAATAATTTTCCCCGCTAAAGTAATGTTGTAATTGGGTAAAAAGACAACTTTTAACGCATCTCTAACCCTTTTGTCGGCATTAATGTGCTGAGCCAATAAATTAATACCGTGAATGATTTCTTTTGCCAAATAATATTCCGGAGCCGCTTTTGCGCCAAAAATGATAACACGTTGAAAATTTGTCGAAATTTTCCCGTGCAATAATTCCCGATAAAGTTTTAAAACATGCAGTAAATTTAAATGCTGACGTTTATATTCGTGCAAACGCTTAATTTGCACATCAAATAAAGCATCCGGAGAAACTTTTACCTGACACGTATTCCAAATATATTGAGCCAAATTTTGTTTGTTTGCTTTTTTAATCAGCGCATACGCTTCAATGGCAGCGGCATCATCCGCATATTTTTCCAACCCCTTCAACTGCTCTAGATCTGTTACCCAATGTTCATTGCCGATACATTCCGTAATCCATTGACTTAAGCGCGGATTAATCGATTTTAACCAACGTCTGGGCGTAACTCCGTTTGTCTTATTATTAAATTTTGTCGGATACAATGCGTAAAAACCTGCAAACAAACGTGTTTTTAGCAACTCCGTATGTAACTTTGCAACCCCGTTGACCGAAAAACTGGCAATGACGGACAAATACGACATGCGTACGTATTGCGGACTACCCTCTTCAATAATGGACAAACATCGTTGCATGTCCACATTACCGGGCCATTTTTTCTCAACTTCATTCTTTAAAAACCAAAGATTGATTTCGTAAATAATTTGTAAATGGCGTGGAAGTACCCTGGCCATCAACGGAACACTCCACTTTTCCAAAGCCTCGGGCAACAACGTATGATTAGTGTAGGCAAAAGTTTTTTGACAAATTTTCCAAGCATACGCCCAATCCAATCCTTCTTGATCTATTAAGATACGCATCAATTCTGGTACGGCAATGGCCGGGTGCGTATCATTCAGTTGAATGACCACTTTTTCCGGAAATGCATTCCAATGATCTCCATTTAAAGCCTTAAAACGGCGCAGGATATCCTGCAGAGAACAGGCAACAAAAAAATACTGCTGCACCAACCGCAGTTCTTTTCCATTTTCTGTCTTATCGTTGGGATATAAAACTTTTGAAATGGTTTCACCGACCGTTTTTTCTTGAACGGCGGCTATGTAGCCTCCTTCGTTAAAAGTTTTCAAATCGAAATCTTCAGAACCCTTCGATTCCCATAAACGTAGGAAATTAATCGTATTTCCTCCATACCCCACGACGGGCACGTCCCATGGAATGCCCCAAACAATTTTTGTATTCACCCACCTGGGACGTGCATCGCCTTTATCGTTGTGGCTTTGTTCAACGTGTCCGTACAAATGAATGGGTTGCATGTTTTCGGCACGTAAAATACGCCAGGGATTGCCAAAGCGTAACCAATCGTCCGGTAATTCTTCCTGCCGTTTATCGACAAATGCTTGACGAAATAAACCAAATTCGTACTGAATACCGTAACCGATTGCCGGATAATTCAAGGTTGCCAACGAGTCCAAAAAACATGCCGCCAAACGCCCCAAGCCGCCATTACCGAGTCCCATGTCAACTTCTTCCTGGCGTATTTGTTCGTAATCCAATCCGTAGTCTTCCAAAGCCGCCTTGAGGACTTCTTTGAGGCCTAAATTATCCGCATTGGTATTGAGGAGTCGCCCCATCAAATATTCCAAAGACAAATAATAAACACGCCTTACATTTTGTAGGTGTTGACGTTCTTGCGTATCGATGAACCGCTGCAAAATTTGATCGCGCACGACATGACAACTCGCCAACCACCAATCTCGGCAAGTCGCAGTCTGCTTATCTCGGGCGAGCGTTTGAATTAAATGTCGTTCAAGGGCGAGCTTAATTTCTTCTTTTGTCATACAAACCATTTCTTAAGGACATTTTATCTCTTATCATGCCTCGGATCAACATAAAATTTCTACTTTAGCAATGCATTCCTTAAAAACTTGAATCCTACGCCTTGCTTTATGGATGCTTAAATTGCCTACCGGTAATTACGATGCAAAGAAAACCGCCATCGCAAACAACCGTATCACCTAGAGCTTGATTCAGGCGGTCGCATTAAATTTAAATAAAGCGATGTCACCTTCCTTAAAAAGATAATCTTTCCCTTCCAAGCGCACTTTACCTTCTTTCCTAGCTCCAACATAACCCCCCAATTTCACAAAATCATCGTAGGCAGTAACTTCGGCTTTAATGAAACCTTTTTGAAAATCGGTATGAATGATGCCTGCACATTCAGGGGCCGTCATGCCAAGCAGAAAAGTCCAGGCACGCACTTCTTGTACCCCTGCCGTAAAGTAGGAAGCCAAGCCTAAAAGTCGATAAGCCTTGCGAATGAGCGTCGAAACACCGCTGTCTTCCAAATTGAGTGCCAACAAAAACTCTTTGGACTCTTGGGGTGATAATTCGGATAGTTCCGCCTCAAGCCGGGCCGATAATGAACAATAATCGCTTTTTGAATTTTGAACCAAATAATGCTGCACGTCGGAAATGTAACGATTTTTTTCCGGACACCGCAGGTCGTCTTCGGAAACGTTGCAGACGTAGAGTATTGGTTTACGGGTGAGCAAACAAAATTGTTTCATCTTTTCGGCTTCTTCCGCATCCAGTACCATGGCATGGGCAGGTTTACCGGCATTAAGATGCTGCTGTATTTTGAGCAGTAATTGGTAAGTAAATAAAACTTCTTTGTCCAAAGATTTTGCCTTCTTGGACCAGCGTTCGACCTGCTGATCCACGGATTGTAAATCGGCCAAAAGTAATTCGGTGTTAACCACTTCGATATCCCGCACAGGATCCACCGTACCCATATTGTGCAAGATATCCGCTTCGTCAAAACAACGAACTACCTGCACGATGGCGTCAACTTCACGGATGTTCGACAAAAATTGATTCCCCAGGCCCTCACCCGCATAGGCACCTTTGACGAGACCGGCGATATCCACAAATTCGATGGCCGCAGGGACAATTTTCTCGGCGTGAACCAGTTTTGCAAGAATTTCAAGACGTTCGTCGGGCACTTCAACAATACCCACATTGGGTTCTATGGTACAAAAAGGATAATTGGCGGCCTCCGCTTTCCTTGTGCGCGTCACCGCATTAAATAGCGTACTTTTACCCACATTAGGCAATCCAACAATACCTACCTTTAACATAACAATAGACTTCTTTTAACACTTGAGATAATAAGAGAATTGGATACTTGCACGATCTTTTTCTGAAACTAAAGGACAAAATCAAACCTCTTCACAATGAGGCTTATGTGAAAAACACTATCACGAAACTTTTCGTAAGAAAATCGCATCTATCAGGAGAAAGTACAATTTCTACAACAATCATGGACAAAAGTGCCGCAATGAAAGCAGGAAACAAGATGTGCAACTGAAGCTTTCATAGAATTTTCTTTGGTGGCGATACTTGCAATAGCTTTTGCCATTGGCTCATGCGATTTCTTTTTCCTATAAAATCAACGATAGCTGGTCATTCTCGACCGTATACTCAGGCACTGAAACAGCATTCCCAATTTCAAGCCACTCGGCAACTACTCTGCGATGACATACTTCGCCTGGTTTTTCGTAGCACAAAAGCGCGAGGTGTTGTTTATTGCTTTTGTTCAGCACTTCGATCAGCTCTTTATAAATTTTAATCGGAGACAGTTTGCTCAAAATTTCACGTTGATATTTTTTCATAGCTTCTTCAGGAGGAATTGCTCCAGATTTTGCTTCTCTCAGCAGCTGTTCTGTTGGATTTAAAGATGGAAAACATGCGTCAACTTGTGCCCACTGCGGCGTAAATAAAGCAATGCTGATTTTAAGCATATGCTCGGGCAATTTTGGAAGGAATGCAAAATAGGAAGTATAGATCATTATGCCACAATCCCGGAAGTTTTTCCTTCATTTTTTCTCTGTGAATCTCCACTTTCATAAATATAATATTTATACCCGGTTGGAATAAATTTCAAAACGCCGCACGACTCAGCATCTTTTCCGTTTTTATGGTACTCCCCAAAGCCGTCATGCCACCATTTATCTTTCAGTGCCTTATGGGTTACCACTTCAAGTTTGCCGAATAAAATCATTGTTTTTCATAATTTCACTCACCTAGTAGTACAATGATGCATTGCTATTTTTCACCTGTACAACTTTTGGAGCATAGGCGTCGCTGACAAAGCATATCTCTAACTTATCGTCAATTTCCCTGTTTAGAATGTTAACCAATGCTCGAACTTCGGAAAAATTGTCCAAATTTATAGTGAAAAAAATGCAATTTCGCTTGCTCTAACAACCTCGATTACCTCTTCCTTTACATTGTTCGCAAGACTTCACATTATATTGTTATATTGCATGATAAGCTTGTCAACTCAACAATCACAAATATCCAGGACTGCTTCATAATGTAATCATTGGCCGTAACAATGGTACTATTTCTACCTGTATAGCGTGTCGTATGACTACTCAAAAGTTCATCTCTTTACTGATAATTCAGCATAAAAATATACAATAGACTTCGATTAAATTTTCATTATCTACTCTGGTATCCTACACCATTGATTTTGGACACATATCCATTCTCAATACGACAATACAATTTTAGGTTGCTCCAACCTGTTACGGCGGAAATGGTGGAACAATTTCTATACGTTTACGCTGACTATGTTCACCCGAAACAATACGAACATACTTTTTATGGACTCCAAAATATTTGGATAAAATTTCGCACAATTGTTCATTGGCACGTCCTTCCAATGCAGGACGCATTAATTTAACCCTTAACGATGTTCTCTCTTCATTGAGAGGAAGAATTGCACACCTCGATGCACCGGCAATGACTTTAACTTCTATTTGCATGCAAGTCACTTACGTGATGTAAAAATTCTTCCTCACTCCAAATTTGAATTCCCAATACCTTTGCTTGAACTAGCTTATTACCGGGATTCGCACCGCAAACCAAGATGGAAGTCTGCTTTGTAACCGTGCTACCAAAGTTCCCCCCTAAAGACGTAATAACGCGTTCAGTTTCGAAACGTGTCCACCGAGCTAAAGATCCCGTTAAAACAAATATTTTCCCGTTCCAAGGCTGTTTTGTTGGGGTTTTTAAAAAACTTGTTTTAAGCCCTAATCGAAACAATTTTTCAATAACGCTTTGATTTCTTGTGTTTGCAAAAAAATCCACAATACCGTGAGCTATAATTTCTCCCACCAAAGGAATTGCCTGCAACTGCTCCACCGACAATTGCATGAATTGCTTTATGGAGGAGCTAAATGCGGCCAGTTTTCTGGCCAATTCAACCCCCACGTGAGGAATGCTTAAACCGTATAACAGGCACTCCAGGGGTCTGTTTTTTGCTCCTTCAATGGCAAGCAGTACATTGTCCACCGATGTAACCGAAAAGCCAGGCAAACGTATCCACGCATCCCTATGATCAATTAAAGTAAAAATATCTGCCACGTCCTTTAGCCATCCCTTTGAAACCAATGTATCTACAATCTTAGGACCCAATCCATCTATGTCCATGGCATCTTTTGAGGCGAAATGAACAATTTTTAATCTCAACTGCGGCAGACAATTTAACGATGTACATCTGATCACAACCTCGCCCGTAATTTTTAATAGAGGTGCACCGCATGCAGGACATTGTAACGGTACTTCTATTTTCTCTGCAAATGCACTCCGTTGATCTTTTTTTACCCCCACAATGGCCGGAATAATTTCTCCCGCCTTTTGAACAACCACAATATCTTTTTTACGAATATCTTTTCTTTGAATTTCATCAAAGTTATGTAAAGTTGCGCGTGTAACTTTGGATCCCGCTAAATCCACCGGCATTAATTCGGCTACCGGCGTAATTACGCCGGTACGTCCCACTTGAAAAGTTACATCTTGCAGTAAAGTTTCCGCAGATTCGGGTTCAAATTTATAGGCGATGGCCCAACGCGGTGACTTTGCGGTTACCCCCAATTGTTCTTGCAATGATCTATCGTTGACTTTGATGACAACTCCATCCGTGCCGTAAGGTAACTGCTCCTGTGTTAGACGAAAACGCGCCATAAGGTCCCAAATTTGTTCCGCACTATTCCCGGGTACAACAAACGAAAAGACAGGGATCCCCCATTGCTCAAAAAATGTGTACAAGCGCGCCTGCGTATCCAATTGTAGGTCATTACTAACAAAGCCTACGCCGTGGGCTATAAAATGTAACCGACGTCTGGCCACTTCATTGACATCCAATAATTTTAGACTACCGGCGGCTAAATTACGCGCATTCGCGTAAGTCTCCAGTCCTAACCTTTCCTGCTCATCATTCAGGTAAGTAAATTGCCTTTCGGTCAAATAAATTTCTCCCCGCAATTCAATTTCTTCGGGAGCATTCTCGGGTAGTGTCGATGGAATTTCTTTGATGGTCCTTACATTTTCGGTAACCACTTCACCCACATAACCGTTTCCTCTTGTAATTGCCTTTTCCAAATGCCTATGTTTGTACACTAAACTAATGGCAACACCATCTATTTTGGGTTCCAACAGATAGGAACAGTGATTTTGTACCTTTCCTTCAACACGATGGAAGAATTCAAATAATTCCTCCTGGGAGTACGTGTTTCCCAAACTTAACATCGGAAGTAAATGTTTAGCCGTAGGAAAATGTAAATTTCCCAAATCACTGCCGGGACCTTCATCCCGATTCCATTCCGGATACAACTTTAACAGTGCTTGCTTTTCAGCCTGCAAACAATCGTATTCAAAATCAGAAATTTCAGGACGATTTGCACGATAATATAAGTAATCGTGCCGCTCTATCTGCATGCATAAAGCGCGTAAATGTTTACGCGCTTTTTCACGATCCAGAGACGCCTTATCCACCATCACTCAAAAATGGGTAAGTCCCTGGATACAATTTTCTTCACAATGGAACACTCGGGCACCTCCGGCAAAAACGAAGCAACAAGCACCAAATTTTCGTATCCTTTACTGTACAAATCTCTGGCGTAATCTATCGCATTAAACTCATCATTAGGCACATATTCAATGAAAAAACATGTTCTCTTATCAAAACTATGCAGGTCTTTCCAAACATCATCCATGGTTGAGTAAGTTTGTAACGTAAGACCTAAAGATTGCGCCATCATTTCACATGATTTTTGATAATCCAAATCGGAATCTATCAGAACAAAATTTGAGGCACTTTTGGGATCGTAAGCACTTCTTGTTTGAAACGATCCTTGTCCGTAAATATCTTCTTCAATGAGTTGAAAGCGACTTTTATCAGGCAACAATAAGGTTACATTGGTTCCGTTTTCTTGTGAAGAATCCAATTCAAGACGACCATGCCACGACCGCATAATTTCACGCGCCTCTTGTAACCCAATGCTTAAGCCATACTTTTCGCATCGTTCTTCGTGCTCCAAAACTTCATTCAATCGTTCCAGAGGAATACCGCGGCCATTGTCTCTCAAGGAAACTTGTACGTTACCTAAAACATCCTTACCTACCGAAATTACAATGGCGCCACTTCTGGTGCTTTGAGTTGCTTCTATGCTATTATTGATCAAATTCGACATGAGTCTCATGAAAAGCAAAGCATCGACACGGGCTTCCACATCTTCACGAATCTCCAGCCGAAAGCGTAAATGCTTGTGCAAAATTTTCTTTTGCTCGATGCACTCGCTGATAATGGAGCCAATATTTTCGGCTGATAAATTATCGTATTGCTTGGAAACGCCTGGCAAAATGGAATCGACAATGCCCGATATCTCTTTTGCACTTTTCATCAGCAAATGCTTTTCCTGTTCCGACAAAGATTCTTTATCTAGTTTCTTCAACATCAAACGCACAATGGTTATGGGAGTTACAATGTCATGCGAAAGACTGCGAGCTAAACTGTAACGTTCTTCTATGACAGCTTTCTTTCTTTCCAACGTAAACATCTTCACGCGAAACCATAAAATGCACATTACCAAGAAAAAGCTAAACACGTATAATCCGTAAGCCAAACGCATAGACTCTGGGAATTCAAAAGTTAAGTCCATGCTTACGAAAGCAATGCTACTACTCGTACCCAAGATAATAACAACAAGGGACATCCATTTCCGGTACTTGTCTTCGGCTAACACAAACATTAAAGCAAGAGACATCAGAAAAACCAAAAGATAAAAACCATTGCAATGAACGTCTCTAACCGTGAGATATAATGAAGTAACGGGAAAAGCAATTACTAATATAGAATGTTTAAAGGCCTTAAAAGGTCTTCGGCAAAGCCCTTGCAAATGAGGACTAAAAATTAATAGCATTGCGATGAAACCATTGATGATGGCTAATGTAGCTTTGTCGGCTGTCACATATCCACCAAAAAGCAACAATGGGAGAATTTGTGTAGAGATTAAAAATATTCCCAAAAAATAACCTGTTTTTACGTAAAAACCTTTTTCATCAAACTTATTTACGTGACTACAACGTGCATTTTCAATTTGATCTATCTTTGCTAGTTCCTGAGACGAAAAAACTTCGCTGTTTTCTCCGAATATGTAAAACAATATAAACGCTAGGAAGTTTGCAAAAAATCCCGGGAATAATCCGTCAATTTTTGTTGTAGGTTTCATATATGTATTCCACAGCAAGACCGTTATAAAGCCAACCAATACGCTTGAAAAAAATCCTGTCTTCGAAAGTTTTCGATTAAATACTGCAAAATACAAGGGCACAACAATAAGCGGAAACCATAAACTTCTTGACAAAATTTTAGTTTCGAAAAGACCTTCACAGTTTGCGGCAAAAAAAATTGCGACACTCCCCAGACCAAAAGAAACCCATCTTGCGATACTCAATTTTCGTTCTTCCGATATTTGTCGCTTCATGCAAGGTAAAATAAGATCATTTACCAAACTAATACTGCTTGCATTTAAAATGGAGTCCACGGTGGACATAAAAACGGCTAAAAATCCAGCAATAACAAAACCGTACATGCCAACGGATAAATATTGACGCATCATCATGGGCAACGCTTGATCCGAATGAGTCAATTGGGGATATAACACGCGGGCGCACAATCCAATCATAGTGCCTGCTAAAATTACGAGCATATACACACAACCCGACCCTAAATACGCTCTCAAGCCTTGCCTTTTACTGTTTGTCATCAGTAACCGTTGTGTTACGGTGGGCGACAAAGAAGGTAAGCAAAATGTCCACAGTATCAACATGTAGCGATGTAAATTTGCATCACTAATGGATAAATGAGACTTGGGTAAAGATTGGAAAAGCACCTTTACGCCCCCAATATGGTACAATAAAATACTTAACAAAGCAGGAATGGCGATGATTAAAACGGTAAATTGCAAAACATCCGTAAACGTTACCGCCCTTATGCCACCACGTCCCGTATAAAGAAGAATGATCACACCTGCAATCAGCAGACACTGTAGGTAAGGTATGTTTGTAAACGTATTAAGAATGATACCCATGCCCATGAATGGCAAACAAACGTTAAGCGATTCGTAACAACATGCCACAAGGCCGCCAAAAATCTTACCGGGTTTACCATAACTTTTGTACAAAATATCACCAACGGAAACGCAGCCATAATATTTTTTAATACGACCAGACACAAACAATGCAATGATCACATAGGAAATAGGCGTACCCAGTTGTGCCAAAATTTGTGTTACCCCTATCTTGTGTACCTGACCTATAAGACCAATGGTAGAATTGCCTCCAATGACCGTGGCAATTACTGTACTAAATACGACAAAATCAGTAAAGTCACGATTACCTATAGCATATTCTTTGAGTGTCCTAATGCGTTTGCTGGATCGAAATCCGACAAATAGTGTGAGACCTAAAAAGAAACACACGATTACAACATCTATAGAAGACATGTTTTAAGCTTGTAGAGTGATCTTTTTTGGATGTCAATAGCAATTTTAACACCGTTTTCCCTAATGTTTTCAACAACAATAATGTAAAGCTTGACAATTAATTTAAAAATTTATAAAGCTTGTTGGCTTTCAAATTCATTTAAAAAAGTGAAAGCAAGTGTCGATTGCGAATTTTCTACAGTACGGGGTATTTTTTTCCCCATTCATCGCTATGAATTGAAAAAAATCATTCCTTTGGGAATCATCTTATTTATCACACTTTTTAATCACTATTGTTTGAAAAATATAAAAGATTCCCTCATCGTTACCAACGTAGGTGCAGAGGCTTTGGCCTTCATCAAACTTTTTTGTGTTCCTCCTGGTGCGGTCCTATGCATGCTACTTTACACAAAACTCAGCGATAAGTTAAAAAATGAACACCTGTTTTATGCCACACTTTCGTCTTTTTTATGTTTTTTTGCTTTATTTGCATTTTGTTTATATCCCTATCGGTCCTTTTTTCACCCCTCCCACGACACGATCGTAGGCCTTCAAGTCATGTTTCCCAGCGCTTTCTGGCTTTTTTCTATTCTAGGTGTATGGAGCTACACAATATTTTTTGTTTTAGCCGAATTGTGGAGTAGTTTTATACTGACTTTGCTTTTTTGGCAGTTTGTAAATCAAATTACCGAACTCAAGGACGCAAAACGTATCTATGCATTTTTAGCCATCATAGGACAAAGCGCCGTTACCCTATCTGGATTTGTCGGTGCAATGGCTTCCGACATTAAAAATAACACACCCGAGTTTCAAGACCCATGGCAAATAACCCTCAATTATCTCATAGGAACCGTCATTGTTACCAGTATTATCGTTATGTTTTTGTACCACTGGATGTACCAACACGTCCTAACGGATCGCAGATTTTATAACAAACCTTATTTGCCAGGTATAAAGATAAAAAAGTCGAAAAGCAGCATATGGCAAGGTTTAAAAATGGCCATCACATCTCCCTATTTGGGATTAATTGCTCTCCTGGTCATTTGCTACGGCATCAACGATAATATTTTGGAAAACTTTTGGAAACATGAACTCAAAAATCGATTTCCGGACATCAACCAATACAACACATTTATGTGCCAATACACAATGCATTACGGGTTATTCTCCATGTTTATCCTGATCATAGCAGGTAACATTTTTCGTCGATTTAAATGGGGTATTGGCGCCATGATTACCCCGTGCATTGTCACATTAGGTGGCATAATTATCTTCGGAAGTATTTTTGCCAAAAACTACTGCATACAATGTTTGGGATCGGCACTGGCCCACCAATCACTCATCATCTTTGCAGGTGTTGTAGTTCTCATTGGCATAAAATCTTCAAAAATGTCCTTTTTTGATTTAAGTAAAGAAATGGCCTACATTCCTTTAAGTGAAGACCTGAAAGTAAAAGGTAAAGCTGTTGTGGATGTATTGGGATATCGATTCGGCAAATCGGGCGGTTCTGGATTGCAAGTCATTCTCTTGACGGGCGTAACCCTATGTTCCGGGACCCAAGCGACGTACGAAAGCATTGCACCGTACGCCTTCATCATCTTTCTTCTCACTTCCTGCGTTTGGTTTGTTGCCGTTTCACGCCTAAGCCGAAAAATTCATGTGAAAAATTAAGCCATTAGTAAAGATCTATGAACTGGATAAGAGAAAAAATTGCCCATCGTCTTGGAGGTAGCCAATTTGACCAATCGGGTGCATATAAATTCGAAATTATCGAAAAACTCAAACAACAAGCCAAACAACACCATCCGCATTTACAATGTTTGGAGCTCGGCATTGGCGAACCCGATGCGGGTGCACATCCCTGCGTTATTGAAAGTTTACGCGAGGCCTGTGAGAAACATGAATATCGCGGTTACGCAAACAATGGAGCCGATTTTTTTAAGGCGGCCGTAGCCCATTACATGCAAACCACTTTCGAAGTTGCATTGGATGCTTCCGATGAAGTTTTACCCATTGTAGGCATAAAATCTGGACTTGCACTCCTGGCGGGCACCCTCATAAATCCTAAGGATCTCGTCGTTTGCCCCATACCGAGTTACCCCGTATTTCCAACGCAAACTCAATATTTAGGCGGACAAGTTTTCCCATTACCTCTACTGCCCGAAAACCATTTTTTGCCGGACTTTGAGCAAATCCCCGACAATCTACGTTACAATATCAAATGCTGTTTGCTCAATTACCCTAACAATCCGACGGGGGCTGGCGCTTCTTACAAATTTTTTGAAACGGCGATTGAATGGGCACAACGTTATCACTGGATCATCATCCATGACGCAGCTTACGCCGCATTAAATTTTAAAGCTCCGTTATCAATTTTGCGCATACCCGGAGCCAAATCGTGTTCCGTTGAACTTCACTCGATGTCAAAAGGATTCAATATGACGGGATGGCGACTTGGATGGATCTGCGGAAATGAGACCGTCCTCAAGGCGTGTACAAAATTTAAAAATAATTCGGATGCAGGACAATACCTTGCCATTCAATACGCCGCCACAACGGCATTGCAACGTGCAGACCAAATCGTCCCCATCAACATTGAACGTTACCAACGACGTATCCAAAAACTGATTCCCATTTTACAACAAGCGGGCTTTCGGACATATGTGCCTCAGGGTGGTTTCTTTATTTACACATGCGCTCCAAACAAAATTTCAAATACCGCCGGCCAATGCGTTGCAAATTTTTCCAATGCGTCGGCATGCACCCATTGGTTACTCGAGCACTTAAATATCGTAACAATCCCATGGGATGAATGTGGATCTTTTTTGCGCTTTTCCGTCACTTTTGAAGCCCCTTCCATAGAACAGGAAGACGACTTTTTTCTTCAATTAACGCAACGGTTGTCGCCCTATCGATTCGATTATTACGAAAACGCCC
Organism: Puniceicoccales bacterium; assembly: GCA_031258545.1. Taxonomy (GTDB): domain Bacteria; phylum Verrucomicrobiota; class Verrucomicrobiia; order Opitutales; family UBA9783; genus CABUVL01. The sequence continues at coordinate 10,496 of JAIRMU010000005.1, read as the reverse complement.
CCAGGACGTAAAACCTCTATCTCGCATCGGTGAAATTTCAAGGTATTAACATAGTTTTCAATTGCAAACGAACCAACGCAAAACACCTTGTCGCGCTTTTTCTCTCCATCACAATTGCGTATGCAATTAGGTCAATGAAGGAGTCGATTCATCTGTGGCAGTCACGTACACGGCGTCATTGCAATGCTAATAACTAACACTTATGCGCTTTCTACATTTTTTGCTTTCACTGCCGATGATTACTTTTACACTGTTGCCCCAATGAAAGTCAAAAACTTCACACATCTGGTAATTCAAATTCTTGTTTTATCATGCTTTTACACACCCGGCCCTTCTCGGGGACAAAGCAATGCTTCGGTTGCCTCAACAAGTGTAAATCCCAATCTATCCCAACCTATTACCCTGCATGTAGGGTTTTTCCCTAATATTACGCACGCACAGGCTTTGATAGCTCAAAATTTCCAACGTGAAGGCAAAGGATGGTTTGAACAATACTTACCCAACAATGCTCAATTAGTTTGGCATCGTTTCAATGCGGGACCTTCGGCGATGGAAAGTTTATTCACCCACAGTTTAGATATCACTTACGTTGGACCTGTTCCTGCGCTCAATCTTTACCTGAGGTCAAAAGGTGAAGAAGTTCGCATCCTTTCCGGCGCCGTTAAAGGGGGCTCGGGACTTGTGATACAACCTGATCTAAAAATAAAAACGACAAGCGATTGGATGGGAAAACGGATTGCGAGTCCACAATACGGCAATACGCAAGACATCGCCTGTCGTACCTGGTTTATGCAACAGGATATTCGTGTTGGATTTTCTGAAAAAGATGTGATCGTATTACCTACCGCCAATCCGGATCAGCTCACCTTGTTTAAAAAAAAAGAAATTGCGGGCGTTTGGACGGTTGAGCCGTGGCTTTCTCGACTCATTCAAGAGGGGCCAGGAGTGTTATATTTTTTGGATCAAAACAATTGGACAACTATTCTAGTCGCTTCCAATCGTTTTTGTACAGATCATCCAGAGATAAGGGTAGCTTTTACCCAAGCGCATCAGGCATTAACCCGTTGGATTACCGAACATAAGGAAGAAGCCGCCACACGAATTCAGGCAGAACTCAAATATCAAACAACTTTGGAGTTTCCGAAAGAGCTCATATTGGCGAGTTTCCAAAGATTAACTTTTACAAATGAAATCGCCAAAGAAAGTTTCCACATATGGGTGCAGTGGGCCAAAAGCAGTGAAATTTTTAAAAATTCGCCCATCCAATGGGACGATAACCTGAACCCGCTGTTCTTTTTTGCAAATCCTCAATAATGCAACTCAACAATGATAAAAGTAACTGCAATAATTTCCAGTTCAGCCAAGCAAACCATTTGCTCACTTGATTTCTGTTTATGCGGGCAATGACACATTTAAGTTGCAACCAAAGCAAGTTAACTTAAAAACATTTTACATTGCACACGGACGGAAATTGCCTTTTGAGGGATATTTGTAAAAAATTATTGAGCAATACTGAAAATGAGTTAAGGTTAAATAATAATATTCGTAAGTGCTAAAGTTTAATATAGCAAAGTGTAAAAATATATGATACAAGAAGAAAAATCGGATGTGGTAGGAGCATCGGTTACGGAAGTAAATGTCACGCAAGAAGTGGTTGAAAAATCAACCAAAAAAAATCAACATCGTTCTAACTTAAGAAGCCGTTGGAAACGTACGCACGAGAGAGGGCCACAGAGTAATGTTTCTCAAAATACGCCTAAAGAAATTAAAACAAATGAGATAAAGTGCACCTGTGATAAATCATGCTGCGACAAAAAGCAAAATTCAGTGCCAACCATCCCATGTAATGCGTGTTCAAACAGAGATAAGAAACCCGAAGGCAGTTTTAACAAAGTAGCTTACAAACCGTGTTCTTTTGCAAGTAAAGTGAAGCGTTTTTTTTGTAAACTTTTTGGAGGAAAATGCTCCGAAGAGGACAAAAATTACCAAGACAATTATCCATCTAAACGTCATTTTCGAGGTAATCGTCCCCATCACCGTCCAAGATCAAAGAATCCACATCGGCGGCCTCAGGGTTAAGTCTTGATGGATAAAGTTTTAATACAAGGCGGTATTCCCTTGGAAGGGATGGTCCACGTTAGTGGAGCAAAAAACGCAAGCCTTCTCATGTTGGCTGCGGTTTTACTGACGGATGAACCTTGTGTTTTACGTAATGTTCCCAATTTGCGAGATGTTCATTTTTTCATAAAACTCCTCCAGGACTTGGGTGTGGAAGTGGAGCTTTTATCTCCCAATGTGTGGCGCATACAGGCCAAAAAGATTCATGCAAATCCGCCCTACGATTTAGTACGGCAAATGCGTGCTTCGGTTTGTCTCATGGGACCGCTGCTGGGCCGCCTAGGTCAAGCGGCATTGCCTTTGCCGGGCGGATGTGTTATCGGGAGCCGTCCCATTGACCTGCACCTACATGGCCTAAAAAAGTTGGGCGCTACAATCGAATTAAAAAATGGTATTGTACACATCCAGGCGCAACCATTAAAGGGCAATCATATTTTCTTGGGAGGACGTTTTGGAAGTACCGTTACGGGTACCGCCAACATCCTTATGGCGGCTACCTTAAGTTTGGGGATTACGTGCATTGAAAATACGGCCTGTGAACCCGAAATTGTTGATCTTTGCCATTTGCTCACACGTATGGGTGCCCGCATCGAAGGCATCGGAAGTCCCCAGTTAACCATTCACGGTCAGAAACGGTTACACGGAGCCGACCATACCATCATTGGAGATCGCATCGAAGCGGGGACTTTTCTCATCGCAAGCCTTGTTACGCATGGTCATCTGATCATCGATCAATTCCAAACACAGCATCTGGGAGCACTTCTGCATGTTTTGGAAAATTCGGGGGCAAAAATGAACACAACGGCAAATCAAATTGAAGTTTTTCCGTGCTTGGATCAATTAACTCCATTCGAAATTACCACCCTACCTTACCCTGGTTTCCCCACAGACTTACAAGCTCAAATGTGCGTATTGGCAGCTTGCATACCCGATTTAAGCTTACTTACGGAACGCATTTATCCCCAACGTTTCATGCACGTCGCCGAATTACAACGGTTAGGGGTACGCATCACTTTAGAGGGTAGTACGGCCATTGTTCAAGGCGGACAAACGTTGTCGGGGGCAGATGTCATGGCCTCTGATCTGAGAGCAAGCGCAGCCCTCTATTTGGCAGGACTTATCGCCCGCGGAGAAACCCAAGTGCACCGCATTTATCACCTCGACCGAGGCTACGAAAACTTCGAACAAAAATTGCAGGCATTGGGAGCCAAATTGCACCGCATGGCCGAATAAAATTTTTCGCAAAATAATCAATTTCATGCATGTTAATGGAGGTTTTGGGAAAGCCCAAAGCAATCTCATAGTTTGTTCAATGCCCCAAGAAATGGATCAAGCTTTCGGAGGTTTAACATTTCAATCCATTGATACATCGGGGAATAGCAGCACGCGTCCGCCGTTTCATCAGATTTAGCAACAACCCTGTTTTCCATTGCAGATAATGTATCATTTGTCTGTTTTTTAATATTTTTACGCATCAGTGTTTTGCTATAATTTTTACAAAAAGCTTTCGAATTCTATCAATATCCCTATAATTAAACCTACATGCTTTATTATTTGTGTCGTCTGGAAGACGTGTGGGGACCTTTGCGTCTATTTCGCTACGTCACATTTCGCAGTACCATGGCGCTCATTACCGCTTTATTATGGTTGTTCATTGTGGGGCCGAAAATTTTTGCCTGGTTGCGAAAAAAAAATTGCAGGGACGTGGTGCGTTCTTCCAAGGAAATGCGCGACGTTGCGCAACTGCATGCCGGTAAAGCCTCAATTCCAACCATGGGTGGCCTTGCCGTTCTTTCAGGTGTGCTGGTTGCTTGTCTACTATGGCTACGTTTCAACTGCTATGGCATAGGTACTTTGTGCGTAGGCTTATTACTCGCCATTACGGGGATTATGGACGATTGGATGAAAATAAAGCATAAGCATAGCCGGGGCATCAAGAGTCATTGGAAGTGGCTCATTCAAGGTCTTGCCACATGGCTTGTGCTCTATTTTTTACTGCAAACGCCCGGGGTGGGAACAAAAATTGATGGGCTGTACCTTCCTTGTTTAAAAACCCCTCTCATCCATTCCCTGCCTGCAATTTTTCTATTTCTCTACTGGTTTGCAGTTTTATCGGGGACGAGCAACGCCCTCAACTTAACGGATGGCATCGATGGCCTAGCGATCGGATGCAGCGTTACCGTCACCTTGACTTATGCAATTTTTGCCTACATCACGGGACATTCGCAATTGAGCGCTTATCTACATTTACCTTATCTCCCTGGCACCGAAGAATTGTGCGTTTTATGCGCCGCCATTGCGGGGGCTTGCATTGGTTTTTTATGGTTTAACGCCCATCCCGCAGAAATTTTTATGGGGGATACGGGTTCTTTACCCTTAGGCGCCTGGATTGGCTGCGTGGCCCTCATGACGCAACAGTCCATAACCCTTATCATCGTGGGATTCGTTTTTGTCATAGAAGCACTATCTGTCATACTGCAAGTACTCAGTTTTAAGTTATACCGAAAAAGAATTTTTAAAATGAGTCCACTGCATCATCACTTTGAACTTATGCATATTCCCGAATCAAAGATCATTGTTCGTTTTTGGATTATTTCTCTCCTGTGTGCTTTGCTGGGATTGATGACGCTGAAATTGCGATAAATTTAAATAGATGTATTTTAATGCTACCTTGCTTTGACGTATTTTTTCAAAAAATGAGAATTAACACTTCGGCGTTGATCCTTTAATTCATAAAAATGTGCTCGATTTCAAATAAAATCTCATTAAGAGTAAATGCATGGATTTACTAAATCGGTATCAACAGTTATGCGAAGAGATTTACCTTCTATTGTCTCAGGAAAATAACCTGTTGAAACAGGAGCAAGTCCCAGACCAAAATTTACTCAATACAAAACGTACTCTATTGTCTAAATTAGAATTTCTCACGGAACAATGCAAGCAGGTGGGGCAAGCGGGGGTTGAAGATAAAAAGCAAGCGCAACGACTCCAACAAAAGCTCATGAAAATATTCATGCTGGATCGAGAAAATGAAAAAATGTTACTCACCTTACAGCTGAAACAAGATACGCATTTGTCGTACGGAAACGTTTCTGCCACACCGCTTCAAGACTTGCACGACTAGAATACCAAGATGCTCATCGATTCGCACTGTCATTTGGAAGATTGGGTAAAGGCAAATCAAATAGAAAAGGTTTTAGCGGAAGCTTGTGAGCAGGACGTACAAAAATTCGTGGCCGTTGGGACACAATTGGCAGACTGGCAAATTTACGCCTCGCTTGCCTCTCACCACAAATGTATTCAGTATTGCGTCGGTTTACATCCGCTTAACATTAGAGACGATTTCGAGGTACAATTGGAACAACTCCCTACCTTCTTTCCCAATGCCATTGCCATAGGGGAAATTGGTTTAGATTTTCATCAGCTACCCAGCCACAAAAGCGAACAGATTACGTACGCGAAACACCAGATTGTCGTCTTTGAAAAACAACTGCGTCTCGCACAAAAATACAATATGCCGGTTGTAATCCACTGCCGAGACGCCTTTGAGGTTGTCTGTGAAGTTCTCAGATACAGCTGCTTTGACTTCCACAGTGTACTTTTTCACTGTTTCACGGGGACACCTCAAGAAGCCGAGTATTTACTGACCGCGGGTGCGTTTTTATCCTACGCAGGCGTCGTCACCTTTAAAAATGCACAAGCCATTCAAAATACGCTTCTGGCGACACCTTTGGATCGCATTTTGGTCGAAACCGATTGCCCGTATTTGGCCCCTGTACCTTACCGTGGTAAAATCAATACCCCTGCATTACTGCCTTACACCGCAAAGCACATTGCCGCTTTAAAACAAATTGATTTTCAAACATTCTGTGAAGCAACCGTACAAAATACACAGGTGTTTTTTAGGACCCACTGGTAATGTTTCAATCCAAAGACACAAATATCCTCTATATGGCAGTTTCGAATGTGTTAAAATACGATTGTGTAGCCTTTCAGAAGTTGCCCAAAGCCTATGCCAAAACTTTCTGTAGGTCATTCATCGAAAGATTCTATTTCCACCATTAAGTTACAATATTCCACTTTCGGAAAGCTTATTGTTTAATCTGCTGCACAATATACAAACACTCCTATTTTTCGTCAACTGCACTTTCTGGTAGATGCATGCAAACTTTGTTGTAATATATAGAGGCTCTTGGTTTATTTGCATCATTTTGATTCTTGTTGTATTGAATAAGAGTTAGAGTTACCTAGAATTTTTTTATACCCTATACACTCTCAACTTCACCGTTTCCAAATGCATGCTTTAAACAAGAGCCTTTTTACATCTTCAATTTCCAGCGTGCATCCCTTAAGAAGCATGATTGATAACTTCCTGGGCGGGGATGCAGCAATAATAGAAGCTTTTGTTGTCAACGGAAGCGAATACGATCCAGAGATACCCATTTTTGACATCCATGAAAATAATGCGAGAACAGTTGGTTAAATTACCAAAACTGTTACCACTTGAATCCACGAATTCACGCTTGGTTAGCAAACGGACGTTATTCCCAGCATCCAGCCCGTAGCGAGCAACACCGAGGACAAGGTGGGTTTTCTTGCCCGGGTAGCAGTAGGCATAAATGATGTGATTGTTATGCACGACAAACATGTGGGTATTCTTGTACAAGGTCGTAGCCGAAGTTGCTTCTGTGCTGGTTCCGGTTGTTACCGGGAAGACGGCAATGCAGTTCTCGGTAGATATAGGTCGACTTTTACTGTTGTGCCAAACGTAACCTGCAGGCCATGAGTAAAGGACTAAGACAACGTATGATGTATTCCAACTAATGTAAGATGCATTCCATTGACCTCCGGCGTCATTCAAGCGCGATGTTTTGCTCAGGGCCAGTTGCAGGGCAATCGTTTGTCCACCGTGTTGAATGACATTCAAGTCATTGTGGTAACAACACGATGCGGAACTCGTATTGGCATCGTAACCATCCATATATGGATTGTAATCGGCAAATATTGTATTACTTCTCTCTGTCGATTCAGCTTTAATCCACCAAGGGTAGTAGCCATTTGAGGTGGCAAAGTGGTATTCATTCCCAACTTTCATGATACGCGGCTCTATACAATGTTTGTATGCTAATTCTGCCACTCCATAAGAACATCCTTGATTGAAGACGGTTCCCCCCTGATCATTGAAAACATGACGACTTAATCTCGTAGTACTACCACTATCATTTGTACTATTGTAATCACCATTTGCACTAAATTTATGTAGCCAAAAAACACTTGTTCTTCCCACTCCAACGTCGTAAATAGCTGTAAAGACGTTTTTATTGTAGGTTAACGTGGTAAAATCTCCAAAATTACGAGCTATTATATTCCAATGGCCACTTACAAAACTGGAAGCTGCTACACTTAAATCCGACTTTTTAATTTTGGTAAACAACAGGCCTTTCGTATCGCCACCCGAACCGGTATTCCACCAACGCGAGGGTAAAACATACACAATAGAGTGTACGTAATCGGTAGTTCCATTGGCTTCCTGCGCCATGCACGGTGCTAATGAAACCCAAGCGGCTTTTGAAAAATCGGCATCACTTTCGATTGTTTTTATACTGTTACCTGGCCAGGTGTAAGTATCTCCCATATAACTGTCTATATCAAATCTACCGTTAGATTGCGTACCGTTTGGGGTGATTTTACCCGGGTAGAAAGATTTACCGCCAAAATAAGTTCCAACATCCATCATGATGTAATATAAGGTCCCCGTTGAATCCACCATAATTCCAGGACGAATCTTTTCCAAAATCTTTAGGTCAGAACCCCAAACGGATTTCATTTTATCGTACCAAACACCCGAGCATGCATATGAATGAGGACTTACTTTGTCTGACCTATACTTTCCGTCAAACGGTGGGGTATAGGCGTAAATGTAAGCGGTATTAAAGCAAATTAAAGACCCTTGTAAGACCCAACCTTCATATTCATATGAAAAATTATATTCGAAAGTTTTTTTGCTGTCAACTTTAATTAAACAATTTTTGCCATAAAATTATTGCCTACTGTGAAGTTGTGTAGAAAATCACTAAACATAAGAAAAATTTGATAGACGTCACCACGAATTCAATCCATTTCACTATATCTTAACAGTCGACAAAAAATGTCCTTTTATACTTTCCGTTCAACAACAAGCATCTTTTCGCATCTTAAATTTTCATTGCGAATTTTTTAGATGGCGTGGTCGATAACATCCTGTGCATTGGCATGAAAATAATAGTATGTTTGATTATCTGCAGACATCCAAGTAATCCAGAGATGTCCGTTAGCGCTGACATCCATCGAAATGATTCTGGAACAGTTGGTCAAATTGCCAAAACTGTTGCCGCTGGAATCAATAAACTCTCTTTTGATTGATAGATGGAATTGCCTATTGGAATCAATAAAATAACGTGCCACTCCCAAAATGAGGTGCGTCTTTCGGCCCGGATAACAGTAGGCATAAATGATGTGATTGTGGTAGGCCACCAATTTGTGCGTGCATTTATATAAAGTCGAAGTCGAAAGTGTTTCGGCGGTAGAGGCGCTACCGGCGGCGACGGTCGTTGTGTAGATTACGTTTTCAGGTCCACTTGTCCAATTTGTACCGGTTGTAGAGGATTGTATGTGTAGCACAATATTGGACATTCCCCAGGAAACATAATGGGTAGTCCAGCATTGAGAGTCAGCATTTTCACTGTTCATCGCATTGCATCGATTGCCGTAAGAATACATCAATACTAAAAATAATTCCGTATTATCACTGGCCTTGACGATTTCAAAGTCAGCATGATAACTACAATCCGTCGTATCCCAACCGCTCCCGTGCAAACCATTTCCCCAAACTGTCCAATAATTTGTGGTTGTATTAACTTTATTTATGTACGGATAATACCCATTACGCACGGCCAAAGCATATATACCATTGACGCCCTTTATCGTACGTGGTTCTAGGGAACATGATCTGTAATCCGAGACGGTATTGTCCATGGAGAGTGTGGAACAACTGGACCATGTATTTTGATTGGTGTCGAAAGTAATGGTTCTCGTGTGCACTTGGGGACCAGCTCTAGAATCGGCAGTCAACCATTGACAATAAACCTTTCCACCATTGACATCGTGACAGGCTGAAAAAGCAACTTTATTACTGTTTATATATGTCCCTGGGAAATATCCCATACACACTTCTGATCGAGTTGTGTAAGGTAAAAAGCTTGAATGCATAACTTCATGATCAGATTTCCGAATTTTCAATAACAAGAATCCTTCAGTATCACCACCCGAACTACTATTCCACCAACGAGATGGCAGCACATACACCAGGCGGTACACATAATCCGAAGAACCATTGCACTCACGGGCGATACAAGGCGTCAACCCCATCCAAGAACGCCGTTTAAAGTGATCGTAGGTCCCATCCTCTTGATTGGGGGTGGGTGTTCTGCCAATTGGCCAAGTGTAATTACCTTCAATATAATTTCCAGACATGTGAGCATGCGTGTACTGAATTCCGGAAGGATCTATTCTTACAATATAATGACCTTTTCCGCCAAAGTAACCGGACCAATTATCAACAGCAGCGCCATACAAATTACCGTTTGAATCCACCATGGTATTTGGAACCATTAACTCATAAACGCGCGCAGCACTTCCGCAAGCGCCTACCAAAGCGTTAAACCAATTATCATCTGCAAAGGAAGTATAGCCGAGGGTCTTTGCTGAAATGTAATCAAACGGCGGGGTGTAGGTAGCAACCAATGGATGCGTAAAATTAAGCGCACCCCCAAAAGCAATGCAAAGTAAGGCAACCCCGTGAAATAATCCCGAATATGCTAAGGACTTCAACCATCCCAATTCTCGATCTGGTTCTGATCTTCGACTGGGTTCTAACCTCCAACTTGGGTCAAATTCCTGGCTTTGCCTTAATTCCCAGGCGGGTTCTAGGTCCCGGTTTTGCCAAAATTTTCGAGACAATCTTCGACTCGGTACCAATCCATAAATCGGGATTAACCTTTGTTCCGATCCTGATTTCCAAACCGGCCTCAATGTTTGACCCGGTTTTAACCCTAGATGCAATGCTTGATTGGATTCTGGCCGTTGCTTCGGTTCAAATCTTAAAATCGATCTTAATCCTCGGCTTGGTTCTAACCTTCGACCCGATTCCAACCCCGGCTCCGACTTCAACCTTCGACCGGATCCCAACTGTTGCCCAGGATCCTTTAGCTCCGGAATGACGTTGGCAATTAAGCGCTCAGACGCTTTGAGGTCTTGAGGTCTTGAGGTCTTGAGGTCTTGAGGTCTTGAGGTCTTGAGGTCTTGAGGTCTTGAGGTCTTGAGGTCTTGAGGTCTTGAGG
>JAIRMU010000019.1 GCA_031258545.1 Puniceicoccales bacterium | reverse complement strand
ACATCGACGACACCGCTCAATTGCGTTTCTCTAAACCAACAATAAATGTTGCCCACGCTTGAATAAAGGGCTTCCATCGTTTGCATCTGACATCGTACGGGGTTGATAACCACGAGCGTAATGTCGACAATCCCTAACTTTTGCAGTTGTTGACCTGCGGAACATCATAATTGTAAAATCTGCAGTAAATTATGCCTATGTGAACAACGGTAACAAAAATTTCTTGACATGTATGGGTGTTTTCATACAATAACTTGCTCTTTGAAAATGGGGGTGTTATGGATTCGATTTTGCGAAGTAAATTAAAATTGCAGGTTGGAGATGATGGTTGGCTCCATGATCAATCCATCGAAGCAATAAATGAAGATAATGTTATTCAATTCCCAGGTGCTTCTTTTGCGATAGCTGCCTAGGAATACGTGTGAATTGCCTATAGATGCAATTTCGTCTTTAAAATGGATGCTCGTTAGATTTTAAAGACCTGTTGAGCGAGTATAATTAGGGGTGAGTGATTGACTTCTAATCGTATTTTAAATCACTTGCAAAATAAGATGTGTGCATTCAAGCTTGTTTTGGACGTTTAAAATGTACTAAACTTGTAGAAATTTTAATTGAATTCACAGAAGACGCGGGTTCAAATCCCGCCACCTCCACCACTTTTGGTCATTTTAAGGATTTCAAATAGATGGTAAGGCGATGGATGTAATTTTATATAAATCTCTTAGCATTCAACAAAGTTAAAATTTTGCCTTGACATGGGTTCGTGAAATCATACTTGTGAGTGCCATGAAAACTTTTAAATTTCTTTTGTGTTTATTTTTCGGTGTCCACACCTTTTCATGTTTTGGAGAAACTTACTACACGCTTCATATGAACGAAGAAAGTTATCAATTTTTTAAGGAATTGGAAAAGAAATATCTTGTGTACGACCAATCGGAAATAGATCTTTTCCATATTGAACAAACGAAAAATGAATATGGGCCCCATAGGCCTTATGTGATGATAGCCTTTTTTAACCGCGTAGGTGGCTATTTAGAACACAATGATCGAGATTATAAAGATTGTTACCGAATGGCATTTTGGTTGGTTTTTCTGTGCCAAAACAAATCATCTATGGGTAAGGGTGATACGCAAGAAGTAAGCAATTTTTTAAACCTGTTTAAAGAAGAGTTGAAGAGTCTATGTCCTGATCTTCAATATGCTGATGTCGAAAAAGCCATAAAAGGCGTTACGTTTCAACCGATCCGATGCAAACTGAAACAGAAGCCGTGTCTCTTGCTTTAAACTTTCTACCAAGACCAGATTTAAAAAAGACAAGGTTATTATGCTATACCACGTCAAGTAGTAAAAGATTTGGGAACCCACGCTTGCCAGCATCCAGCTTGATATAACAAAACTACAGGAGGAGGTTTCATTGGCCGTAACATCTGAGCAAAAGATTTATCTATACTCTTTGCAGAAACTTTTAAATTTGAGTCTATACATGTATATTCATTCTTGGCTGCATCGATGACAATTAAGGCTCTGGGGGGGCCTAATGTGTTTTCGTAGTTTTGTAACTCTGTGCGTTGCTCTTGGGAACAATCGGGAGGTAGTATAGTTGATTTTGTATTTTGCAGAAGGGTTGCCACTGCTTGTAAGACACCGATCTCCATTGGTAAATCTGCTGAACCAAATAGCGTATTAGGCATGTTCCTTATATTAGGGTTCTGTGCTAGATCAGCAATGTCTTGACGTAATATCTCTACTGCAATCTGTCTATTAGTAGTCACACTGGCTGCTGACTCCTTGCAGTGTGTGACAGAAGTATGATGGCTATCGATAGAAGTTGGGTTAAGTGCTTCCAAGATAGCATGAAACCCACTGTTGGTAGTAATAGAGTAATATTTCCCACTACCTGCGTCAAAAAATTGGGGGACCATGGATCTTTCGTAATTAACTTTACTTAGCATCGCCTTAATACCAGACAAATTGTACTGAATACGGGAGTGTTCTTGAAAAGCGTTTTTTAAATTTGTTAAGGCCTGCTGTAAGTCTTGAGATAAGTTCTGAGTGGTGATCGATTGTTGTTTTAATTTAAGTATGAGTGTACAAAACGCTGTAGTTAATTTTGGAGGGAAAGCGCCGACTAGCTCTAGATCATATGGTATTCGAACACAAAATTCACCTTTAGTTTCGCATAAAAAGTCAAATTCACCGATAATAGAACCATTAAAACTCCAATCATGTCCCAATTTCAATACATTCATAGCTTCTGACAGGTTGGCTAGAATACTACTTAGGAACTGCAGGGGAATGTTTGCAATTACTGAAGTATCTGCACCGGGTAAACAATTTTTTATTGCGTTTAGAAAATACTGGGTACTTTCCAGAGGGTTGCTTCCAGTATGCTGTTCATGCCATACTGCATTAGCGTTTGCATGCGATAACTCGTGTCCAATACAATATCCATCTACTTTTTTATGATCATCACCTAACAATTCTATCAGTTTTATCCGCTGAATCGTGAGTTGTCCATTTTGATCTAGCATGGCTACATTGAGTGCCCGATTATGGACTTGATTATTATTCCCATCATCGGGTACGTATACATATAACATGTTACTATAGTTATAGTTACGGGATTGGTCAGCAGTTAAAGAATGTGATTCATTGTGATACTTACTGTCGCTTAAAAAACACAGATGCCACTTCTTCCTGTTACATAATTGTGCCAAATCCAATAGTTGCTGAACACCGCAATCAAACATGGTAACATTTAATAAAATTTCCAATAATCGAGTTCGTGATACTTGGGCATAGGGTGTTTTTATCCCACCTACGTCATATGTTGGAGGATGAATGCCACCTGGCAAAATTAACATGTCTACGATTTGGTCAACTTCTTGAACAGTGACAGCATTCTTATGAAATCGCCACGCCAACTCATTAACCAATTGTGACGATTTTCTTCCGAAAAATTGCTCCAACCTATCTTGTATACGAAGCCTTTGGGATTCCATTGAATAACTTGAATGCTGTATTGGAGGAAAAGATGATAAATGTGAGGGAAACATGGTCGCTTCTTGTACAGATGATATTTTTACGAAAGCACCCTTCCTGCCACTTTTTAAAAAAACGGACCTTTTGCGCTTATTTGATTCCCCTGAACTTATGTTAGTACATTGGATGCTATTGTCTGGAATATACATACGATTTTAATGTATTTTATGCATTGACAAAGATGGCATTGCAAAGTTTGAATAAATTCCGTTGTCAAAACCTACAGTTGTATTTTATTAGATGTGTTGAGTTCATTTTGTGGGGTAAGTGTTTAAATAATTTAAAAGTTTTTCAAAAATAGTTTATTTATGAGTGAAAATCCAGAAGATAAACCTGTGGTTCTTTCGGGTAATGAGGGTGTCATTGCCGAAAAGAAGCCGCGTTCTCGGCGGACCTCCAAATCGGTGATTACAAGTAGGCCTTCAACCACTACGGAAGTGAACATGCAAACGGTAGAAAACGAAAGTGTAAAAACTTCCACCGCATTTGTGTCGGACAATACGCATGCCGTTGCATCGACGGCAAAGATACCTTTTGCCCACAATAGGCATCTCAATCACAACCCAAGGAATCAAAACGTGGATAGAGCTTACGCAAGAGGGAATGGGGGCAGTGGGTCAAAACGCTCTGCAATAAACAACATCCAGATCCCATCCAACGTACAACGATTTCGTTGGTGGATGGGACAACTCTACCAATGGCGCAACATAGGTGATATTGCTTCTTTGGAGCATTTGGTACAAGAAACTACCGATGTATCTCTAGAAAGTTTTTCACTCAATGCGTGGTACGAAAAACCGCTGAAACTTTTATTGGAAAAAATTCCTCAGGAGGCTCAGTTGTTGTCGCTGACACGCCAAAGCATTTTGGCTGAAAAAATGCGCGAGGCCTGTGAACAAAAGATACCCGTGATTGTTGAGGGGGTTGTTGCCAAAGTACCCAATACGGATGAATGGTCCATCTGTTACCCTGCCGACAATTACCAATTGAGGGAGTTGAGTTCCTACTTACCCAAAGCTTTGGTACGTAAGTACGGATTAAGGCAGGGGCAAATGGTGCAGGGACAAATTTTTATGTCGCAAACCCACCAGCAATGTCCATGCATTATAAAAATTAATTCCGTGATGCATCAATCGCCGGAAGCCATTCGCACCCTACCTCATTTTAAAGAACTTGTCCCCTATTATCCAACGCAACGCATTTTGTTGGAAACCGATAATGTACGCCAATGGGATAATGTTTCCATGCGCATTGTGGATCTGCTAACACCCATTGGATTTGGCCAACGTGGACTCATCGTTGCTCCCCCGCGTACGGGAAAAACGGTTTTGTTGCAAAATGTGGCAAATTCCATCGTCAAAAATCAACCCTCCGCCCATTTAATCGTTTTACTGATTGATGAACGTCCCGAAGAGGTAACCGATTTCAAGAATTTATTGCCCGGCATTGAAGTCATCAGTTCAACCTTCGATGAAGCCCCCGAAAGTCATGTGCGTGCAGCCGATGTTGTCATTGAGAAGGCAAAACGTCTGGTGGAAATAGGAGAAAATGTTGTTATTTTGCTGGACTCCATCACGCGTTTGGCACGTGCCTACAATACGATTATTCCCAGTTCCGGTAAAGTTTTATCCGGCGGTGTCGAAGCGAATGCCCTACAGGGGCCAAAAGCATTTTTTGGAGCTGCAAGAAATATTGAACAGGGGGGCAGTTTGACCATTTTGGCTACAGCGCTCGTCGATACGGGGAGTAAGATGGACGAAGTTATTTTTGAAGAGTTTAAGGGAACCGGCAATATGGAATTACATTTGGATCGCAGTCTCACGGATAAGCGTATATTTCCGGCCATTAACATTGAAAAAAGTGGTACGCGCAAAGAAGAGCTTTTATATCATCCGGATGAATTATTAAAAATTTATTCTCTACGACGTGCCATGAAGGGGGTTGTTCCTTCAAGTGAATCCATGGAAATGCTGTTGGATCGAATTAAAAAAACGCGCAACAATGTTGAATTTCTCATGTCTTTAAATACCTAAAATGAAAAAATTTTATCTGACAGGGGCCATCGATTACGTCAATGGTCAACCGCATTTGGGGCATACGTACGAAAAGGTTTTGGTGGATGCGATTGCACGTTATCACCGCTTAAAAAATGAAGACGTTCATTTTGTGACAGGGGTTGACGAACATGGGCAAAAAGTACAGCAAAAAGCTCAGAGTGAAAATGTTGAGCCGCAACTGTTTTGCGATCAAATGACTCAAAAATTTGTTGATTTAACCCATGTTTTAAACTTATCAAACAATGACTTTGTAAGAACGACCCAAGAACGACATAAATGTGTTGTGCGTTTAGCCTTACAAAAGTTATACGACCAAGGTCTTATTTATAAAGCGGAGTATCGAGGCTTTTACAGCGTTAAGGAAGAGCGTTTTTTGCAAGATAAAGACCGCGTTCATGGAGAATGGCCGGCCTTATTTGGAGACGTTAAAGAAATGGTAGAAAATAATTACTTTTTTAAACTGAGCGCGTATCAGGATTGGTTAATTGCTTTTTTGAATGAAAATAAAGATTTTGTGCTGCCTCAATTTAGGCAGAAGCAAGTCCTCGAATTTCTGAAGGAACCTTTGAATGACCTCTGCATCTCTCGTCCACGGGATCGCCTACAATGGGGCATTCCTTTGCCTTTTGATGCACAGTTTGTCACCTATGTCTGGTTTGATGCTCTGTTGAACTACGTATCAGTGGTTGGATACGGCCAAAAAGAGTTTACAACTTACTGGCCTGCGGATTTGCACGTGATTGGTAAGGATATTTTGGTGCCCGCACATGCCATTTATTGGCCCATCATGCTCAAGGCTTTGGAGATACCCTTGCCGAAGCATTTATTGGTTCACGGCTGGTGGTTAACTTCAGGAGAAAAGCTTTCCAAAAGCCTGGGAAACGCATTTGATTTGTTTGAATGGCTGCAAAGTTACGGCACCGATGCGGCTCGATACTTCTTATTGAGAGAAATGGTAACGGGGCAAGATTGCGAATTCTCTCTAGAAAACTTTATGGGCCGTTATAACAATGAATTGGCCAATGAGTGGGGCAACTTGGTCAGTCGAACGTTTAACATGCTGCAACGCTATTGTCAGTCTAGGGTCCCGGCAGTCCATTCGGATTCTATTTCTTCCGAAAATTTGCAGATGCACTGGGAAGAAACGCGTAAGAGTGTTTTTGAAAGTTTTGATAATTTTCTTTTTTCCCAGGGCTTGGAAAAATTATTTAAATTCATTCGCGAATTAAATCGCTTTGTCGAAAATCAAGCCCCGTGGAAATTGTCCAAAACGGGCAGTATCAAAGATCAACATATTTTGGAAAATACGTTGGCTTTTTTGGTGGAAAGTATTCGTTTGTGCGCACAGATTTTGCAGGTCATCATTCCCGAGAGCAGTGCTAAAATTCTAAAAGCCTTGCAAATTTCTCGGACGACGGATTTTACTTGGAATACGTCGCTTCTGCAGGGAACTTTAATTGCAGACCCGTTGTTATTATTCCCTAAAAAGTGAATACCTCCCGATGGAAACGTCCGGTCGTTTATCTTACGGTATTTTAGGTGCAGAACGTTTCCATGAGTCACAGGAAGGAAATGATGTAATGGGTTGACAATCAAATGCGTATTTGGAACGTTGACCTAGTTATTTGCACACGTTAAACGTATGGTTCCCTTATCCCAAAAATTGTTAAATCTCTGCAATAGCGATGGTTCAATTGCTCTGGAACTCAAAGTGCTTGTGGATCAGCTCAAAGAACAAGGATTTGGTGCGCTTATTCTATTATTATCTATGCCCAGTGCTTTACCTATTCCGGCTGCCGGTTACAGTACGCCCTTCGGCATCATCCTTGCTTTGCTGGGCATGCAGCTTATTTTTGGCCATGAAGTACCTTGGTATCCCAAGCGCTGGAGTACCAAAAAGCTTTCCCTTTCGAAAAAATGGATTACCTTCGCCTGTAAAATGTTACGCATTTTAGAAGTTTTTACGCGTCCCGATCGATGTGCCTATTTGCGGTACGTATTTAATCGATGCGTTATAGGGATTAATATCTTTATTTTATCCATCATTATGGCATTGCCCATTCCCCTAACCAATACTTTGCCAGCTGCCATTATTCTATTATTTGGGGTTGGTTTGCTGGAAAAGGATGGTCTATTTTTATGCTTCGCTCAAGTTTGTTCCCTGATGGCCATATCGATTTACGTCTTCGCCGCATATTGGATAAGTGTATTCGGCGTTGAAGGTTTAATGAAATTGTTTTCGTAAAAGCACCTAATATAAATGTTGAAAGTATGGTGAGCATGGCGGGAAATTCATTGACGAAAGCGGGTAAAGTATTTGCTGTATTTTTGAGTTTGTTGTGCTTAAGTGTTCTCATAAAAGACACAAAATTTTTCAAACAAATGGAACGGTTCACAAAAGGATTTACAATCGTTGAAAAAATGTCGGCGGTACAAGAGCAGATGGATGATCTTTTAAAATCGTACACAGGTGAAGATATTTTGTGTGCTTTCGATATTGATGGAACCCTTTTGCAAACAGATTTTCCCGCTACTTATATCCCCAATATAGTACAACATATGGATGTTTATCGGACCCTTGCACGTCGCTACCAACAAGTAGATCCTACGCTCGCTTGCATGTATGCCTTGAAACTACCACAGCGCTTGGTAGAAAAAGATAGTTTAAAGTTAATTCAGCATTTAAAAGAAAAAAATATAAAGACCATTGCGTTCACGGCAACCTTAACAGGCCCATTTGAAGAGTACCAACGAGCTGAAAACATGCGTTACGCGCAACTTAAGCAATATGGCATCAATTTTGAAAATACATTTACCGAAAAGGATTTTCTTCTAACCAACTGTCCTGCGTATCGATCAAATTATCCCAGTTTTTATCGGGGTATTTTATTTTCAAATGGCGAGCAGGGGATGGCAACCAAGGGAACTGTTTTGTGCGCGTTTTTAAAAACAATCGATTGGATCCCAAGATGTGTTGTATTAATAGACGATCGCGTAAAAAATCTGGATGATGTAAAAAAATCTTTGCGTGCACATTACCCACAAACGCAATTTGTAGGTATTGAGTACCAAGGAGCACGTTATTATTGTCCCCAAACGGTGTCAGCAGAAGCCTTCGAACAATTTTGGTCGGACTGTTTTCAAAGGGCAGCGAGAGCAATAAATTGGCAAAACAAGTCCTAACAGCTTTAAGATATTGATTTTCAGAGACAAAATGTGGTTGTATATCTAGGGACCGTGGGTTAATGATTTGGAATTACCTTCATGTGACTTGAGCATGTATAGGAAAAATAAGAATAGGCATGTGTAAAAAACATTCGCACTGCACGACACTTTGAGGACGGAGCCAGGCAGACGAGCGCAAACATCCACACAAAAAAGCAACAAAGCGATGAGATGTTCCGATAGGTAATTGATTATCCAAAGGCAACTTGGAAAGATCAAGTTGGTAACAAAACTTATCGTACCCAAGATAACAACACAACTCGCTATTGGGATGAGGAAAAGGTTAACAAAAAAAGCCCAAGGAGTCCATACGCCCCAATAATATATGGTCAATAAACTACTTATGAGGCTTGCGCTTACGGAAATACATAGCGAAGCTACAAACGAGCGCATAAAACGATTATGCTGTGTTGATAACCGTTTTGCACTGGGGGTACCGAGACCAAGAATACCTGCAACAACGCCGTAGGATAATTGAAAGCCAACGTCCCAAATTTGCCATGGATTCATGATAAGTGCGAAAAATGCCGTATTGAGAAAAGCGGCTCGGCCATCTACAGGCCGAGAACATAGCTGCATTACAATGACAAACAGGACCATGCAAGAAGCCCTTAGGGTGGATGGACTGAATCCAACAATACTTGCGTAGAGGGAAACGCCTGCCAAAGTGAAAAATAACCTAAAAATTTTTGGTAGCAGTAGCGATTTAAAGAAAAAAAATAAAAAAGTACTGACAACACCTACGTGCAATCCACTTACGGCAAACAAGTGCATCGTACCTGTATTAAAGAAGTGACTTAAATTTTTTTCGGATAAAAGCTCTTTTTTACCCAATAAAATAGCCTGATAGGTATTTGATTTGCCTGCATCCTTAAAGTGAGCCTGCAGCGATTTTCTAAAGTACCCACGTAAGCGTTGCATGAAAGATGGAAATGGGTTGTCCTCCACATCTATCAATTGAGCGTATGCAAGGTGATACCGGACACCTCGTGCCCATAAGTAATAGGAGAAGCTTTGTGAAGCATTAAAAGGAGATTTTAATGGATAAAGGGTTCCCCGTAAATGGTAAAGCTTGTTTTCGGCAACTTTTAATCCAGATCTATTTTTAATGTGAATATAAATGTCATTGTAATAGGTATGATCATTTAAATACACATTACCAAGGCCTCCAATGCGATCGGAAGGTGTTCTAAAAATTTTTTCAAAATAAAATGTCCCATCAATGGCATGTTTTTCGATATGTTGGCACGAGCGTTGAATAAAGAAATAGCCATAGAGCATTGCAATCGTGACACCTCCAATAACCAGGCAACTCGTTTTAAAACGTATGCGGTAAAGTATAAAAAAGCAGATTAAAAAAAGGCTTGTGCGCACAAAACTAACCGTATCTTTAGAAAAGATCGCATTTACAAAACATAGTCCAAAGATAAGGCTTATATTTGCCCACATGATGGGGTAACGTAACATAAAATCACGTCTTGAGCAAAAATTCTATCGTAAATGCATATTTCAAAAAGACATATAGGCTTCTTTGCATCGCGTAAACCAAACCTGGAATTCCATCCAAAAACCCAGCTTTAATGAAGTAAGAGCGAATAAAACCCCACAATGGATTCAAAAAGATCTTCATGATCAAAGAAAAATTTACAGCGGTGTATTGCCGATGATTATCTTTGGCAAATAATTGTGCGTATAAAATTTGTTTTTTTAAAGTGGTTTCCAGATTTTTAAAGGTGTAATACATCAAATTGCCTTGTATATGTTTAATGCGCACCTTATTCAAATAGGTGATGGATTCGTGCACGCTGCCGCCGGACCACCGTACGACTTCTTTCCTAAACAGGCGTACGACTTTATCCGGATACGCATCGCCATGTTTCAACCACCGATGTAGGTAGTTGTTTTTGCGGTTAAACGTAACGACATCGAAATTTTTATGCGCGCATTCAAAAAAAAGAAGCATATTGTTTCGCAATTGTTCGGATAATGCTTCGTCGGCATCTAAACTTAATACCCAATTCTGCGTTGCTTTTTCCAGCGCGAACTGCTTTTGGGCGCAAAATCCCAACCAGCTTTGTTCAAAAACCTTGGCACCCCATTTTTCTGCAACCTGTGCCGTACGGTCTGTGCAATCATTGATTACCACAATAATTTCACCCGCTAAGGAAGCAACGGATTCCAAACATCGTTGTAAGTTTCCTTCTTCGTTATGGGCAATGACGACGACCGAAACGGGTACCATAGACAGAGGCAATTGTCCAAGACGTACACTCAAAGTCAATTTCAATTTTTAGGTAGTACAATAACATTACCAAAAACGTGTTTTACCCTTTGTGCATGCACACAAAACTTTGGAAGAAAAATTTTCTTGCAATCTGACCTAAGACTTTTGATATTTTTAGCGATGTTAAATTTTTTAATCGGTGTGGGGTCCATTTTCTTGATCGCTTTGTGTGGCTGGCTTATTTTGCTTATTTTAATGCAGAAGCCGAGCGCAAATGCCGGTATGGGTGCAGCTCTGGGAGGAGGT
This sequence comes from Puniceicoccales bacterium, assembly GCA_031258545.1. Classification (GTDB taxonomy): domain Bacteria; phylum Verrucomicrobiota; class Verrucomicrobiia; order Opitutales; family UBA9783; genus CABUVL01. The sequence continues at coordinate 157,543 of JAIRMU010000019.1, read as the reverse complement.
GTAGCCGAATCTGCTTTTGGAGGTGAAGCTTCCAATGTACTCGTACGTTGGACGGTATACGGCATCGTTGCATTTTTTTTGATGGCTTTATTGCTAACGTTGTGTCAAATCCCCAAGTACCACAGGGAGCCTCGAGAAAAAGAATTAAAACCAATGGTTGTGGAAACACCTGCAGGAACTTTAACACAATTGCCTTCGGTGCAAAAGAATGCCGATGAAACACCATGATGCGTGGGTTAGGCGAACCTTTTTTTCCCATGTTAATAAATACGTGGGGAGCTTTATGCTCTTTTTTTTTATTCACGTATCTTGGGGGCGCGAAATTAGCCTGCAGAACGTTCATGAGAGAATAAGTGCCATAAAAACTTTTACGCCCTGGGATGCGTATCAAATTGATTTTGAATGCGTTAATAAAGCAAATGTTTTGTCAGGCAAACTGGTGGGTAGACATGAAGGACGCGAAATTCATTTTATAGTGCAAACGCAACCCACATTTGAAATTATTTTTGACAAACTGCATCCCGAAAATCCTCTAAAGGATGGTGTATTTTTCCCCGCTTCCCATTGGCTTGATCCCATGGTTGAATCCTGTGGGTGTTGTTACTTCATGATAGCCATGCCATTTTTAGACTGGGAACTGGTCCATTTCGAACGGACTGCCAAACGGGGTCGTAGAGTTTTAAAATGTTGTCTATTGGCCCCTGAAAATTTTCCTAACGTCAAAAGAGTTGTTGTGTACATCGATGAAAATTTTAATGCCATTATGGAGGCTTATGCCTACAATCGTGAAGAAACCCCTTGTGCGCAACTTATTTTGCAAAGTTTTAAAAAATTGGACAAAAATACATGGCACTTTAAATCGGTACTTTTTACCTGTGGACAGTGTTCTTCAAAAATACAAGTTATTCGAGGTGGACCTTTAAAGGTACCTTAAACGTGTGTCATAATCCCATGTTACATTTATAATCCCATATTTTGCAGCGTGTTACGGGCAATTATGGACGATGCCAATTGTCGTGCCGCGCATCGCAATGCAGCAGAAGCAGCTATAATAATAAGGAAGGCGATGGAAGGAAGGGAAGTTTTTTCGGGAGCCGATGGTGAGTTAAGATTTGAATAAGGGATAGCTTTATGGGAATTGGAAGCCACGGTTAGGGGGTACCTGGATCGTTGTAAACTTCCACGGATGTATATCTCAAGCGGAAAACGAACGCCGTCGGAAGATGGCAAGGGAGTTGATTGGGAAAAAATATTCCAAAGGGGTGAAGGACGTTTTGGTTAATCATTTACACGCGCTGAGTTATGCGTTTTCTCTGGGGAGCATGGCTTCGACAAGGGCAATGTCCTTTGATATGAACTTTGACTTTCGATCAGGGTTCCCGGCCTCCGGAATGCCATTTGTAATTAAACGCTTAGACGCCTTGAGGTCTTCACAATTAAGTTATTGTATCCATTTTTCTTTCTAGGTCAAGGAGGTTGGATTTTTGTTCAAAAGGGATGGGGATGCGATCTTTGGGGGTAAGATTTTTTAACCGTTTCGATAGTCTGGAGATTATTCCAAAGATATTGGGGCCAAGGATAAGAAGTCTTGGGGAAGGGGTACCCATTGCCATTTGGGGGCCCTGTGACTTTAAAAACAATTAAAGTTTTTTACCCATGGGTCGACATAAGAAATAAGCCTTTAAAATTATGTTTACCCCAACGGATGCCGACCTATCCGCAGGGGTCTTGGGGTACAAAATGAAGCGCTTGCCGGCCAAGAATCCATCGACTCAAATAACGACCCAATAATGAGCTCCATTATCTATGCAAACGTCGATGTTTGAAGGCCCCGATGAATTTATTACAACTTTTTTTGAAAAATATTTTAAATACCCTTGACAAAGAGTAGTCTTGTGGCGGCAGGTTTGCTGGGTACAGTCACCCTAAACGCCTGGTGGTGCGATAAATGTCAAATGGAGCATGATGAGCCAGGCTACCATGATGATATTCCAAATTCCCTAAATCCTAGAGATTATCCTCAAGTAGGCATTACTTTTGACAATGTTCCCGTTTACCATTACCAACCAGCGAGATTATTTGTAACTGCAGATCGTAAAGAAATTATAAAGATTGGAGGTAGATTCTTGTATAAAATTGAGGGGTTTGCAATAGGTCACGATGAGGAAAATGCTTATGATGCACAGGGTGTACCATTACAACCTATAGGTCGACTTGCCGATGATAAGCCTATTTATTTGTTGTTTGGCAACGTTGGGTTTGTCTTAAAAGATCGTCATGCTGAACGCGTTACTCGAATTAAAGATGGCCGTTTTGTTTACGAGACTTTCAATATACGTAGAGCCTATAAAGCCTTTTCTTCCGATCAATATCATGAATATTTCTTCGATGGTAAGGATTGGGTTGAGTGGAATGGCAATGTTTATAACGAAAAGAACCCCTATTGATTGTACGGTCATTGATAATACTCTTTAAATACTTATTCTAAAATGCTACCCAAAGGTAGCATTTTGCTTTTGAACGAGTTAATTGTTATTGAACTGTAATTGCTTAGACATAGTTGCAATTTCTCTAGCAAGAGGCAAAGTTAAAAAGGATAGACTCGGTTAAACGGTCCCGTCATAAAATAAAGCAGTGATGGATTCGGTAAAAGGAGTCCGCGGATGTTTTGAATCTTACGCTTACATTTGAAAAGATAGGTTTGGTTTTAAGCCGCTTACACATTTATGCATAGCTTTTCTTACCTCAAGCGTTAATAAAACGCAGTGTACAAGTTTTTTTAATTGAACCCTCCATCCAAAAGTGTAACAATGCGATCACAAATCGAAAGGAATAATGCTATGAAAAAGAGATTATTGAAGTTATCAAAGCCTGTGAAGCTGTATTTGTGTCCACAATAAATTTGAACAATTTTCCCGAAACTCAAGCCTTAGATAACGTTCTCAATAGGGAGATTGATGATAAAGTGGAGATATATTTCATTGGTGATTCCGATTTTCCAAAGGTTTGACAATTCAAAAAAAATAGCCGTGCATCGTTGTATTATTACGTAGCTGGAAGAACATGATTCTGTTTGGCGATCTCGAACTGGTAAACGACAAATCATTAAAAAACAAATTATGGCGTGAAGAATTTTTGCAGTACTATAAAAACGGAAAAGATGACGAGCGGTACGGTGTTTTTAAATTCGCTCCGGCCGGATATGAGTATTATCCATACGAGGACGGAGATTTTTCCTGCCCACCCCCAATAGGTTCAATGTAATTGTCGGCAGGAAACGGCTGGAAAATCTAAATGAGATCGTCGCTGATCTTACGGGAAAAAAGAAATGTGTTAAGGGTGGATAGATCTCAGAAAAACGTTTGAATAAAGCCTATTATATTGGCTGGAAATCTCATTTTAAGTGGGGTGTTTATTGCGTAAAATTGTTGCAGACTACAAAATGGTATTGTCGGGAATCACACCGTCCTTCGCGATGCACAGGATGCCGTCCTTAATAAAAATAGGCCCCTGATGAAATCCATCGGGCTTACTTTCGGGCGATAGTCGAACGTTGTTGCCAATGCGCACGTTCCTATCGATGATGGCGTTACGAATGTAGCAGTTTTTCCCTATGCCCAAATGCGGGTGATGATTGTTTTCATTTTCAGATAATTGGTCAAGCCGTTCGTAACGATCTGCGCCCATCATGTAAACATTTTCCAATTGTGATCCGCCTCGAATGATCGATCGAATGCCAATGATGCACCGATTGAGGTTGGTGTTGGTTACGATGCACCCTTCGGCAACAATGGAATGATTGACGGTACAACTGTTTAGCTTGGAAGCGGCCAAATGTCTTGGCCGAGAATAAATGGGAGCCATTTCGTTGTAAAAATCAAATGGGGGTAAATTGTCGGTGAGCATTAAATTGGCTTCAAAAAAGGATGAGATGGTACCAATGTCTTCCCAATAGTCGTTAAAAAAGTACCCGCACAGACGATATTTGGCCAAAGCCCTTGGAATAATGTCGTTCCCAAAATCGTGATCTTCCGAGTCTAGACATTCTTTGAGAACACTCGATTTAAAAGCATAAATACCCATGGAGGCCAAGCAATAGGTCTGGTTGCTTGTATCTTTGATGCGTGCACGAAGCGCCGAGCAAATTTGCAGAGGCTGTAAAACTTCAGGATCGTTAGGTTTTTCCACAAAACGTTCGATGTGCCAATCAGAGGTAACCTGCATGATGCCAAATTTGTGAGCTTGGGTCATGGGGACTGCTTTGGTGGCAATGGTAATGTCCGCCTGCGTCATGGTGTGCTGTTGTACAAATTCCTGCAAATTCATACGGTACAACTGGTCTCCCGATAATACGACAACGGTGGCATTATCTTTCAATGCAATGTGGATGAGGTTTTGGCGAACGGCATCGGCCGTTCCTCTATACCACGCATCGTTACGTTCCGTTTGTTCCGCCGACAAAATTTCCACAAAACCACCTGAAAAATAGTCGAAACGATAACTTTCTTGAATGTGCCTGTGAAGAGATTCCGTATTAAATTGCGTCAGCAGGTAAATTTTATTGTACCCAGAATTGAGGCAATTGCTAATGGAAATGTCCACCAAACGGTACTTGCCTCCCAAAGGAACCGCCGGTTTGCAACGAACTTGGGTTAAGGGGGCCAATCGAGTACCACGCCCGCCTCCCATAATAATGCAGCAAACGCTTGAACTACAGTGGCTCATAACTTTAAACTTGATACAAGGGTATTTTTACTTAAAAGTGTTTTACGCATGTGCGGCATAATTAGTTATATAGGAAAAAGCAACGCAACGCAAGTCTTATTGAATGGCTTAAAGCGTCTAGAATACAGAGGATACGATTCTGCTGGGATTGCCGTTAACGATGGACCCCATAATTCCTTTGTAATTTTAAAATCGGTGGGTCGCGTTGAAACCTTAGCGGAAATAGCAAATCAAAAAAAGATGCAGGGCAGTGTTGGGATAGGCCACACGCGCTGGGCAACACACGGTGAAATTTGTGAAGTAAATGCGCATCCCCATTGTAGCAGCGATGGAAAGATTATTCTGGTTCACAATGGCGTTATAGAAAACTATGTACCTCTGAAAAACTTTCTTCTAAAAGAAGGATTTTCCTTTAAAAGCGATACGGATTCGGAGGTTTTGTGTAATTTAATAGCCTATCACTACGGCCGACTGCATGCTTTGATGCCTTCGAAACGGTTTTTGGAAAGTGTCCGCACAAGTTTACTCGAAGTACAGGGAACCTATGGCATCGTTGCCTTGTGCAAAGATTGCCCGCAGGAAATGATTGGATCGAAGAAAAGTTCGCCTTTGGTGTTAGGGATCCACGAAGATGAATTATTTTTGGCAAGCGATGTGGGTGCTTTTGCTGGGCACACAAAGGATGCTGTTTTTTTAGACGATAACGAAATTATTCATATTCAGGGCAAAAATTTCAGCATTCAGGATTTTAGCAATGTACCCATTAGTCCAAATGTGGAAACGATTGATTGGGATGTAAATTTTACTCATTTGGGCCATTATTCGCATTACATGCAGAAAGAAATTTTTGAACAACCAGCGGCATTGGATAATACGATACGGGGTCGTTTTTCGCAGGATGATAGCACTGCGCATTTAGGAGGGTTAAGAATGTCCGCACACGAATTAAGGCAAGTGGATAGGCTTTTGCTGTTAGGCTGTGGTACCGCCTACAACGCCTGTTTGGTGGCAGAGAATTTGATTGAAAGATATGCCCGCATTCCCGTTGAAGTCGAATGTGCTTCCGAATTTCGCTATCGCAACGCGCCTTTGGAAAAAAATACGCTCGTATTCGTCGTCAGTCAATCGGGGGAAACGATCGATACGTTGGCTGCCCTTCGAGAGTCTCAGAGAAAAGGGTTTCGCACATTAGCGATTACCAATGTGGTTGGATCCACCATTGCACGCGAGTCTGACGGAGGCATCTATCAGCGATCGGGGCCAGAAATTGGTGTCGCATCCACAAAAGCCTTTACGGGACAAGTTTGCACATTGGCCATGTTGGCTTTGTATTTGGGACGAATGCGCGGCATGAGCTTCTCCGAAGGTTGCAATTTCGTGAGTGCATTAAAGTCGTTATCAACGTTGGCAAGCCAGGTATTAGATGCCTGCGATACACCCATAAAATCGCTTGCAGAAGCCTACGCCCACTACGAACATTTTTTATTCCTAGGTCGTCAAATCCTGTATCCCATCGCTCTCGAAGGAGCCCTCAAATTGAAAGAGCTCTCTTACATACACGCCGAAGCTTATCCGGCTGCCGAATTAAAGCATGGCCCCATCGCTTTGGTGGATGAAAAGTATCCCAGTTTATTTTTGGCAACGGATCCTCTGTTGTTGCCTAAAACAATTGGCAATATGATGGAGGTTAAGGCTCGAAAAGGTAAGGTAATTGCAATCGGCATAGAAGGAGTCGAAATACCTTCTAAGGCCTATGATGATATCATTTATCTACCTCAAATGTGCGAAGCAATTTTACCGATTATCACCGTGTTACCGTTGCAATTATTTGCCTATTATGTGGCATTGGAACGTCATTGCGACGTAGACAAACCCCGCAATTTGGCAAAATCTGTTACGGTCGAATGATGATACGGCAAAGATGGTAGTAGGTATCGTCGGAAAATTTCACGGAGTGCAGTCTTGGTATTAAAATACTTTTATGAAGTGGTTTCATATCAAGTCCGCTGTTGCGTACAACGTTTATAGGCTATCGTATATAGTCATTTGCGTTTAAAATCATCTATGAAAAACAGTAGAAATATTGACAATGCCATGCACCACCAAACCACAAAAAACGCATTTTTGTACATCATAAACGTGTATAACGGTATCCCGTCGGCATCGATGAGTCCATTTCGAAAAGAATCCAACAGTTTACCCAAAAGCGGCTGAAAAACAATGGCGCCGGACATATTCATCATATTCGTAAAACCGGATGATGATCCGCCGTATTGCCGTGGAACCATGTTGTAGGCCATGGTGAAAAAAAGTGGGACCGTCCCGCCAAAAACACCAAAAAGAAACAGCAAAAGAAGGCATAAGCGGAAGGGCATTCCATCCCAATAAATGATCGGCAAAAACACAACGATGGTCAGTATCTTGAAAATTAAAAGAACTTTTTTGCAACTGTTCAGTTTATTTGCCAAACACGGAGTAATTATACTTCCGAAGCCATATCCGATAAAAATGGACATGGAGGAAACCGCTGCGTCGGCCGTCGACAGCGCGAACTTTTTTCCCACGAATGGAATACACCAAAGCTCCGCAATCGCCGTCATGGGAAGATAACTGATGGCACAGAAAATACCTAGAGTCCAGTATCTCGGATTTTTTGCGAGGATTTTTAGGCCGTCCAACATGTTTTTAGCGACGTTTTGGGAAGTGTTGGAAAATTGCCTTGAAAGCGGAGGCATACAAAAGAATGCCAATAAGGATATTAGGATCCCGAATCCTGCGATGATGAAGGTTGTCTCACGCCATCCTGTGACTGACACTAACCACGCCGTTGGGGTGCCGCCGCATATTCCTCCGATGCAGCCGGCAAACAGCGTTATTCCGACAAAAATAGAATATTGTTGTGGAGGAATAAGCTCGCTTATGAGTTTTGTGCAACCTATGAATCCGGAAGCCGTGGCGACTCCGAGAATAAAGCGTCCCATTTGCAGTTGAAAAACACTTTGAGCAGAACCAAATACAAATGTGGCAACGGCGCTGAGGAGTGCCCCCGAAGATATGATGGCCCGTGAACCGAACTTATCAAGCAGTACGCCCGTCGGAATCTGCATGGCAACATAGGTTATATAAAAGCAAGATGAAACAACCCCAAATGTTGACGCTGTCATGTTGAATGTGCCCATGAGTTCATTGGCAATTACGCCGGGTTCAACTCTGGAAACGTAGCAGAGTAAAAAAAACATCCAACCGGTTAAAATTGCCGGTAATATTCTCAAAAAGCTGACGGAAGCGCTGCTATGCATAAGAACTCTTGGAATGATTATAGATCATTATGTAAAAGAAATAAAGTTTGAAATTGAACATAAATAACCATGCGCATTGTTGTGAATTTACGTTCAAAATGGTACACTTGTTTGCTTCCTATGAGATAAAATGCACAAGTACTTGTGGAAAATTTTTGCAGGGCAATTGCAAATACTTGTTCCAAACTACCAGGATCCCTCTATGTACCTTGAGAAGACTGAATCCAATGCACGCATTGTGACTGCATCCAATCTCAATTAATACGTTCCAAAAAGAATGCAGGTGGTTTAATCAACTGCCGTTGCCGATTAATAAAGGCATGCACCGTATAACCTTTGGCGATGGGCAAATCTTGACGTGAAAGCGTGTAAGTTAACGTAAAACGCGCATGCAATTTTTCAACCGGAGACCTTAGTATAATTTTAATGTGATCGTCAAAAAATACAGGTGATTTATATTGTAAATGGGCCTCAACAACGGGCAAAGCAAATCCGTCAGCTTCCATCTGTTTGTAGTCTAATCCCAAAAATCGCAGCCATTCTACGCGTACCAACTCCAGCCATATGAAATAGCTACTGTGGTGTGCAACACCCATCGCATCCGTTTCGGCATACCTTACCCGTATGGAAGTTTCAAAATCCGTCATCAACGCTTAATTTGTTTTGTAAGCTGCTGGGCCAATTGGAATCGAAACATTTTATCCAAACGTTCAAGTTCTTCGGCATTGGCACCCTGCTCTTTTTTGGCTTTTTCAAGCGCTTCCTGCGCACGACGCACGGCCGCATCAATTGAACTTGCATCCAAAATTTGCACATCGATGGCGGCTTCCGTCAGGAGTATTAATTGATCTTTCCTTAACCTAAAAAAGCCTGTGTCGACGGCAATCGAATGTGTCTGGCCATTGATTTTATAAATAACGGCACCGGGCTCCAAAAGCCCAACGATGGGCAAATGATCTTCAAGAATCTCTATTTCTCCCAAAACTGTGGGCAATATCACCGAAGTAACTTTACCTTCAAAAATAACTTTTTCGGGAATGACAATTTTAAGTAAAAAACCCATAGAATTACGATTCCTTGGAGGCTTCCACCACTTCTTCAATAGTCCCCTTCATATAAAAGTTGTTTTCGGGGATTTCGTCCAATTCACCTTCTAAAATCATTTTGAACCCTTTTACACAGTCGGTCGTCTTGACATATTTACCTTTATATCCCGTGAAAATTTCAGCAACGCGGAAAGGCTGAGAAAGAAATTTCTGGACCTTACGGGCTCGTGCCACGATTAATTTATCTTCGGGAGACAATTCATCGATACCCAAAATGGCGATGATATCTTGCAAATCTTTATACCTCTGCAATACGGATTGTACGCGACGCGCCGTTGCAAAATGTTCTTCTCCAACAATATTGGGATCCAGTGCCTGGGAACCCGATGCCAAAGGATCCACCGCAGGATAAATACCGAGTGCGGCTATGCGTCGATCCAACACAATCGTTGAGTCCAAGTGCGCAAACGTATTTGCAGGTGCGGGATCTGTTAAATCGTCTGCGGGCACATACACCGCCTGGAAAGACGTAATGGAACCTTTTTTTGTCGACGTAATACGTTCCTGCAGGGCCCCCATTTCTTGACTCAAAGTGGGTTGATAGCCAACTGCAGAAGGGGATCGTCCCAACAGTGCAGACACTTCTGAACCCGCTTGCGAAAAACGAAAGATATTGTCGATGAAGAGCAATACATCTTGGCCGTAGGCGTCTCGAAAATGTTCGGCCACCGTCAGTCCCGCCAAGCCTACACGCATGCGAGCTCCCGGTGGCTCATTCATTTGTCCGTACACCAGGGCCACTTTTGAATTTTCGGGATGCTCAAGATCGATGACCTTGGCATCCTTCATTTCCCTGTACAAATCATTGCCTTCTCGTGAACGTTCTCCAACACCTGAAAAAACCGAATACCCACCGTGCGCCATGGCAATATTTTGGATAAGTTCCATAATAACGACGGTCTTACCAACGCCGGCTCCTCCAAAGGCACCTACTTTACCTCCTTTGATAAACGGACAAATGAGATCAATTACCTTGATGCCGGTTTCCAAGATTTGAGCCTCCGTACTTTGCTCCAATAAACTTGGCGGATTTCTGTGAATCGCCAACAGCACATCGGCTTCAATGGGTCCCCGATTGTCCACCGGTTCTCCAATAACATTTAAAATACGTCCCAATACACCTTTGCCTACGGGAATAGATATGGGGTTGCCGGTATCCACAACCTCCATACCACGTCGGAGACCTTCGGAGGAAGACATGGCTACCGCACGGACTAAGCCTTCGTATAAATGCTGTTGTACTTCCAAAACAAGACGCGACTTCCCTCCCTCCGTTGCATCCAGCGCCACCTCCAGCGCATTGTAAATTTCCGGAATAGCCTCTTTGGCAAACTGTACGTCAACGACAGCACCAATCACTTGAACAATCTTACCTACGTTATGCATATGGTCCACAAATTCATGAGCTTTGACTCGCCGTAATTTCCACAATTTCTTGCGTAATACTTGCCTGACGAGCCTTGTTGTACTCCAATTTCAAATTTTCAATTAAGGTTTCCGCATTGTCCGTGGCCGCCTTCATGGCTACCATACGAGCGCTGTGTTCGGAAGCCTTTGCTTCCAGTAAAATTTGATAGAGCGTTTTTTTAAGGAACAACAAAGGCAATTGTTCCAAAATCGTTTTACCGTCAGGCTCAACGATAAAATCTCGATCGTTATTGACCAATTTAGATCCATCAATCCCCATCCAATGGTACAAATTTTTTAATTCTTCTTCGAGATTAACCATGGGTAACAAACGTCTCAGCGCCGGTTCCTGCACAAGCGTATTCTTAAACCGCGGAAACAAGACTTCTAGGGTATCAATTTTCTGAGTTTGATAGGCATCCACGAGAAAATGAACAATTTCCTGCACCTGTTTAAAATGAATAACGTCGGGGCATGTAAAATGACCCAGTAAATCCGAACGATTGCGCGACATCACCTGCAAACCTTTTTGGCCCACCACTATAAATCGTGTACAAGCGGGCAACTGTAGCGCTTCCTTCAACAAATTTTGGTTTAGAGAGCCGCACAAACCTTTATCGGCCATCACCAATAACACACCTCGATAACGAACATCACGGGCATTCAAAAATGGGTGCCGAATGTCGTCCCAGGAGACCTGTTGCGTTAGAGCGTGCAGAAGTTCGGCCAATTCGTACGCGTACATACGACTTCTCAAAGCCCCATCTTGTGCTTTCTTCATTTTGGAAGAAGCCACCAATTCCATGGCACGCGTAATCTGAGCCGTGTTGTTAATCGCTTTGATGCGCGTCCGAATTTCTCGCATGCCTTTCATGAAATCACGCCTTCGTTTGTTGCCAGTTGTTGAAAATTTGTTCCAATTGATTTTCGAGTGGTTCCGTTAATTCCCGCGTTGCATGCAATTGATGCATCCAATCTTTTTGTAAATTTAAAAAATGGTCCTTCAAATGGGCAATCACATCGGACATATTTTCAACTTTAACCGCGTCGAAATAACCCTTTTGAATGGCCCACAAAATGGCCACTTGAAATGCAACATACCTATCCTGATGCACCCCCTGCTTGAGTATTTCAATAATACGTTTACCGCGCTCTAGCTGATGTCGCGTTTTTGCATCCAAATCGGATCCAAATTGCGTAAAAGCCTGCAATTCTTGATACTGGGCCATTTCGAGCTTCAATTGACCGGCAACTTTTTTTAATGCCTTGATCTGCGCTGCCGATCCGACGCGCGATACCGAAATGCCCACCGATATGGCCGGCCGTATGCCTTGGTTAAATAAATCGGTTTCCAAAAACAACTGTCCATCCGTGATGGAAATGACATTGGTCGGAATGTAAGCGGAAACGTCACCGGCTTGCGTTTCAATGATGGGTAAAGCGGTCAATGAACCACTACCATAATCGGCATTTAATCTGGCAGAGCGCTCCAAAAGTCGGGAATGCAAATAGAACACATCACCCGGGAAAGCCTCACGTCCGGAAGGCCGTTTTAATACCAGGGAAATTTGGCGATACGCCACCGCATGTTTCGATAAATCATCGTACACAATGAGCGCATCCATGCCATGTTGCATAAAATATTCTCCCATGGCCGTACCTGCGTAAGGAGAAATGTATTGATTGGCCGCATTATCGGAAGCCGACGCGGATACCACAATGGTGTATTCTAGGGCGCCATAATCTTCCAATACCTTGAGCGTACGTGCAATCGTCGCATTTTTCTGCCCAATCGCCACGTAAATCGAATAAACGGGGCGAAAATTGGCATCGCCACTTGCTAGACCCTGGCGATTCAGCTTTGCTTGGTGCAAAATGGTATCCAAAGCAAGCGTCGTTTTACCCGTAGAGCGGTCACCGATGATAAGTTCTCTTTGGCCACGTCCAATGGGGAACATGGCATCTATGGATAATATGCCCGTCTGCAAAGGTTGATTAACCGATTGGCGCGCAATAATTCCGGGAGCAATTTTTTCAACCGGATACCTTGCTTCAGCTTTTATTTCACCCTTGCCATCTATGGGTTGACCCAAAGCATCCACAACGCGTCCCAATAAAGATTTGCCAACCGGCACCGACAGGAGCAAGCCCGTTGTTTGACATTCATCGCCAACTTTTAGGAGATTCGTATCGCCCAACAAAACGATGCCAACTTCATCTTCTTCCAAATTGAAGGCAATGCCGTGCACGTTGTGGGGGAAAGATACCATTTCATTGTACATGACATCGGACAATCCTTCCACTTTGGCAACGGAATCTGCCAATGAAATTATTTTACCCACGTTGGAACGAATCGACGTCGTTGCAAATGCCTCAATTGTCTCTTTTATGTCTGCAAGAATTGCCATCATGATTTTTTTAATTTTTGCGTTAACGCTTTCAATTGACCTTGAATAGAGCGATCCCAAATCCAATCTCCGCGCTTAATTCTTATGCCGCCCACCAGTTGCGGATTCTCCTGATAAACAATTTGACATGACATCTCTTGAAAAATGGACATCATCTGTTCCCTGTTTAAATATCCCGCATATTCTACGCCCAGGCAATGCTGCGTGTGCATCTTACGCAAACACGTCCAATAATAACGTACAACTTCCCTAATGGAACGAGGATAACGCGACTGCAGGAACGTTAAGATACACTTTACCCTCTCCAAACACCGCTCCTCTTCGTGCGCAAAAGAAAGCTCTGCCAAACGACCGATAAGCGCTTTGTGTTTTTTGTCCATACTTCAAAACTTTTCTTCCTTAAGCGCTTCCAAAGCTTGTTTATTAAGGGACGCCTTTACCTCATCCGTTAAAGAACTCTGCAATATACGTTCCGTCGTTGCAATGACCAAGTCAACCACTTCTGCACGTGCCTCCGTAATCATTTGTTTTCGCTCCATTTCTATGGAATCTTTAGCCTGCGAAAACATTTGATTAATTTTTCCTTCAGTTGCCTCTTTTTGTTCGTGCAAATAGATTTCGCTCTCTTTTTTTGTCCGCTCAAGCAGTTTTTGTGCATCTTCCTGCGCCTGTTTTACGACTTTAAGGCGATCTTGTTCCGCAGAAACCAATTGCGCTTTCATTTCTTCGGCGTACTGTAAGCCTTCCGAAATTTTCCGCTGACGCTCTTCGACCGTTTTCAGCACCGGCTTTAGGGCAAAGCGGTACAATAGATAAGTAACCACGCAGAAATTAACAACCTGAGCAAATAGCAAATCTCCCCGTACGCCAAACGTATTCATCAGGTGCATGAAGCCAGAAGATTCACTCGCAGGGCTCGCAAGATCCGCAATGAAATGCATCATAACTTTTTCGTGGTATGAAACGGATTATTTACCCTTGGTATAAGAATAGAGCGTAAAATGCCACGGCTTCTGCCAGCGCCATACCCAAAATAGATTGGACTAAAATTTTGCCCGATACACTTGGATTACGCCCTACCATTTCTACGGCCTTCATGCCTACAAATCCCACACCCAGTGCTGCTCCAAGGCAACCCAATGCGGCCGTTAAACCACGTCCAATATCTCCCGTTGTTTGAGCTATTTGTACTATATCCATCATAATTATATCCTTTTATTTTAAAATTGTATAACGCACAGACTCAACCGGCACAAGCTTTTATGCAAGAACGAACTATACCTCCTCCTCGTGGTTGCACATGAGTCCAATGTAAACTGCCGTCAATAGGGTAAAAACAAAAGCTTGAATCGCACCAATGAGTATTTCCAAAAAATAAAATGGTATGGGTATAATCCATTTTGTCCACGGCGATAATGTCATAATGTTGTTGATTAGATTTTCTCCCCCAAAAACATTGCCGTAAAGCCGAAAAGAAAGCGAAACAAGACGAAATACAATAGAAATGCATTCGATAAAACCAACGCCCAAGAAGATAAAAAATAAAAAACCGTAAATGCCCAAAGAAACTTCGTTGCGATCGGCCTTATTGCCAAAAATATGCACAATGGAACCTTTTATGCCGGCGAATCGCAGTATGCAGTAAAACCATACCGCAAAGGAAACGATAGCCAACGCAAGCGGTGCATTAAGATCTGCATTGGAAGGACGAAAAAAATACAGGAAATGGTCATGTTGATAGGCGCCAATCGTGGTAACTCCCGGCAGTAAACTACTCCAATTGTGCATTAAAATGTAGATGAAAAACCCGATCAATAAAGGGAACGTTGCTTTTGCCGCCCTGTGCCCTACGATGGGGACTATGATTTGATAAACGTTGTCGATAACCCCTTCGACAACAATTTGCCCGCGTCCCGGTATCAGTTGAGGACGTCCCACGACGCACCGAACGACGGCGATGATTACCAAAGAGATTAGCCATGTGTACAGCATTCCATTGGTCACGGGAAAGTTCCCCACGGAAAATAGGACATACGCCTTTGGACTCACGGCAGACTCCGCATGCAAATTGCAAAATCCACCTACAAGTGAAAAAACACAAAAAGCAAACAACCGCCTCCCCTTTAGAAACATATGGGTTCATTATAACAAAGTTTTTTATGCAATGTTAAGCTTTTTTTACACTTTTGTGAAATAAATAAAATACTCAGGCTCCTAAAATTTTTTTGTTTCACTGCATTTTCGCATATTTTATTGCCCACAAATTACAAATTCAAAAGCATCTTCCTCAGCCATCAAATCGACGCAAAAGAGCAAAAATAGACGTGGACATCCCACCTGTTTCATGTTGTTATCCTAAAACATGTTGGCCTATTGGGTACATCAGTTGGATCCTTTTGTGGTGCGATTTCCATCGGGTTGCTTCCTGGAAGGTATTCGCTGGTACGGTTGCGCCTACTTTTTAGGATTTTGGGTGGCGTGGTTCACATTGAGTATTTACACGCATCACCGCCTGCTTACCTTATCTCCCGAACAGCAGCAGGAACTCCTGTTTTATTTATTGTTAGGCGTTTTGGTGGGAGGGAGGCTAGGGTACGTACTCCTCTACGATTTTCCGTATTACCTGCGTCATCCTCAACAAATCATCGCATTTTGGAAGGGAGGCATGTCGAGCCATGGCGGTTTCGTGGGAGTATATGTGGCACTTTTAGGGTTGAGCCGAAAATATAAGTTGTGCTTATATTCTTTGGCGGATTTGGTTGTATGTTTGGTCCCCATGGGAATTTTTTTTGGCCGTCTAGCCAATTTCGTGAATGCCGAAACGGTAGGTCGCATCACGGATGTTCCCTGGGCCGTCCTATTTCCCAACAACCCATTCCCAAGGCATCCCTCACAATTATACGAGGCCCTGGGCGAAGGGATCGGATTATTTATATGGACGCAGGTAAGCATCTGGAAAACACGCTGCGTCCAAACATTCCCGGGGAAATTAACGGGAGCAATTTTGGTCTACTACGGGTTCGTTCGTATCCTTTTGGAATGCTTTAGAGAACCGGACGCAGCCCTTATCCTTGGCATTTCGCGCGGACAATTTTACTCCATTTTTTTAGCACTTGCGGGCATATTACTTGTACGACATGCCCACAAAAGAACCGGTACCCACAATGTTTTTAAACTTTAAATCTCCTGCGATACTCTGGATCTTTATCCTTACGTTATCCATGCATCCGCTGTGGGGAGTCCACAAAGTGCTATGCATTCCCCTTCGAGGTTCCATAGATTACACGCAGGAGTGTATCGTGAAACGCGGCTTAAAAACTGCCGAGAAACTTCACTGCCAAGGGATCATTCTAGACATCCACACCCCCGGAGGTCGTTTGGATAATACGCTCCACATCCTACAATTGCTTGAAAGGTATAAAGGCAAAAAGCTTGCCTACATAAACACGGAGGCTATCTCTGCGGGTTCTTACATCGCCATGGTTTGCAACCTAATTTATTTCCATCCAACCGGTATTGTTGGCGCTGCCGCCGTCATCGACGAACGAGGACAGTCACTTGATCCTACGCTGCAGAAAAAAATGGATAGTTATTTACTGGCACGCATGCGTTCCTACATCAATGGTCCCCATCGATACAACGTCCAGCGGGCTATGCTGGATGCAAATTATATTTTAACGGTGGATGGAAAAACTTTAAAACGCAAAGATGAGTTGTTAACGCTTACCGCACAAGAAGCCTGCCGTTTATACGGCCATCCTCCCAATCCACTGCTGGGAAATGGTATTGTTGGTTCGACAGAAGCACTGGCCACGGCCGCATTTGGCAATGATGTGGAAGTGGCCACATTTCAATTAACCGGGTTTGAAAGTCTTGCAAAATATCTTATGCCCTACATACCTTTCTTGTCCGCCATCGGGTTTTTATGCCTATTCATTGAATTCAAAACCCCAGGCTTTGGACTCTTCGGTTGCCTGGGGATCATTTGCATGCTATTGCCTCTGTGGGTAAATTTTTTGGCGGGACTTGCCGGCACGGAAGTTTTTTTCATGCTGCTCTTGGGGATGATCTGTATCCTCCTGGATGTGTTGTACGTCGGGTCCATTTTTGTAACTTGCCTGGGCCTAACACTGATCTTGGGAAGCTTATGGTGGAGTTACATGGACATTTGGCCCCACGAAGGCATTGCCCTAAAAAATATCTTTGCCCCCATAAAAGACTTTTTATGCACAGGCATCCTATTTTTAGTAGGCCTTATTTTTTTGTGGAAGCGAGGGTATTTAAAGAAAAGTTTCAAGTATCTGCAACTAACCCAACAAGTTCATGGAACGTTACAGGTTAGAAAAGATTTAATTGGCCAAGAGGCGATTGTCCTAAGCCCACTCATACCACATGGGAAAGTATGCATAGAAGACCAAATTTTGGAAGTGCAGTTGCTGAATGGTTCCGCTCAACCGGGAGAACACGTCATCCTCATCGGTTACCAAAATTTTTCATACCTTGCCGTCAAAAAATAAAGCATGTTGCCACAAAACAGTAGGGTATCAAGTAAAGAGTCCAGGTACATTGTATAACGTCTAGAACACTCACTTTTACTATGAGAGATAAGTTGTGTGTTACCAATTTTTAAAAATTTCTTTTGCCGGAATACTTTTGATAATCGTAATCGTTTCAATTGGGCTGCAACTTGGACATTTATACCTAGTCTTATGGCATCTCGAAATACTCTTCAATTCCTTAAAATACATTCATAAATTCTGCTTTATCCTCTCCAATACGATCTTCCAATCTTTAACCGGCAAAATTACATGGTAAACGTATAACTCTTATATAGCTACACATACTCTTTAATTCTCTAGCTTATGCATGTGATGGCAAGGTACTCACGATGAAGGTTACAACACGAATCTACATGCGTAATTTCTAACTAACTGATGTTATACATGGAAAGTCTTCATTTCAATGAAAGTATCCCAGCGCATTAACAACACCCGTTGATATAACGACCTCTAATCACATTTTCGCCAGTCCATCAGATACATTTGAACTTTTTTTTTGCCTTGCCAATAATTCCAAGCTACTTTAACCGCTAAATCGATGGGGCAATTCACAGGTAGTTGCACCGTTCCCATGCCCCATCCTATGATGGAAACGTTGTGCAAAGACAATCGAAGGTGGGCACCTGCGTTGCCAAAACGTTCAGCTTTTTTCGGTAAAATAATTCTTTTCAAAACAAATACCGGTGCTTCGTTTCCTTGGCCAAAAGGAGCCATTTGTTCCAGTTCATCCAGTAGTTTTTCGGAAAAATCTCCAAAATTAAGCGCCGTTGCTACGTGCAACTGGGGTTCCGGTATGCCTTCCTTAAAAGTTGCTCTCAAAGTATTTTCTAAAGATTGTTCCAGGGCCGCTAGTTTTTCA
Organism: Puniceicoccales bacterium; assembly: GCA_031258545.1. GTDB lineage: Bacteria > Verrucomicrobiota > Verrucomicrobiia > Opitutales > UBA9783 > CABUVL01. The sequence goes on along the minus strand of JAIRMU010000019.1, from coordinate 139,180 downwards.
GGTTTTGCCGTCAATCCAACCGCTGCCGGATGGCCACCCCATCCTTCTAGGTACCCATTGGCCTGCTGCAGCAAATTTACGAGATTTACTCCGTGCACGCTGCGCCCCGATCCTTTTGCGCATACCCCCTGTTGGCCTAAAACAAACACCGGCCTACCGTATTGATGAGCCAATTTACCTGCCGCTACACCCACGACGCCCACATGCCAATTCGAATTGTACAGGACGTAGACAAGCGCATTTTTAGGATACGCACGAATCATTTGTTCCGCCTGAATGACAATCTGCTTCTCGATTTGTTGCCTTTCCAGATTTAACCGATTTAACGCATCTGCCCAGGTATCGCACATGTTTGCATCTCGACGGGTCAACAGATGAAATGGCAAATCGGCTGAACTTAAACGACCACTGACGTTAATCCTTGGAGCCAAGCGGTAAGCGACATCATCTGTACTCAGGGGAGCACCCGCTTCGATACCCGAAAATTTTAGCAAACTTCTGAGGCCCAACAATTGTGATTGTTTCAGTTCTTTCAATCCGAAGTGCACAAACAATCGGTTCTCTTCCAGGAGCGGAACCAGGTCGGCGATGGTTCCCAAGGCTACGAGCTCTAGAAATGGCTTTAAACGTATTGCCAGAGCCGGGGCAAAGTGATCTGTTTTCAAAACCTTTAGCCAAGCGTGTATCAGTTTAAAAACTAGTCCGACCGTGCATAATTGCTGTGCCGATGTGGAATGGTTTTGTGGGTCAACGTGCGGGTTAATCATCGTTGCACGCGGCAATTTTTCGCAATTGGGTTGATGGTGATCGATTACGATCACATTAATTCCATTTTTATTGAGTAGGTCAACGGCTTCAACGGCATTCGTCCCACAATCGAGTGCCACAATTAGGTCAAACTTTCCAGAAGACATCACGCGTTCAACCACTTGTTCGCTTAACCCATAGCCCTCCTTTTCGCGATCCGGGAAAAAAGGCGTGAAGCCGTAATTCAAGGTTTCAAAAAAGCGATGCAACAGAGCCATGCTCGTAATACCATCCACATCGTAATCGCTGATAACGCCTATCGATTGACCCGCTTTGCAGGCTTCATTCATTATTTGCACGACCTGATCTAGATGTGCAATGTCGGAAGGGTTTTCTAAGTTTTTTAAAGATGGATTTAAAAAATTGAAGGCCGAGGGTACATCCAGGTGACCCAATGATCCCAATAATTGGGCTAAAAATTTAGAAATACCCAAACCTTGGCACAAAGTTTCAATTTGCCGCATGGGGATGTCGTCTTCGTAATACCAACGCATGAAGGCAATTCTTCAATTGTTTACCCAGGTATAAACTGAAACTTCATCGTGTTTCCCTTCAATCCGTTTGCGGTCTCCGCGGTGCCAAATATACAAAATAGGCGATGCAATAAAAATAGACGAAAAGGTTCCCGTTGCAATTCCTAGCAAAAACACCAAAGCGTAATCACTTACAACGCCAGAACAGCCTACAAATAGGATAAATGCGGGCATAAACGTCGTTAAACTGGTCATTAGAGTTCTCGATAAAGTTTTATTAATGGATACATCGATAACTTGTCCCAGGGATAGACTCGGATTTAAACCTAACTCTTCTCGAATACGATCGAAAATAATAATTGTATCGTTAATTGAATAGCCAATGATCATCAAAACGGCTGCAACCATGGGGGCCGAAAATTGGTGCCCTATTAAAATATATAGGCCGATCGTTATCAACGTATCGTGCAATAAAGCTATAACGGCCCCTATGCCGTATCCAAATTCAAACCGCAAGGCAACGTACAGTAAAATGCCACAGAGGGCCACAAAAATGGATAAAATCGCATTTTTTTGGACATCAACGCTCACGGAAGCACCTATTGTACTTTGGGCTACCCATTGAAATTTTGCCTCTGGAAAATTCTCATTCAATACCTGCAGGACGGTCATGCCTTTATCCTTTTCGGATTGAATTTTTAATAAACTCAAATCTTTTCCCATATATTTTTGGTAGACGGCCCCTATTTCTCCACAACCTGCTCTGTGGGCAACCGAACGTATTGCTTGGCAATCAACCGCTTGCACGTATTTAACCAGCAATTCATCTCCTCCCACGAAATCAATCCCCAAAACTTTTTTCCCGCGTATTCCCGCCGCAATGATGCCTATCATCATTAACGTAAACGATAGGGCAAACGCAACGTACTTGTATTTTAAAAAATGAATAGAACATGCGCTCAACCAAGCCCTCAGGGGCAAGAAATTGCGACATTTGCGCACCCAAATATCCATAAGTGCACGATTAAAAACTAAAACCGAAAATAAGGTGGTGAAAATACCTATTGCCAGCGTAACACCAAATCCCTTCACCGCACCTACGCCTAACCAAATGAGTAAAACTGCCGTTAATAAAGTGGTTAAATTTGCATCTAAAATGGTTACAAACGCCTTTCGGTGCCCCAATTCCATGGCCGTAATGCAATCTTTCCCCGCCTGCATTTCTTCTCGAACGCGTTCTAAAATTAACACGTTGGCATCCACCGCCATGCCAAAGGTAATGGCCAATGCTGTGATACTAGGTAACGTAATGGTGGCTCCAATGGATGCCCAAGCGCCTATAATCAGTAGCCCGTTGAAGCATAGAGCGATGGAGCTGATAATGCCAAAACTACGATAGTAATATATCAATAGAGCCATAACCAATAGCATGCCCATCAAAGCTGCTTGAATGGCAGACGATTTTGCTTCTTTGGCCAAAGAAGGGCCAACTTCGTACACTTCCATGAGATCCAATTCGAATTCCAGCGGATTATTTAAGACGTGAGACAGTTCCAGAGCCTCTCGCTGCGTAAATTTTCCAGAAATGCTCGCCTGGCCATTGGTAATCTCGGATTGAATAACGGGAGCCGAATAAATTTTTCCATCCAATACAATCGCCAAACGTTTGTGTAAATTATTTTTAGTCACCTTCGCAAAGCGTTCTTTCCCAGAATCGGTCATCTGTAAGCTAATTTCATGACGACCATAAGAATCAATGACGGGCTGCGCTCGTTTAATGGATTTTCCCGTCATCTCCGGCAAACGTTTGACCACAATGGAAATTTGTTTTTCATTGCTTGCGGTATCTTCCTGCGTCAACCATAACCTTTCGTATCCTAAAGGTAAATTCTCTTGTATCGGATCCAGGGAATCGTTCACCAATCGAAATTCCAATTTAGCGGGCTTTTTTAAAGCTTGAACGACGTCGGGATTTGTTTCCAACGATATTCCGGGTAATTGAACTTCGATGGCGTGATCGCCGCGGGGACGAATGATGGGTTCCGCAACACCCAATGAATCAACGCGACTTGCGATGACTTCAATTGCCTTTTGCACCAGCTGCTGACGTTCCCAACTTTCCTTACCCAATAAAACCTTAGGATTGATTTCCAACGAAAAGGCAACCCCACCTTTTAAATCCAATCCCTGCTTAAAAACACTTTGGGAATTTTTGAATAAATGCTGCAGTAAAATTCGGTTTCGTTTGTCAAAATTTTTGATATCCGCCAAATGGAATTCTGGGAAAAATTTACACAGGGCAATTTTATCTTTTGCACATAGCTTCAGTAATGCCGCCATTAAACTTTTCTCTTCGCCCGCTTGCACAAGCGATTGCGCCGTTTGCATCAAGGTATTGAATTCTTCCGCATGCGCTTTTACTTTTGCTTGTAAATAATCTTTAAAAGGCCGATCACTTAACGGAAAAGATTGCAGTAAAGCCCATACAATGGCACTTAAACTAAATACCAATCTCCACTTGGTAGCATGCAACATAATTCGATTTACAATTGAAATTACTATTTAGATTTTTCAGATATCCATTTACTTTGGATAAAACTTCTGTGAAGTTCAATTTTTGAATCCACCGACTTAATAATTAAGCACTCGCCCTTAATTTGCACAACGGTTCCAATAATACCACTTGTAGTTACAATGTTATCTCCCGCCTTTAAATTGGAAATCATCTTTTCTTGTTCTTTTTGTTTCTTTTTTTGAGGCGCTATCAACAAAAACCAAAAGGCCAAGAAAAACAGCCCCATGATCATTAGGGAGGAGGCTCCCGATCCTGCCGCTTGATCACCCAGTAAAATGTATGTACTTACGTTTAAATTTCCCATTTTTTAAAAAATAAACCAACAAAGATTCATTTTTGCAAGTCGTTTTTTCGTTTTGCTCAACGAAGCTAGAAATCACAAAAAAAGCTTGCCTGCGGTACCTTCATGGGATAAAATTGAATCGTATAATCGTATGACAGATTCCAACATTCTTGATGAACTGACGCATATCCCAATTTTAGAGGAATTGTCGCAGGATGAACTAAAAATCGTGGCTCCCTATTGGCAGTATTTGGATTTGCCACCTACGGAAATTCTATTTTCTGAGGGTGATCCGGCCGACGCACTATACTATGTTTTGGAAGGTGAATTGATCATTTACAAAAGTAACAACACGGCAATTCCATTCGAAATTGCCCGCGTGGTTGCAAACCAATTTTTTGGAGAACAAGCGGTCCTCGACAATACGATACGCTCCGGGACCTTGCAAGCTGCAGAAATGAGTCGATTGCTGGTGCTCAAGAAAGATGATTTTTACGCAATCATTGAAAAATATCAACATATAGGTGTTATTTTACTCAAAGGGCTTGCCCGTTATCTCAGCTTACAATTGCGTAAAACAACGGGACAGTTTATAGCCATTCATCAAGCTTTATAAGCTCTTGTGAGGTTTCAAAATTCTAAGAAGTGGGCTTGGTATCCTTGAGAAATAACGATTTTAGAAGTGGTTGGTAGAGATCTTCTTCGGGTGCAATGCATACTTCACGGTAGGCATGTGAATTCTCGTTAAACGTTACGTGAGGCGCGTGTTCAATCATTGCCAGGGGTGTGCATTCATTACCTTCGCCCATGGCAAAGACGGCACTTACGGTCAATGCATCGACGACATTAATGCACGTAACGCGCAATGGGTGCCCATACAGATCCGGCTTTCCAATGTAACTGAACAACGGATCAAATCCCCACCAAGCAAGCGCAATACCCGTTACACCTTTGCGCAACGGGGTGGTATGACTATCCGTAATCAGTATGCCCAATCGTTGTACGCGGCGTTTTGTGCGTAAAAGAGACCACAATTGTTTTGCGGACGCAAAACAATCTTTGGGATACAGCACGTATGCGTCGTTTCCGTTCGATTCGTCAATGCCTGCCGATGGAATGAGCAGGTTATTTTTTAAAGTTAAAACGATGCGTTCACCCGATGATTCGGCACTGGCGATAATTATATCGGCCTCCTGTTGGATGAGTTTTTCTTTTGTAATGGAATTTTTGGGTACCGTGCGTCCCTCGCAAATGCTGACGACCTTGGAAGTAATCACAACGATGCTTTCTTCGCTTATCGTAGGTAAATGTGCATCTACAAATTGATTCAAATCTTGGCATGCGTTTACGCGACAGGTTTTGATAGGTTTAACGTGCATGACAACTTTCCAAACAGTTTTGTGTTGCGAAGAATCTTTGATGCATACGAACGTTGTGCACGCGTAAAAAATCTATTTTGCAGCCCTTTAGATAATTTGAAACGGCCAAGGTTTCCAAATCCCTCTGCTGGGCTTCTTCTTGACTGACAGCTTGATAGAAAGACTTGCGCGAATGTCCTATCAAAATGGGGCACTGCCACTTTCGCATGCATTCCACCTGTTTCAATAGAAGCCAATTTTGGTAAATCGTCTTGCCGAAACCAAGTCCGGGATCAAAAATAATTGCATTATCTTCAAATCCGCACCTGCGTAATCGTGGTAAAAGTGAATCAAACCAAATTTCAATGGATGCCATCGGTAATTCTCCAATGGGTAGATGAATATCACGCCGAGGCGGAATCGACAAGGAATGCATAACGCAAATGCGGCACCCGGCACGTGCTACCGCCGATAAAACATATTCGTCCAATGGGCATTGAACGGCATTGATCCAGGCGATGGGGTATTTTTCTACCAATTTTACCATCAATGTTGGCCAATAGGTATCTATGCTAACGGGTATGTCTTTGAGATACGCATCGTTGTACCAAGTATCCAATACGGGTTGCAGGCGTTCAAATTCCACTTCGGGTCCCCATTGTTTTGAACCTGGACGCGTTGTCTGGGCACCCAAATCAATAATGCTGGCTCCATCCGCAACGAGTTGATGGGCACACTGCAGGGCAGCTTCCGTGGAAAAATGCAATCCTCCATCCGAGAACGAATCGGGGGTTATGTTCACAACACCCATGTATCTGGGTTGTAAACTAAAGCTCTTCAAAAATGTAGCATCGGTTTTGCCCAAAACCTCCAAGGCTAGCGTTCCGAAATCAATGCCATTGCCGGGATGCTTCAAACATGGATCCAGTAAAGCCAATAAATGTAAAAAAAAAGGACGATTTAGTAATTCCGGATGTGGCAAAGTCAAACGTTCTGTTGAAAGGCACACCGTATCGTAGAGTAAAATATCTATATCAATCACGCGAGGACTCCACTTTGGGTGGTCTGTGGGACGCCCCATTGCCACTTCGATCTCCTCCAAAGCTTGCAATAAAGTTTGCGGCGATAATGTAGTGTCACCGCAAACAATCATGTTCAAATAAGGTAAATCCCAATTTTGGGCAGCATTTGGCGGGAGTATTGCCTTTGTTTCCAAGATAATGGAACATGTGATATGTTGCAAACAACGCTCTTGAATTAAGGCTACCGCTTTACGTAAATTTTCCAGGCGACGACCAAGATTGGACCCCAAACTAAGGTATATCACAGGGAACAAATATAATACGGCTTAAGTAAATTTAAAGCATTTTCCTAAAAATCATACGGTACAATCGATTAAATCTTGGGGATTAATGTGGAAATGATAAATCGTCCTATTATCGATGGACATCCAAGCTATCCACAAATGATTGCCCTTGATGTCCATGAAAACGATACGAGAACAACTTGAATGCGTGCTTCAAAAGGGAATTGTTCGCATCTTTGCTTTTGGCTACAACCATCAAAAAGCATGATCGATAATATCCTGGGCTGGAATGCAAATAACTGGGTAGGCATTATATTCTACTGGAAAAAGGACGATCCAGAGGTAGCCATTTTTGACATCCATGAAAAGAAGGCGATTACAATTTGTCAAATTACCAAAACTATTACCATCTTTGTCTGTAAATTCCCGTTTGGTCAATAGATGGACATATCCGTTGGCATCCAATCGATAGCGGGCAACGCCGAGGACAAGCTGGGTTTTATTGCCCGGATAGCAGTAGGCGTAAATGATGTGATTGTTGTATACGACGAATTGAAATGTATTTTTGTACAAAGTGGTGGCCGAAGTTGCCTCTTCATGCGTTCCGGTCGTTACGGGGAAGACGGCAATGCAGTTTTCGGTAGGGCAATTCAAGGTTTGATTGCCATAATCGAAATTGAAAAGAGCCAAAACGACATAGGAGGTGTTCCAGCTAACGTACGATGCCGACCAAATCCGAGAAGTCTTCGTCATACTTAAAATAAGAGATTTGTAGGTGGTAAAACCATCTACACTACCAAAATCACAGTGGTAGTTGCAGCCGGCTGCCGTATTGCCACTGGTATCAAAATAACCTATCTGATCCGTACTTGTTCCACGAGGCCCACCCGCACAATCGGCGTTGTATAGTATTTGTTTGGGAGTATACCCTGACGAAACTATAAGACGGTAATGTTCATCTCCTGTTAACATGATTGCACGTGGCTCACAGCAAGTCGTATTGGTGGGCCCAAGTTCACTAGTCCTAAAGCTTGTAGCAAAAGTATTATTATCTATTTGCAATAGCTGGCCATGAGATGAACTTGCATTTGCATCATAGGTGCTAATGCTGTGGCTGTTTTTGTGCGGCCAAAAAACAACTGTCTTTGCTTCGTTCACGTTATTAATGGCCGTAAAGCAATTTCGATTGTAGATCAATGAGGTGAAATTGCCAAACCCATCCGCGCGTAAACCACGACCTGCGTAGTTGCCATCTCCCTTATAAGCCGATATAAACTTTGTTTCCGTGACGCTCAAATCCGACTTTTTAATCTTCGTCAGCATGAGACCTTCCGTATCGCCCCCCGAACCGGTATTCCACCAACGCGAGGGGGGTATGTAGGTAATCACATGAATATATTCCGATGTACCGTTTGCCTCCTGGGCTATACAGGGCATCATGGTAATCCAAGCTACATTTCCATATTGACTTGTTTCGCTTCCAATGTTGTTTTTCCACAATGCGTAATTGGTTCCAATACTAGATACGTTCAATGCAAATTCGTATTTAGATTGCGTTCCATCGGGAACAATTTTACCTACAATAAAACGATACCATGCAAAGCCATTATTGAATGAATGTACTACATAATATAAAGTACCGGTTGAATCCACCATGCAACCGGGCCGTATGGTATTCCACAAATTTGATGCGTCCCAGGTGCTTGTCGCACCCCAGGCAACCGATGGAATCTTAAACCAAATACTATTACCCATTGAGGTCCGGTTAAATGCATTCCCTGTCAAAGTAATCTGTCTGTAACTAAATGGCGGTGTGTAGGCAACCAATGGCCTTGTTAAGCAAACTGCGCCGATAAGAACCATGCAAAACCGTATAAAATTAAGAAAGAATCCCGAACATGCCAAGGACTTTAACCATCCCAATCTCTGACCTGACTCGGATCCTCGACTGGTTTTTAACCTTTGACTGGAGTCCAGGTGCCGACCGGACTTCAACTGTTGTTCCGGTTCCAATCTCTGGATCGGCTTTAATCCTCGATCGGCTCTTAAGCTTAGCTCCGATCTCCAGACTGGCACCGGCTCCAATGTTCGATTGGGGGTTAGCCTCCAGCTCGGCTTAAGTCTCAATTTCCAAACTGGCTTTCGAGTCCGATTTAGTCCCCATCGTTGCCCAGATTCCTTTAATTCCGGAACGACGTTGGCAATTAAGCGCTTAGACGCTTTGAGGTCTTGAGGTCTTGAGGTCTTGAGGTCTTGAGGTCTTCACAGTTAAGTTATTGTATCCTTTCCTACCTACCCCTGTCAAGGGTTTTCACGGTATTTTTGGAGGTATTTGGAGAGAATTCGGTTGTTCAGCAATGGCTGGAAAATGTTCACTTTACGGTAAGGCTGAGTTCTGGCAGCGGTAAAATCATTTATTGCAGACACAGACTAGCAGCGGCAAAGTGGATGCGGCCCATTGATCGAATTACCGGGCTGATATGAGCTTAAAATATATGCCCCATGGGGTAAATTTATGCCGGCCTGTCTGTGGCCTCTGTTAAAGTTATTTCATCGCCCCGTTGCGCACAATTCTTAACTTGTACCGGGCATTGATGTCATTGGCATAAATTATATCCTAAAATGCCATTGGATTAAATGAAAGCCGCATAGGATGGTGGGGAACTGAATACAGCGAGAGCGGATAGGGGCATCAAATTACACACCGAGTTCCCTATCAAAGTCGGGCAACGATTCCTCGCATACCATGTGAATCCACCGCTGCATTCGTCACGGAGGGACATTCGCAAGTCGTAGAGGTGCAAAGAAATACCTTCGAAAATGCCTCGGTTGCAATGGGGTAACCAACAGTAAGTTAACTTTAGGGCAAAACTGAGCTCCATGGGGCAAGATTGATAGTGGAAAAATCGGTTTTTGCAGGCTCAGACTGGTAACGGAAAGATTGTACAGTCCATTTAAATACGCACATTCATTCCCAACTCCTCGGAGGACTGCCTAAATCTTATGGACCATAGATTAACCTGTATCGGTATTGGAACCTATTTACGACCTGGTAGTCATTTTCGTGGCTTACGCGCATTTTTCTGTTACGCTCTATCTACATTGCATCATTACTTAAGGTTATTGGTCATGGCAGTCCACCGTCAATGGCCGGGACAACGTCATGTGTATATGCTTACACCGAAAGAAAATTTAAAAGCAGCCGAATAACACAAGGACGCTTGTGAAAATTTTTCGGTTGTGCCCCTAAATCGATCTTACCAAAACCGTATATTATAGATTTTATTGGCAAACAGTAATGTTCGGTCGGCTGCTAAAAACTAGTATCACATGAAATAGAAGTCATCAATTCACGTTGATTAATAATATTTTAAGAGTAGTACTTGTGACTGTAAGTTTATCATAGAAGCATTGTCATCGAGCAAGCAACATGTAGGCGGTTGTAAAATTCACAAAAAACAGCTGGTATTATCGTTTCGAAATTTTATTTTGTTAGCATGCGACGCGTGCCTTTGTTCGATTTGTCACCCATTCATGATGACTTACACGATCAATTTTTAGATGCATGCAACGCCATCATTCGTTCGGGTAATTTTATTCTTGGGCATACCGTTGAGGCATTTGAACGGTCTATGGCGCAGTCTTTGGGATGCAAGTTTACGTTGGGGGTATCTTCGGGGTCAGACGCCCTCTTGCTCGCTTTGATGGCATTGGATGTTCAAAAGGGTGATGAGATACTGTGTCCTTCGTTTACCTTTTTTGCAACGGCAAGTTGTGTGGCGCGTTTGGGGGCAACACCCGTATGGGTTGACGTTTGTGCAGAGGATTTTGGCATCGATGTGGAGGATGCCGAAAGAAAAGTGAGTTCGAAAACGAAAGCCATTATCTCCGTACACTTGTTTGGTCAATGTTGCGATTGCCAGGCTGTTCAGAGCTTTGCCCAAAAACACAAGCTGTGGATTGTGGAGGATGTTGCACAAGCGCAAGGAGCGCAGTACAATCAACGTCAAGCGGGTTCTTGGGGTACGATCGGTGCGTTTAGCTTTTTTCCGACCAAAAATCTAGGTGGCTTTGGTGATGGAGGACTTGTTGCCACAAATGATGTGGATTTGGCCGAAAAAGCGCGATGCCTGCGCGTGCATGGTGCTACTCGGAAATATGAACATACTTATTTGGGGGGCAATTTTCGCATGGATAGCCTGCAAGCCGCATTGCTCAACGTTAAATTACCCCACGTGAACGATTACATTCGGCAGAGACGGCGCAATGCTCAATTTTACCAACAACAGCTCGGTTCTTTAGAACATTTTATAACGTTACCCAAAGAATTACCACATCGTTACCATACATGGAATCAATATACGATTCGCGTGCACCAGGGTCAACGCAACGCATTGCAATCATTTTTAGAAGAACATGGCGTTGAAAGTGCTGTTTATTACCCAAAGACGCTGGATTTACAAGCGTGTATGCAAAATGTATCTACGGATAAAGGGATTGCGACCCATGTGGCCCATACGCTGGCCAATGAGGTTTTAAGTTTACCCATTTTCCCGGGTTTAACGTTGGAACAATTGGAATATACCTGCGTGACCATGCGCAAATTTTTTACACAGCAATGAGAATGAGTCGGGCGCCTTTCGATTAAAATAATGGTGTCAAGCTTCGTGTGCGCATAAGCGATTTTCAGTGGTAAAAAGAGATGTGGTAGAGATATAAAATAACCCTTAGGTTTCCAACGCAAGGTATTAGGCTAAACGATTAAAGAAAATAGCAAAGGGCCCAAGGCATTAAAAACGAATCCCAAACAGACGGCCCAGCCCAAGCAAAAATCTCTGTAGGGAGCGCCGTATAAATAGTCCCAAACGATGTTGATTAATACGCCAAAAAATCCCCAGCCTAAAGCATTACCGATCACGTAGGCATATTTTCCCAAAGAGATTGATAAATGCAGCAAACCTACGTAACACATGCATTGTGATCCCACCAATAGTACGATGAGAGGGGTCAACTTCCATGCCCTACGTACAACCCAAACGCCCAACAATAAGTGGACGCAAATGATGCCCAGGACTTGCGGTATGAGTAAAGATTGCAGCTGATGCAGGCGAATATGCCAGCGCTGGCATAGTGCCTCCAGGTGAAAAAAGTAACCGGAACTCAATAAAATAGGGAGATTGATGAGTCCATTGACCATCCAAAATTTTTTCGTTTTTAACAAAAACCAAGGTGTATGCATCCGTTGCTTTGGGAGTACAGTTGGGGGGACACGGTTGATGGTAAGACTCAAAAGTGCGGCAAAAAAGTACATGAAACTTTCCATGCGTAGTACGGTTTGCCACGTAAAAAGATGAATCATTTTTAGAACCATGAAAGGTAATATACTTACGGCGAGTGTTCCCAACGATTCTTGGATGCCTGCAAAAATGCCTTGCCGAGAACGAGATACACAGGCCATTAGAGAGGTTCGACAGGCCACGACAAGAAGTCCTTGGCCAAGCCACTGCAGTGCAAATAGCAATAACGTAAAGCAAAGTGAATTTGGGTTGCCCGGAGGTAAAAAACTGATGAACAATAAAATAGTTCCCAGGCATAGACTGGAGTAACACCATGCCCACTTATGTCTTAGTTTTTCAAAGCATACCCCCGAAAATCCGGCAGTTGTTGCAACGCATAAAGTGGCATAGCAGTATATTTGGCTTAGCGCTTCCCGTGTCCACTGAAAATATTGTAGCCAAGATTCCGTGAAGGCGCCCAGTACCATAATGTTGGTTAACGCGCTTAGCATGTAAAAACCTAGGCAAGCTACAAGCGTACATGCCATTGTCATTTTAAATGCTCTACCAATCCCATTTTTGGAAAATTACTTCGAATTCGCATGCGCCACATTGCGACGGTGATTAGCAATAAAATACAAAGAACGGCCCATGAATCCGTGATGCGGCCGGTACCCCATCGGTTATGTACAACATCCGAAAAATAATAGTGCTGCCGGATGTACATTAGGGTAAAGACGAGACCTGCATGGAAGCCAATGGCCCCCCATAGCGTTTTCAATTTTAAAACCCATAAGCACAACAGGCAGCTCAAAGTGTATAGATTAAAAAAATAAATCCACTGAACATGGGTAAAGATGTCAGCCAGCGAGTAAAAAGCGCTATAAAAGCCTTTTAAAGCCAAGACACAATGTACATTCAGGGTACGAACGTTTGAGAAATGTAAACAGGCAAATATAAGAGATATCCAATGTATGCTCCAAAATTCTGACATATTTTTAAGAAAGAATCGGAACAGTAGGCCTCTGAAAATAATTTCTTCCATACAGGCCAACAGAATGCTGGCAATGGTTGCAAATACTATCGTATGCAGCAGCGGATGGGACATATTTTTTAATTCAGGCAATCCTATGTTGTAGGCAATTAAAACCAAGAAGCTAAGCCATAAACCTATCCCCAATGCAAAGCACTTTATGCCAATGCTGAGCGTACGTAAGTTGAGTTGCACATTGAATTCCGTCCAACGTACTTGAAAGCACCGTAGAAGCATTGGAAAAGTTAAAAAAACCGAAAATAGTCGACAACGATCAAAGTATTGTTCGAAGGGTTTGTGCGCTAAGTAGGCTAGAAAATCGCAAGTGTAGTGGACATTCAGATATTGGACACAAGCAAATATCATTGGACTTAAGCAGGCGGCTAATAGCAAAATAACACCGTAGGCCCCTAACGTATACGCAATGCATTTATATTTCACGAACAATAAAGAGAATGGTGGGAGATACTGGATTCGAACCAGTGACCCCTAGCGTGTCATGCTAATGCTCTAACCAACTGAGCTAATCCCCCGGATTGTTCTAATTTGTATGGATCCCCATCCTGTGGCAAGGAAAATCGTCGCACTTACCCGGGCTGATGGACAAAGCAATTGCATGGGCGTAATCCGGTGGCAAATGTTTTTCTGGTAGACGGACACACAAGAATTTATGTGATGATACCTTTAGTGGAACTTAGGGGATGTACTTTGCAATGCGGAAATAAGCAGGTACCGGGCTGCAAGACGGCGTTACATCCAACTTCGGCATAATCTCCCACAATTGCCCCCAATTTTTTTAATCCCGTTGTGTAAACTTTATTGCTGCCATCTTTGATGAGGATTTCCCGTTTATCAAAACGTAGGTTGGACAAGATGGCGCCTGCTCCCAAGTGTACGTGCGTTCCTAAAATAGAATCGCCAACGTAATTAAAATGGGGCGCCTGCACGTGATCTAACAAAATAGCATGTTTGAATTCGCAGGCGTTGCCTAAAACACAATGTTGTCCTACAATGACATGCTCGCGTATGTAAACATTTGGACGCAAGATGCAGTGGTCTCCGATGTAAACAGGTCCCTGAATATATCCCAACGGGGGCAGTGTTACGTTTTCCCCAATGAACACATCGCCACGCATATGCAAGTTGGGAGGTACCCTAGAACGAATTCTGTCGTCTATTGGACAATGCGTAAAAAAATTTTCCAGCGCTTCCGGCAGGCGTTTTAGCCACATCCATGGTTCTATGTCCAGCGGTAGCATATTTTTAAAAGGCCATTCGTCGGCAATGGACGAAAAAAATTGTTTCGCTTGCATCATTTTTACGTTGATCGGGTTCCAATTTAGAATTAAAATACATTTATGACAAGTAATATTCATTCCGTTTCTTCCATAAAACCTGCAACAGCCACTGGTGAAGATGTCGTCAATGCGAATTCTTCGGCAGCTAACGTTTCGGACGTTGAAGATTTTCAGGCTTCTGTGTCTGCGGCAGATAAAAAGCAGGCACTAAAAGAAGCCAACAACCGTTTTTTATTTCAAAGAATGATAGGATCCATGCGCACTTCTTCCCAAGAGCAAATTAAGGAATTGCAGAAACAACAGGCGGAAGATGATAATGCCTCCCGAAGATAGCGTAACTGCGGACCCGTTCGTTGATCGTTAAAGCGTGTGGGTGGGAAGGGAATCAATAAAGAATAGAATATTTGAATGAGATGTCTCAAGATCTAGTTTTGCCTGAATTGTAAACACGGGATGCTTGCTGTCATAAAAGCGTTTTGCGAATCCTCAGTGGTGTTTTTATGAAATACTTTAACCATGTACATCTTAGCTATCATATTTTTAGATGCATCCCTTGATTCTTAGATGTAGGTTAAAAGTAAAGCTTCAACTAACTTGGACCAACCGCTGACGAGAACGAATAACATGAGCTTAAACGGCAACGATATTGTCATCGGAGAAACCATCATCATACCCATGGCCAAAAGAATATTGGAGACAACCAAATCAATTGCAATGAATGGCAGGTAAATTAAGAATCCTATTTCGAATGCGGCAGATAATTCCGAGAGCATGAATGCGGGGATACAAATGAGGATATCGTCTTCTTTTAGGTTTTGAGTATAGGCAGCAGGCCAGAGACGTTTAGCCATGCGCATGAAAAAGAGAGATTGTCGTTGCGGTGTGTGTTTCGTCAAGAATTGTGTGATGGGTTGTTTTGTATAATCTACTAAAGCTTTTATTTCGCTGAGCATTTGTTCGGTGCGTTCATTCGATGCATTCTCGGATGCGAACGACGTGAGCGACAGACCAGAATTGTCTTGTGACGCCATGTATGGCTTAAATTTATCGGGCAATACAAATGCTTCTTTTAATTGTTTACGCGCTTTGAGAATATCATTGGTCTCAAAGGCTCTGTGAATACTTTCCTGCAATGTGGGAGCCATAATATAGAGGGTTAATATGATTGCCAAGCCATTGATGACCATATTGGGGGGGATTTGTTGTAATCCCATGGCTTGGCGCAGGAGATTCATGACGATGACAAGTTTTACAAAAGAAGTGACCATTAGGGCTACAAAAGGAGCCAGCGATAATGAAATAAGGAAAATGATGATCCCAATGGGATCATACAAAAATGAGGCGTCTGGAATCATGAATTCAGTTGAGTTATACGAACGCCAAAATGTTCATTAATGCACACCCATTCGCCTTCTCCGATAATTTTTCCATTGGCTTTGATTTTGACAGGATCATCAATGGCATGATCCGTTTCAAAGGTGTAGCCAACGTGTAAATTTTTTATTTCGTCCAATGAAAGTATCTTTTCTCCCGCATCAAATGTGATGTGAATGGGTAATTGATCAAGATTGATGACAGCGGATTGAGGTTTTTGATCACTTTGGCTTTTTTCGTCTTCGGTCGATGTATCCGAAACGGGTACTTCGGTGGCTACATCTTCTGGGGTTTTGATATCATCTTCTGGAATGATGCCTGCAGGTAAGTCGTTTGTTTCGTCCATAAGAGGTGTTTGAATTGCAAATTGATTGAGGGCGACTTGTTTTGCCCAGAAAGTAAGGTGGTGTGCGTGAAATCTAACCAGATCATTTTGTGCCCGTACGCGTTCTTGGGTTAGCAAAATATCCCCCGTACGTAGCTGTTTGAGTTCATCAATAGAAATGCGTGTGCACCCACGTTCGATTCTAAAAATAAGTGGCAGTTGATGAATGTTGAAATTGGGGTTGGGGGCCAGTATATTGGAAGACACTCTTTGAAGAAAAAGAGTGCTTGCATCGTCGTTAAATAATTGTAGGGCACATTTGTTTTTGTCTTCAACGATGTAGAGTGTAGCCAACCCATTTTGGATTTCTGTAGTTGTAAATTGTACTTGGCCTAATTCGATGGAACTTACATTAAACTGATTGAGCAATTCGGCCACAAATGCGTGGCAGGCATCCAGCAGACAGGTTTGGATTTCTGGATCACAAGTTTCCCAATGAAGATCTTCAAATTGCGGATCCAAAAAACTGAGAAACGAACTATTTAACAGTCCAATGTTTAAATCTTGATTTTCCCATCGATAAGTTAACGTTGCAATAGTTTGTTCACCAATGGCAGGGCTTAGTTCAAAATGATACGTATGATCATTGGATGTACAATGTGCTTGTGAAGGCGTTATCCACGCATTGAGCAATTGAACGCATTGGGGACACAGTTGGATTTTAGGTTTAAATTTATCCATTATTCGCTATCTTCAGGCGTTTGATATTCGTAACGATTTCTGGAACGCCCATCTTGTGGTTGCCCTTGTGCGGAGGCGGCATTTCCTCTTGTGCCGTTGACGGAAACGGAAATATCCTGAAAGTGATGAAGGCGTTCCACCAAATGTGTTTGCAAATTGGGTTGGGTATTGATTAAAAACGTTTCTGATTGCGTATTGGTTGTCACAAAAGTTACCTGTAAATTATTGCCTTGTTTTTGTAAATTTACTTCGGTTCCCGCCAGCAGTTGTGGATTCAATGCAACTTTTACAACTTGCTTGTTTTCTAGGGCGTTGCTGGAAATTAAAATTTGATCTACAAGTTCGGTTTTAATTTGTTGCAAGCGGTGACTATGGTCTAGGGCAGTGGTGGCGCTCGTTTGCGAAAAACTTTGAAGATTATTCAAAATCGTATCGCCGTTACTGGTAGATGAGGGTAAACCTACAGGCAAAGGATTATTTTGTGTTGTATAGGTCGTTTCGTCTACCTGTGAAGCCGTCGGTCGATTTACCACCGGTATTTTATCGGGTGTAGCGCCGACAAATTTATCCGTAAATGGCGAATACGTACGCGCACCGTGTGGTGAGGATTCTGCAGATGTATTATGGGTAGGTGTTTGGTCAAAGTTTTTATGGGGAAGCATAGGGGTTGCTTCATTACCTTCCGTTGCTTGCATAGAGCTTGCGGTACCCTCTTTAACCGTTTGTTGATTAAACAAATGACTTGGGCTATAAGTATCTGCATTTTGCGTCGTCGTCTGCGTAAACATTTTATTTACATTAGGCAATGCAGGAAGTATGCTGGCTGTATCTTCTGCTGTATTTTTGGATTCTATGGATGGCACACCCGTAGTGATATCATCTTTGAAAGTTTGTGCAGTAAAGGGTGTCCATTGGGGAGAGATTGGAAGTTGATCTTGGGCATTTACAGCCGATTTTTTCAGAAGTTCGTTAAAAGCTTTTACGGACGATGGATCGGCGGAGAGGGTAGGTCCTGCTGCATCCTGCGTAGTTTCTTGGTAGGATGGGTCTGGGGTTATGGTTTGAGGTGTGTTGACTTGTGGCATATGTTATTCCTTACTTTTGGTTTTAAAATCTTCTAATTCTTTATCTTGTTCAACTTGTTCCAGTGCACTGACTTCCGCTTTCCATGTGACCTTATGTTCTTCTATTTTATTCATTTCAACGGTTGCTTGCTTGAGAGCCGCTTTGCATTGCTCAACTTTTTTAGCAGCCTCCTCTTCTAAATTTTGTGCTTTTTGGAGGGCAATTGCAAGCTTTGATTCATGTTCATCGAGCTTCCCCAATTTAAACGCTATGAGATCCATATAATTGCGTTTAAATTGTGGTTTTTGAAAGAGTTTATCGTAGATTTGGCGGACAAAACCCGGTTTTTTTTGAACAAATATTTCAAGTTTGATTTTTTGTTGTTCGCAGAACTCTTTGGCTTCGGCTAGGGCATTTTGAGCCTTAACGAGCGCATCACTGGCCCGATCTTTGCGTAAATTACGGACGCGTAATAAATCTTCCAGTTCATACTTCATGCATCTTCTCTTTATCCAATGGGTTGAAAAAATCCCGCCAGAGCGTTGTTGTTAGGATTTTAAGTCAACTTTTATATGGTTATACAATGCTCCCGGGTCCATCTTATGGGTTACGCGTTGACCAATGCGATCATGCGTTTCACGGTTTCGTCATAGTGAGATTTTTCCGTTAGGCTTTGGTTAAGAAAATTATTCAGTTCTGGCATTTTTTTGATGGCTTCGTCGACTTCTGCGTCACTCCCTTTTTTGTATTCTCCAATGCGCAGTAGAAGTTCAACTTCTTGATATTTGGCCAACATATTTCTAAATTTTCCGGATGCTTTATTGTGTTCCTTGGAAACAATTGCGTTCATGACACGACTGACGCTTGCCAAGACATCGATGGCGGGATAGTGATTGGCACTGGCAAGTTTTCTGGAGAGAATGATGTGTCCATCCAAAATGGAGCGCGTTTCGTCGGCGATGGGTTCCGTCATGTCATCGCCCTCCACCAAAACGGTGTAAAGTGCCGTTATGGAACCTTTATCGGATTGGCCGGCGCGTTCCATAAGTTTGGGCAGTGTTGAAAAAACGGACGGTGGAAACCCTCTTCGCGTTGGGGGTTCCCCTGCGGCGAGACCAATTTCGCGCTGCGCTCGCCCAAATCGCGTAACCGAATCCATCATAAGCAAGACTTTTTTGCCTCGGTCTCTAAAAAATTCTGCCACGCTGGTGGCGACATAGGCTGCCTTTAAACGTTCCATGGACGAGCGGTCCGATGTGGCAACGACTAATACGGAGCGACGTAGGCCCTCTTCGCCCAGGTCTCTTTCGATGAATTCTCTGACTTCGCGACCGCGCTCGCCGATGAGGGCCAGGACAACGATTTCTGCCGCCGTATTTCGAATAATTTGGGCCAACAATGTACTTTTCCCTCCGCCTGCGGCGGCAAATATCCCCAAACGTTGACCTTCGCCGCAAGTCAATAACCCATCCAACACGCGCAGGCCCAGTGACATGGGTTTATCAATGGGGTTACGGGTCATGGCATTGGGTGGATCCGCATACACGGGATAGTAAGTTTCTGGGACAAAGGGACCTTTCGTGCTTTCATCCGTGACTAGGCCGAGTCCGTTGAGCACACGTCCCAGCAGCTCGGTACCTACGGGAACGCTGTGCGTTTTTCCCGAAGGAATGACTTGCGTCGAAGATGAAACACCCGTCAGGTCTCCCAAGGGTGTTAGCAGGGCAGCTTCCTGGGCAAAGCCGACGACTTCGGCCAAAGTTTCGTTGGAGGTTCCAGGGTTGACGAACGAGCAGATTTCTCCAATTTTTACACCCGGCACAAAGGCTTTGACGATGGTTCCAATCACTTGCAAAACTTTTCCTTTGGTGGCAATTGATGTCGTCGCTTGGATGGTTTTACTCAGTAAATTTTGAAGTGTTTGCATGGTCAGTGGATAATGGATTCAATGGCTTTCATGAGCGTATTTAATTGGACATCCAGGCTGGCATCCAAGATACCGGTTTCCGTTTCAAGAATGCATTGGTCATTTTGCATCGCATTGTTGCCTTCGATTTCGATGCGTTCAAGGTGAGGTTGTACCTGAAGGAGTTCGTCAATTTTTGTCTTGAGCGTGATTGCCTGTTCTGGCGGCACGTGAATTTTCAGGAATTTCCCGTTGGGTACAGATTTCAGGGCAGTTTTTACCAAAGAGGTAATGCGTTCACTGGAGGGGCATTCGCCCAAAATTTTTTCCGTAACAGATTGGACAACGCCAACAATTGTTTGTTCTAATTTTGATAAATAATCAATCCCCCCTGCTAACATGTTGAACAGCATTTCAACATGTTTTTCCCGACTGGCGTCGGTCCCTTCCTGAAACCCACGTTGTTTTTCTTCTTCGTATGTTTTTTTTGCATCGTTGATTATGAGTTCAGCCTGCATATTTGCCTGCTGGAAAATTTTTTTAGACTTTGCCTTGGCGTCTCCTATAATGATATCTGCTTGGGCAACACAAGCATAATCTTCATACTTAATAATACGCGTTGCGGGGCATATTTTTTTGTTGGATTGTAATGTCAATAACGTCATAACTTATGGCTTTAATTCTTTGTTGATCAGTAAATTACATAGAGAAATGAGTTTCATTTGTTCGGTTGGATCGGTGCGATGTTCAAAGTTCCACTTAAGCGCGGGATCAAATTTTAACGTGAAACGTTTCAAAAGTGGTTTGGATGAATTGCATAAGCAGTATTCTTGGAAAAATTGTCCCGCTTCAAGAATGTTTGCAGGTAAGTCAGGTTGAGAAAATTTGGGGGCAATGTTGTAGGGCAGGAGGGGCCTAAAAAGCGATGCGCGTTTCAAAATACACTCGTATATTGTGGCACCCAACAAAGATGTTAGTTGCTCATGCTGCCGTTTTATGACAACCTTTTTGATGGTTTCCGCAAAAAATAATGCTCCCAGTAGATGTTGTAAATCCAATAAAATTTGGAGGGGAAGCAGTAGCCACTCGCGCAGTGGAGATTCCAAGTTTTTTATGGGAAATTCCAGCACATCCAACTTTTTTCGAAGGTACGCGCTTAGGTGTTGCAGTATTTTTTTGTTTGTTAGCTTTTGGAAAGGAAATGCTTCGGGTAAATATTGAGTTAATGCGTGGGGATGCACATCGTTCAATGTTTGGCTATATTGGACGTATTGACAAAATTGGTTTCTATCGTTTGTCCACAAGTGTTTTGCATTGAACATAGGGAATTGAGCATGCGTTAACTTTGAGAGGATTGTTTTTGTTTCAGGAAGAAGATTGTGCCACCGAGAATGACTATCACGCTTACGGAAAGAGTACCAAGGAAAAACCAAAACTTAAGCACGGAATCTTTGGCGATTTTCATGGAAAGAACGGTTGTATACGAATTTTTTTGAGTGGACAAATTGAGTGGTAAGCGTTCTTTGGGATTGGTTGCTGGGAACAATACGACGTTGACTTTATCGTACGTAAGACCTTCGATGCTGTTGGTTATCAGCTGACGTATGTCGCGGACACAGTCGTCTAGATTCACCTGAGGTAGATAAGAGATGAAAACGGAGGCGGATGAGGGTAATATTTTGGCCGAATAGGGGTCGTTGTCGGGAAGGACGATGTGAACACGTGCCGTTACAATACCGTGGATGTGCGTTAAAGTTTCGGCCAATTGTTCCGATAGGGCATGCATAAAGCGGGCCCTTTCTTCAAGCGGTGAGGATACGAGGCCCGACTTTTTAAATACGTCTCCCAGGGAACTAAATTTGTCTTTAGGATAACCTACTTCGTTGAGTAGGCTGACGGCTTCCGTAAATTGGTTTTTATCGACCACAATATTCCAGGTACCTTCCACTCCCGAGACTTTATCGCAATTGACTTGATTGGATAGCAAAATAGCAACCATATCGTTGGCATCCTTTTCTGGCAGTCCCGTGTACAGGGCTTGTTGACTACACCCACAAATAAACAATGCTACGAGAGAAAAACTGGATTTCCAATTCATACGCTTATTGGTTTCTGAAAAGCGCTTGTGCGCCCTGGCTAATTTTGTCGGCCCCTTTCGATATTAAATCCTGCGTTAATTGATAATCCACCAATAGTTTTTGCAATTTGAGCGTATCTGCGATGGTAATGGGACCATTTTCACTACTTATTTGGCTGAGGGTGTCTTGAATGCCTTTTGTATTGGCACCTTGACTATCGGAGACGCGTTGTAGAGCCAGAAGAATTTCGTCACCCGGGGCCCGGTTTTCAAATGCAGTAGGTTGCGGCGTTAAAGTGGGAGGCAGGTTATTCAATGCATCCAGAGGAGTTTCGGGTATGTCCAAATTTGTTACAACTGGATTATCCGGGCGTATGTCGAGCGAAGCTTGTATGTCGGACTCGACGGCTTGTTGCTTCTGGATGGTACTCAGTGTATTGCCTTCGATGCTCATGACGGTACGTTGGATGTTTTAGAAAACTGACTGGCCTGTTGGGTTTGCAAATCCATGGGAGAAAGTTCTTTTTGGTAAGTGTCCAGGATAGCCTGTGCCAATTGTTTGGCAGATGGATTTTCTCCATACTTGACAACGGATTCGGCGGCGGCTACGGCGTGCGGGTCGACGTTGGTCATTTTAAATGCAACCGCCAGAAAGCTTTTGGCCAATTCATTTTCTGGATTTTTTTCCAATACTCTAAATAAAATTTTGGATCCATTGGCAATTTGGCCTGAAAATATGTGTCCAATGCCCTGGGCGAGCAGCGCATCCAAGCTATCTGGACGTGCTTTAACGATGGCATCAAAGATAGCTTGCGATTCTTTAAAAAAGCCATTATTGGCGCCCACGTATCCGATTTCGGCAAGCAACTGTAGAAGTTCATTGGGAATTTGTTGTAAGAAGTTATTCATGATTAAAATCAACGAATGTTTTGGATCACGTTTTTAAGTCCTGTTGCGACACCTGATTGGAAATTGGTTAGCAATTGTGAAGCTAGTTGCCAACGTGTCATGGTCATTTGTGCAGCCATGAGACGACTTTGGTCAAGTTGCCCAGGGTCTATGCTTGCCAGTTCTGAAAGGAGTGCGTTCATCTGCGTTTCGCCTTTGGCAACGAGGCCGACGATACTACTGGCGGTTCTATCAATAGTTGTAACTTTGGTTTGGTCCCAAAGAGTAGCTTGTTTTGTAAATGCGTAAGGATCTGCATTAGCGTCTACTTTTGTTGGATCTGCTGTCATGATATTAGTGGGTTACGATTGTTTCTGCGTGTTGCAATGCCATTTTTAGGCTTTCGAGTGTATCGAAATGTGTTTTATCTGGCGCCGAAGGCATCAATTGGTTGATAAGTTGCTTGTATTGGGCCAACTGATCGCGTAATTTCCTGCGGAAGGTTCCTGTTGTATCTTGCTTGAGTTGGGTTTCCATTTCCACAAGAATAATTTTTTGACTTTGATTCATGGATTATAGTTCGTTGAGGGTGAAATTGATGGATTCTTCGTTTTTGTTAAGAATAATGCCACTCGGCGTGATGGATTGAATGACGTAGCTCGAAGGTAAAGTGGTTCCTTCAAAGTAGCGTTCTCCGTTTTGGAGATCAATCCACGGAACACCATCTTTTGGAATGGAGACGGAAGCAATGGGTGATTTGAAGAAAGAGCGTTTTACGGATTGCGGTGGCAATACGGCAACGTGTGTAAGAATTTGGCAGGTGCCGCTAAAAATGTTTTTAAGGGCTTTATGGGCATCTTTCCACATGGGTTCGTTTTTCGTAGGAATACTGCCGGATACGAGAATTCCAGATTCGATGGTTTGTATGTTTAGAAGTCCCATTAATCCGTACTGTGTAAGCAAGTTTGATGCCATATCGTAAACTTCATCGGGACTAAGTATGGCCGTTTGAATAGATTTTAGGCCGACAATGTCCGAGAAAAGTTGATTTTTAATATTCGGCAGGTTGTCAATGGCGTGCAGGTAGCCTTGAAGTGCGATGGAATTGAGTTCGACTGCTTTTGAAGCGGAAATGGTTTTGAATTTTTTTAGCACTTCCCGGGCTTGAATAAGTAAATTTTCCTGCGAATAAATGCGTAATTTTTTGAAAGGTATGGGGGATAATGCTTTTTGTAGATTTTGTTTGTGAATATTGGTTTCGACGTAAACGGTCAAATCGTACACATTTTGCTTATCTTCTAGGATGATATTATGGGGGTCGATATTGTTTTTTTGCAAAATGTTGAGAATGGCAGTTTTGTTATAGGTGGATAACTTGGATGTAGGTTTGTTGGGTTCATTGGATTCGGAGGATTCTTTTGGAGAAAATAAGCTTGCGATGAAGATCAGCAGTACGGGTAAGGCTAAGCTTCCGGCGATGATATACTTTTTAATTTTTATTTTATGGGTATTATCGACGACTGGGGGTTCGTTGGGTGGGGGTGTAGCGGGGGGTATCTCTTGTTGTGGCGTCGATTCGTTTTGGGGTGTTGCGGGTGTTTCTTGTGTGGGTTTTTGGTCGGCGGAGATGGTGGGCCAGGTAACGTTGTTGGGGCCCATGGATAGCAGCGTTGAGCCGATGACAACCGCTTGAAATCTTTGGAGCACGGTGGTACCCGTTACGCGGGCCCCATCCACGATCACGTGAGACTCATTGAGGACTTCCAGGTTGATTTTGCTATCTTTTAGGAATACTTTGATGTGTTGATCGTTGAGCGCTGGGTCGATGAGGACCACGTCGCAGGCGGCCTCTTTACCAATAACGATGGCGGTTTCCTGCAGATCAATTTCTGCGCCGCTGTGAGGTCCGGACAATACGCGCAAAACAAGCTGACCTGCGGGTGTTGAGGCGGCATTGTCGGGTGCAGCGTTGTCGATTGCGGCATCATTTGTTGCGGCATTATCCGTCGTTGCGACATCCGGCCCTTGTGTTACGGCATTGTCTGGCCCTTGGTTTTCGGCTTGGCTGGTTTCTTGCGAGTCCATGAGACATATCAACTATAATGAGGAAATAAACCGATGTAAACAAAAAATTATTGCGGTTGAATGGAGTGCAGAAATATGCCCTGGGGTGGGGCTCCCTTAAGTACTTTGGATGCTTTACCTTGGCGGAAGATCAAGACGGCTGCCGCTTCCTTTAATTCTCGCCCGCGTAGGGAGTGCAAAAGGATTAGCCTTACAAAGCATAAGCTGCTGGAAATGATCGCCCTCAGAGGCGAAACCCAGCACCCGCTGTTGGTACTCTTGGCGGTAGAATCTCGAGACTTGTAATAAATTTGAACCCCACCGGGTAAGGTAATTGTTGCCCCCAAGGGAGGTCCGGTGTTTAGGCTTAGGCGGTGTTTATGGCGCAGGCTTCGGGTTTTCTGATGTCCCGTAAAAACCATTAGACATTCTCCTTCAAAACCATCCCCTGCAGGCCGCCGTTAGGTTTTATTAATCTCCGATCGTGCCCAAGCGGTTGGAGACGTAGCTGGGGTATGACATTTTATCCGATTTACCCCAAAAATATGCTTTGGCAATTTAATCACAGCCGTCTTGGATGCGCCGCTTAGGTTGTTGGGGAACCGTCAATCATCCGCTTCGTCCACGGCATCCGTTGCAAACTTGCGCCTAAAATAAACTTTTTGCTTGCATAAAAAGGAGAGGTGGGTGAATTTTAACTGAGTGAAATTCTTATGATGAGAAAAAAATTGGTACTCCTAGGCGCATTGGCGCTTACGCATGCCATGTTATGGCATACGCCTCTTCTTCGGGCGGATAGGTTTAGAGATTTGAACCGGGCTTTTCAGGCTTTTCAAGCCAATTCCAGCGATCCCCAAGTGGCCGCAAACTACATCCGCCTATTCGACAAATGGACGGAGGACATGGGTAACATTTACGCAGAACACGGCGGCGGCGGTCTACTCGGGTTTGAAGGTGGTACGCAAGGTTGGGCGGATACCTCATTTCTCCTGCGAGGGAACGTCCGGGTTTATCCATTTTTCTTGGGATGTTGGAAAGCCAATAAATTTTGCCGCCAACCTGGGGTGTGGCTTTCCAGAAACTTTAAGGATTTTGGTTACGAGAGTTTTTTAAATGCTGAACAAAGGGCTGAAATTAAGAAGTGCTGCTACTGCGGTGCACCCGCCTGGAAGGCCTGCTGCTGCGATTGTTCCTCTAACGAATATGATCTTGGTTGTTGCTTTAACACCATGATGTTTATTGGTACGTGTGGTATCTGGGCTTGTACGGAGTGGTGGCCCAAGAAAGATACGGCCAAATTTTATTTTAAGGCGGAAATGGGGGACGAGATAGTGCAATACCTCTACGATACATTTCGCGCCTCTTCGCTGCGGGAGGTGGCCAATACCCTGCAGAGGTATTTTGTGCGACCCATCGCGGAAATGCTCATGGATGCCTGCGATCCAAGAAACGCAGCCCAGATCAATTTCGAAACATTTTTGCGCACCGTCAACCTGTACCGCTGTTACGTCGGCATTGATTGCGGGCATCTCTTTCAAACGGGTTTTGCCCAATACGATTTTGACAACGTCAGGGATCGGTTTCACACCTGGTTCCTCAACGTCATGCAAGTACCCAGGAGAGAGGAGGACCCCATTAACGTGTTCCTCACAAGTACGCTCATACACTGGCACAATCCGATTTATAGATATGTCGATAGGGATAGTTTGCCGAGTACACCCATTCATCCCTTGGGTTGGTATCAGATAGAGCTCCTTCGCCTCAAGAGTAAGCTGCTGGAAATGATTGCCCTCAGAGGAGAAACCCAGCACCCGCTGTTGGTACTCTTGGCGGTAAAATCTCAGGAATTGGAACACATTTTGGAACCCCACCGGGGAAGGTAAGGGTTGCTCCGAAGGGAGGGGCCGGTGTCTAGGCTGATGCGGTGTTTATGGCGTCGGCTTCAGGCTTTTTGATGTCCCGTAAAAACCGCTAGACATTTTCCTCCAAAACGATCCCCCGCAGACGGTTTTAAGTTTTGAATGCGTGGGATCGGGGTAAACCTTAGGACATCCGGGCAATGCTTTGCTCCGTATTGGCGGCGTTTTGCCTGTATTCCTGCAACATGGCGAGAATTGTTTTCAAAAAGTTGAAGAAGGAATCCATGGATTTTTCGTCCATTGATTCTCCCTGTTTCCAGAATTCCAATTGCGAATTGGCCCGCTCCTTGTCGATTTCGGCCTCCTGCTGTTCTTTGGTGTCCGATGCAGCATCAAGGCTACATGCCGCCTGTGACATTGTCCCGCATCCTTGGGAAACTCCTGACCATCCTGCACCTACTGCCCCAAAGTCTTCTGTTACCTCAGGCGTGACTCCAGCAACCTGTCCACCATTCCCAGTTGCATCATTTACTGGGATAGGCTCACCACCAGTTTTAACTGTTCCCTTCATTGCTCCCCCAGCCTGAAAACAACCGCCCACAATCGTAAATGCACCGGATACCATCTGGCCGACCGCCTGCTTTACGGCCGCATTATAGGCGGCGTCTTTGGATTCTTCCATGGCTTCCAATTTTGTATTTAAGGCGTTGAGTACCCCCTGCATGTCATTGAGATCCCCTTGACGTTGTGCATTGATCATCAATGTAAAGGCCTTCAATAGCAAATTCATTAGAGCGCGAATATCATCGTCCGTGATAATTTTACTGGCGGGACTTGTAACGGGTGTTTTCGGTGTTGAAATACTCGACACCTCTCCCTCTGCAAAAAAACTGCTTACCTCGCTAAAATTACCGGTTGAAACTTGCGCAACTCCATCCTTACTGATCGTATAGGAATCGCCCGCCTTTGTGACCGTATAAGTCCCATCTTTCGCGTCATTTTTGGCGTCAAATGCTACGTTATAGGTACCATTACCGTAACTTTGCAGACTATTAATATCTGGTGTACTCATAAATTTCCTTCTATCTTATTTCATATTATGCAACGTATCATTGCGATTTTGCCACGTATGTAATTAATTTCGACCTATTTCGAAATTTCTTTAATGGTAAAATTACTTGGGGCATATTTTTAAAAAGTTTATTTTAGGCGCAAGTTTGCAACGGAGGATGGGGCGAAGCGGGTGATCGATGGTTCCCCAACAACCTAAGCGGCGCTTCCAAGACGGCTGTGCTTAAATTATCAAAGCATATTTTTGGGGTAAACTTGATGAAATATCATAATTTTACCACGCATCCAAGACGGCTACCGCATCCTTCAATGGCGGCAAATATCAGAATTTTCTTTTCATTGCTTATGGCTTGTAGTATGATGAAAACATGGTTCAGCGAATGGAGCAGATTCAGACGCAATCGCAATTGCTTGCGCCTCAGTTAAGGCAATCTTTGAAAATACTACAAGTTTCGGCCATGGACCTGCGCAACGTTATCCTGGAAGAGCTTCAGATGAATCCGACGCTGGAGGAATTACCTTTGGATGAGGTAAGCCTGGATGATCCCGGGAGTGCCGAAGATCGTTGGGAAGATTACAACGAGTTTGCTCCCGATTCAAAAGCCAATGCCATTGCCCGTAGCCGCAAACACGATTTTCTGATGAATTCACTCGCATCCGAAATTTCATTGCAGGATCATTTGTACGAGCAAGTAGGTTTTTTGGATGTTGCCTCCGAAGTCGAAAATGTCGTCCGTTTTTTGATCGGCAGCATCGATGAAAAGGGATTTTTAACCCTACCTTTGCCCAAAATTGAAGAACAGACAAAAGCCGACCCCGAAACCATTCAAACGGCCATCGCCGTTTTAAAACAATTGGATCCTCCCGGAATCGGTTGCGATGGTCCACGCACTTGCCTGTTGCAGCAATTGAAAATCCAGAACAAAACTTCTTCGGTGGCCTTTCAAATATTGGATCAATGCTACGACCTACTGCTGCGCAACAAAGTAATCGACATAGCTCGATGTTTGTCCATCTCCTGCGATGCCGTTCAAAGCGCCATCGAAGAAATTGCAAAGCTAGATCCGGCGCCGGGACGTCGATTTGAGGTTCACCACACACAAGGTATTATTCCGGATGTTGCCATCTATAAAAATCATCTGCACGAGTGGGTTGTGGACCTCAACAATCACTATATTCCACGTTTGTGCATCGGTAATACCTACGAACATTTACTGTCCGATGCTTCCGTCAATCATCAAGATAAGAATTATTTACGGCTCAAAATTCGTTCGGGTCGCTTTCTTATCCAATCTATCCTGCATCGTCAAAAAACAATCGAGCGCATTGCCTATGCCCTCCTGGACAAGCAGAAAGATTTTTTTGAAGCGGGCCCCAAGCATTTGAAGCCGCTAACACTTCAGTCGCTCGCAGAAGATTTGGGCATTCATGAAACCACCGTCAGTCGCGCCGTCGCAAACAAATTTATAAAAACATCCTTCGGCATATTTGATTTTAAATATTTTTTCACAAAGGGATTGAATTCGGATTCGGGAGACTCTATTGCTAATACTATCATAAAACAACAAATTCAAAAAGTTATTGAGCAGGAGGATAAGAAAAAACCTCTCAGTGACCAGAAGATTGTTGAAATTTTGGCGCAGAAAAATGTGAAGATTGCCCGCAGAACGGTTGCGAAGTATCGCGAACTATTGTGCATTCCTCCCACCAATCTGCGCAGAAAATATGATGCGTATGAATATTCATGAGTACCAGGCAAAGCTTTTGTTAAAAAAATTCCAAATCCCTGCCCCCGAAGGTATTTGCATCAAGTCCTGCCAACCGGACGTTGTCGAAAAAGCTTTAAATGCTTTTGGGGAAGGCAAAATGATCGTCGTAAAAGCGCAAATCCATGCGGGTGGACGCGGCCAAGGTTGTTTTGTCGAAAACGGTTGCAAAGGTGTTCGATGTGCTAGAAATAAGCAAGAAGCGCATGAAAGCATCCATGCCATGTTGGGTCATACCCTCGTCACGCGACAAACGGGTCCCAAAGGCAAACGCGTTCGAAAAGTTTATCTGACGGAAGGCATTCGCGTTCAGCAAGAATTTTACGTTTCCATCCTGGTGGACTGCGAACATTATTGCCCCGTCCTGATCGCATCGGCGGAAGGCGGTACCGAAATTGAAACGTTGGCCCAAACGTCTCCGGAAAAGCTTTTGAAAATTTTGATCGACCCACTGGTGGGATTAACCGATTTTCAGGCACGTCACGCAGCATTCTTCCTTCAACTTGCTCCCGAAGTTTTTCCCGAATGCGTACAGCTGCTTAAAAATTTGTATCGGTTGTTTATGCAGGCGGATGCCCTGCTGGTCGAAATTAATCCCTTGGTTTTGAACGAAGATGGACATTTAATGGCATTAGATGCAAAAATCCAACTGGATGACAATGCGCTGTTTCGCCATAAAGATTACGGGAAATGGACCGATGATCATGAAAAGGATCCCAAGGAAGTTGAGGCGGCAAAGGCGAAATTAAACTACATTGCGTTGGATGGCGATATCGCCTGTTTGGTGAATGGAGCCGGTTTGGCGATGGCAACCATGGATATGATCCAACATTTTGGAGGTCGACCTGCCAATTTTCTCGATGTGGGCGGTAGTGCCAGCGCAGAACAAATTCAAAAAGCTTTCAAAATTATTTTAAAAGATCCGTGCGTTAGGGGCATTTTCATCAACGTTTTTGGTGGTATTTTAAGGTGCGATCTGTTGGCGGAAGCAATCGTTACGGCCGCCCAATCCACGGCATTACACCTGCCGATGGTGGTTCGTTTGAAAGGTACCAACGTTGAACGTGCTCACCAAATTTTACGCCAAAGCGCTTTACCTTTGGTTACCAGTGATACGTTGGAAGCGGCCACAAAGGAAATTATTCGTCGAGCACGGGGAGTATAATCGTGAGCATCTTTGTAGATACATCCACCCGTATTTTAATTCAGGGAATTACCGGCAAAAGTGGATTGGCCCACGGCAAATTGTGTTTAAATTATGGCAGTCACATCGTGGCGGGCGTTACCCCCTGCAGAGGCGGTAGTTACGTGTTGCATAAAATCCCCGTGTTCAACACCGTAGAAGAAGCCGTCCGAGAAACAGGTGCAACGGCTTCTCTCATTTTTGTTCCACCGGCATGTGCGGCGGATTCTATCTTGGAAGCCATCGATGGAGGCCTCGAATGGGTTGTGTGCATTACGGAAGGCATCCCCATTCGAGATATGATGATGGTGAAACGGAAATTGTGGGGCTCTCGGACCCGATTAATCGGTCCCAATTCTCCCGGAATCATTGTACCCGGGAAATGTAAAATGGGGATTATGCCGGATACTATTTTTAAAGAAGGTTCCCTCGGCGTCGTTTCCCGTTCCGGAACTTTGATGTACGAAACGGTATGTCAGTTAACCGAACATGGCTATGGACAATCTACGTGCGTGGGCATAGGTGGAGATCCGATTGTGGGAACAACTTTCATCGATGTATTGAAAGCTTTTAATGAAGATCCTCAGACGGAAGCCATTGTACTGATTGGAGAAATCGGCGGATCTGCCGAAGAGCATGCCGCAAATTATATTAGGTACCATGTCAATAAACCTGTTGCCGCCTTCATCGGTGGGCAAACGGCCCCCATCGGTAGACGTATGGGGCATGCAGGTGCAATTATTTCCGGTAGCAATGGTACCGCCATTTCAAAAATGAATGCCCTAGAGGCGGCCGGTGTCGAAGTGGCCGCGCATCCTGCAGATATCGGGAATGCGCTCATACGTGCCCTAAAAAGACTGTAGAAACGGTTATTTGGTACCCTGCTGGCATGTGGAAGCTATTGTAGGTTTTGCTTTACGAAAGTATCCTGAGGTAATTCATTATTAATCTCATATGGACCCGAAAAATAATTTTTTCAAAAAAAGCTTTACAATGCTTTGTATATGTGCAAAAATAAGTTTTGTATTTATTATTAATTCATGGAGGCCATTCCTTAGGGAATGGCCTTTGGTGATTTAAGGGTAGTCTTATTACAAAAGTTGGAGATTACCAGCGGAAGTCTTACCGTGTGATGTAATCAATTCGTAGCGTACTTTTTGGCCTTCGGTCAACGTATCAATACGTGCTTGTTGCAATGCCGTGATGTGTACAAACACATCTTTATTACCCGATTCAGGTTGTATAAACCCAAATCCTTTTTTGTGATTAAACCACTTTACTGTACCTGTATTCATTTATTTATTGTTGATTGGTTGAGATTTTTTATCCCTTAATACGCCGCATAAGTTGTCCTTATTGGCGTATTAAAGAAGAATTAAATAAAACTTTTCTCCAAATACAAGGCTTAAACGTAATTTTTAAAGCATGCTGCCGTAAAATGCGTTATTTGTAGCATTCCGAAGGTTTGAAATCAGTTTTATGCGGCGGCATTTTCTAATTGTTAAAAGCATGTGAACATGCGTAAATTTTTAAATTGACATCACATTTTAAACATTTATTTCTTGGGTGAATTTATTAATGTTTTATTTAAAATACATTTATTTTTATAAAATACGATACGGCCGTTGTGCCGGCGTACATCGTTAGTTATTGTTCGTTCTCAAAGATACCTTACTTCAATAGTGTGTTTCAAAATTGCAGTAATTCTTTGAGGTATGTTTTGTTCAGAAATATTTTTTACTTAATTTTTATGAAAAAGAAGACGTTAAGTGCTATTTTTTTACTTGTGGGAACTGCTGTGGGGTCCGGGCTCATAACATTGCCCATGGTATTATCTCAAATTGGAATTTTAAAGGCCTGCGGGCTCATGTTGCTGTGTACGTTTGTGGCTTACGTATCTGCGTTGGCACGGTGTGAATTGAATTTACAGTCAAAATGCGATTTTACACTGGAAGATGTGGGTCTACATTTTTCCGGAAGAATGGCAGCTCTATTGGGCAATGTTTGTCTAAAAATACTTTCATTTTCTCTTTTATCTGCCTACATTTATGGCTTAAGTTCCGTTTTCATGCCGGGAAGTGCCACGCTTAAAATAATCATTGCCGGTATGCTATTCGTTTTATTTTTATTTGCTTCAAGTGATGTATTGCGCATCAATAAATACAGTTGTCTTATACTGATAAGTATGGTGATTGTTACGGTAGTGACCGCCTATACAAAAATAAAGTTTACGTCCTTATCGCTTGCCACAGGTACGGCCATTTGTTCAAATATATACGTCGTTTTACCCATTTTGTTCACTTCATTTGGATTTCATGGATCCTTGCATTCCCTCACCAAATTCTGCAAAAACGATTCAAAAATGATCCAAAGAGCTTGCCTATGGGGATGTGCTATTTCGGCGAGCATTTATCTTATTTGGTACGTGAGCATTACGCTATTATTAAAGAGTGTGCACGAAAATTTACTCAATCCATTGAATGTGCACGAATGGTTGTCCCTATTGAAGTCTTTGATACCCGGATACCTCATTGGAGGGCTTGTCGTTTTTACAATTTCAACGTCTATGATAGGTGTTGGCATAGCGCTGATGGATGATTTACATCGTCTGGCAGATCGTTGTCACCTCGGGTGTAGTCCAATTATGCGGCGCATTTTATTATCCGGATTGACGGTACTGCCGGCCATGTTTGTTGCCGTATGGATTCCGGAAGCTTTTATCAACGTATTAAGTTTTTCGGGATGCATTTTGGCTATCCTGGCCATTATGCTTCCTTTATTCTTACTGTCTAAGCTTACGGGCCAGCTTCATTTTAACATTTTAAATTCGGGTACCTGGAGGATTTTTCTGTGGCTATTTAGTGTTGGTATTATCGTGTGTGAATGTTTGCACCTGCTGGGGTCCTGATAAAATGATGCATAAGGCGGTTATTTGTGATGACTTTATTCGTTTTGCACTGCAGAAGCGCTTACGTCTTTTGGCCGGAGATGTTTTGAGACGCAGTGAGGGTTTTTAGGTATTTTTACTTGAAGTTAAATTGAATACAAGCGATAGTCGTACGCCGTAGCCGGTATGAAGTTTTTGAGAATTGTTTGCGTGTTTTACGGTCTCATGGTCAATGTTGTCTTACATGGGAGCCGTACATCCAATTTGGGAAGTGTGGATGCGTATACTTTCTCGGTGATGTCCATCAATCCTCGGGTGCAGGAAATTTTCGAACGGATTTTACAATTGCATGGAGGGTTAAAAAAATCAGGTCCTACGGGACAACTGCAGATTACGGTCGATGTACGGCAATCTCGGATCAAAGTTTATTTGCTTAGGGAAAGCTCAAAATTGCGTAAATTGATTTGGGAAGGGCCTGATACGCAAAAAGCCTACATCGATGCGTGTAATCGCATTGTAACCTTTATTTTTCGTACCCCTGGATTTTTTCATTCTACGTTGGTTTTTGTTTCGGACGTTTCTGGGCATCCCGAATTGTATTTGTCCAATTTACTGTTCGAAAAAGTGGTTCAATTGACACAGGATCACGCTGCGATTTTACATCCACGATGGTATCCCAAAGGCACGCACATTGTTTATACGACGTGTGGTAAGTCCGGCTTCCCGGATATTTATTGCATGCATTTGGCTTCAAAATCGGTCACGGCCGTTGCGCAATATCGTGGCATAAACGCATCGGCCTGTTTCAGTCCTTCGGGTAAACAATTAGCCATGGTGTTGTCCGCAAAAGGAATTCCGCAGATTTATGCATCCGATATAAATGGTAAAAATTTACGTGCCATTACGCAATGCGGCGGCATTAAAACTTCACCGGTTTGGTTTGACAATCAAAATCTGGTATTTGGGTGGGACGAAAGTGGCTGCGGTCCACAGTTGTATAAAGTACCTACGCTGAAAGGGAAAAATTCCTTTAATAATTTTCAAAAAATACAAGTTCCTTTGAGTCATTTTGTGGACGAAGCCGCTTTAAGTTTAGATAAAAATAAACTTCTCTTTACGGCAACAATCCATAAAACATTCCAAGTGGGTGTATTGGACTTAAATTCCAAGGAAGCCTACTTTGTAACCCAGGGTCCCCTGGATCATATGGAGGGTTGTTGGTTGGCAGATGGACGTCATATGGTGTGTACGGAAAAAAATGTTGGTAAGCGTAAGTTGGTAATATACGATACGCGGACAGGAACCAGGATACCTTTGCCCTGCGATTCTTGGAACAATACTTCCCAGGCGGATGCGTTGCCCTATGATTACTTTAATTGACCGTTACATATTTAAAGAATGGTGCAAAGCAATGGGCGTTGCCTTGATGCTCATTATGGGTATACTCATTCTGGAGGATATGTACAAGTATTTGAAGACGTTTATTGAAAAAGGGGCATCTTTATCCACGTTGATGACGTATTATACTTTTATGGTTCCGAATTGCTTTCACACCATTTTACCCATTGCGTTTTTCATATCGGGTTTGTACGTACTCAATGATATGCAGGCCCACAATGAAGTGGTGGCTTTGCGTGCAGCGGGACTAACCATTTTTAGAATTACGCTTAGTTTTTGGTGTGTGGCCGCGTTGCTGACCGTTTGCATGCTCATTTTTAACGTTCAAATTTTACCCTACGCGGCGGACCGCATACAATCGATTGTACGTTCCATCGACTACAACGATCAGAAAAGGCGTCATCTGGCGCCAAATGCCATTGGTGTGGAATCTAATTTAAGTTTTTACAATACCAAAGAACATCGTTTGTGGTTTTTTTCTCAGTTTAGTTTGTACACTTATAGCGGAACTTATGCCACCGTATGTTTATTGGATGAACAATGCAAAGAAGTTGAACGTATCAATGCGCGATCGGTGCGTTTTGATAATTACCGCAACGTTTGGATTTTTAATGAGGGGAAACGTTGGATTTTTAATAAAAATCACCCTGAACCTACACGTTTTATTGCGTTCGATGAATATGCCATACGTTGTGACGATACACCGCATTTGATGAAAATTGCCAACACGCCGCTTAAAAATCTTAACATGAATGACCTAAAGTTGATTTTAAAGGTTGCACCGCTGCACCATGAGTGTTTTCTTGAGCACCGCGTAAAATATTATTCCATTCTTTCCAGCCCATTGATTCTTTTTATGACGGTTTTGTTGGCGGTTCCTTTTTCTTTGACGGGTGTACGTAATAATCCCATGGTGGGAATTTCAAAGGCGGCAGGATTGTTTTTTTGTTACTACATCTTCAGTAGCCTGGGACGTACGTTGGGTGCACAGGGTATTTTGAGTCCTCTATTGGCCGCTTGGTTACCCAATACGCTCATGCTGGTTGTGGGTATCTTTTTGTACAAGCAATTGGCTCCCAAATAATCTGTTTATGCCTTTCGTTTCACGTGCTTGTTTAGAACAAATTCGTCAGCGAGTTTCCATCGTTGACATCGTATCTCCATATGTGCAATTGAAGCCAGCGGGGCATATGTTTAAAGGCCTCAGTCCTTTTTCTAATGAAAAAACTCCCTCATTTTTTGTGGATCCGCAAAAAAATGTATTTAAGTGTTTCAGTAGTGGGTATGCGGGTGATATGTTTAGATTTTTGGAACTAAAAGAACAGTTGTCATTCGGTGAAGCCGTCGAATGGATTGCGGAAAGATTTAATGTACCCCTTGAATACGAACGCGATGGGAGACGTTTGGTGGAAAATGTAGCCCCATCGAATAAAAAAGTGCTGTGGGATATTTATTCCAAAGCGGAACAATTTTTTAAAAAATGTTTCTGGATGTCCGATGATTATAGCTCTCAGGTACGCGATTATTGGGAAAAAACGCGTGGATTTAGCAAAGAATCTGCACAAACTTTTTCCGTTGGTTTTGCGCCCGTGGATTGTTTTGAGTTGTATAAATCTCTGCGTCGTGATGGATACGATCACGCCGTTTTACAACCAAGTGGGTTATTTTACGCTTCCAAAAACGCAGCGCAAAGAAATTTAGCCTGCCGCTACCAGGGTCGATTGGTTTTACCAATTAAAGATATTCAAGGACGTACGATCGCCTTTTCGGGTCGATGTCTCCCTTTTGTGGAAAGTTCAGGAGATCCAACGCATGACGCCAAGTATGTTAACTCTCCGGAGACGCCTATTTTTGTAAAAGGTAATCAGTTGTTCAATCTACATCAAGCACGTCAGCACTTGGGTGACACGCAACCATTTTTTTTGGTGGAGGGCCCGCTCGACGTCGTACGGTGCTGGGAGTTGGGTTTAAAAACGGCCGTTGCTCCCCAAGGGACGGGACTTACCGAAATGCAATTAAAATTGTTGCAAAGGTATTCGAGTTTTATTGTGGGTATGTTTGACGGTGATGGTGCGGGCGTAAAAGCGGGTCTTCGTTTGATGGATTTAGGATTATCTTTAGGGCTACAGTTGCAGTACGTTTTACTGGATTCGGATAAAGATCCCGACGCTTGGCTTGCGTCGCAAAAGGATGGATGTACGCATGAGGCATTACTGGAACAATCTCTAATGCCGATCCCCTTTATAATGCAAGCTTTTCGGCGATTGGAAGCAAATGAAAAAACGGCGGAACGCTTGGCTGTGGATTTTATCTATTCTATTTTAGCAAAATGTCCTTCCGCAATTGTGCAATACGAAAGTCTGCGAACGTTGTCGGGTGAAACGGGGATGCCCCTCAAAGTTTTGGAGGAGGATTTTCGTAGACGGGATACCAAACATGCGATGCAACACGCGATCGATGACGTAAAGATGGCTGCAAAGGTTGGGACCTATTGGGATTCTGCGGAAGGACAGCTCCTGGGATTTTTGTTTCATAGATCGGAATATGCGGCTCGTATTCTGGAAGTTTTATCTTTGGATTGGATTGATACGGATGTTCCCGTGGGGCAATTGCTGTTCAAAATTGTCCATGCATTTATTGCGGACGGTGTTGAACCGCTTACGATGACAACTATGGAAACTTTGCATTTGAGTGAGCCCGAAAGGGAATTATGGTACCAAATTACGGCAGAACCTTTTCAAATTGAAGATGAACGAAAAATATTGGTGACAATTTTGCAACAATTGTATAAAAAATTCTTAAAAAAGTGTATTTCCAACATTGACAAAGAGATGGCAAAAAGTTCTAACATCAATGCGGATAAAGTAGAGCAGCTTCGTGTAGAACGTTATCGATTGAAAAAAGCACTTGTTAATGTGCATTTAGAAGTTCGCCGGAACGAACAATAACCTTATTATTGCATTTTTCTGATGATTATTCAAAGAAAAGTAAAAGTTATAAAAGCTAGAGATATTTTGAACGAGCAGATTCGTCAATTAATAACGCTTGCCAAACAGCAGGGATTTTTGACGATCCAGGATATTAATCGTCACTTACCGGAAAGCGTTAAAAAACCGGAGGAAATTGAGAATGTCATTAATATCTTGGAAAATTTAGAGATAAATATCCTGGATAACGATGAGGCAGAACGGTACAGGCAAAAAATTGAAAATGCCGAAGAAGATGCGTCCCTAGAAGGCGAGGACAATTTAGAAGATCCCGTTCGCATGTACCTAAAGCAGATGGGACAAGTATCCCTGCTGTCGCGTGATGAGGAAGTGCAGATTTCCAAGCGCATTGAAAAGGCGGAATATGCGGCTCAGGATAAGTTGTTCTCGGTGGCTTTGTCGCTCAATTTTCAGCAGGATTTGGCTCGAAAGCTCCTGGAAAAGAACGAACGGTTTGATAAGTTGGTCGTTGATAAGAAAATTGAAAGTCGTGAGGAATATTATCAAGTTTTAGAAAAGTTAGTCAAACAGTGCGATACAATCGGCGATCAGTTGGATAAAATTTGGCAGGAATACTTAAGTGCCGAAGATGGGGAAGAAGAGAAAAAGCTGCTGGCGCGTTATAAAAAATATGAGGCACAATTAAAACCAATTTTCAGAAAATATTGTTTTAAATTAAAAATTTTTGAGGAATTCTTGAATCGCCTTTCTCCACTCATTCGTGAGATAGAAACCATCGCGGACTGTTTGCAATCGGTGCATCGCAACCAAAGTGTTGTGCGCTTTAAAACGATCGATGCGGATAAGATGACAAAACGACTTCGGGACATTGAATTAGAATTACGTTTATCGCCCCAAGAGTTGGTTGAGTTGGTAAAAGGCGTGCGTAAACACATGAAAGAAGCGCATCGCGCAAAAACCGAAATGGTGGAAGCCAACTTGCGGCTTGTTATCAGTATAGCCAAAAAATATACCAACCGAGGGTTATCTTTTTTGGATCTCATTCAGGAAGGCAATATGGGGTTGATGAAGGCGGTTGAAAAATTTGAATACCGTCGCGGCTACAAATTTTCAACCTATGCCACATGGTGGATTCGCCAAGCCATCACGCGTTCCATTGCAGATCAGGCACGTACCATTCGTATTCCTGTGCACATGATCGAAACCCTGAATAAAGTTATTCAAGTCCAAAAACAGTTGGTGCAGGAATTGGGATACGATCCTACGCCCGAAGAGGTTGCAGAAGAATTGCAAGTTCCCGTAAA
Source organism: Puniceicoccales bacterium (assembly GCA_031258545.1). Taxonomy (GTDB): domain Bacteria; phylum Verrucomicrobiota; class Verrucomicrobiia; order Opitutales; family UBA9783; genus CABUVL01. The sequence continues at coordinate 99,915 of JAIRMU010000019.1, read as the reverse complement.
CCGCATTGAATCTATCATAAAAATGGCCCAACAGCCTATTTCCCTGCAGAGTCCTGTTGGAGAAAGCGAAGACAGTTGCTTTGGAGATTTTATTGAAGATAAGTCTGCGGATAATCCCTACGATATGACGGCCTACACCTTGTTGAAAGAAAAGTTGATTGGCGTTTTGGATACTTTGACGGATCGTGAACGTAGAGTTTTATCTTTGAGATTTGGCTTGCACGATGGTTACAGTCGTACTTTGGAGGAAGTGGGCAAAACTTTTCACGTAACGCGGGAACGCATTAGGCAAATTGAAGCAAAAGCTTTACGCAAAATGCGCCATCCGACGCGTTTACGCCAATTTAAAGGATTTTTGGAAGGCGAAGTTGAACAACAAGAAGCGAGTTTCGATAGCTTCCAAAAACCGAATCGGAAACAAGAAAAACTCGATTTCATTTCCCAATTAAAACAATTGGGCATAAAACCCGATGGGACTTTGTACGAGTGATGTCATCGCACAATTTGTTTGATTTTGAGAAGGATCTTTGCTAACAGTTTGAAAACAGATATTTGTGGAATCAATTTTGCAACCGCGATGATTGTGTAGAGGTTCTTAATTTTATGAGAAAGAACCAGAAAAGTCATTATGGATAACCAAGAAAATTTTAAGCTGAAAACATCAGAAAATTTTAAGAAAAAAGCGGGAAATAAGACTACACCACATCTTCCAACGAGTGTAGGGCAGGTGTTTATAAAGTACATAAGGTATAAAATGAGTACAATCAATCAATGTACAATTTTTAGCTTATCATGAACTACCGAACCTAATTTTATGTAATTCTGATTATTTTATGTTTCAGGACCTAAAAGTTTTTTATAGAAATTTTTGCACAGGCTTTAAATGGAAAATTGTATGCCTATTGTTGATTTCTTTCTTTGCAGGTATCTTTGAATTAATTGGAATAGCAGCTATTATCCCTCTAATTAGTATTCTTGCCGACCCAGGTAGTGGAAAGTTTTCATTTATGGCAAAATTCTCTGAGGCCATTCATTGTAACAATACATTTTTTATGTTCACCATTAGCCTATTTTTTGTACTGGGAATATTTCTTATGAAAGATATTTATATGATATTCCATCAATACATTATTTACCGATTTTCTTGCCTACTAAAAAATAAAATTTGCCTAAGTTTTATGCAACGCCTATTTAACAGTCATTATGACTTTTTCCTGAGGAAAGATTCGGATTCTCTGATCAATACAATTGATAACACAACACGTTATGTTATTTCTCCTTATCTTACTTACCTTCAGCAAGCTTTTACCTATTTGTTAATAACATTATTATTAGGTGGGTTTATAATATACAATTTTTTTCTACCAACAATTTTTGCATGTTTATTGTGTGGTTGCATCTATTACCTCCAACATAAACTAATTAAAAACAAGATAAGCGACATAAATTGCCATATTGTTCAAATGAATACGAATAATGTAAGCATCTTGCAGAAAAGCATTCTTGCCATTAAAGAAATAAAAATTTGGCAAGCGGAACCTTTTATTTTAAAAAATTTTTCGTTGGTTTCGAATAAACTCAATCAATTGGAACAATACGGTATTTTTTTGCAGAGTTTCCCTTCCTTTGTTGTTGAAGCTGCCATTATGATCTCTCTTTGTATGTTTTGCCTTTTTATGGCTTATGGGCAGGGTATAAGTGCAAAGCTAATTGAAAAATTGGGCATTATAACGGTTGTATTTTTTCGATTAGCACCTGCATTAAACCGTTTCTGGACCGCTGTGGGTGTTGTTAACGCTCACAAAGGATTGTTAAAAAGCCTTAATGAGGAATATGAGGAATTATCATGTTTTCAAAAAACTTCTATTTCAAGTACAGTTGATGGCAACACAAAAACTAATACATTTAACAAAGCGATTAGGCTAAAAAATGTTTCTTTTAAATATTCTTCTAATAAAGCGTTTGGCTTGAACAACATAAATTTAGAAATTATCAAAGGGGAATTTGTGGGTATCGTAGGGGCTTCAGGTTCTGGAAAAACAACCCTGATAGAAATTATTTTAGGATTATTAAATACAGATGAAGGCCAATATTTCATTGACAATGAGCCCATTCAACAATGGGAACTAGAACGGTTGTATCCTCTTTTTGGCTACGTTACACAATTCCCCTATTTGGCTTCGGATACCATTGCTCATAATATTGCATTTGGAGAGTCTAAAATTGATTATAAACGTGTTGCAGAAGTCATGGATATTTGTCTGTTGAAAGATTTTGATCCTCAGCAAAAGCTTTTAGAATTCGGTAAAACCATTTCTGGGGGTCAAAGGCAAAGAATCGCTCTTGCACGAGCTTTATATCGCAATCCAAAACTTTTAATTTTAGACGAAGCGACCTCTTCTTTAGATATTACAACAGAAAAGGAAATTTCGACTATTATTGATAATCTCAGAAATGTAATGACAATTATTGCCATTGCACACCGTTTATCTACGCTAAAAACGTGCGATAAGATCATTTACATGGACCAAGGTAAGATTATTGATATAGGGTCTTTCTCTTACCTAAAAGCAAACTACGATAAGTTTGCAGAAATGATACAGCTATCTAATGTAGATTAGAATAGGGTATAACCCTTTTGTAACTATTAGGGTTAACTTGTATATAAATAAAAAAGTGGTTTGTTTTTTATTCGTAAAATTAATATAAAACCTGTGCAAAACAAGATCGTTGTTTTATTTTACCGTCTATTTATTTTTAATAGACAAATTGGAGATATTTTTACGCCCTTCTTTCCCACCTAACTTTTTTTGCAATGGCATTGCCGTTTGTCCTTTTATGGAAGCAATCTCAATGACGTCCCCTATGTAGTGACTTGAATCTTCCAAAATGCATGAAATTTAAACATTCCATCTGTAAGCAACAAGCAGAACAATCAAAAGGGAAATATTAGAACGTCCCATGACTTACGGGTGATGTGGCTTCAAAATAAAACTTTTTACCTCATATATGGGGACATTGTTTTATGATCCATTGAAAATGCAGCTGCCTCTCGCAGCTATCCCGATTTTTTGGAAATTTAATTTTCAATAAAATGTTTTACGTGTTCACGGATACTTTACGATGTGGTCTGTCCCAAGCCACCGTACCGGTAACCAATGCAAATAGGGTGAAGTCGCGCCCCAATCCAACGTTTTGTCCCGGATGATACACGGTACCACGTTGGCGTATTAAAATGGTACCCGCTTGCACATGCTCACCACTGTAACGTTTTACACCCAAATTTTTACATTTACTGTCGCGTCCATTTTTTGATGAACCCTGCCCTTTATGATGTGCCATCGTTAAGCCTTCCTAAAATTTACTTTATTTCGATAGATTGTACTTTAACAACCGACAATGACTGACGGTGTCCACGCTTACGTTGATATCCCTTACGGCGCTTACGTTTTAGAATGGTCAGTTTTTTATCGCGTTTATTTTCTAATATTTGAAGGTGAACGGTTGCGTTGTCCAATACGGGAGTCCCAAAATAAACACCCGATGCATCTTCGTACATTAAAACATCTTTAATCGTTAAAACGTTTCCCGCTTCCGTATTTGGATAACGATTCACCTTGAAAACATCTCCCGCCTGAACGGTAAATTGCCTGCCTTGGGTTTGAATAACCGCTTTCATAAATTATTTTTTCACATTTAAGAGAACTGTGTGCAAAGACAAATGGCAAGCATTTTCGATAACTTTTAGCGGGGAGCGCTTTTCATTGATTTCCAGATGTTGAATATGCCTCTAGCGTGCGCAATCTTTGAATTTCATCTCTAAAGGCAATGGGCAAATCCGATTGAAACGTCATGTGCACATGGGTCATGGGATGACAAAAGCTTAATTGATGCGCGTGTAAATACAGACGCTTATCCGGAATGCGCCCGTATTTAAGATCACCCACGATGGGGTATCCGATGGATTTCAGATGTACTCGAATTTGATGCGTACGTCCCGTTTGAGGTTCGCATACGAGCAGCGCTTTGTGGGCATTTTTAAAAGTTTCTCGGAGTGACCAATGCGTCAATGCATACCGACCTTTGGCGCAGACACACATAATGGTACGATTTCTGGAGCTGCGCCCTACCGGCGATTCGATGGTTCCGGATTGCAAACGCGGAATTCCCCATACCAGCGCGTAGTAAACTTTATGTACCTGCCTTTCGGCAAATAGTCGTATTAATTGCCGGTAAGTCGCATCGGTTTTAGCCAGCAAAACAAGCCCAGATGTCGCCTGATCGATGCGATGGACGACGCCCGGCCGATTTGTGCCCGAAGCCGCACTGAGCGGACAATGAGACAGCAAAGCTTCAACGAGTGTAGATCCCTGTTCTACGCCGCGTCCCGGATGTACCACCATCCCTTCCGGTTTGTCGACAACGAGCAGACATTCATCTTCGTAAATGATCTTTACGGAGGCACACGACGCGATCAATCCGCAAGCATTTTTTTCTTTGAGTGTAATTGTAAAGTGATCACCCTGTCTTACGCGATACTTTGGCTGTATGTCGGTTTTACCGTTGCAAAGAATTTCTCCTTTATCCATCATGGATTGTACACCCATACGGCTTACCTGGCCCTGCAGCCGAGTCGTTAGGAATTTATCGACGCGTATTCCTTCGTCAACAGATTCCACGAAAATATCCATATGATGTTCCATGATCGCGTTTATTCATGTAAATTTACGGGCAGTGTGCGAGAAAAATTTTTATTTTAGCAAACAATCGAAAAGCATTCGGACTCGGTATGTATTCCAATAATACCTGCACGATAATCGCACATCGTTTTGCATCTTCGTTGCTTATAATTGTTGATCAATGCAACATATGCGGCTCTAAGGCCCGCAACTAAAATTAGATCATCCACATAACCTAAAATGCTAGGGTGTGCAAAATTTCGCCGTGGTTGCTTTTATCCACGTACGTCTTCGATACCAAAAATAGAAAATGACAATGCGAATGATTAAGTCCAAGCCAATTAATTGTAAATATAAAATTGAATTGTAGCCGTACAGACCTACCAGGAAATAAGTGGGAACCAAAACGATACCCCAAAAACATAGGACATTGATCAATAAAACCGTTTTTGTTTTGGTGAGTGCAATGAGAAAGTTTTGCATGCTCAGCCAGGCTGTATCCAATCCAAATAGTAACCACAACCACGCTAAAAACAGGTATATTTGTCGACTAAAATCAACTTGACCATAAAGTTCGGCGTCGACGAAGAAACCAATCATCGAATTCGAGAATCCGAGCAAAATAATAAGAAATAAGCATGAAAAGATGCCATTCCATCGAAATGATTGTTTTAATACCTTGCCTAATAAATTGTATTGTTGTGCACCAATGAAATTTGAGCATATAACCCCTACGCCTTTCCCCAGTCCATCCATCACAAAAAATACGAGCGTGTACAGGGTAAATGAAACGCTATAGGCCATAAAATGTGTGTACGTTAACTTTATGGCTAAAAATTGGTAAGCGATGGACCAACCTGCCATGCCGCAAAAATGCGCAACAGCGTAGGGGAAGCTTATGTGAAAAAACTCTTTTAACAGAGGCCAAGACCATTGAAATCTGAAAACCGCATACTTCTTTCGATACTTTTCCCTTAAAAAAAGCTTTAAAAAGATAATAAACCCTAATGTTTGGGAAATTAAAGTCGCATAAGCGGCTCCACGGATCCCCATACTGGGCAAACCGTAACATCCAAACACCAATAGAATATCCAATATTAGATTTACGGTGTTGGTAAAAACCAAAACGAGGGGAATCATTTTAGTTTCTCCGCGACCTGCAAAAAATGAACCTATGGCCCCGAATCCAGCCAAGTCAAAGGGGCACCCCAGTAATACAATTTGTAAATAGGGTTTGGCCAAAGGTTCTAGGTTGCTGGCCAATAAATGGTGCGACAAAAGCGCAATGGGAATTACAATGAGTTCGCATGTAAAAGCAACAATAACCATTTGCCAAATAAGTGGGCCCATTTTTGAAAATTTTTTGGCTCCATTGTAGCGACCAATAAAAATTTCTGTGATGGAAAGGAAGGCCATTAAAACGCCTGCAACTGTCCAATGCCAAGGTTGGGCTGCCGCGCACGCAACAAACGCTTCCGAACTGTATCGTGCCAAAATCGTTCTGTCGATAAAGGTCATTAAACAACCCGAAAAAGATGCCAACATGAGTGGCCATGCTATGGTCCAAAGTTCTAGAAAACTCCCTGCTTTATGGCGTGTTAATAAGATAGGAGTTACTGGCGAGTATAGAGACATGCATTAAAGGTAATTGTAAGTTTTTGATTTCGTTTACGTACACCGCTATTTGTACGACGAACACGTTTTGCGAGTGATGAGGAATGGTATTTTTTTACAACATAGTTGCATTTATTTTTACTTTCGATTTCTAAATAGTGTAAGTTTTTCCCACTTCCGGATCCAAGACGCGCATATGCGGACAATCTTTTGAAAATTTTTCCGAAAACCATTGGCGGGCTTCCACATCGCCGTGCGTTAGGATCACTTGCTTCGGTTGATGATCCACCACGAATCGACACAAGTCTTCTCGGTCGGCATGCCCGCTTAAATCAAAATGTTCAACTTGCGCCCTTAAAGGTGTTGAGAATTCAAGTGCTTTAAATGTAAATACTTCGTCGGGTGCCGTTTGTAACAGTTGTCCTCCGGGTGTATCCGGATCGCAATAGCCGACAAAACAGACCGTATTTTTACAATCTTTTATGAGGTTGGAGGCAACGCGATAGGAAGGCGTATGTTCCACCAGCATCCCACTGCTTAGCAAATAAATTGCCGGTGTTGTTAACTGACTATCGGGACCAATTTTCTTTCGTCGCAACGACTTGATATTTAATCGCTTCAATATTTTTCGGTTAAAATGAACGGCATTCGTTGTTTTGCCAATTTCATTGAAAACATTTACCAGCGCCATCCCCAAGCCGGAACAAAAAATAGGGCATTCTGGAATTTTGTTCGCCCTGCGAGCGTTGTCTAATAATACCAACAATTCTTGAATGCGTCCCAATGCAAATGCTGGAATTAAGCACATGCCGCCACGTTGAATCGTTTGCGCAATGGTTTTTAACAGACGTTCTTCTTCGTCTACCCGATGGGATTGCCGTTCTGTTCTACCCCGTGTTGTTTCCAATACAATCGTATCAAAGTGACGATCGTTGGGAATATCTGCCCCTTTCAAAGTATGTTGATCTTGGAACAAAATGTCTCCCGTAATGAATATTTTTCGCTCTTCGTATTCGATTAAGACACTGGAAGCTCCCAAAACGTGACCTGCGAGAAAAAATGTAATATCTATGCAATGGCCTTCTTTTTCTAGGTGCTGAACCTGACCAAATTTAACGGGTAGAAAGTTCTGTTTTATCCGTTCAATATCTTTCTTTTCGTACAAAGGGTACTCGGGTATCGACTGTTCTTCCTTTTGCCGGCACATGACCGTATAGGAATTTTCCAACATAATCGGTGTTACCAAGCTTGTGGGATAACTTAAAAACACATGTGCTTTTGACTGTTTGCGCAGTAAAACTGGCAATCCCCCCAAATGATCCAAATGGCAATGCGTTAACAAGATCGCATCTACAGAGTTTTCAGGCAGCAGACTCAATTGCGGCAACGCCAAGCTGCCGATGCGTTTAGGATCCATCCCTGCATCCACAACAAAATGAAAAGGTCCCACCTCTAAAAAGAGGCTATTGGCACCAATTTCCTTTTCAAAGTTGAGATCTCGCAAGAGACAATGTATCACAAAGTAAACAAATTATATTTTAATAATCCAATATATTGGGATTATGTTTATTATCTGATACAGTACTTTAGCCTTGTTCGTTTGGCAAGAAAATTTTTAGCCGACTGTCCTTATCGGCACGTATATTGCTTTGTTTAAAGTAAAATTTACATTATGACATTAGATCCAAATACAAGTATTAATGTACCTCCATCTACTTTGATAGACGCAAGTTCAGCAGGGAATACAGGTATACAAACAACAACTACCGATTCTGGTGTGCAACATGCGCAGCAGGGCTCAAGTTTGGCACAAGCTCGTGGACCAGAGACAAAACAGGTTTCGCCAAATCGGATAAGAGATCAAATATCCCAATTTAATACCCTAGATGCACAGGTTCAAACGTTAAAGAAGGAAGCCGACTTGATAGAAAATCCTTCAACTTTTAAAAAGTTTGCCAATGGTTGCAAAAATTTAATAGGCAAACTGCTTGGATTCGCCCAAAGTCCGACAAACAGATTGAATTGGTTACAAAATGAGATGAAAATTTTGAACCATAAGATGGATGCGTTGGCAAACAAAATGACGGCAAGCGAATCTTCTGGTCCTAAAGGTGTTCAGCCTACACAGGTACACGCTGACATGGATGTTCAATCTTCATCGGATGACTTGGGTGAAGCAAGAAAACTGGCTACAACAAGTGCTCAGCACGTTGAGGATATTCACGATGAGGTAAAAACGCAGTTGACTGAGACAGCTCGACCTCAGCAGTCGTTCGAGCCATTCATGGACCGAACCCTTGTTGAAATTATATTTGGATCTCAACCAGACCTTCCTGTACAGACATTTCAAGATCCAGAAGCCGTAGGTGTAGGCGGCCTTCCTCCGCCTCCTCCGCCACCGCCCCCACCTCCTCCCCCCCCGGGTTCTAAAAATGCTGGCATAGACGGAGCCCCTCCGCCGCCGCCACCCCCACCTCCGCCGCCGCCACCAGGGGCGAAACCAGCGGGCGGATCGGCGCCTAAGACTGGAGGTGCAGGCGATCAGAAGGCAGCTTTTGCAAGCGATGTGGCTTTATTTCAAAAACTGCAAACGGAAGGACATCCGGTCAGTTTTCATCGTCAAATCCCGTGTGCGGGTGGGAAGGCGGTTTCCATTCATGTTGCCGCAACCATTCATTCAAAAGCTGAAGAAGCGGGTTTCCAAAGGCAGCTACAGGCTAAAGCAGGTGAGTTAGGTACAATGATACAAGAGCTAAGTGCAGGTCCTGAAGGCTTAAGGCAACGGACGCTTGACATCATTACGACCATGCAAAGGGAAGTTGCGTCGGGAGCTCGTGGTGCTCAAACCATAACACTGCCGTCAGGAATGCAAGTTACAGCAAATATCAAGCTTTCATGCGATTACTCGCAAAGTCCCCTACGGTTCTTCAACGATCTAGAGCGGTTAAAGACGGATGGATTGGTGACGGATGAAGAGTATGCGGAATTACAGGATATCAAGAATGATCTTACCTTAAACCAAACGAAATATACCAACGATCTAGCTACTGCCAAAGAATTAGAGACAGTTAAACAAGAAGTTGAAGCAGCAAGTAGAAAAACCTACTTACCAAAGGGTAGTCCAACATATGATGCCATTTCTGCCATTCTGTCTCAACGTTCTCAATTACCTGCAGAATTGCAAACTTACTGGAATAACTTTAGTTACGAATCGATGGACGCAAGCTTAAAACGCGCGCAAGACCTCCATCGGCAGAAAATTGACCAGAAAGTAGCGCAATTACAGCAACTGAAAGCAGAATTTGAAACAACAAAAACAAAATTTGTTCCGGTAAGGGCAAATTTCTTAGAAAAGTTGGAGCATTCTGTTTTAAACGAAGCTCAAAAAACTAAATTTAAGCAGTTTTTCGGATCAGACAATGGTTTTGTGCCACCAAGTAACGCGAAAGAAGAAACAGACCTTCTGGGAAGCGAAGTAAGTCCAATAAAAAATCCAGAGGTTTTTAAAGCGTATAAGGCATTAATGGCACTTAATCCACAGGGTATAGAAAACAACATAAAAAAATTAACGGATGAAATTGAAACTCTCCAGAAAGGGGGTTCGTCTGCCGGATTACAGGCTGCCATCATAGGCAAACAGGTACAAATATCACTGGAACCGAATTTGTTCAAGGTTGCTCAACAAGTACGTGGAGGTACCTCATTTGATTTGGATGGTTTATCAAGAGCTATACAGGATATAAAAACAGATAGAAGCGGTGGTACTTCTAGGGTGGTTAGTGATGCATTAAAGCAGTTGCAAGAATTTTCATCAGCGCTAGGATATCCGACACAAGATCCGGATAAAATACAAGGACTGATGAATCTTGTTACGTATTTACAAACACACAATAGTCCTGAAGACGTTCATACATTGGCTGAAAATATTGCACAATCAAAGACATTTACAAGTACGCCCGATGCTGCAGGTCTAAATAACGCATTCTTCATGTATATACAAAAAATGGCCTAAATAATCTTATTCTTAAAGAGCCAGAAAACATCCTGGCTCTTTTATTTACATCCGCTCCAGAGTTTCCAGTCCCAAAAGGTGCAGGCCCGTTTCCAGGGTTGACAACGTAGCACTGCAGAGCAGCAGGCGGGATTGCCGCAGGCAAGTATCTTCAACGGCCACCTTATCCGCGTTGTAAAATGCCGAAAAAGTACCCGCTAAGTCAAACAGGTAATGGCACAACCAATGGGGCTTTAATTCTTTGAGTGCCAAATTTAAGGCGGAAGGAAATGCAATCAATTTTTTGGCCAATGCACGTTCCGTCGCCGTCGAAAAGGATTGGACATCTTTTAACGCGGCAAAATCGAGAGTAGATATTTTGAGATTCAACTTGCGAAAGATGGCGTAAATGCGCGCGATGGCGTACAGTAAATACGGGGCCGTATTGCCATCAAAATTGATCATTTTATCCCATTCAAAACGGTAGTTGCCGGTACGTTCCTGCAAAAGATCCGCATACTTGATGGCACCTAAGCCAACGACTTCCGCAACCTTGCGCTTCTCGGCTTCCGGTAAGTCTGGACTCTTCTCTTGAATCAAATTGTAGGCACGTTTAACCGCTTCGTTCAGTAAAGATTGCAATTGAATGGGCCTACCTTCACGCGTTTTGATGGCTTTGCCATGCGCATCCAAAATGGTTCCAAAATAGACGTGATACATATTGGGTACTCTGTAGTCGGCCGCCTGAAACCATTTTTTTACCGTTAAAAATAGCTGTTCGAAGTGGTCGCACTGTCGACAGTCCGTCACGTAAACGATGTCATCCGCATGAAATTCTTGGACACGATATTTGACCGTTGCCAAGTCCGTCGATGCGTAATTGGACGCTCCATCCGACTTGCGTATCAAAAAAGCTTGTTTGCAAAAACGTGGATGTTCCGGATGAAATACCACCAGAGCACCCCCATCGAAAACTGCCAATTGATACTTTTGCAGCTCATCGTACACGTCATCCACTTTATTGCGATAAAATGATTCCCCCAAAACGTGGTCAAATGCAACCTGCATGCGTTGGTAGATGCGATCAAAGCTTTGATAAGAGAGTCGATTAATGCGTTCCCAGAGCATGAGGTTCTCTGCGTCTCCCTGCTGCAACTTGACGAGTTCCTGCCGGGCTTGATCAAGGGCAGTTGCATCTTCCTTTGTTTTGGTCATACCCACTTGATATAAATATTCCAATGCCTCGATGGTTGCCTCGGGATCCTCGTTAAATGCATATGAGGATGCTTTGATTTGCATCAGTAAAATACCAAATTGTGTCCCCCAATCACCGATGTGGTTGTCACGTATAACACGGCCTCCTCCAAAACGAATGAGCCGTTGTAGGGCTTCGCCTATAACCATGGAACGTAAATGTCCCACGTGCATACGTTTGGCCGTATTTGGTGAAGAGTAATCGATGACGACGGTGCGATCTGAGAAAATGGATTTGTAGGCTCCTTGGTAGGAAGATGCCGTGTGAAATTTGCAAAGCCATCGCATCAATGTCGTGTCTTTTAGTGAAAAATTTAAAAAACCGGGTCCTGCCACAGCAACGTCAAATAATGGGTCGTGTGCGGCAAATAAATTCATTAACTGCTGTGCCCACATGCGCGGATTTTCTTTTCTCTTGCCCAAATAGGCCAATAAACCGTTGGCTTGAAAGTCACCAAAACGTTCATCCGCTGGCCTAATTTCTGGATCAAATGTTGCATCAAAGACGGGCAACGTTAACGCAACTTCCTTTACACGTCTTGTTAAATATGCTTCTAAAAAAAATTCCATTTTAATAATACCAAGGATTTATTTTTCCCCTCAATGTCAACCATAAAAATGAAGCTCACACCACGATGAGTGCTAGCGAGGGGATTTTACATAGACTATGTTGCTTTATTACAATGTTATTAATCCGTTTGGCTATAATGCATCAGCATCTACGTATGTAGGATAAAATCGGCCCAAACATTGAACAAAATATGCAATTATGCGGTATTGAAATTTTATCCTTCCTTTAGCAATCAATATTTAATTTAAAAAGGCACGTGCAGTTATATTCCGAGAAGTCGGGCCTATCAATAAGGTATAATTTTACTGTAAACAGATGGATTGTTGACATGGGATCAGAAACCTTTGGAAGTATTTTCAATGGTTGCTTTCATAAGATTACAAATCCTTCCGAATGATGCTAACATCTTTTTAGGTTCAACGGGGAAGACCTAAGTTTTCATCTCGGAATTTAAATTTTATGCACTGGATTGACAGTTTTGCGTTAGGAAGGATGCCAACTTTTCTTCTTGATCCGCTTGCTCAAGGGCGTTAATAAATGCTGTGAGATCCCCCTCGAGCACCCGATCTAAATTGTATAAGGTAAGACCTATGCGGTGATCCGTTACGCGGTTTTGGGTAAAATTGTACGTGCGTACGCGATCGGAACGATCGCCGGATCCAATTTGTTGCTTACGAAAGGCGGCATACTTTTCACGTTCCTCATCTTCTTTTTGTTTCAGCAGACGGGCGCGCAACACTTGCAAGGCTTTTAATTTATTCTTTTGCTGGGAGCGTTCATCGGCGCATGTAACGATCAGGCCTGTGGGTTTGTGTAAAATTTGAACGGCAGAGTCGGTCGTGTTAACGCCTTGTCCTCCGGGGCCACTGGCCCTACAAACGCTAATTTCGATGTCTTCCGGAGCAATGGCGATATCCACCTCCTGCGCTTCGGGAAGTACCGCGACCGTTGCCGACGAAGTGTGAATTCTGCCGTTGGTTTCCGTAATGGGTACACGTTGAACGCGATGGCCTCCGCTTTCGTATTTGAGCGCTTTGTAGACGTTATCTCCACTGATTAGAAAGCTGATTTCTTTAAATCCTCCCGACTCGGATGGATGGCTACCCATGAGTTCGGTTTTCCATCCGTGTTCTTCGGCAAAGCGTATGTACATGCGATACAAATCGCCTGCGAATAGAGCCGCTTCTTCACCTCCGGTACCTGCCCGAATTTCTAGAATGGTATTTCTGGAATCACTGGGATCCGGAGGAATCATGGCAAGCCTAAGTGCACGTTGCGTTGTTTGATATCGTTGTGCAAGTTGTTCTTTTTCCTGGAATGCCAATGCTTTTAAATCTTCTTCGGCGGAATGCGTTAAAATTTCCTCCAATCCTTTTTGTTCGTGCTGCATTTTGAGTACATCGTCATACAGCGATGTAATTTTGGAGAGGTACTGATGTTCCCGGGACAATCCTGAAACGAGTTGATTATTTTTAAACGTTTCTGGATCACTCAGCTGCGTATTAACGGCCTCAAGCCGTTGCCTAATAGGTGCAATGTCCGGAAGAACAAATGACATCATTTTAGGACACATTAAGTATTTTAAAAGAAAAGTAAATACGTGAATACGTGAACCCGGGAAAATGCTTTCCCATTGAATTGCATTGACCTAGAATGTCCAGGTAGCACAATACCGCCTGTGCAGTATTTTTGTTATAATGAGCATCCCGGGGTTCAGTTGGATGATGCCAACGTGGAAGCAATTTTGTCGGCCATTCAAACGTATGTGCCATTGGATCATTACGATATCATTTCCGTCGCTTTTTTACACGAATCAACTTTGGTCGATTTGCACATGAGGTTTTTAAATGATCCGACCCCTACGGACGTGATTACTTTCCCTGCAAGTAAAAGTGATGACGAGCGGGTTGGAGAAATTTGTATTTCTGTGGATCAAGCCAAAGAATATGCCGCCGAACATCGGCAAAATTTGGCACAAGAATTGACTTTATATATGGTGCACGGTTGGTTACACTTGTGTGGATACGATGACTTAAAAGCGAGCGATCGTAAAGCCATGCGTGCGGCAGAGCAAGCGGTACTGAACTTTTTAAAGGAGCGTTGCCTAAAGCTTGAAATAAAATGTAGTCAGTAGAGTGTACCCGGCGCATGCCTTTTGTAATTTTGCAAAACATCAAAAATTGAGTAAGGATTAAAATCTTATGTTGGGTTTAATTTATCTGCCTAGAGTTTTTTACTCGTAGAGAGCTCGTAATATCGTGGCAGTGAGAATGTATAATCCCTAAGGATTGGTTTAAAATAATGGAAAAAACTTGTACTTTTCCTTGTCTATTGTCAAAAGCATCCATAGCCTAGATAAATATGATTCGTTTGATTTTGAGGGATCCGGGAACTTTTTTTGCCCTGGGCAACACGTGTCTTTTTGCTTTGGTCAGCCCATTGGCCTTTGTGGTTATGTTAATGACGTTGGTATTCATCATCTTGAGTCGTTGGCCGGCTACGTGTTCGCGAAAAAATTTGAAAGGGTTTTGGGGTGTTTTGCAGCAAGCTGGCAACAATCCCTGTTGGGGATTGGAAATGATGGGATACGCTTGTTTGGTGGTGGCTCTATTTGCGATGATCAACGAGGCTTTTGTAGGTTTCATTTGCAGTGTTTGTTTTGGTTTCGCAAATTTACTCATGGCCCATCGACTCAACAAAGGCATTTTGGATGCACTTCCGAGTTTTGAAAAAATTTTAAAAGAAATAAAATGTACGCGTTCTTTGACACCTTTGTTGTTGGCCCTTTTGAAGGAACCCATTGTGCTCATAGCGCTCGGGATGCTGTATGCCGGCCTAGCTGCAGGAGGCGCTTCATTGTGGGCTTTCCCTCTTATTTGTTTAGCACCTTATTTTGCCATGGTAAGGCGGGATATGAACCGCGCAATTCCTCAAGTTTGTTTGAGTATGTGTGCCCTATGGTACGCTTTGGTTGGGATGGCAAATGCAAAATTTTGTGCCACAATTGCCAATATTTGTTTTGCGGTGGCCTACTTGGAAATTGCGTTACAGGAGCATCGGCTTTACCTAAAGTCTGAGGATACATCTGCGTCACCTTAATGGATCAAATTACAGCCATGTAATACCATCGACTACCCATAGACGTTTTGTCGCGTCTGAAGCTTCGCGGTGGACAAGCATTTTGCAGGTTTTTTGAACAGTTTCGCCATCATGTTTTACAACGGCAGTGCCAATGATGACAAAGCATTCGGAGCGGACCGCCAAAGGATTTTTTAGATAAGAGAGTACATCGCTTTGGCGAACTTTTTTAAATGCATCTATTTCATCGAGTGTTGTCTGCAAAATACCCGATTGAATAAATTGTTCTACGGATAAAAAAGGTCTATTTTTTATAACCTGCCCCTGCAATTTTTTTATGAAATGTTCTAAGTCTGCGGTATTGTGCGCACATCCTAGTGATTTAAAAACATTTTCGAAGTGCATGGCCCAGTCGTCAGATACGGTGTTTACGTTCAGGAGTGGCATGACATGATCACAATAGAAATAATCCCAGAAAAATTGATTGTAAGCCCTGATGCGATGTGTTTTCGCTGAATTTGGCCAGCCGATGCAGGCGTACGGTATTTGTTCCTCTTTTAAAAAGCAAGCTTGCATACGTTGAAAAGGAGTTTGGGTCAAATAGGGTGTTTGTTTTGATAAAAAAGAAAAGTCTTTAGTTTCGTCCGATACCCACAAAGATGTTGACTGCACCCGAGGTGCCGATGGTTTAGATTTTTTCCATCCAGGCCGTTTGCCAGAAGGTGCTGTGGTAGGAATCTCATTGTGGGATGGCCATAAGTTAATGGCGTGGAAATCGCAGTGCGCATCGATATTTAAAGATATTATAAGCGTTTTTGGTAAGCAATCACACGGAATATGATCCATGTGATACGTGCATGAATGATGTGAGGTACCCGTTTGAATCTGTAGGTTATTGAGAAAAATATTTTTTTTATCCTGGAGCTCGGTAGTCGGATAAGTGATATCATTCCGACGCACATCTCCAGGTTTTATGTGTATGGTTTGATTACATGTACGATGGATGGAGGCATGTCCACTCTCTGAGTTGATTACAAGTGTAATTCGAAAATCCATTGTGCCCTCCAAAGCCCGATCATAGGGGTTCCACCAGAGGTTTTTTACGGTGATTTCTTGTTCAGTCAGTGTTAAATTAGAACGAAGTAAAACGGGGAGAAATCCATTCATGGTGCTTAAGGGTTGATGGATATCTTCGAGATTTAGAAATCTTTGACGGTTTTTATTCCATAATGCTTCTGGGCCTGGAAAATTCTTGGGAGGTGATTTGTGAATTGCTTCACCAAAAAGTTCACGTAAGCCTCCCTGTTTTGCATTACAAATTGGGATTTTGTTGGTATAATTTTTGAGAAGGTTGCCTTCAATTACGCCGTAAGCCACTGCAATGTTGTTTGTTTTTTGTTCCAGGGGTAACGTTAGGGGATGGTGTTTACTTTTATCGATATTGACCCGAATGGATGATTCACCTTTGGATACGATGGGTTTTAGGCGGTTACCATTCAACGTGTCATAAAATTGGACGATGGGCAGGGATGAATTTTCATCATCGTATGTGGCCAGGGTATCAACGGTAGCCCTTTTCGACAATTTCTTAAGCGCGTGATGGCAGGTCCACAAGGCTAATTTTTCTGCTTGGAGTGTACGTATTCTGAATTTCCATTGTCTGTACAGAGAATTTTGTTTGTGGGTGTAGATGAATACGAGGGCACCAAGTGTACTTAACAGCATAACACTTAGTATTAAACTGCCTTGTTGTTTTTTTTGTAACGTTGGGTTAAATTTTAGGCGGATGCGACGGAAATGCAAATTAGCAATCATAAGGGGCGATGCTTACGTCATGAAAAAATGATTTGTAGAATAGTGTCGAGGGGATTTTTAGCATACGTCGTTGAATGATCGTAACTGGCATTTCGGATGATAACTAGACCGTCGGCAAGTAAAATCCAAAATATAAGGTTACGGTTTTAATTTGTTGATGTTGAAAAAAGTTTGATTTTTATGTTAACATACATTGAATTGTTTGAAAGCCTCTTTTCTCTGATCATTAATTAAGAAAGGTTATATGAATATGAAAAATGTGATTCAAACAATAGCAACAGTGGGTTTCATGATGGGAACCGTAAACTTAAATGCTTGGCATTGTAAGGTTTGTAACGAGGAACATCCAGACGATCCCAGTTTTTGTTGCCCCAAGAACGGTACAAGATATTGTCCTGAGTGTGGTAGAACACATGTACTTTCGCATTGCCCAATGTATCAACCGATTGAGTGGGACAAAGGAGGAGAAGTATACGTGGGGGTTTTTCAATATTTACATTGGCTTGATTTACATGGATCGGCAGATGATTTTGAGGTTATTTTAAATTTACTAAATTGTGCCATAGGAGCCAAAGGTGGAGCTGTTACCATATCAGCGGAAGGTGCTTTGGCTATCAAGCAAGGTGAGCCAACAGAGGGCTGGGCAACTATTAACGGGATAGATCCGAAAGATTTTTCTATTTGTCCACAATTCAATCCCGTACAATCGCTATGTTGTGTTCAGAATTTCAATGATGATATATCAGATGATCCTAAGGCAAAAGTAGTCGTGAGTGAGAAAGGATATGAATATCTTGGTTGGCTTAATTTATACGGATCGATGGATGATTATGAGAACGCTCTAATTATGTGCATCAATATGGCAAAGAGTAAGGGTGGCGATGTTGCCACATCCGAGAGAATGGGAGGCTTTTTCGTAAATACTGCTAACCGACAAACAGGCGCTCGGCATTCTTTACCATTTGTCCATAAGTCTTGTCATAAAATGGGTTTTGAAAATCCGCACGACGTCTTATAAGGTTTTAAAGATTCTTTGTAAAATGCTACCCTGGCATAGGGTGGCATTTTTATTTGAATTCTACTACTATGCGGATTCAATTACCAAGTTTTAGTTTGTTCAGGTCGAAGCGTATGCTTGTTGTGCATAAATGTTTTAACGGCAAAATTCCTATAAAATACAAGCTTAGGAAATGTTTTCCCATATGCTTTTTAGAAGATTTCAATCTCTTGGATTTGTTTTAGGCGCCTTAGATGTCGGGGGTCCGTGCTGGGTACGGTCGTCAGGAATTTTTGAACAATGAGATAGGCAATGTCGACATCTAGAGTGCCCGCAAGGCAAAGTATATTGATGTGATTGTGTTCACGTGCCTTCTGGGCTGCCTCTGGAGTGTGTACGAGCGCGGCTCTCACATGTTTGAATTTGTTGGCTGCGATGCACATGCCAATGCCTGAAGTGCAGATGAGGATGCCAAAATATTGATCATCCTTTTGTACCTGCAGAGCAACTTTTTGAGCAATTAAAGGATAGTCGCAGGGGTTTTGTGAAAAAGGTTTTACATCTTCGATAGGGTATTGATTTTGCCGCAACCAGTGTATAATTTTTTGTTTAAGTTCAAAACCGCCATGGTCAGCTCCCATAAAAATATGCATGCATTTATTCTACTTTAGGTTTTTTGTTTTACAAATCAAAATTAAGTAACGCATGCCGCATGAGGAAAATGATTCGTGCTTTGGAGAGATTAGGCACTGCAACAAAGAGCCTTTTGATGAATTTGAGGATACATACTTGATGTTATTAGAGTTTTATGTTTGATTCAAATTATTGTATGCATAGGCCGATGAAATTAGTTTTTGTGACGGGTGGCGTTGTTTCGTCGTTGGGGAAAGGTCTAACGGCAGCATCCTTGGGAGCCCTGTTGGAGGAACAAGGATTACGCATAGGGTTACAAAAATTTGATCCTTATCTGAACGTAGATCCGGGCACCATGAGTCCATTCCAACACGGAGAAGTGTACGTTTTAAAAGATGGGGCGGAAACCGATTTGGATTTGGGGCATTACGAACGTTTTACCAACGTTGCCTTGTCCAAAAAACACAGCGTTTCTTCGGGTCAAATTTACGCAAGTGTACTTAAAAAAGAACGGCAAGGCCAATATTTGGGCAATACGGTGCAAGTCATTCCGCACGTTACGGATGAAATTAAAGCGCGTATTTTGTCGGGAGCCAACGATGATACGGACATTTTAATTACCGAAATTGGAGGCGTGGTTGGAGATATCGAAGGTTTGCCTTTTCTGGAGGCGTTGAGGCAATTAGCCCTAGATTTTGGAAAAAACAACGTGTTGTTTTTGCACGTTACCTTAATCCCATTTTTAAAAGCTTCTTCGGAATTGAAGACAAAACCTTCTCAGCAGAGTGTTGCCAAATTACGTGAAATTGGCATTCAGCCGGATATTTTGGTTTGTAGGACCGAAAGACCGCTTGAAAAATCTATCCGCCAGAAGTTAAGTTTGTTTTGCAATGTTTCGGTGGAGTCAGTGATTGAAGAAAAAGATGTTGAAAGCTCCATTTACGAGCTACCTCTTTCTTTGCATGAAGAAAAGTTAGATCAATTGGTTTTAGCGCATTTTGGCATGCCTTATCGTCCATCCAATTTGAATACGTGGAGAACCATTATGGGTAGGATTTGTGCTCCCAAGTGCCATGTAAAAATAGGTGTTGTGGGCAAATACGTTGACTTAAGAGATGCCTATAAATCTATTTATGAAGCTTTATTTCACGCGGGTATTGCCAATGAATGTACCGTCGAAGTAAAACCTATAGATGCGGAGTGGTTGGAGCAGCATTGGGCGGATAATGGGTTAAATGATCTGGATGGTATTTTAGTTCCCGGAGGTTTTGGCATAAGAGGTATTGAAGGGAAAATAATGGCAATTCGTCACGCTCGAGAGCAGGGCATGCCTTTTTTAGGTATTTGTTTGGGTATGCAACTGGCCGTGATTGAGTTTACACGTCACGTTGTCAACTTGTCGGATGCAACCAGTACCGAATTTGATGCGCAGGCCACGACCCCCGTTATTGGTCTTATGGAAGAACAAAAAGGCAACATGCATAAGGGGGCATCCATGCGTTTGGGTATGCTGGAATGTAATATAGTTCCCCATTCCTTATTGGAAAGTGTTTATCAAGCCAATACTATTTTTGAACGACACCGCCACCGTTACGAAGTCAATAAGCAATTGTGCAATCTTTGGACCGAAAAAGGATTGAAAATTGCTGGCACGTGCCGTAATTTGGACGTTGTTGAGGCCGTTGAATTGGAAAGACATCCGTGGTTTGTGGGTGTACAATATCATCCGGAATTTCAATCTAAACCGCATGCGGCACACCCTTTATTTAAATCTTTTGTGCAGGCTTGCATAAAGACGAAAAACCTTCTTGGATGATGATGCAGCGTGTACGGGTTATGGAGGTGGCAATAAATATGTATTTTTGCTTGAATGGTGGAATGGTAGACACGCTAGACTTAGGATCTAGTGCCGCAAGGTGTAAGGGTTCGAGTCCCTTTTCAAGCACCAGTATTGTATAATATTTGTAGAGATTGAAGGAGTTACATTTTGAATCGTGTTGCTTGGTTGGTTGTCATCTCTTTTGCGGTGACGTTTGTCCTGCCTGCTGAAAAGCGGACGATAAGAATTGCTTTTGCCGATTTTTGTGTGGACCCAGCAGGGACATCGGATATTCAAGGGCAAAAGTTTGTTTCCATGTTGGAAAAGTATTACCACGTCGAGATAGGTCCAAACGCTGATTTTTTGTTTTACTCGTGCTGGGGAGATGCTTTTAGGCAGTATGCAAATTGCGTTAAAATATTTTACACGGCGGAGAATGTTATGCCCAATTTTAACGAATGCGATTATGCCATTACGTGCCATCCCATTCACTTTGGATCGCGCCATTTTCAATATAATTCGGACATTCTAAATTTTAAATCTTGTGAACGTGTGCGTTTGCAGGTGGATCAAAAGTGCCTACAGCGAAAGTTTTGTAATTTCATATACTGCAATGCTTCCAAAGGCAACGGAGCCATTTTAAGGCAGGATTTTGCCAAAAAATTAATGCGTTACAAGAAAGTGGATTGTCCTGGGCGTGTCTTAAATAACATGCAACAGACCATTGTTCCCCGAGGAGGCGGTAATGCATGGGAAAGTAAGGTGGCTTTTATCAAAGATTACAAATTTACAATTGCCTTTGAAAATGCTTCGAGTGAAGGCTACGTAACCGAAAAACTGGTACATCCTTTTATGGCAAATTCTATTCCAATTTATTGGGGAAATCCAAGCGTAGGAACATTGCTAAATACAAAGGCCTTTATTAATTGTCATGAATACGACAATTTGGATACGGTGATGCAGAAAGTGATGGAACTTGATCAAGATGATGCAAAGTATCTTGCCATGCTTCGTGAACCTATCGTCAAAGAGGAAACGATGCTAAATAATGAAAAAAGTTTAGAACAATTTTTAGTTGCCGTCATAGAAAAAGGCAACATACCCTTTTATAAGACGCAATTGTATCTACCTAAAAAGAATCTTTTTACGCGTGTAAGTTATTTTAACTATGGTAGATATTGGATCTTGTCAAAAGTGATGTGCGGAGCAAAAGGCCGACACTATAGAAATAAGTTTGCCGAAATTAAGTTGCAGTTACATTGTTTGGGAAATGCCGTGAAAGTATTTTAAAGAATGTAGCGTAGGTTGAATGATTAAAAATAAGTGGCGCTGCAAGCATTTTTTAAGTTTCATAGACGCATGCGATGGCGATCAAAAACCTATTATCCTTATTTTTTTAATATTTTTTAAAATAAAAGGTTGACTGTTTGCAATTAGGCATCAAAAGTTTAATCTTCACAGTATTTTGGTTAAAGGCCAAAAGTGGATGAGAAGTTGCCCTTGTAGCTCAGTTGGCAGAGCACATCCTTGGTAAGGATGAGGTCGGCGGTTCAAGTCCGCTCGAGGGCTCCATCAACCAAAGTTTATCTTAAACTCAATTTTTTTGTATGGCTAAAGAAACCTTCGCAAGAACAAAACCACATGTTAACGTGGGAACAATTGGTCACGTGGACCATGGTAAAACAACGCTCACAACGGCTATTCTTAAAGTGCAATCGGACAAAGGATTGGCGGAATGTAAGTCTTATGCAGAAATCGCAAAAGGAGGTACCGTTCGCGATGCTTCAAAAATTGTTACAATTGCCGTTGCGCATGTTGAATATGAAACGACAGTTCGTCACTATGCCCACGTCGATTGTCCGGGACATGCGGATTTCGTGAAGAATATGATTACGGGGGCCGCGCAGATGGATGGTGCTATTTTGGTGGTGAGTGCCTACGATGGTCCCATGCCCCAAACCCGTGAACACATTTTGTTGGCACGTCAGGTGGGCGTACCTAATTTGGTTGTTTTTCTCAATAAAGTAGATCTTGTGGATGATCCGGAGCTGCTTGAATTGGTGGAGATGGAAATTCGGGATCTTTTGAACAAATATGAATACAAAGGCGATGATATTACCATTATTCGCGGATCTGCTTTGGGTGCCCTGGAGGGAAAACCCGAAGGCGTAGATTCCATTAGTCGTTTGCTGGAGGCGGTTGACAAAGATATTCCCGAGCCACAGCACGACCTGGAGAAGCCTTTTCTAATGTCCATGGAAGACGTTTTTAGCATTACGGGAAGAGGTACCGTTGTGACGGGCCGCATTGAACGTGGTAGCGTTAAAGTAGGCGATACGGTGGAAATTGTAGGATTACGTCCAACGCATAGTACAACGTGTACCGGTGTTGAAATGTTTCATAAGTTGCTGGATCGTGGGCAAGCGGGCGACAACGTGGGTGTTCTGTTGAGAGGTATTGAAAAGAAGGATGTCGAACGGGGTCAAGTTTTGGCGAAGCCGGGATCTATTACGCCGCATACGAAGGCAAAAGCAGAAATTTATGTTTTAACGAAAGATGAGGGAGGTCGTCATACACCTTTCTTTAAGGGATATCGCCCTCAATTTTTCTTTGGCACAGCCGATGTAACGGGTGTTTGTTCTTTGCCAGAGGGAGTTGAAATGGTTATGCCGGGAGACAATTTATCCATTGAAATCGAATTACAAAAATCGGTTGCTATGGAAAAAGGACAGCGTTTTGCCATGCGTGAAGGTGGAAGGACCATCGGTGCAGGACGTATTGTTGAAGTTATTGCTTAAGTGCTTGGGTAACGTTTTGGGACGATTTTCGTTGACAAAAATAAGACTTCCAGAAAAGTTATGAGGCGTGAAGGTGTAATTGCGAGTAGGAGAATGGCGCAATTGGTAGCGCAGCGGTCTCCAAAACCGTCGGTTGGGGGTTCGAGTCCCTCTTCTCCTGCCAAGGAATAAAACGAAGATGAAAATTTTTAAAAAAATACGTACTTTTGGACGCGAAATGGTCGAAGAATTAAAAAAAGCGTCGTGGCCGAGCTGGTATGAATTGCGAAAATCTTCAGCGATTGTTCTATTAGGGGTATTGTTTTTAGGAGTTTTTGTGAGTATGGTAGATTTTTCATTATTTCAAATGGTAGATCTATTGATACGTTGTGTAAGCCGTTGATCGCGTAATCCCAGAATAGAGAACACAAGATGACCGAAATAAAAGTGGAAGATAGTTTTAAGTGGTATGCGGTTCAAACGGCTTCCAACCAGGAATTAAAAATTAAACGTCATTTGGATCATTTTACCGCCATTGAGGGATTGGGAGCATACATAAAGACCGTCCTGGTTCCCACAAAGACGGTCATGGAAGTTAAAAATGGTAAAAAAAGTAGTAAGGTGCATAAATTTTATCCGGGTTACATTTTCCTTCAGATGCGGCTTTACGACGACAATGGAGAGATGTTACAACAGGTTGTTTCGTATGTGAAAAATGTTCAGGGGGTCTTGAATTTTATGGGAGGAGACCATCCCGTTGCCCTTAAAAAAAGAGAGATGGAAGGCATCCTGGGGCAAGTGGAAGAGACCAAAGGTAAAAAGGTTTTAAAGGTTGCGTATGAAGTGGGAGAGATGGTCAAAATTATAGATGGGCCATTTTTGAATTTAACCGGTAAAATTGATGTGGTGGATCCCGAAAGAGGAAAATTAAAGATTTCGGTCTCTATTTTTGGACGTTTTACCCCTGTTGAATTGGAATATTGGCAGGTTCAAAGGGAAAAGGAATGAGGATAGATTTTTAGGTTATGGCGGTCAAAAAGAAGGTTATTGGAGAAATACGTTTGCAATTGCCTGCGGGTGCGGCGAATCCTGCACCACCGGTAGGCCCAGCGCTGGGAGCAAAAGGTGTTAATATTATGGCGTTTTGCAAAGAGTTTAATGCGCAAACCAAAGATCAGACGGGCCTGGTAATTCCGGCAGTCATCACAGTTTATGCGGATAAATCCTTTTCATTTATTTTGAAATCACCTCCGGCATCCGTATTGTTGTGCAAGGCGGCTAAGGTCCCCAAAGGTTCCGGAGAACCCAATAAGGCAAAAGTAGGTACGGTGACTCGCCAGCAAGTGAAGGAAATAGCGAGCATAAAGCAATCGGATTTAAATTCACATACCATAGAGAGTGCCGTACGAATGATTGAAGGGACGGCCCGCAGCATGGGTATTCAGGTGGTAGACTAACGGTAAGAGAAGCAATGAAAAAACATAGTAAGCGTTATAGGTCGGCTTTTGAAAAAGTGAAAGAAGGAAAATCGTACGCATTACTCGCGGATGCTTTTCAATGTTTATTGGAAATGCCGGCGGCTAAATTTGATGAAACGGTTGAATTATCGATGCATTTGGCGGTGGATCCCAAACAGAGCGATCAGATGGTGAGGGGTATTGTTCAATTACCTCACGGCAATGGTAAAGAAGTACGCGTTGTTGCATTTACGGCTAAGCCCGAAGAAGCTTTAGGGGCAGGTGCTTGCGCGGCTGGATTGACTGATTTAATTGAAAAAATTAAAGAAGGGTGGTTAGATTTTGATGTGGCCGTTGCTACGCCCGAAGCGATGAAAGACGTAAAAGTCGTTGCGCGTATACTGGGACCTCGTGGGTTGATGCCCAATCCAAAGACGGGTACGATAACGGACGATTTGGTAACTTGCATTGAAGCTTTGAAAAAAGGGCGCGTGGAATTCAAAATGGACAAGGGGGCCAACCTACAACTGGGTGTTGGAAAACGTTCCTTGGGCATTCAAAAGCTCGTAGAAAATACGGAAAGTGCATTGCAGGCTATTCAGCATGCGCAGCCCGCATCTTTAAAAGGTAAGTTTATCAAACGTGCAACGGTTTCAACCACGATGAGTCCAGGACTCACTTTGCATGAAACTTTGTTGGCTTGTTGCGGGAAATAGGTTTTGGAAAGGAAAATCGGATGAGAATAGAAAAGACATTTTTGGTGCGCGAAGTTTCAAACCGAGTTAAGGATTCGAGTTATTGGTATCTAGTTGATTTTAGGCGCGTAACGGTTGCGGAAATTGCCAAACTACGGGCGGATTTATCCAAGGAAGGGGCCTATTTTCACGTTGTTAAAAATGCAATTTTACGTAAAGTGGGAGAAGATCTCAAGTGGCCTTCTTTTGTACAGTGGCTGGAGGGACAAACCGCCATTGTATACGGAGGAGATAATCCATCGGGTGTCATTAAACTGTTGTTGAAGTTTGCCGAAGATAAAGAAAAGTTAAATGCGAAAGGTGGTTTTTTGGAAGGGCAATTGTACGATGTTATGGCTTTGGAAGCTTTATCCAAACTACCTGATTTGGCAACGCTAAGGGCTATGTTTTTATCTCTATTATGGACGCCTTATCGTCAATGTTTGTATGTTATGCAAGGAATTCCGCAGGGGTTTTTGACATTGCTGAAGGCATATGAAAAAAGGGATGGTGTCACCAAATAATTTTTCAGGTCAGGTTAGGGAGATTTTATCTTCTTAAATGCTTCGTCCGAGAAAAAAAGAATAAAAGATGAACGCTAATCTGTGCTAGGAGGAAATATGAGTAATCTAAAAAAAGATCAAGTTATTGAATGGTTGAGTAATCAATCGGTGTTGGAAATTGCTAGTTTGGTTAAAGAGCTTGAAGCGAAGTGGGGCGTAAGTGCCGCTGCTCCGGTTGCGGTTGCCGCAGCACCTGTCGCTGCCGAGCAGGCCGTTGAAGAGAAAACGGAATTTAACGTTATCTTGGCAGATACTGGCGCCAATAAGATCAATGTTATTAAAGAGATTCGTGCCATTACAGGTTTAGGCTTAAAGGAAGCCAAAGATTTGGTGGAGGGAGCTCCGAAAGCCGTCAAAGAAAGTATAGGAAAGCAAGAGGCGGAAGATCTCAAAAAGAGGCTTGAAGCAGCCGGTGCGAAGGTTGAAGTCAAGTGATTTTGGGTTTGTGAACGTGTCTTGTGTGAACAAGGATAGGATGGAGAGAAAATCCTTGTTGTTAAGATTTTGTTTATTTTATGTCACATCGCATTAATTTTGGAAAATTAAATGAGGTTATTCTACCGCCTGATTTAATACAATTGCAGCTTGCTTCTTTCAAGGAGTTTTTACAGGCAAATAAAGCCCCACGTCAACGGGAAAATGTTGGATTAGAAGCTGTATTTCAAGAGGTTTTTCCAATTGAAAGTTACGACAATAAGTTTCATTTGGAGTATGTATCCTATCAGCTTATGGAACCGAAGCAATCGGACTATACGTGCATTAGAGAGGGCAATACTTATTCCGTTTCCCTGTATGTAACCTTGCGGCTCAAGGCTGAAGAATCCATTCAGGAAAGTGAAATTTATATGGGTGAAATTCCATTGATGACCGAAAGAGGTTCTTTTATCATTAATGGGGCGGAGAGGGTGGTTGTCAGCCAATTGCACAGATCGCCCGGTATTTGTTTTGAACAAGAGGCGCATACAACGGGCAAAGTACTGCATTCCTTCCGCATTATTCCTGACCGTGGAACTTGGATTGAGGTACAATTTGATCCCAACGATTTATTGTACGTTTATCTGGATCGTCGTCGCCGCCGTCGTAAATTTTTGGTTACCACATTCCTACGCGCGCTTGGGTTCAGTAGTGATATGGATATTTTAAAGCTTTTTTATGCACCGGAAAAAGTATCCGTCCAGGTATTGTTGTTAAAAGAAGATTTGACGGGGTACATTTTGGTTGAAGACGTGATTGATGCGACCAAGGGATTAGTTTTGGCACGTGCATTTGAGCCTGTTACGCAAACGGTACTGCAAGCGTTTACTCAGTCCAACGTTGAAACCGTATGGATTGTGGACAGCAGTGTGGATGAAGGGGCCATTATTCGTTGTTTGAAAAAGGATACGGTGCCCAATGAAGAAGAGGCGTTGAGGGATATTTTTAGACGTTTACGTCCGGGAGATCCGGCGACTTTGGCGAACGCGAAAAATTTATTTAAAAGATTATTTTTTGATGAAAAACGTTATGATTTGGGACGTGTGGGGCGTTATCGTTTAAATCAAAAATTTGGTGAAAATGTTAACTTGTCTAAACGTTTGTTGCAACCCAATGACATAGTTCAGGCAACGCGCTATTTGTGCAGTTTGAAAAAAGGCAATGGCGTGGTGGATGACATCGATCATTTGGGAAGTCGTAGAGTACGTCCGGTGGGAGAGTTACTATATCATCAGTGTCGTCTGGGGTTGTCGCGTACGGAACGCATTGTGAAAGAGCGCATGGCATTGTACGATCAAACGGTGGATGCCGTCACGCCGCAGCGTTTGATGAATACCAAAGCTTTGGCCACCGTTGTGCGTGACTTTTTTGCGCGCAGTCAATTATCGCAATTGATGGATCAAATTAATCCGTTGGCCGAGTTGACGCATAAACGTCGTTTGTCGGCATTGGGACCGGGAGGATTAAACCGCGATCGGGCTGGGTTTGAAGTGCGTGATGTGCATGCTTCCCATTATGGACGCATATGTCCCATCGAAACGCCTGAAGGCCCCAACATTGGTTTAATCAATTCATTGACGACGTATGCAAGCGTCAACGAATTTGGTTTCATCGGAACGCCCTACAGGGTGGTTAAGAAGGGGATAGTGACCGATGAAGTTCATTATTTAACGGCGGATCAGGAAGAGCAAGTGATCGTTGCGCAGGCCAATTCTTTCGTCAACAAAGAAGGTCGTTTGGAAGGAAGAATTACGGCGCGTAAAAGATTTGAGGTGATTGAAGTGGATCCCAAGGAAGTTAATTATATGGATGTCTCTCCAAAGCAGTTGATTTCCGTTGCCACAGGGTTGATTCCATTTCTTGAACACGATGATGCGAGTCGCGCTTTGATGGGATCGAATATGCAACGTCAAGGAGTTCCATTGCTGCGAGCCCAAACGCCTTTTGTGGGAACGGGCCTTGAGGCTAAGGTGGCTCAAGATTCTCGCACCGTGGTGGTTGCGGAAGCGGACGGAAAAGTCGTCGAAGTTGACGGAAAACATATTGTTGTTGCAACGAGTGGGACTTTGCCATTGCGGATGGATAAGCATTTGAAGACGGATCACAAGAAAGGCATTTACGTTTATAATTTGTACAAATTTGTTCGTTCCAATGCAACCACCTGTTTTAATCAAAGGCCCTTGGTGCGTTTGGGGGACGTGGTGAAGAAAGGTCAAATTTTGGCGGATGGTGCCGCAACGCGGGACGGTGAATTGGCATTGGGTAGCAACGTCTTGGTTGCTTTTATGCCTTGGAATGGTTACAATTTTGAAGATGCCATTATTTTAAGTGAGCGTCTCGTCAAGGAAGACGTTTTTACGTCCATCCACATTGAGGAATTTGAAGTGACTGCGCGCGATACAAAATTGGGCGCAGAGGAGATTACGCGTGACATTCCCAATGTGGGCGAGGAAGCGCTTAAAAATTTGGATCGCAACGGTATTATCTGTGTGGGTGCTGAGGTGCATCCGGGGGATATTTTGGTGGGTAAGATTACACCCAAAAGCGAAACCGAATTGGCGCCGGAAGAAAAATTATTGCGGGCCATTTTCGGCGAAAAGGCAGCCGATATTAAAGATTCTTCAATGATTGCACCTCCGGGTTGCTCGGGGATCGTCATGGATGTCCGAACATCGGTGCATGCCGATAAGGAAGATGAAGAAGAGTCCGTCGAAACGGTGGATTATCGTCGCAAACTTAAGAAAATTACGGAAGAGCAGAGGGCTTCAAAGGAACGTTTGCGCGAAGAATTAACGGAAGCCTTATCCAATATTTTATTGGGTGAAAAGATACCCTTGAACATCATCCATCAGGGGACGGGTGAAATTATTATTCCGGCGAATCGTAAAATTACTAAAACTTTGCTACGCCGTTTGGCTTCGGCTCCCGACAGTTTACAGATCGACCAATCTCCCGTAAAAGTTAAGATTGTTGAAATTTTAAATCAATTCAAGAAACGTTTTGAACTTTTGGACGAAGAGTACGAAGCAAAAATTCGACACGTTGAAGAAGAGGGCGAGGAAACGGGTACCATTAAAAATGTAAAAGTTTACATCGCCGTAAAGCGTAAGATTCAGGTGGGCGATAAAATGGCAGGTCGTCATGGCAACAAAGGGGTTGTGGCTCAAATTGTACCCATGCAGGATATGCCTTTTTTAGCCGATGGGACACCGGTGGATATCATTTTAAATCCGCTGGGTATTCCAAGCCGTATGAACGTGGGACAGGTGTTGGAAACGCATTTAGGTTGGGCTTGTCGTGCTTTGGGTATTAAAATTGCGACGCCGGTTTTTGATGGTGTTTCGGAGGATACCATTCGTGCGTATTTGAAGAAAGCAAATTTGCCCGAGAGCGGTAAAATAACCTTGTACGATGGTTGTACGGGTGAAGCGTTTTTTCAAAAGGTGATGGTTGGCTGCATTTATATGATGAAACTCAATCACTTGGTGGCCAATAAAATTCATGCACGTGCGGTCGGTCCCTACAGTTTAATTACGCAACAACCGTTGGGCGGGAAGGCACAATACGGTGGTCAACGTTTCGGTGAAATGGAAGTGTGGGCTTTGGAAGCTTATGGCGCCGCTTACAATTTGCAGGAGTTATTGACCGTGAAATCAGATGATGTGCAGGGGCGCACGCGTGTGTACGAGGCCATTGTAAAGGGGCATCATTCCTTACAGGCGGGCGTACCTCAATCTTTCAATGTTTTGGTAAAAGAAATGCAGGGTTTGTGTTTGGATGTACGATTGGGATCTAAGCAGCAACCCCTGGAAGACATTCGATTCTAAAAGGAATTATGACTAGAGAAGAAGTTCGTGAAGTACTTGGTTTTGACGAGGAGCAAGGTTTTGATTCGGTAAGTATTGCGGTAGCATCTCCGGATACCATTCGTCGGTGGTCTAAGGGTGAAGTAAAAAATCCCGAAACGATTAACTACCGTACATTTAAGCCTGAATCGGGAGGATTGTTTTGCCAGCGAATTTTTGGTCCCGTTAAGGATTACGAGTGTGCTTGCGGTAAATACAAACGTATTAAGTATAAAGGGGTTGTATGCGACCGTTGTGGCGTGGAAGTGACGCTATCGCGTGTGCGGCGTGAATGGATGGGCCATATCAATTTAGCGGTCCCCGTAGCGCATGTTTGGTTTTTAAAAACGATGCCAAGCCGTTTCGGTTTGCTGTTGGAAATGACCATGCGCGACCTGGAAAAGGTCGTTTATTATGAAAATTATATTGTTATTGATGCGGGTCGTACGTCTTTGGAAGAAAAACAATTGTTGACGGAACAAGAGTACCAGATGGCGCAAGAAGAGTTCGGAGAAGACGCTTTTGTCGCCAAAATGGGTGCCGAGGCCATTAAAGATTTGTTGGCACAAATTGACTTATCGGCGGAAGTAGAGTCAATGCAAATGGAAATTTACAACACGCGCTCGAAACAAATTAAGAAAAAGTTGGCAAAACGGTTAAAAATGATGAACGGTTTTTTGCAATCAGGGGCTCGACCCGAATGGATGGTATTGGACGTTATTCCCGTCATTCCACCCGATTTGAGGCCGCTTATTCCCCTTGAAGGAGGAAGGTTTGCCACCAGTGACTTGAATGATTTGTATCGTCGTGTTATTAATCGTAACAATCGTTTACGTAACTTGCTGCAATTGAAGACGCCCGATGTGATCATTCACAATGAGAAACGTATGTTGCAGGAAGCCGTAGACGCACTTTTCGATAATGGTTGCCACGGTGCACGTCCCGTAACGGGTTCGGGAAATCGACCTCTCAAGTCGTTGAGCGACATGCTTAAAGGTAAGCAGGGTCGATTTCGGCAAAACTTGTTGGGGAAGCGTGTTGATTACAGCGGTCGCTCGGTGATTGTCATTGGCCCTGATCTGAAGTTACACCAATGCGGTTTGCCAAAAAAGATGGCTTTAATTTTATTTGAGCCGTTCATCATTCGTCGTTTGAAGGAACTAGGGTTTGCACATACGGTGCGCTCGGCGCGTAAATTAATTGAAAATAAAGCGCCGGAAGTGTGGGATATTTTGGCTGAAGTTACCAAAGGACATCCGGTGTTGCTCAATCGTGCACCCTCGTTGCATCGATTATCCATACAAGCTTTTGAACCCGTATTGATCGAAGGCGATGCCATTCGTTTGCATCCCTTGGTGTGTTCTGCATTTAATGCCGATTTTGATGGAGATCAAATGGCCGTGCACGTGCCTTTGTCGACGGAGGCGATTATGGAAGCACGTTTATTGATGCTTTCGACGAATAACATGTTTGCTCCTTCGAGTGGTAAGCCTGTTTTAACACCTTCACAGGATATTGTGTTGGGGATTTATTATTTGACGTTAAATTTAACGGAAAAACCTTCAAAAATGGTTCGTGTTCCCGTTGTATCCGGTATTCAGGAAGCATTGATGGCGCAAGCCGAAAGTATATTAACGTTGCACGATTGGGTGGACATGCCAAATCCGGATTACGGTAAGCAGACGCAGTTTGGTCACAAAGATGTCAAATTCATTCGCACGACGATTGGTCGGGCCGTCTTTAACACCATTTGGCCTACGAACATGGGTTTTATCAATGAGCCTGTGGGTAAGAATAAATTATCCGAGTTGATTGCGTTGTCTTACAATTTGGTGGATCGTTTGGAAGCTGTACATGTGTTGGATTCTTTGAAACAAATGGGTTTTTTAATGGCCACAAAGATAGGCGCTTCCATAAGCATTGGAGATATGGTTGTGCCGAGAGAAAAGCCAATGATTATTGAAAAAAGTCGTAAAAAGATCAAGGAAGTTGAATCTCAATTTAAAAAAGGTATCATTACCAATGGCGAACGGTGCAATAAGGTGATAGATATTTGGACGCATGCGACGGATGAAATTGCTAAAATGGCGTTTAAAGGTCTCGAAGATATGCGCGATGGGGAGGTGAACTCGGTATACATGATGATGGACTCGGGGGCACGTGGTAATCGTCAACAAGTACGTCAATTATGTGGAGCGCGTGGTTTGATGGCTAAACCGTCCGGTGAAATTATCGAGCAGCCCATTTTGTCGTCTTTTCGAGAAGGATTGAACGTCCTTGAATATTTTATTTCAACGCATGGTGCGCGTAAAGGTATGGCCGATACCGCCCTAAAGACGGCGGATGCGGGTTATCTAACGCGTAAATTGTGCGACGTTGCGATGGATTGCGTGATTGTGCCGGATACCGACAATTTGGATTACAATAAAGGTGTGTGGAAGCAGGCTATCTACGAAGGTGATGAAGAAATTGTTAAGTTGTCGGAACGGATTGTGGGTCGCTGTTCTTGTGAAAACGTGGTAAATCCAATCAATCCAGAAGAGGTCATCATTCGTCGCGGTGAAATAATTACGAAAAAAATGGCCGAACAAGTGGAAGAAATGGGGATAGTGCGCGTAAAGGTCTTATCTCCGTTGACCCACATGCA
Organism: Puniceicoccales bacterium; assembly: GCA_031258545.1. Classification (GTDB taxonomy): domain Bacteria; phylum Verrucomicrobiota; class Verrucomicrobiia; order Opitutales; family UBA9783; genus CABUVL01. Next base: position 66,967 of record JAIRMU010000019.1, on the reverse strand, counting down.
TAAAGATTGTATTCCCGCTAAAGCTTACGGCTTGGATCCATCGACGCATCGTTTGGTTGAGGAGGGAACTTCGGTAGGGATCATCGCCGCCCAATCGATTGGAGAACCGGGCACGCAATTAACGATGCGTACTTTCCACGTGGGGGGTGTTGCAAGCCAAGTGTTAAAGTCTCCGGAAAGTCGCGTAAGGCATTCGGGACGCGTTAAATATAGTGGATTACGCACCGTGAAGACGGCCGACAATGCAACGATTGTTTTAAACAAGACGGGGACCGTCTGCATTGTGGATGATGAAGGTCGTGAAGTTGAAACGATTCACATCTTTGCAGGTTCGCTTTTGACGGTTGCCGACGGTGATTTTATTGAAAGTGGCAGTGTTTTGACCATGTGGGATCCGCATAACATCCCGATTTTGTCCGAAAAGGGAGGCATTGTCCGTTTTAAAGATATGATGTCTGGAATTACGATCCGCCGTGCCGTGGACGATTCCAGCAGTCAAATAACCAGCGTTGTTATTGAACACCAAGAAGATTTGAATCCTTCCATTGAAATTATGGATAAGAAGGATGCCCATAAAGTGTTGGCTACGTATGCCATTCCAGTAGGTGCTCAAATCATTGTTAATGTGGGTGATGAGATATATCCCGGAGCGTTGCTGGCGAAAACCCCACGTTCGGCATCTCGGACCCAAGATATTACGGGAGGATTGCCCCGCGTGGCTGAATTATTTGAAGCACGAAGGCCCAAAGATGCGTCAGAAATAGCCAAAATTGAAGGCATTGTGTCGGTGGCTTCCGGGATGGTCCGTGGTAAAAAGCGCTTGTTGATAACAAATCCAGAGACGGAAGAAAATGAGGAGCATTTAATTCCACATGGCAAGCAATTAATCGTTTACCCGGGAGATTTAGTAAAAAAAGGTCAGTGCTTGACGGAAGGTGCCGCGGATCCGCATGAAATTTTGACGGTTTTAGGAGTACACGCTTTGCAAGAGTATTTGTTGACGGAAATTCAAAAAGTTTATCGTTTGCAGGGTGTGTTTATTGATGATAAACATTTGGAGGTTATCATTGCACGTATGTTGAGTAAAGTACGCGTGACGGATCCGGGTGATACCGATTATTTCTGGGGAGAACAGGTGGATCGGGCAGACTTTTTAAATGCTAACGAAAAAGTTTTGACTGCGGGTGGTAAACCTGCGGAAGGCGAGCCTATCCTGTTGGGTATTACGAAAGCTTCCCTGGAAACGGATAGTTTTATTTCGGCAGCTTCATTCCAAGAAACGACACGTGTGTTAACCGAAGCGGCTACTTTGGGAAAGATGGATACGTTGAAAGGATTTAAGGAGAATGTTATCATGGGTAATTTAATTCCTGCGGGTACAGGTATGGCGAAATATCGTCGCATGACTATTCGGTCTTTGTGCGAATCAACCGGTGAATCCGAATGCAAAGGAGATGAGTAATTCATACAATGAACAACTTTTTGACTGCTTTTTTATCAAAAAAGGCTTGCAACGTATGGGATGCTAACGCTAACTTTTTTGTGAATTAAAATAAGATGCCTACGATTAATCAGTTAATTTTAAAGCCGAGAACAAAGGTTTATGCAAAGTCGAAAGCGCCTGCATTGGGGAAAAATCCATTTAAGCGTGGGGTTTGCGTACAAGTGATGACGCGTACGCCGAAGAAACCTAATTCTGCCGTTCGTAAAGTGACAAAAGTCCGTTTAACAAACGGTGTGGAAATTATTGCCTACATACCCGATGAGGGGCACAATTTGCAGGAACACAGTGTGGTATTGGTGCGTGGCGGTCGTGTTCCCGATTTACCAGGAGTGCGATACCATGTTGTTCGTGGTACATTGGATGCGCAGGGAGTTGAAAAACGCCATCGTAGTCGTTCAAAATATGGTGTTCAACGGCCTAAGGAAAGTAAAAAGAAGTAAGTTTTTAAATTATGGCACGTCGTAGAAGAGCAGTACATAGAAAATTAAAGGAAGATCCTCGCTATAAAAGTACATTGGTTGAACAATTGACGAATCGCGTTATGCGTTCCGGTAAAAAATCTTTGGCAAGGCGTATCGTATATGGTGCCATCGAGCGCGTGAGTGAAAATTTGGGCAAAGGGGACCCCATGGATTTTCTGTTGGCTGCACTTGAAAATATACGTCCAAAGTTGGAAGTTAAAAGTCGCCGTGTCGGCGGGGCTACTTATCAAGTTCCGGTGGAAGTTGGATACGAGCGTCAGGTAAGCTTGGCTTTTCGCTGGTTGGTTCAAACTGCGAATAAGCGTAAGGGAGCTATGGTGGAAACGTTGGCAGGTGAAATTATAGAGGCGTATAACAATTCGGGGGAAGTTGTTAAGAAAAAGGAAGAAGTCCACCGTATGGCCCAAGCAAATCGTGCATTTGCGCATTTGCGTTGGTCTTAATGAGGTAAGTAGAGTTAAATCATGCGCAAAGAAGATCTTTCCGACGCGAATTCTCCCCAACGTAAGAATCCATTGGAGTACTTGCGTAATATTGGTATTGCCGCCCACATTGATGCCGGTAAAACCACAACGACGGAGCGCATTCTGTTTTATACGGGTGTGGTGCATAAGGTTGGGGAAGTTCACGAAGGTGAAACCGTAACCGATTGGATGGAGCAGGAGCGGGAACGAGGTATTACCATTACGGCAGCGGCTATTAGTTGCGATTGGACGAATAAAAAGGGCCTTTTTGAAGGGATTCCTCATCGCATCAACATTATTGATACGCCGGGCCATGTCGATTTTACGGCGGAGGTGGAACGTTCTCTGCGCGTATTGGATGGTGCCGTGGGAGTGTTTTGTGCGGTTGCCGGAGTGCAGCCTCAATCCGAAACGGTTTGGCGGCAAATGGACAAGTATCATGTGCCTCGTTTGGCTTTTGTCAATAAGATGGATCGTACGGGTGCAAACTTTCTAAATGCCGTTAAAGATATTCGTGAAAAATTGGGAGGGAACGCGCATCCACTGTTTTTGAACATCGGCCAGGAGGACAATTTTCGTGGACTTATTGATTTGATTGAAGAAAAGGCTTACGTTTACGATGAGCAAGATCCCAATGGAATGCGTTACGAGAGCGTTGCCATTCCCGACGAATACGTCGCATCGGCGCATCGGTATCGAGAACAATTGATAGAAACTTTGGCGGATTGCGATGATGATTTGGCGGTCAAATACCTCGATGGAGAAGTTTTATCCGTCGATGTGCTTAAAGGGGCCGTACGTAGGGCCACTTTGTCGATGAAGTTTCTGGGTGTTATTCCGGGAAGTGCCTTTAAAAATAAAGGTGTTCAAATGTTGTTAGATGCGATCGTAGATTACTTGCCCAATCCTTTGGATTTACCCCCTACACAAGGAGATCGGGATGAAGAGAAGGTGGAAATTTTGCCGGACGATCGCAGTAAGCCTGTGGGGTTAGTGTTCAAGTTGATGACGGATCCCTACGTGGGCAAATTGATTTTTTATCGTGTGTATGCTGGGGTGATTCGTAAAGGTATGGTTTTATATAATCCACGTACGCGCAAGCAGGAGAGAATCAGTCGATTGGTGGTTATGAAAGCCAACGAACGGGCAGATATAGAGGAAGCTTTTTCGGGTGACATTTGTGCTTTAATTGGTCCCCGGGAAGTTGTGACGGGAGATACCTTGTGCGATAAAGATTTAAACGTTCAATTGGAGCCCCCAACATTTCCGGAGCCCGTTATCAGCATGTCCATTGAACCTAAAACCAAATCGGATCAGGAACGTCTATCCATGGGCTTGCAACGTTTGGCTGAGGAAGATCCTACGTTTAGGGTCAGCAGCAACACGGAAACGGGACAGACGTTGATTTCTGGGATGGGTGAGCTGCATTTGGAAATTATTAGAGATCGATTGTTTCGTGAATTTAAGGTAGAGGCGGATGCGGGTCGTCCCCAGATTGCTTACCGTGAAACCATTGTTCAATCCGCAGAAGGCGAAGGCAAGTTTATTCGTCAGAGTGGAGGTCGTGGACAATACGGGCACGTTGTCATTAAACTTGAGCCGCTCGAAAAAGGCAAAGGCATTGAAGTTGTCAATGAGATTGTCGGAGGTGTTATTCCTCGTGAATTTATAAAACCTACGCAAGATGGCCTTATGGAAGGTGCTCAAAATGGGGTTGTGGCAGGGTATCCTGTTGTGGATTTTAGAGTGCGTATTGTGGACGGTAGTTTTCACGAAGTGGATTCTTCGGAGTTGGCATTCAAAATGGCTGGAATTTTTGCCTTCAAGGATGCCATGAAGAAGGCAAATCCAATTCTTTTGGAACCCATCATGAAAGTTGAAGTGACAACACCCGAAGAGTATCAAGGTGATGTTATGGGAGATTTAAACCGTCGTCGTGGACAAATACAGGGTATGGAAACTAAGGGAACTGCGGGTGTTATTATGGCTTTTGTTCCTTTGGAAATGATGTTTGGTTATGCAACGGATGTGCGCTCTCTGACGAAGGGGCGTGCTTCTTATTCGATGGAACCTTCACATTTTGAACAAGTACCCGCAAGTTTACTGGCTAAAATTGTTGAAACCGTGTCGCGCGCACCGGCGAGGTCGTAATAGGATGTTTGATAAAATGTTCGCAAAAAAATAAAGAAAGAATTCAGATGGCTGGGCAAAAAATTAGAATAAAGTTAAAAGGATTTGATTATCGTATGGTCGATCAGTCTACGTTTGAAATTGTTGATACGGTTAAGAGGTCGGGTTCCAGAATTTGTGGACCTATTCCAATGCCTATTAAAATTGAACGATTTTCGGTGAATCGTTCGCCGCACGTCGATAAAAAATCTATGGATCAATTTGAACTACGTACCCACAGTCGCCTGATTATAATTATAGATCCTACGCCACAAACGGTGGACGATTTGAAGAAGTTGAACCTGCCTGCGGGCATAGAGATTGCAATTCATCTTTAATTTTTTTAAATAGCGTTGACAGAGAAGGTGTATTTATTTTGTGTCGAATGTAGGTATGTTATGAGAAGACGATGATTGGCCGTTTAATGTTATGCAAGATAGATTATTAATTGTGGGGAAAAAAATAGGTATGACACAGTTGTTTGATAAAAACAGTTGCCTGTTGCCTGTTACGGTCATTTTGGCGGAACCCTGTACGATTACTCAGATTAAAACGAAAGAAAAGGATGGATACGAGGCGGTACAATTTGCCTATCAAGAAAAAAATCATGTGAGTAAGTCCATTATGGGTCATTTGGGAAAAGCTGGGGTGCAGGATAAATTGGCTTCCTTTAGGGAATTTACCACGGAAGATGTGGGCAATTTTTCGTTGGGACAGAAATTGACGGTTGATCTTTTTCGGGAAGGCCAGATGGTTGACGTTATTGCCCAATCGAAAGGCAAAGGGTTTCAGGGAGTCGTAAAGCGTTATGAGTTTGCGGGAGGACGTGCTTCGCACGGTTCTATGTCGCATAGGCGTGGTGGAGGATTTGGGCATTTTCGTCGTATGGGGCACATTACCAAAAATCAAAAAATGCCGGGGCATATGGGGGCCGTACGTACGACTGTACAAAATTTAGTGATTGTTAAAACGGTTCCGGAAAAGGGTTTAATCTTGGTAAAGGGAAGTATTCCTGGCGTTAAGGGGAGCTTCGTCATGATCAGGCAAGCCAAGAAAGCGTAAGGAAGAAGCGTATGAAGGTTAATTTTTACGGTGTTGATGGTGTTTTTCGAGAAGAACGGGAGTATAATATTCCTACATTTGAAGAGGACCGTGGTCTCCAAACATTGAAAGATGTTATATTGGCTTATCAATCCAATTTGCGGCAAGGGAACGCGTGTACAAAAACGCGAGGCGATGTGCAAGGATCGGGTAAAAAGCCTTATCGGCAAAAGGGGACCGGCATGGCGCGTCAAGGTGAAAAAAGAAGTCCAATTTGGCGAGGAGGTGGTGTTGTTTTTGGTCCAAAACCGCGCGATTTTTCGGTTTCCATCAATAAAAAAGAAAAAAAATTGGCTTTGCGACGCGCTTTGTTTGATACGGTTTCCGAAGGTAAGTTGTCGATTTTGGAGTGTTTGAGACCGTTTGATTGCCCTAAAACTTCTTTAATGGTACAGTGGTTGCATAATTGGATGGTTAAAGGCAAAATTTTGTTGGTGGATAACGAATTCGAAAAAAATGTTTTGCTATCGGCGCGTAATTTAGATCGTGTGTATACGGTTGACACGTCCTCTTTGAATGCGTTGGATTTGTGCCGCTATACCAACATATTGGTTACCGAGCGGGCATTACTCTCATTTTTGGATCGAATTGGTTGATGGGAACATGAAAGTTACTATGATAGAGCCTTGTAAAGTGATAAAAGAGAGCAGAGTAACGGAGAAAGCAAGCTTGTTAACTTCGAAGGATGCCTGTTATACGTTTGAAGTTGCTCGAGAGGCAAACCGTTTGGAAGTAAAAGCGGCGGTAGAGAATGCGTTCAAAGTGAAGGTCAAGGAGGTTCGAATTTTAAATAGGAAAGCTAAAGTAAAACGTAGTCGCATGCGGCGTGCTCGTCCCGGTTATGTGGGAGGTATGAAAAAAGCGATGGTTATCTTGGCAAAGGGCTATAAGATTGATATGATGTAAAGGTAAAATTGGTATGATATTGATAAAAAGTACTCCTTTAACGCCGGGACAACGATTTTTGGTAAAAAATAAGTCATGGACGTCTAAAAAAGAGCCCGAACCCAGTTTGACGGTAGGTTTTCAGTACAATCGTGGGCGTAATTGTTATGGACGCATTACGTGTCGTCATCGTGGAGGTGGGCATAAACGTTTGTATCGTTTGGTTGATTTTAAAAGGGATAAATATAATGTTGCCGCAACCGTAGAATCCATAGAATATGATCCAAATCGTTCTGCACATTTGGCACTTTTGAAGTACGTTGACGGAGAAAAGCGTTATATTTTAGCACCCGAAGGCTTGGCGATCGGTGATTCTGTGGTGAGTTTGGATAAACCCGTGTCCAATTACCGCATTGGAATGAATTTTCCGTTGTCGTGTATTCCATTGGCCATGAAGGTGCATGCGGTTGAATTGGTTCCGGGCAAAGGGGCTCAATTGGCTCGTGGAGCAGGTGTTGGATTGGAATTGGTAAGTCTTGAGGATGGATGCGCTTCTTTAAAAATGCCCAGCGGTGAAATCCGCTTGGTGGATGCGCGTTGTCGGGCTACGATTGGTAGGGTTGGCAATGTTGATCATCAGAATGTAATTCTTGGGAAGGCGGGTCGTAAACGTTGGAAGGGGCGTCGGCCAAGCGTTCGAGGTGTGGCCATGAATCCCGTAGATCATCCCATGGGAGGTGGCCAGACGGGCGGAGGGAATCATCCGGTGTCACCATGGGGACAACTTGCAAAAGGTTACATAACGAGGAAACGTAAAAATGTTACCAACAAATATATTTTAATCCGTCGTAGTGGAAAAAAATTAAAAAGAGGATAAAGGAATTATGGCACGTTCGCTAAAGAAAGGTTTTTTTGTGGATCCAAAATTGATGGATAAGGTGGATTTATCTCAAAAATCTGGAAACAAAAAGCCTATTCAAACTTGGTCCCGTCGGTCCACCATTACACCCGAGTTTGTGGGTTTAAATTTTAATGTACATAATGGGAAAAGTTTTTTCCCGGTTTACGTTACGGAAAATATGGTGGGGCATAAATTGGGTGAATTTGCACCGACACGGACTTTTAAATCGCATAATCCTCATACGCAGAAGGCCTTATGAAAATTCAAGCGGTAACAAAATATGTGCGAATTTCTCCGCTGAAAGTGCGTGCTTTGGCGAGAAATTTGGTAGGCATGCCTGCGGACGGTGCTTTGCAAAGTTTGAAGTGGATTCCTAGAAAATCAGCTCGCTTGATGTTTAAAACTTTAAAAAGTGCTGTGGCAAATGCTGAAAATAATTTTAATTTGTCGATAGATCAGTTGACTTTATCGGAAGCCATTGTGAATGAAGGGCCAGCTATTAAAAGGTTTCAGGCGGTCGCCCGGGGGTCAGCACATCCCATTCGAAAACGGACAAGTCACATTAGAATTGTGTTGACCTCCAAGGATAAGATTGAAAAGGATGATAAGAAGTAAATTATGGGACAAAAAGTAAATCCTATCGGTTTTCGACTTTCGGTGCGTAGAGATTGGCGTTCGCGTTGGTATGCCGCTGGAAGTCGTTATGCTTTGTGGATTGCCGAAGATTATAAGATTCGTGAATTTTTACACAAAAAGTTACGTTATGCTTCCGTGCAGGATATTTTATTAGAGCGTGCGGGTTCTCGCATCCGAATTACAGTCCTAAGTGGTCGTCCAGGGGTTATTATTGGCAGGAAGGGTCAGGAACTTGAAAAAATTAAGGATCAGCTACAAAAATTAGTGTGCAAGGATGTCTTATTGGATGTGCAAGATCTTAAAAATCCTGATTTGATAGCCCAATTGGTGGCAGAAAATGTTGCCCTGCAATTGGAGAAAAGAGTTTCATTTAGACGCGCCATGAAAAAAGCCATTCAATTGGCAATGAGTATGGGGGCCAAAGGCATTCGTGTGCAATGTTCTGGTCGTTTAGGTGGGGCTGAAATTGCAAGAACGGAATCGCAGCGAGCGGGGAGTGTACCTTTGCATACATTACGTGCCGATGTGGATTACGGTTTTAACGAAGCTCAAACCGTTTACGGCACCATTGGTGTAAAATGTTGGATCTGTCACAGTAATAATTAAAATAGGGTTTTATATGGCGATTTTACTTCCAGCTAAGACAAAATATCGTAAAGTTCAGAAGGGACGTGTGTACGGTAATGCGAAGGGGGGTGACACGTTAGCTTTTGGAGATTTTGGTATTCAAGTTGTGGAGCGAGGGCAAATTACGGCCGCACAGTTGGAAGCTGCGCGTGTTGCAATCAACCGCCACTTAAAAAGAAAAGGGAAAATGTGGATGCGTGTATTTCCTCAAAAACCAATCACCCAAAAGCCTGCCGAAACACGCATGGGTAAAGGGAAAGGGAATGTAGAATATTGGGTAGCCGTGGCAAAACCGGGTGCCATTTTGTTTGAATTGGCAGGTATTTCGTTCGCCATGGCCAGGGAAGCCATGAGTTTGGCGGATAGGAAATTGGGCCTCCGTTGTCGTTTTTTAAGCCGAGAAGCTTTAATGCAGCGTTTTTGAGTGAAATTTTATAATGAAAACTAAGGATATTTTAAAGTTAACACCGGGAGAAATGCGCGAACGAATTGCTGAATTTTCGCAACAATATTTTGAATTGCGGATGAAAAAAGGATTAGGACAGCTTAAAAGTCCCTCGGTAATGCGCGGCTTACGTAAAGACATAGCGCGTATGAAAATGGCGTTGTCTCGACAGGTTAAAATATAGGAAACATAGATGAATCGTTTGGTGGAGAGAAAACAGCGTAAAATTTTGATAGGGAACGTTACAAGCCGTTCGGGTGATAAATCGATTAAGGTCGTTTTCTTTTATAAGCGGCCCCATAGTCTTTATCGCAAAGAGATAAAACGTAAGACGGTATTGCATGTCCACGATGCCGATAATGTTTGTAATGTGGGAGATAAGGTGGAGATTATGTCCACGCGTCCCCTGAGTCACATGAAGCGTTGGCGCGTCGTTCGTGTATTGGAGAAAATTTAAGCGTAAAGGGGTGGATTATGTTGCAGATGAATAGTCGATTGGAGGTTGCCGATAATACGGGAGCAAAGTATGTGGCCATGATCCGTCGCTTGGGTCAGAATAAACGTATTGCCAAAGTGGGTGATGTGATTATTGCGGCCGTTAAAGAAAGCACTCCAGAGGCCAATGTAAAAAAGGGAAGTGTTGTTCGCGCTGTGATTGTTAGAACAAAACATCCCATTGCCCGCAAAGATGGAAGTTTTTTGCGATTTGATACGAATGCTTGCATTATTATTGATGGTAACGACAATCCGAAGGGTACGCGTGTATTTGGTCCCATCGCTCGCGAATTGCGACAAAAGAATTTTATGAAGATTATTTCGTTGGCTCCGGAGGTGATATGATGAAATATTTTTTGAAAAAAGGGAGTGATGTTGTAATCATTGCGGGGGCCCACAAGGGAAAAAAGGGGAAGATTTTAAAAGTTTTTCGCGAAACCCAGAAGGTGCTTGTGGAAGGTGTCAATTTACACAAAAAGCATTTGAAAAAGACGCAGGAGAATGCTACGGGTAGTATTGTGGAAAAAGAAATGCCGATTCATTATTCCAACGTTATGGCCTTGGTGGAATCAGAAAAAAGGGCTCAAAAACGGTCGGCGCGTTCATTGCAGTGATGGGTAAAGGATATTTTAAATGGGAAGCAATCAAATGAAGACGGGACCTGTATTGAAGGATTATTATTTTAAGCAGGTGGTTCCAAATCTGAAGAAACAATTTGGTTACGGCAATATTCACGTTGTACCAAAGGTTGAAAAAGTTGTTTTAAATTCTAGAATTAATGCGGATGCCGATAAGGCGCATGTGGAACAATTGGTTAAAGAGGTAGGCTTGATCGCCGGGCAGAAACCTTTGATTACAAAGGCCAAAAAAAGTATTTCAAATTTTAAACTGCGACAAGGGGTGCCTACCGGCGTCAAAGTAACCTTGCGGGGAAATCGCATGTACGATTTTCTATATCGTTTAATTAACATTGCTTTTCCGGTGATTCGAGATTTTAGAGGTGTATCCAAAAAAATGGACCGTCGAGGTAATTTAAATGTGGGCATAGTAGATCATACTATTTTTCCAGAAATTAAGGTGGAATCCAGCAATCGTCAAAACATTGGAATGGATATTGCCATCGTAACCACTGCGCGTTCTGATAAAGAAGGTTTAAGTTTATTGAAGGGACTGGGCGTAGTATTTAGAAAATAGGGAATTTTATGGCGAAAACATCTTCTGTAGAGCGGAATAAGAAGCGTATGCATTTGGTTGAAAAGCACGGGGAAAGACGTCGTGCATTGAAGTCTAAATTGTTGAATTTAGAGGTTTCGGATGATGCATTTTTTAAGACCCAGCGTGAATTGGCTTTGTTGCCAAGAAATTCTTCCCCCGTGCGTGTGCGAAATCGCTGTTCAATTACCGGGCGTGCGCGTGGATATTTTGGGAAATTTGGTGTTTCGCGTTTAACCTTGCGCGAATTTGCTTTGAAAGGCTTACTGCCGGGTGTAACAAAAGCTTCTTGGTAACGATATGGATACGATAGGTGATTTTTTAACAATAATTCGTAATGCGGTTCGTGCGCAGAAATCGGCATGTAAAACACAATTTTCAAATATGCGTAAAGAGATAGCTTTGCTTTTAAAACAAGAAGGTTATATTGCAAATGTAAATGAGATCTGTAACGAAAATGGGCTAAAAGACTTGGAAATTCAATTGAAGTATGTGAAAGGGGTTTCGGTTTTAAGTGTTTTAAAACGTTGTAGTAAGCCAGGTGCACGTTGGTATGTAAGGAAAGATAAGATTCCAAGTGTGTTAAGTGGGTTAGGCATATGTATTTTGTCTACGTCGAGAGGTATTTTAAGTGGGAAACAAGCTAAACAAATGTGTGTGGGTGGTGAGTTAATTTGTAAAGTGTGGTGAGTATGAGTAGGAAAGGGAAGCTGCCCATTGTTTTGGGAGACAAGGTTAAGGTAAATGTTGTGGGTTCGGAGGTTACGGTGACAGGGCCTAAAGGTGTTTTGAAAAAAACATTTGCTTCCTGCGTTAAAGTTCAGCAGGATTCCAATACGTTAACCGTTATGCCTCTGGGATCCGACCGATTGTCGCAGGCCATGCACGGCACGGCGCGTTCCATATTGGCAAACATGGTGCGCGGTGTACAGGAGGTGTTTTCTAAAGATTTGGAAATACAAGGTGTAGGGTTTAAAGCCACCTTAAATGGCAATACATTGGATTTAGCTTTAGGTTTTTCGCATGCCATTAAGTACAAGATTCCCGAAGGTATTGCGATTCAAGTTAAAGATGGTACGAAGGTGCATGTGGAAGGTGCCGATAAACACTTGGTTGGGCAAGTAGCCGCGCATATTAAATATTATTATCCGGTTGAACCTTATAAAGGTAAAGGGGTACGCATTGCGGGTGAATTTGTTCGTCATAAGGAAGGTAAGAAAAAGGCTTAGTTAAGGGTATGAAATTGTTTGAAAAGCAACGTTTGGAAAAAAATCGGCGTTTCAGAATTCGTTCAAAGGTAAAGGGTACTTCGGAGCGCCCCCGTTTGGCTTTACGTCTTTCCAATAAACATATGTATGCGCAATGTATCGATGATACGGTTGGAAAAACGCTCGAAGCCTTATCTTCTTTGTCAAAGGATTTGAAGGGACAAAATTTGAAGCCCAATTATTCGGGTTCAGAGGCTTTTGGAAAAGCTTTTGGAGCTCATTTGAAAACAAAGGGCATTGGGTCGGTTGTTTTTGATCGTTCCGGCCGCTCGTATCATGGTTGTGTAAAGGCCTTTGCGGAGGCTGTCAGATCGCAGGATATTCATTTTTAAAAAGTATTTATGGTTACGAAGGTCAAAGAAGAAGGTAAATTTACGCGAGAATTTGAAAACTTAGGAAATCAATCTAAATTGCTTGTCTCGGAACCCATTCAAGGGTGGAATGAGAAGGTGGTTCAGATTAATCGTTGTGCCAAAGTTGTCAAGGGAGGTCGTCGTTTTAGTTTTGGAGTTTTGGTTGTGGCCGGGAACAAAAATGGATTAATAGGTATTGGGCAAGGTAAATCTAAAGAAGTGTCGGATGCTATTCGTAAGGCAAGTGGAAACGCCAAGAAGAATATTTTTCAAGTTTCTTTACTCAATACTACGATTCCACATGTGACCACGGGGTGCGCGGATGGTGGGCATGTTATTTTGAAACCTGCTTGTCCGGGTACCGGTGTTATTGCCGGAGGAGGTGTTCGAGCCGTATTGGAAGTAATCGGTGTGAAGGATGTTTTATCCAAGTCATTGGGGTCCAATAATCACCTCGCTATGGTACGTGCAACATTGGATGCCCTATTGAAGTTACGCACAAGGGAGCAGGTGATGGCTCTGAAAAGTGCAGATGTGGACCGAGGAAGCGTGTAAACCGATTGGAGGAATTTTAGGGATGAAATTGAGTGAATTGCCAAAAACCGCGGATCGTTCAAAAAAGGTAAAACGTTTGGGCTGTGGCCGTGGAAGTGGCCATGGGAAGACTTCTTCCCGTGGAAATAAGGGAGGCAATGCCCGTTCTGGATATTCTACGCCCACTAATTTTTCAGGTATTCCGCTTTATCGTCGTTTTCCCAAGAGAGGCTTTAATAATGCAAAGTTTAAAGCGCACCATCAATTGATTTCTTTGGGGGATTTGGAAGAAAAATTGGCCCAAGATTTTTCGGGTATTGTGGATGGCAATGTTTTATTGCGTGCAGGATTGATCAGCACCCAATCGATGCCTATAAAATTGTTGGGGACGGGTGAAGTTACACGTGCATTTTCCGTAAAAATAGATAAAATTACCGCCGGTGCTAAATCTAAACTGGAAGCTGCGGGTGGTCAGTTTATAGCGATGTAATTTGGAATTATGATTGCCGCTTTTTTAAATTGTTTAAAAATTCCCGAATTAAGGCAGCGGATAGTGTTTACCTTGTCTTTACTTTTTGTGGCGAGAATAGGTTGCAATATTCCATTGCCCGGCATTGATCCCACAACTTTAAAATCCTTTTTTGAAAATCAAAAAATGTTAGGGGGAGGGCAATTGGTAGGATTGTACAACTTATTTACGGGTGGAGCTTTTTTAAAAGGTGCAATTTTCGGTCTTGGGATTATGCCTTACATCAGTGCATCGATTATATTCCAGCTGTTAGGTGCCATGCTGCCTTCTCTGGCAAAATTACAGCAGGAGGGGGAATTTGGCCGTCAGCGGCTCATGCAGTATACCAGGTATCTCACCTTAATCATTTGTTTTATTCAGGGATGGTTGCTGATGATGGCGTTTACCAATTATCCGGACAAATTATTCCCGGGATTTGATGTGAACACCTATGGTCCCATTGCCCTATACGGTGGTTTTTCATTTTTGCTTGTATCGACGTTGTTGCTGACGACGGGAACGCTAATTTTGACATGGCTGGGTGAGCAAATTACACAACGGGGTGTGGGTAATGGCATTTCTCTATTGATTACGGTGGGCATATTATCGGGGTTACCCCAAAGTGTGTATTTATTTGGCAGTTTGTTTACAAAACCTTTGGGACTGGAAGATGGAACGCGTTTTGGCCTTCTCCAGGGGGTACTCATGATTGTATTACTGTTTACGGTGGTGGCTGCGATGATTGCGGTGACGCAAGCTCAGCGAAAGATTGTTGTGCAGTATGCAAAGCGGGTTGTGGGTCGCAAAATGTATGGAGGACAGAGTTCTTTTTTACCCCTAAAAGTAAATTATGCGGGTGTAATGCCAGTAATCTTTGCCAGTGCTCTCATCATGTTCCCCCAACAATTGTTAGCTTATTTGGGAGCTGCATTCGATGTCAGTGTATTTCAAAAATGGTCCATGATTCTTATGCAGGGTTCCGGATTGTATTATACGGTCTACGGTTTGTTAATATTGGGGTTTAGTTATTTTTGGGTTTCCATTATGTTCAAACCGCTGCAAGTGGCGGATGATTTAAAAAAGAATGGTGGATATATCCCCGGTGTGCGACCCGGCGATGGAACGGCTCAATTTTTAGATTTTGTGATGACCCGATTGACCTTGGCGGGTGCAATATTTCTGACGGTCATAGCTTTATTTCCGGATTTGCTGTATTTTTTATACAAAATCCCCTACAAAGTAGCTTTATTTTTTGGGGGTACGGGAACGCTCATTACGGTGGGTGTTTTATTGGATACGATCAAGCAGCTGGAAACTTATCTGCTGCAGAGAAATTATGATGGATTTTTGGCAAAAGGTAAAATGAAAGGACGTTTTACGTTCATGTCTCAAATGCAAAGATTGGCCGATACGGAAGACAGAAGTTTGCGATTACTGTGGATATCGGTGCTTGTTTTGTTTATTATGGGATTGTTGGCGTGGATTCTAAATACGACGTTATTGTAATGCAGGTGCCGGGGTAAGTGAAATTAAAAATGATTGCAAGGACGGATCAAGAAATTACTAGAATACGAGAAGCGGGAGCCTGTGCAGCTTGGGTGCTTGATCAAGTAAAAAGAGCGGTTGAGCCGGGAGTAAGCACGTACGACTTGGATCAAATTGCCAAAAAATTTATGGAAGAAAGTGGTGCCGTAAGCTCGACTTATGGTTATGGCCGCAAAGGAAATGAATTTCCCGCCTACATGTGCGTTTCGGTCAATGAACAATTGGTGCATGGGATTGGCAATAAGGGAAAGATTTTGAAGGAGGGCGATATCGTAAGTTTGGATGTGGCGCTCAATTACAATGGATTTGTTGGGGATAATACGTGTACCGTCGGATTAGGGGAATTGGTGGAACCGGTCAAAAACTTACTCACGGTGACGGAACAGGCTCTTCAAAAAGGCATAGAGCAAGCGCGTGAAGGTAATAGGGTGGGAGACATTTCGTGGGCTATTCAATCTTTTGCCGAAAAAAATCACTTGGGTGTCGTACGTGAATTGGTGGGGCATGGCGTGGGCCGAGAAATGCACGAAGAACCTCAAATCCCTAACTTTGGAGCGCCCCACAGTGGACCTTTGTTGCATGCCGGCATGGTTATTGCCATTGAACCCATGTTAACGTTGGGATCTCCGGCAATAAAAACTTTATCGGATGGGTGGACGATTGTCACGCAAGATGGCAATTATTGTGCGCATTTTGAACATACGGTGTTAATTACAAAAGATTTACCAGAAATATTGACAAGTCTAAAAAATTAACGCATTCCTTTTAACATCACAACAAAAGTTATAGAATAAAAGTAGATTATTATGCCTCGTTTACTCGGAGTTGAAATACCAGGAAATAAAAAATTGGCTTATGCGTTGCGTTATGTTTACGGTATTGGATTGACGCGTGCATTGGAAGTCGTTAAGACAACCAAGTTAGATCCGGATAAGCGAGCACGTGATTTAAATGAAGAAGAACTCAATAAAATTACCGAAGCAATCACGCATTCGGGTTATAAGATTGAAGGTGATTTGCGTCGGGAAATTATTGGAAACATTAAACGTTTGCAGGCGATTCGGTGCTATCGTGGGTTACGTCATTTGAGAGGTTTACCCGTACGTGGTCAGCGTACGCAAACGAATGCACGTACGCGTAAAGGGGCTCGAAAAACGGTGGGCGTGGTCACGAAAAAGTAACATTGTGAACAAAAAATGTTTATGGATGAAAATTTAAAAACTGAAAAAAAAGTAGAGGTAGAGTCTGTTGCGGTTGCCGATAAGGATACAAAAGGTGTCGTTGAAAAAGAAAGTGCAAGTTCTCTGTTGGTCCAGGAAGGATTAGAAGATGGTTTGAAGATTAAGCGTGCCAAGGGGAGCAAGAATATTACGGTGGGGGTTTGTCATATTCTGGCTTCTTTTAACAACACAAAAGTTTCATTTTCTGATACGCATGGGAATGTGTTGGCTTGGTCAAGTGCCGGACGTTGTAATTTCAAAGGATCTCGGAAATCGACGGCTTACGCGGCGCAGGTGGTAACCACGGAAGCTGCTAAAATTGCCATGGGACATGGATTAAGGGAAGTTGTGATTGAAGTTAAAGGCCCCGGTATGGGACGTGATTCTGCAATTAGAACATTGCAAACGTTGGGATTAACTGTTTTGAGCATTAGGGATGTTACCCCTGTTCCTCATAATGGGTGTCGTCCTCCGAAGAGACGAAGAGTTTAACATTTAAAGATTTTTAAGATGCGTTATATTGGACCTACGACCCGGATTAATCGTCGCTTTAAGATGGCTGTGTTCCCGTTGAATAAGGCATATGAAAAGAAGCCTTATTTGCCGGGTATGCATGGTGCTCGTTTGAAGAGACGTGTTAACGATTATTCTCTGGGACTCAACGAGAAACAAAAATTACGTTTTATGTTTGGTTTATCCGAAAAACAATTCCATTTGACTTTTTTGAAAGCCAAGCACATGCGGGGCATTACGGGAGAAGCGTTTTTACGTTTGCTCGAATGTCGCTTAGATAATGTAATCTATTTGTTAGGGTTTGCCAAAACAAGACGGGCGGCAAGGCAATTGGTAGGGCATGGACATGTGTGCGTCAACGGACGCAAGGTGGATATCGCCAGCTTTGTTTGCAGTCCGGGGGATATGGTGGCAATGGGTGAAAAAGTTTCTTCGCGGCAATTGGCAACGCGTGCTTTAGGGGACACCCATTATCGTAATTGTCCCGCATGGCTGTCAGTACAGCCAGACACCTTCAATGGTGTTGTCAACCGATATCCCACGCGAGAAGAGATGCTTCCTGAAATTAATGAACAATTGATTGTAGAGTATTACAGTCGTTAATCTTAACTAATAAATTCATGGCTAAACGATTAGGAAAATTTGAATTACCCAGCCGATTGATAAGGGTAGAAGAAACGGCAACTCCCACGTTTGCTTGTTTCGTTGCCGATCCTTTTGAAAAAGGTTTTGGACATACGGTAGGCAATGCGCTACGTCGAGTTCTATTGAGTTCCATTGAAAGTGCCGCAATTGCTGCCGTTAAAATAGAGGGCATTAATCACGAATTTCAAAGCTGTGAGGGGATTATTGAAGATATCACAGAAATCGTACTAAACTTAAAAAAGATTCTTCTTAAAAGTACGCAACGTGAGTCCGTTGTATTGCGCATCGATGTTACCCGTAGAGGTGAAGTGGTTGCTGGAGATATTCAATTGGCGCCTGGTATTGAGGTTGTCAATCCGGAACAGGTCATTTGTACGTTGAGCAAGGAACAGCGGTTTCAGGCTGAATTGAAAGTCGTTATAGGCCGTGGATATCGTCTTGCGGATGATAATAAAGAAGAAAACCAACCGATTGGTATTATTCCAATTGATTGCTTGTTTAGCCCGGTTAGTTTGGTGAAGTATAATGTTGAAAGTACTCGTGTCGGAAAGATGACCGATTTTGATAAGCTGTATTTGGAGATTACAACGGATGGTCGCATTACTCCGGAAGACGCTTTAAAGGAAGCAACGGTTATTCTCTTGCATCATTTAAAATTGTTCGATCGCTTTACGACGCAGGAATTTGAATTTGAAGATAAGAAAAAGGAAGCAAGTGAGGAACAAAATCGTTTGCGCAAGTTATTAAATATGAGTGTCAATGAGATTGAACTTTCCGTACGTGCTGCGAATTGCTTAAACAACGCAAATATTTTGACGGTGGGTGAGTTGGCGCGTAAGACGGAAGCGGAAATGTTAAAGTATCGAAATTTTGGTAAAAAATCTTTGAATGAAATTAAGGCAAAACTGGAGCAATTGGGGCTGTCTTTAGGCATGAAGATTGATGAACGTTTGCTCGATACAACTTCAACTATTATTTGAAAAGTGTTAAATCATGCGTCACACAAAACATCGCTTTGAGTTGGGGGTAAAGAAGGAGCATCGTGTATCTTTGATTGCGAATTTGGCAACTCAATTATTTACGTACGGAAGAATTAAAACAACCTTGGTGAAGGCAAAAGCCTTGCGTCCATTTGCCGAGAAGGTGATTACCTTGGCAAAAAAAGCCTCGAAGGCGGAGAGCGTGGAAGAAAAATTGCATTTTCGTCGTTTGGTGCTTGCACGTGTGCGCAGTAGGATAGCCGTTCGTAAATTATTTGCGGAGGATGTGCAACAATTTTTGGATCGCGAAGGTGGGTATACACGTATTTATAAGTTGGTACCTCGCGTAGGCGATGGGGCGCCCATGGGTCTTATTGAATACGTATCGCATCAGGCGAGCGAAAAACGTCGCAGGAAATGTGTACCTAAAAAGTTGAAATCTGCCGCTGAAGCTAACGAAACGGTAAATGTTTCTGAAGCTACAAATCCTGCAGGTCAATGAATTTAAAAATTTGCCGGCAAAAAACGTTAAGCATTTTGATGGGGGGCTTTTTGAAGAGAAAAATTTTTATTAAATGAGATCTTTGGAGTACTATGTAAGCCTTTTCTATTGTGCGACGATTATTTTATTTGTCGTTTGGCAGACAAGGTTTGAAAGACGTGTTCTCAAGGGCTATGCGTCATTAAAATTGCGCCACGTTTTTTATTGTAGGCACTGTGGCGAAATATATTTTAATGTGGATAATTGTGAAGAGCAATGTTGTCGTAAGTGTTCCACAAAAAATACGTCGTTAAGTTTTTAGGTCTTGTATGCATTGCGTTGGTAAGAAAGTTTTAGCCGAAGAAATTGCTAGCCTTTCAAGGATGTATGAGCGTTTTGATGAGGTATCTTTTGCAAAAGTTGTCTCCGTTATTTTGAATCATCCGGGGAAAGTTGTATTTGCGGGTATCGGGAAGTCAGGGTATATTGCCCAAAAATTGGTTTCGACGTTCAATAGTACGGGAACACGCGCTGTATTTTTACATCCGGCGGAGGCCATGCATGGGGATTTTGGCATTTATTCGGAGGGAGACCCAAGTATTTTGTTGTCGCGCAGTGGGAGTACGGAAGAGGTATTGCGTTTAATCCCCATTTTAAAACAATTTAACTCGCCCATCATTGCTTTGGTGGGTAACCTCGTTTCACCTTTGGCCAGGCAGGCAGATTTTATTTTGGATGCCTCCATCGTGCGTGAAGCAGACCCATTGGGATTCGTACCTACGTCGAGTACAACGGTTGCCCTGGCTTTGGGAGATGCCTTGGCTTGCGCGCTGATGGAAGCAAGGGGATTCCAAAGGAGTGACTTTTTTAAGTTTCATCCCGGTGGCCAGTTGGGGAAAAATTTGTGCAAGACCGTCGGAGAATTTACTTGTCCCCTGTCGAAGGTGGCTTGTGTTTCCAAAAAAACTTCTTTACGTTGTGTTGTCATTGAGATGACGGAAAAGCCTTTGGGGGCGGCATTTGTTTTGGACGAGGGTAAACGATTGTTGGGATTAATTACCGATGGAGATGTTCGTCGATGCTTGCAAGCCTGTCAAGATATAGAGCAAATACTTGCCAAAGATATCATGCAAACATGCCCCATTACCGTTGTAACTTCTTTGAGTCTGGGAGATGCGGTGCGTTTGATGGAAGACCGGCCTCGCCAATTGAGTGTATTGCCGGTTTTTGACGAAAACAGAAATTGTGTTGGACTATTTAGGTTGCACGACGCTTATCGTCGAGAATTAAAATAAATGCTAATTTACCTGTATTTGATTATTAAAATAACATAGTTACCATATATGCGGTAAATAAGTGCGTGTACAAGGCTATTTTTTAATCACTTTAGGAGTTGACAAAAAGTTTTTTATTAAAAGAAGATGATTCTGCATGTTCAAATACAGTAAATATTTTACTGTAGCTTTGTGTTTGGCTACCGAAATGCTGTTTGCATTTCCCCATTGTCCGACTTTTGTTTTAAAAGATTCAAATAATCAAAAAGATAAAGGTTGTTTGTATATTCCTGCAGAAATTTTTTGTAGGAAATCTTTTTCTGCAGAAGAATTGCCGCATGTTTTAAATTTGTACCGAAAATATAAATCCGTTCCTCCATTTGCCATCCAGTTTGGGAGTTATTGGGTGTGTGGTAGTATTGGCAATTATGTGTGGGGATATCCCTATTTTCAGCACACGTTACCGCATCTCATGAAGCAACCGGACTGCGTGCTACAACACTATGCCTATCAGGATAACGAGGATTGTTTAGTGGGTCTTCCATTGGATATTGCGCAAAAAGATGTCCAAAAAGTGCACGATATTTGGAATCGGTATTTTATTGAACCGATACGGGGGCATCGACAGCATTTAATGGAAGCGCTTTCAGTATTGTCTACAGCCGATTTCCAAAATATTTTGAGTTATACGACACATTTTTTTAACGATTTACTCGTGGATAAGTGCGGTGATTTATCTTTGCATCCAACCGATACGTGGTCTTCTCCTTTAACCTGTAAACCTTCCACTTTTATCCTCGTTCCTTGCAGGTTTTCGGACAAACTTAAAATAAGTCATGCGGCGTGGGATGCCTTTAGACGGTTATCAGAATTTGATAATGTGGCGAGTAACGTTGTAAAATTAATGCAGCATTTGGACCCTGCCTGCGAACCTTATTTAAATTTGTTTTCTCCCCATGTCACTTGGTGTAATTGCAAAGACAGGCATTTTTGCATCGATGTAGATTCTTTTTTTACGCTTTGGTTGTACGTTTCCATGCGCGAGCGAAATGTTGCGTGCGAACTAGAGAAATTGCACAAATACAGTGAAGAATACGATCATTTGTTGGAAGATCTTAAAATTTCAATGGATGAGGATGTGGGTGAGGTAACCGATATGGTTGCCGAACAAAATCATGGGCAGATCGTTTTTGATCAACCCGGGAAGCATTTTTGGATGATTCCGGAAGGCGTACATACCATTACGATTGAAGCGATCGGTGCGGGCGGAAGCGGTAGTCCCGCTTTGTCTTACCGAGATTGGGGTGCCCCGGTGGAGCAGACGAGTGATCTTAACCTAGAATACCATTCGTGGAGAGGATGGATATGGAGTAAAACGCACATACGTGTGACAGGTCCGGCGCGCGTCACCAATGTTACCGGCCGTATGAGTAAGTATCCTGCGACCAGCAATGCACATTTAATTTATAGAACTGATAACCCTCATACCCTACCTCGATTTAATCAATGCGTAGAACTTAAAGATAAAGAAACAAGAGATTTTTTTTAAATATGATATACAATGATGAAAGGGATAAGAGCTATGTTTATACATATGGTGTTTCTTTTTCTCATAACGTTGTGGAGCATGGGGCTGATCGGATAAATGAAAACAGTTGGATATCAACGATGGATGCGAGGACAAAATCGCAGCAAAACATGAGAATCTATCTCGATGTACAGCATTTGGCTGATTTCAACGTCAGTGGAAACGGTGGAGGTTCGGGTGTTTTTAGGACGGAGAAAATCGAGGGCGTACAAAGTGGAGGTATTGTTTCCATTTATGTTGGGCAAGCCTCGGAGTTAACTGCAGGTGAGGCAACGACGGTCCATATTCATTCTTTGGAAATTAATTGCGGTGGAGGGGCGATGGGCGTACCGGCAACAAGAGCTTGTGCGAGTCATTGTACCGGCCAACATGTTGACATGTTAGGTCAGCTGGGAGATGGAGGTAGTGGCCAAAGAGATTACAAGGTAAAGGAGCGTTTAGCCGGCCAACATGGGTGCGTTCGTATTCGTTGGTAAAGAAAACTTTCGGGCAATTTATGATCTGAATTCATGTTGACAAAGTTGCCCTTAAGGATTTTACTTTCGAGGCATGAAAGTCGCTTTAAACACCCTAAAACGGTATATCCATTTCAAACAGTCTCCAATAGAATTGTGCGAGATTTTGACCCGTTTGGGTTTCGAAGTAGAAAATATTGAGACGATTGGATATTGCGGCAAGGGTGATTTGGTAGTGGGTCGCGTTCTAAAAAAAGAAAAACACCCTAATGCCGATCGATTAAGCGTTTGCGAAGTAGATGTTGGGCGAGATGGTTTGTTGCAAATCGTTTGTGGAGCGACGAATTTTAAAGAAGGCGATGTGGTTCCCGTCGCGTTGCCGGGTGCACAATTGGGAGAAACCATTTTGCAAAAGACACGCATACGGGGTATTGAATCATGCGGCATGATGTGCAGTGCCAACGAATTGGGGTTGGGTAAAGAGAGTGCGGGTTTGTACATTCTCAATGAATTAAATACAAACGTTGGAGAGCCTTTGGCAAAGCTTTTTGCGGATCAAAGCGATACGGTTATCGATCTATCCATTACCTCCAATCGTGGGGATTGTTTGAGTTATTTGGGTATAGCGAGAGAATTAAGTGCTGCATTGGATTTACCTGTTATTTACCCCGAATGTTTGTTGGATTTACCTCCGGTTAAAAGTATATCGGTGGAACTCAATTCGGATGCGTGCGATTATTATGCGGGTTGCCTGTTGAAAAACGTACACGTAGGTCCTAGTCCGGATTGGTTGAAAAATGCGTTGCAATCGGTGGGGTTACGTTCCGTCAATAACGTGGTGGATGTGACCAATTTTGTACTTTTGGAGAGAGGTCAACCGTTGCACGCTTTTGATTGGGATCTTATCCATGGGGATCGTATTTGCGTACGGGGTGCACGTGTGGGCGAATGTATGAGAACGTTGGATGGGATTACGAGGTCTTTGCCGGAAGGTACTTTGCTTATTGCGGACCGCGATAAGCCGTTAGCGATTGCAGGTATTATGGGAGGGAAAGAGAGTGAAATTAAAGCAACCACAATGACTGTTTTTTTGGAAAGTGCCCATTTTCAAGCGGATAGTATACGTATGTCCTCTAGAAAGTTGGACCTGGGTTCGGATAGTGCCTACCGTTTTGAACGTCACGTGGATAAAACGCATGCGCGAGAGGCTTTGTGCCGAGCCGTCCAATTATTGTTATCCATGGATGATAATATTGTATGCGAGCAGTGCGTATTTGCGGGCTCCGATACGGTTCCGCTGCGTAAAGTGAAATTTGAATTCCCTCAAGTGGAAAAATTGTTGGGTTTTCACGTAGATTCGAAATTCTTTGTCGATACCTTAAAAAAATTAGGATTTGAAGTTGTGCCTTGCGGAGATGAACATTGGGAGGTAACAATCCCTGCCCACCGGGCTGATGTTTCGCAGGTGGTGGATTTAATTGAAGAGTTTCTACGTTTGTTTGGTACTGACTCGATACCTTCTAAAATACCTGAAGGACCTGCATGTTGCCTGAATACTTCGAGTGTACATCTTCTAAAAAAGAAGCACGCACAACTTTTATCCGCACACGGATTTTTGGAATGCTACACGGATAGTTTACAGCCGGCTTCTTTGTATGAAAATTTAATGTCGGCAGAAGCATTAAAGGCATTGCAGGTGTTCAATCCGTTAAGTGCGGAACATGCATGTTTACGTTCTTCTCTCATTCCAGGACTGTTGCATACGTTGTGCGACAATAGGCACCATGGTAACGATGTGGAACGTTTATTCGAATCGGGACGCATATTTCGAATTCAGAAGGATGGTCAATTGTGCGAGTTGTTTGCAAGCGCGTTTGTGGTGTGTCCGGCCGAGGTTAAACGATGGAAAGAGATACCGCCATTTGATTTTTACGATGCACAGGCATTGGTACGTTCGATGATGGTGGCCTGTGGAGGCACGCACATGGTACAAAGGGCCACAAAACAAGTGGAGGCCTTATGGCAGAAAGACTATGCCGGAAGTGTGGGGGCGTGGGAAGGGCTCGGTTTTGAAGCCAATTTTGGATACGTGAATTTGAATTTTACACGTCGGTGGTTTAAAGAATCGGTTGTTTTGGCAGGAGAGTGTTGTTGGATACCCGACAAACTGAACATAAAAGATCACAAAAGTTTTCAGGTTTACTCGGAATACCCTGCCGTACGTAAAGATTTGGCTTTGTTGGTGGACACGGGTACGTTGGCCGAGACGGTGCGTCAAAATATTGAAAATTCGGTTCGCAAAATTATGCAAGCTCCGATGCAATTGAAATGCGTAAGTATTTTCGATGTTTTCTGCGATGCGGTAAATGGTGAGAAAAAAAGTCTCGCATTTTCACTCGCATTTGATTCCAATGTGGGAACTCTAACGGATGAGCAGGTAAACGATGTTTTTGAAAAATTACAGGCTCGTTTGGAAGAAGATTGCACCTATCAAATAAGGAAACAAGTCGTATGATACATTCGGAGGTTGATATTGATCATTTGGCTAAATTGGCTCGGATTGAGTTTGATGAGCGTGAACGTGAAATATTTTCAAATCAACTGCAAAACATTGTTGGATACTGTTCGAAGGTATGCGAAGCGGATGTGGAAAATTTAGAACCCATGGTGCATTCCTTTTCTCACGAGGATAATTTCTGGGCCGAAGATGTTCCAGAACATTGTGAAGACGGCGTTGATTTTTTATCTCCCAACGCTCCAGAAATGAAAGAGGGGCAAATCGTAGTACCGCGGGTTCTGTAGCATGGAAAATCTTATTTTTGGGACACTTGAACAATTGAGTGAGGGATTGGAGAAAAAACAATTCTCATCCGTTGAGCTGACGAAGGCTTTTATTGGGCGAACGCATGCGGTGGATAAATTCGTAAAAGCATTTTTAAGTTTTGACGAAAAAAAGACGCTTACGGAAGCGGAAGCATCCGATGCACGTCGTTCTAGAGGGCAAAGTCTCGGTAGGTTGGACGGTGTACCGGTGGGACTTAAGGATATTTTTGCCGAAAAAGGTCAACGCTTGACCTGTGGAAGTCGCATGTTGGAACATTTTGTGAGTCCGTACGATGCGACCGTGGTGAAAAAATTAAAGGATGCCGGAGCTGTTTTGTGGGGAAGGCTTAATATGGATGAATTTGCCATGGGCTCTTCTTCCGAGAATTCTGCCTTTCAAGTAACGAGTAATCCGTGGGATTTGGATAAAATCCCCGGTGGTAGTAGTTCTGGAAGTGCGGCTGCCGTTGTTGCGGGCGAAGTTCCATTGGCGTTGGGTACGGATACGGGAGGATCTGTCCGTCAACCGGCTTCTTTATGCGGTATTGTGGGATTGAAGCCTTCTTACGGGCGCATCAGCCGTTACGGAATGGTTGCCTATGCAAGCTCATTGGATCAAGCAGGTCCGTTGGCGCGTACCACACGGGGTGTCGCGGCGCTTTTGCAAGTTTTAGCGGGAGCCGATCCCAAAGATTCGACGTGTGCACGCGTGCATATTCCGGATTACTTGGCCGCCGTGCAGTCCAATGAAGGGAAAAAGTGGACATTGGGAGTTCCGGAAGAGTATTTTGGAGAAGGATTGGCTTCGGAGGTAAAATCTTCGGTGGAAAAGGCAATTCATTTTTATGAAACGCAAGGATACGTTGTAAAACCGATTCATTTGACCTCCCTGGAGTATGCAATTCCCATTTACTACATCATCGCTACCGCTGAAGCATCTTCCAATTTGGCTCGTTACGATGGCATTCGTTACACTTACCGTAGTCCACGTGCAAAGGATATTGATGAAGTTTACGATCAGTCCAGGAGTGAAGGGTTTGGTGAAGAGGTCAAGCGTCGCATTTTATTGGGAACCTACGTCCTCAGCAGTGGTTACTACGATGCGTTTTACGGCAAAGCTCAAAAGGTAAGACGGCTTATTTACAATGATTTTATGCGTGCGTTTGCAGAAGTGGACGCCCTAGTGACACCCACTTCACCCGTTCCGGCTTTTAAAAAAGGAGAAAAGACGAGTAATCCATTGGCAATGTACTTGAGCGATATTTATACCATTTCCGTTAATTTGGCCGGATTACCTGCAATTTCTTTTCCGTGTGGCTTTACCAACAATGGGTTGCCCATAGGATGCCAACTCATTGGAAAACCGTGGGAAGAGACAACCCTACTGTCGATGGCGTACGCATTTGAAAAACATCATCCTTTTAATCTTAAAATTCCGAATCTTTGATCTGTTTTAATATATGACGCAATACGAGGCTGTTATTGGGTTAGAAGTTCATGCGCAACTAAAGACGCAGTCGAAGTTGTTTACGCGAGTACCTTATCGTTATGGTGTCGAACCGAATACCTTGGTGGATGAAATTGTTTTGGGATTGCCGGGTTCTTTGCCCGTACTCAATAGGGCGGCCGTTTTAAAGACGGTGCAAGTGGGATTGATATTTGGCTGCGAGATCGCACGTCAATGCAAGTGGGATCGTAAAAATTATTTTTATCCGGATGCCCCTAAAAATTATCAAATTTCCCAATTCGATCAACCGCTATGTCGCGGTGGACATGTCGAAATTGAGCTTGAAGGACCCGCCAGAAACATTCAGGGGAAACATCGCAAAGTTGCGTTAAATCGAATTCATTTGGAGGAAGATGTGGGTAAACTCACCCATTTGGGACAAGTATCTTGGATCGATTACAACCGTGCGGGTACGCCGCTCATCGAAATTGTATCCGAGCCCGATATGCACTCTCCGGAAGAGGTTTTTGCCTATTTAAAATCTTTAGTTATGCATTTGCAGTACGTGGATGCTTCCGATTGCGATATGGAAAAAGGGCAGTTGCGGTGCGATGCAAACATTAGTGTAAGGCCTCAGGGAACAACCCGCTTGGGGACCAAAGTTGAGTTGAAGAATTTGAATTCGATTTCAGGTGTGTGCAACGGCGTTCGACATGAAGTCAATCGACAATTGCAGGCCATTGAATGTGGTAAAGCCATTGTGCAGGAAACGCGACGTTGGGATGCCGATAAATCCGAGAGTTTTGTCATGCGATCCAAAGAGGATGCCCATGATTACCGTTATTTTACGGATCCAGATTTATGTCCAATTTGTTTATCGGAAGCAGATGTTCAAGCTCAGAAAAAGATTTTGCCAGAGTTGCCATTCGACAAACAGGAACGTTACTTACGGACATTGCCATTGCCCTATACGGTGACTTCCGTCATTTGCCCCGATAAAAGATTGAGCGATTTTTTTGAATCCGCTTTGAGTTTTTATGCTAAAAATCCTCTGGGTATTGCCAATTGGATTGCAAACGATTTATTGAGGGAGCTTGCCACGGAAGATATGCATCAAGCCTGGAAAAATTTGAAAATGGATCCTCGTCAAGTTGCCGCATTGGTGGAATTGGTGGATTCGAATGTAATATCTAAACAGAGCGCAAAAGAGGTATTCGGGGCTATGTTTAAGACGGGCGAAGATCCCCAAAAGATTGTGAAAGATAAAGGGTTAGAAATTGCGGTAGACGTGGATGCTTTGAAAATGCTGTGTGGGGAAATTATAGACGCTTTCCCAAAACCTGCCGAAGAGTTTCGTTCCGGAAAAGAAAAGGCTTTGAACGTATTAAAGGGGCAAGTCGTAAAGCGTACGCAAGGAAAAGTTCCGATCAATGAAGTGGATCGCCTTTTGAGAGAGCTCTTATCTCAATGATGAAATAGAGTGGGTAAAAAGGTTTCCCCCTAAGTTTATGGTGCGTCCAACGAGGGTTTCGTACAGATTGCTGTGTGAAGTAGGAGAACCATACAACACCTGGAGAGGTGATTAAAGATATTCAATAGGTGGTAGAAATAAGTATCGTAACAGAAGAAAAATAGCTTGCACTTAACAAACATTTAGCTTATCATTAAACTGAGGTTTGGTGGAAGTAATTTATTAAAAAGGATTAACAAAAAGCTTGCCAATATTAAAGAAGTAACAAAACGAGCCACATGAAAAAATATATATTTGATTGCATTTAAATTAATGACAACACTGCCGGGAATGGCCGTAATGTGTTCGTATTGTGGTCAAGAAGGGCATGATGCAGGTGTTTGCCCGAATAATCTCGATCGTCCTTGTCCCTATTGTTTTGCTTCTACATCAGACGATCATAAGCCGGATTGCCCTAACTATAAGTGTCCTCATTGTGAACTGTCAGGAGGCGCTCATAGGCCGGATTGCCAGAATGATCCTAACTATAAGTGTCCCTATTGTCCCATGATGGACACAGAATTCGGAAGAGAACATATACCGCATTGCCCGAATAATCCTGGCTATAGATGTCCCCATTGTGGTCAGTCAGGAGGAAATCACAGGCCGGACTGCCCGAATCATCCCGATCATTCAGAAGATCATATGTTCGGTTGCTAAAATACGTAACTAAAGTTTACAAAATTTATAAACCCTACGTATTCTCGTAGGGTTTATTTTTTGAATTATAAAAGGAGGTTTTTCAACTTTACAGTACTGGCTTTTTCTGAGACAATGAAATAAGTTGGATATGTGTTTATTTGAAGAATTTTTAACCTATCAGCCCTATTGTTTTACACTTTCCAATGGTCTCAAGGTCATTTTTTTACCCGTTGAGCATACCGGCTTGGTTGCAATTCAAGCGTGGGTAAAGACGGGTAGCATTCACGAAGACAAATATTTAGGTGCGGGTATTTCTCATTTTGTGGAACACATGGTTTTTAAGGGAACTGAGCGGCGTACGTATGCGGCTATTTTTTCGGAAGCTCAAGCCTCGGGAGCCAGCCTCAATGCTTATACATCATTTGACAGGACCGTTTATACTTACGATGGTTCATCGGAATCTATGGAATTGGGATTGGATATTTTAAGCGATATGCTGCTGCATCCCACATTTCCATCGGAAGAAATGCTTAAGGAAAAGAAGGTAATTTTGCGTGAGATCGGCATGTGCAATGATGATCCGGATGATCGACTCAATCAAGTAGTGTTTGAAAACGCGTTTCGTAAGCATCCGTATCGATACCCCATCATTGGCATTAAGAGTATTTTTGAACAACTGACGCGGGAAGATTTAATGGAATACTGGCGCAAGCGCTATCCCGTCAATAACATAACGTTGGTCATTGTGGGTAATTTGTCGTTTGAGTGGATTCAAGAAAAGGTGAATCATTATTTTTCCGCATGTTTGCCAAGAAGTTTGCAACCGGTTTTGATCACTCGAGAACCCTTCCAAATGGCGGAAAGGGTAGAGCGTTTTTATGGCAATTATCAATTGGTGCGTGGAGCATTGGCATTTAAAATTCCAGGACTGGGGCACAAAGATGGGGCCAAGTTGCAAGTTTTATCCAATGTATTGGGTTGCGGTGACAGCTCACTTTTGCATCAAAAGTTGCGAGAAGAGTTAAGATACGTTTATTCCATCGATGTATCCACTTGGATGGCTGATCAAGGGCTATTTTGGATACAATACGTGTGCGACGGAGAGAAACGTGCTTGCGTGGAGGAATTTTTATCGAAGAATTTGCAGTGCATGGCAGAAGCAGGCATTAAAACAAAGCATGTGCAGAAGGCGCTGAACCAAGCAATTATATCGGAAATAGATGCTCGAAAAACGGTGTCGGGGCAGGCACATCATCTAGGATGGGCCGACACTTGCTTGGGAGATTTGCAGTACTCGAGACACTATTTGAAACAATTGAAACAATTGGATGCGAAAAGCATAAAAGCGATTGTGGGCAAATATTTGCAGTCTGCAACTTGTACCAAAGCATCTTTGGAGCCAAAAGCACTGGAAAGAGGGTTTTTAAAAAAATCTACGGAGGTACGTACGCATCCTGTGGAATCGACAACATTATCCAACGGAGTCCGTTTGGTAATGCAGCATAATCCGTCTTTTCCAAAAACGCACATACAGGTACTCGGTTTTGGGGGTGCTTTGTATGAACCCGTGCATCAAAGGGGTATTTCGCATTTGGTAGCTTCTCTACTGATGAAGGATACCGAAAATCGTACGGCATGTGAAATTGCGGAAGCCGTTGACGCAATAGGAGGCCAGTTTAATAGTTTTACGGGGATTAATCACATAGGATTGGCGTTTGAATCTTTGCCCCAAAACACGGCTATGGGATGTCAGTTATTGGGAGAAGCGCTGCGTATACCTCGGTTTAAAGAGGAAACATTCGAGATTGAAAAAGCTTCCCAATTGGCTTCCATTCGGGAGATGATGGATGACGTATTTTATGTGGGATTTAAAAAGATGCGTCATCAATTTTTTGGGCAACATCCCTACGCCATAGGTCAGTATGGTATTGATGACAATGTAAAAGCACTGCAATTAGAGCACTGTTGGCATTATTTTAGAAAAATTTTTGTTGGCTCCAATTGTGTTATATCGGCGGTTAGTCCGCTACCTACGGATGAATTAATGAGGTTATTGGAGCCTATAGGTCGTGGAATTTCTAAAAATGGTTTCGAAAAGGTGTCCGATGAAATTTTTTTCACTTCCGACGGGTACCGTGTATGCCGATTGGACAAAGAGCAATCGATGGTTTTCCAGGCTTACCCAATGGCGGGCATATGTTCAAAAGACTACTATGTGGCCGATTATTTGGAAGAATTATTCAATGGTTTATCGAGCCAATTTGTCATCGAAGTAAGAGAGAAATTAGGTTTGGCCTATACGGTTGGGGCCACGCGTTTAACGGGATTAAGTCGCGGTATGTTATGTTTATTTGCGAGTACTCAAGCATCCCATTTGAAAACGGTTGAAGCAGAAATGTTCAAAGCGACGCAACGTGTTCTAAATCACCAGGTATCTTCTGAAGAATTCAATCTATGCCGAGCGCATCTTAAAGTGAGTCAGCAAACTCGTTTGCAAACCATCGCCAAAAAGGCATTTTATGCCGGCATCAATGCATTGTTTGATTTACCTCAAGACGCCTGGTTAAATTATGAAAAAGCTATCGATAATATATCGTTGGAAGAATTTTTTGAGCGATCCAAAGCGTATTTACAGCCCGATCTCTCCCATACCTTGTTGATCTCTTCTGAAATGTGAAACCAAAGCCTTTGTTTTTGGTGGGTAGAAATTTTTAACCGGCAAAGTTTTCTTGTTTAAATTCCTATGCTGCGTCTTTTTCCCAAGAACAGCTTTGGCATACCTTAATTTTTTCGTTACTGTTGCACGCACGTATGTGTAAAAATGGAATTATTTATTTGTTAGATAATTACAATCTGTTATTTATTAAGATCATGGGGAATCCAAAAGATATTACGCATTGTTTTGCTTTTGATAAAGTGCAAAAATCGCAGAAACCTCCACGGGTTCAACGCGTTCGCAACGGATTTGTGTACGGAACTTACTTTTTATTGGGTATACTCATCGCACTCCAGTTTTGTTTTCTGTTCCTTGTTTAGTGTCCTGCAATGATCGTCCGATAAAACGAGGATTACAACGGGATCGCAATGGAGGCAAAAAATGTGGCGATATAAAATGTTTTACCTGCGTATTCCAGAGGGGATGTTGTATTAAATACAATGCGCAAGGGTATGACTTTTAAACCGCAAACATAACCAACGTGCGCACGTGTTGTATGTGGGAAATTTGTTTACAGAAAATAGCGTTTTTGTTTATCGGAAATGGGCATATTGAGAAATTCCATGACACGTAATATGTCTTCCCAGACGGTTCTTTTAGCTTCTTTGGTGGCATTACGCAACAGGTAAGAGGGATGGTAAGTGACCAGCAGTGGAATTTGGTGAAAGGAAAACCATTGACCTCGACAGTCACGCATGCGTCTTGAAGCATCATGGCCCAATAAACCGCTTACCGCGGTGGCTCCCAAAGCAACGATTACTCTGGGTTGCACAATGTCTACTTGGCTTTTGAGATAAGGTAAGCAAAATTCCATTTCTGCCTGCGTGGGTGGACGATTCCCAATCCTATTGGGAGTTTCGGGACGCCAATTCATGATGTTGCCAATGTACACATGGGAACGGTGGAGGCCCATTGCCTCAATAATTTTTGTCAATAATTGCCCGGCTCGTCCGACAAAAACTTCCCCTTGCTCTTCTTCGTCAGCTCCCGGCGCCTCACCGCAAAAGAATATATCTGCATCTAAATTGCCACTTCCGAATACAATCTGTTTGCCCGGATGCACGTGTGATAGACAGGTGGGGCATGTTAGAACACGGTTTTTTAGCCATTGCCAACGCTCTTGTTTGGTGCCCGGAGGTACAATTAATTGTTCCGATGTGGGTATTAAATCTTCCTGCGTCAATGGAGGCGTTTGCGGTATTGCAATGGTTTGGCTTGTCGCGCAGACAGGTTCCACCCCAGCAGCACTGCGAGCTGTCTGTAGAAATTTTTTCAAAACACTTGCATCTAACGGAAACGCACTCTTTTCGTAAAAGGTTACTTGAATGTTTAGCAAATTTTTTAGTTCTTTGCAAACGTTGTCCTGCATGCAATCAGTCCACTAAGTTTAAAAACGTACGTTTTGGATCAACATCTCGTTCGTAATCAACCTCCTTGAATCCAAACCCAAAAAGTTTCAAAAAGTTTTCTTGATATTCGCGAAAATCACTCAACTCCAGCAAATTGTTAGAACTAATTTTTTGCCAAATCGCGTTTACTTCCGATTGTACCTCGGGCAGCAATTCCAAGTTGTCTAACCGAATACAAGTTTCACTCTCTTTTTTAAATGACGGGTTGTCAAATAACGCAGCAAACAAGCGATACATTTGTTGAATACAGTCTTCATGCAATCCTTTTGCTTTCATTATCTTAAATAAAATTGAAATGTACAGAGGGACTACGGGGATTGCAGAACTCGCCTGCGTAACAACTGCTTTGTTAACCGAAATAAGTGCACGGCCCTGCAGCTGCTGGTGTAAAAATCGATTTAACGTTTCTGCCGTTTGGGCCAGATGGTCTTTGGCACGTCCAATGGTCCCATCTCTGTAAATGGGCCACGTGATTTCAGGGCCTACATAAGAGTAAGCCAGGGCTGTCACGCCGTTTGCCAGTAATTTTTCCTGCTCCAGCAAACGGACCCATGCTTCCCAATCTTCACCCCCCATAACTTTCTTTGTGTGAAATATTTCATCTTCCGTAGCAGGCTCAAGGGTGGTTTCAAATACTGCGGATTTGTCGGTATTAACCGTTTTTCCGGAAAATTTTCGGCCAACAGGTTTTAGAACAGATTTGTAAACATCTCCGGTGACGTCTACCCTTTGGGGAGCCGCCAAGCTGTAAATAATGCAATCGACGGGTCCCATCTTTTCTTTCAGTGCTTTGACGGCTTTATTTTTAAAATCTTTGGAAAAAGCATCCCCATTCATGGAAAAAGCTTTTACGCCGTAGGCTTGCGCCACTTTTTCAAAAGCTACCGAATTGTACCATCCGGCTGAGGCAGTTTTATTATCTTCCCCGGGACGTTCGTAAAAAATACCGAAAGTATCTGCATGTCCGCCGATGGCCGCAACGATTCGGCTAGCCAACCCATAGCCCGTTGAAGCGCCTATCACAAGGACACGTCGAGGGGCATTTTTAAACGGTTTTTGTGCGCGTACATAATCAACTTGCTCTTGAATGTGCGACACGCATCCGTCCGGATGTGCCGTAATGCATATAAACCCACGAACTTTCGGTTTTATAATCATGAAAGGCATTTTGCCCAACTTCCCCTGTGAGGTCAAAAAATTTTTGTAAAAAAGTTTCCTTTTTTAAAATTAAAGATTTAAGGTAAAAAACATCGGTGAGTGCCGAAGTTTTATTATGTTTTCGACATCCACAAGGTGGGTGTTTCATAGGAAGTGTTGACTGTGGGAAACAATAAATGATGGGAAAAATGATATGAAATTAAGTCAAAAAATAGAAGAGGGATTGAATTTGCAGATGCATCACGAATTTGATGCGGCGTACATTTATTTAGGCTTGGCTGCCGCGTTAGATGCAACCGTATTTACGGGATTTGGGCATTGGATGCGTAAACAATACGAAGAAGAGCTTACGCATGCGATGAAATTTTATCACTTCATCAATGAACGTCAGGGTAAAGTTTGTTTGTACGATTTGATCAAGCCCGATTGTGCGGTGACAACACCTTTACAAGCCTTTGAAAAAGCTTACCAAGCTGAATTGGATAATACGCAAAATATTCACCGTTTGTACGCTTTATCGGTGGAAGAAAAGGACTATGCGACCCAGGAATTTTTGCATTATTTTATTAAAGAACAAGTTGAAGAAGAGAACGATGTCCAAACGATTATAGATCAATTAAAATTTGTGGAAGATCGCCCTGCAGCCTTATTCAGTTTGGATCAACGTGCGGGTCAGCGATGAGTGAATAATTGTAAATTGGGTGTTTTTGAAAATGCGCATTACCTCTGCTACCAAAGCCGCATGGTTCTTTTCTTTACCGGTCTAAGGTAAAATGAATGAACATGTTCCTATAAAGTCACTTGCGCCTGATGTTTGCGACAAGTTCCTAGATTTATTGAGGTACCGTGTACTTAGCTTGTAAGCGGTACTATTAAACGGTTAGCCAGGGTCTAATGCGAAAGTTCTTCGGCAATGCGAACGAGTTCTGCAAGTGATTTTGCCTCCAGTGCAGCCCCTCCGATGAGGCCCCCATCGATGTCTTGCTTTGATAATAATTCCCTCGCGTTGCTTGGTTTTAGAGAACCGCCGTATAGTAAACGAACCTGTTCCGCAACGGCCGCATTGTAATGCGCATTCAACCATTGCCTTATGGAATGGTGCATCTCTTGTGCAATTTCCGGGGTTGCCGTTTCCCCCGTACCAATGGCCCAAATGGGTTCGTAGGCGATGGTGACGGCACGCATATCTTCGGCAGAAATGTCTTTCAAGCCGTTTGTTAATTCTCTTTCAATTACCGCAAAGGCACCTTGTTTCGATTGCCTTTCTTCCAACGTTTCTCCAACGCACAGAATAGGTTTTAGATGGCCTTGGAGGACAGTGTTTATCTTTTCATGGATGTACGCATCCGTTTCGCCAAACAACGTCCGTCGTTCGCTGTGCCCTAGGATAACGTATGTGACGCTCCATTCGGCCAACATGGATAGAGAAATTTCTCCCGTAAAAGCACCTGACGCTTTGGCGTGAACATTTTGGGCTCCCAAGGAGATGGATCCTTTCAAATGACGATAGGCTTCGGGAATCGATGTAAAAGGTGGGCAAATGAGGATTTCGCTTCGGGTGGGAAGCGTTAAATAGGATGACAATTCTTCGAAGAAAGACTGTGTCTCTCTCGCTGTTTTGTTCATTTTCCAGTTACCTGCAATTAAATAACGACGCATATTTTTCTCCTTTAAATAAAATTTACCTATTGTTTTAGGGCCTCTAATCCTGGCAATGCCTTACCTTCCAGCAGTTTAAGACTGGCGCCTCCACCGGTACTTAAAAACGATATTTGTTGGGCACATCCACTTTGGTGAATCGCTTTGACGCAGTCGCCTCCGCCCACGATCGTAGTACCCGTAGAAGCGGCCATCGCTTGGGCAATTTTGATGCTTCCTGCAGCGGAAGCTTCTATCTCAAATACGCCCAGGGGGCCATTCCACAAAATTGTTTTGGCTTCGTGAATAAATTTTGTATAAATTTCCGTCGTTTTGGGGCCTATGTCGACCCCCTCCCAGCCTTCATCTATGGAGCCGTGAAATGTTTTAAGTGTCCCCAAGGTGCGACGTTCTCTATCCATTTTATCGGTGGCAACCGTATCCACCGGCAAACACAATGCAACCTCATTGCTTTTGGCTTTTTGCAAAAGCTGCAACGCCAATTCAACCTTGTCGCGTTCCACCAAACTACTTCCCACCGTTTGTCCCTGCGCCAGAGCGAATGTGTAGGCCATGGCTCCGCCAATCAGTATACGATCGGCCT
The DNA here is from genome assembly GCA_031258545.1 of Puniceicoccales bacterium. Classification (GTDB taxonomy): domain Bacteria; phylum Verrucomicrobiota; class Verrucomicrobiia; order Opitutales; family UBA9783; genus CABUVL01. The sequence goes on along the minus strand of JAIRMU010000019.1, from coordinate 30,735 downwards.
TATTAAGCAAAGCATCGATCACATGGATTTTATCGCTTACTTTAGCGCCACCCAAAATAACACAAAATGGCCGATCGGGATGCCCCACTTTCTGCTCCAAATACTGCAATTCCTTCTCAATGAGAAAACCAACGGCTTTTTGGGGTACAAATGCAACCATACCGACGGTGGAAGCGTGCGCGCGATGCGCTGTTCCAAAAGCGTCGTTCACGTAAACATCCGCCAAGCGTGCTAAAGATTTAGAGAATTCGAGATCGTTGGCTTCCTCTTCCGTGTGGAAGCGTAAATTTTCCAACAGAACAATTGAGTTTTCGGCCATTGCTTGAACGGCTTCTTCCACAACAGCTCCGATACAATCTTCTAGAAATAAAATCGGTTGATTGAGTTTTGTTGCCAACGTTTGGGCTACGGGTCTCAAGCTGTACTTGGCTACGACTTGGCCTTTGGGGCGTCCCAAATGGCTTGCCAAAATAACCTTTGCGCCGCGTTCTAACAAAAACTGAATTGTCGGCAAAGCCGCCACGATGCGCGTTTCGTCCGATACATTTCCTTGCGCGTCCAAAGGAACGTTGAAATCAACGCGCACAAATACCCGCTTACCTTCAACCGCCACATCTTTTATCAGTTTTACACCGTTCATAACCTTTATGATTGTAACAGTATTTTGCGCCTCTTGAAAAGCTATTTTTTTAAATAAATTTTTTCGCCACCCGTTTTACTTTACACAAACTTCTCGTGAAATGCCCAAAGGCTCCATGAGTCCCCCCAATCTACATCTACCATGGAAATATCTTATTAACAAAGTCCATAAAAGGTCGACAATAGATTATATGTAAACAAAAAACATACCCTTACCGACATCCATACACGCTTGCCTGGACATGTACATGGTTAAACGGCATGGCCATCGTTTTTAGGCTTCGAAGTACGGAAAACTATAGATGCTTGAATGTAAAAAATAACGCGGGGGCACGTTTTATTTAAAAAAGTCCTTTACCCCTTTATGCGTTGGCTGCATGCCAGTTTTCCCCTTATGCCAGTTGATGGGACACACCTCTCCATACGTCTCAAAATGTTGTAGCGCATCTACCATGCGTAAAGTTTCCTGCACGGAACGGCCCAGGGGCATATTATTAACCACCTGGTGTTGGATGATACCTTGTTTATCGATGAGAAATAAACCTCTATAGGCAACCAATGTGCCTTCGACTTGCAAATGATCTTGTTCATCGTAATAATAGGTCCCCGCAAGAATGCCGTAATCGTTGGTAATCGTTTTGTTAACATCGGCAACAATGGGGTAAGTGACACCTTGAATACCGCCTTCTTTTTTGGGCATTTGTAACCATGCCCAGTGACTGAATTCACTGTCGGTAGAACAGGCAATGACCTGCGTTGATCGATTTTCGAACTCTTTTAAAGACTCTTGAAAGGCATGTAGCTCGGTAGGACATACAAAGGTGAAATCTTTTGGATAAAAGAACAGTACGATGTATTGATTCCCCAGATACTTTTCCAGAGAAAATTTTTCAACAATCTGATTACCGTTAATAACCGCGTTTGCAGTGAAAAGAGGGGCTTTTTGACCAACCAACGTAGAAACATGATGACAAGTATACATGGGTTATACCTGTATAAGTCTCAGGTAATTTTTTCAAGCTTTTATTTTTTGTAATGCTTGCGTACGGATAAATATACACGGCATTATGTTTATGCAATTTCATGACGATTAGTTTAAACGCACGTCTGCTTTTCAGATGTTTCCTATTTTAAAAATGTAGATGGATGTTGTTGTTCGAACTACATATTGTGTGGCACATGTAAAATTTTATGTACAAAAGAAGGATTTCTGTTCGGCATGAAAATGTTAATCTTCAAAGTATTTACCTAAGGTGTGGACAAGATTTTTGGAAAAAAACACTTGGCAAAACAAAAAAAGAAGCTACCGTATTTACGCCGAGGTGGGGTATCCAAGTGGCTAAAGGATGCAGACTGTAAATCTGTCAGGGGTTCCCTTTCGAGCGTTCGAATCGCTCCCCCACCACCAGGTATTTTAAAAGTCGCCTATCTGAAAAGCGCTCTGCTGCAGGTCTTCGTGCACTAACTTTTTTGTTAACTTTAAGCGTAGGAGGTGAGATATGCTTTTGAGTTTGAAGAATTTTTTTAAAGTGCTGTAGGCTTCATAGCCGCAATGTTCGATGAGGTTAAAGTGTTTTTTGAAGCAGCACGCATATAGTAACTGAGATAAGTGATCGTAACAAATGGTATCTTCGATGCGGTCACTTTTGCATCCTTGCGGTGGTGTTAGAAATTTTACCTCGACTTGAATTTGTACGGGTGTAAACTCCTGAAATTCTTTGGGAAAACATCCGAGTGAAATGGGAAAATCTTTGGTGTGAAATTGGAGTACCATTGTAGGCCATAAGTCCGTGTTTGTTGGATTGCGTGTAGGGCAAGGTTGTCCACAACAGCTGGACGTAAAAGTAGTAGAATTTATTTTGTGCGTTCCGCGCATGGATATGCATAGATGTTCTGCTTGCATTTCGACACGTACCCCTTGCGCTTGCGTAAGTTCGAACAATGTATTGGCGACTTGGTACGTGAGACGTTCTTGGATTTGAAGTCTTCTGGCAAACATGTCTATAATACGATGTATTTTCGACAAACCGATGACTTTTTTGTTGGGTAAGTAGGTAATATCGCAGTGCCCGAAAAAAGGTAATAAATGATGTTCACAGAGGGAATAAAATGGAATTTTTTGAATGTAGACGGGGGCATCGTTATCGCAATCAAACAATGCATCGTTAAGAATTTCTTGTGCCGATTGACGGTACCCTTGTGTCAATTCGAGAAAACTTTGGATGACTCTGTGGGGTGTTTTTAGGAGTCCTTGTCGGTTGGGATCTTCGCCACATTTTACAAATAGTTCTCGGAAAAACGATTCTCCAGAATTATACAATTCCGTTGACTGTGAAGTGTCGTTATCCATGACGATGAAGGTTAATGCTTTTGCTTTTTTCGTTGTATGTCGGCCAATAAAGCGGATAATCGGCCATTTGAAAAGCAACATAAAAGTGTGGGTACTTCGGGCGTCAATCCTTCAATGCAGGCAATAAGTTCATCGAGTGAATCGAATGTGTTTACTTTAATCCTGTTCTGTTGCAGCGTTTGTCTGACTTGAGAAGAATCCATGGGGATTAAAGGTTGAACAAACTTGTCGCAGTAAATGTTTGTTTTTCGTGGGGCAAGCCAAACTTCGTCGGCGCGATAAAAAGTTGGGTAAGATTGTTGCGAAAACCACGTGGATGCGCTGGTGTTACAGGCGGGTTCAAAGCAGGCAATCAAGTGGTGATGTGGGTAATGTGCTTTGAGTGTTTCCAGCATGAATTGTATGGCGGTGGGGTGGTGTGCGAAATCTTCCAGTATTGTCAATTGTTCGGACTCGAAGAGCACGGATTGGCGCCGGCGAACACCCGCAAAAAGTGTGAGGCGTTGCACGTCGATGGAGCTGTATTGATTGACGTAGCAGGCAACGATTGCCAAGGCGGCATTGTGCGCGTTAAATCGACCCAATAAAGGGAGGCAAATATTGGCAAAAACGCATTGCTCTAATTTGTATAAGTCGAACTGACTCCCATGGGAGGTTGTTGTAAAATTTTTAATTTGCCAGTCATTTTGATTTTCGAATCCTACGCGATGCGTATGCGTCCAATCGCATGGAAGCAATGCCCTCACATTGGGGTCGTCGCCATTCATAACGATGTGCCCCTGTGACGGTACCATACGTGTCAATTGGTAAAATGTACGCTGAATGGACTTGAGATCGTCAAAAATGTCCGCGTGGTCAAATGCGATGTTGTTGATGATGAGCGTATGCGGCCAATAGTGAAAAAATTTACTTTTTTTGTCAAAAAATGCCGTATCGTATTCGTCACCTTCCAAAACGAATGGAGCTTTTTCGTCGCCTAAAGAGGCTCCATGTTCAAAATTATTGGGTAATCCTCCAATCAGGCAACCTGGATTGCAAAACTGCTTTAGTAGGTAGGTTAATAGGGTGGTTGTGGTAGTTTTGCCGTGAGTTCCCGTTACCACAAAAGTTGGACGCCGCGGAATAATGTATTGTTCTAAAAACTGTGGAAAAGAGTAGAGGGGACAAATGGGTTTGTTGAGCAGATATTCAATTTCTGGATTTCCGCGAGAGATGACATTCCCCACAATGATGCAATCGGGTTTTAATGTTTGTAATCGCTGCACATCAAATCCTACATGAGTTTCTATCTGATTTTTTGCAAGTAGACTGGCAATGGGATCAAAGCATTGTGTATCGCTGCCTACAATTGAATGCCCTAATTCTTTAAGCAACAAGGCTACGTGGGCCATGGCAGTACCACAGATTCCCATTAAATAAATCTTCATGAAAGTGTTTTTCTATATTGGGCGTATGGGTATGTCTAACTTTTTTTGCAACTATTATTGCCCTTTCATCGATATTTGCATGGAGATATTGGTCAACTGTTTTTGAACAAATAAAACTTAGGCAGTACAGTTGTGCGTATAGGTTTGTCGGCGATTATTCTATCTCGTTCAGCAAAGCGTCTGCAACTTTGTCCAGATGTTGGGATGTGGGATAATGTGGATTTTGAATTAATTTTTGAGCCATTTTGACTTTCTCGGGTCTAATATCAGATGTGGTTTTGGGGGGCGGTAGGGTCGCCGTGATGGTTTGCGTGTTTTCGGAGAGTTGACATTCAAAATCCTGCGTGTTTATGCCCTGTTTTGTATGTTCAGTAGAGGTTCTATCTGAGGACCGCCCTGCTTGCTTCTGTTGAGGATCCGTTGAGTTATTCATAGGTATATTGGGAGGTCATGACTGAATCTCACATGAAATGCGCAAAACATAAAAACTAGATCATTTAAGTACTTATTATGCAAAATTTCAAACATATTTGTTTGATTTATGGATGTATAGTGTTTAAAAATTACTTGGCTATGATGGAATTGAATCCAATGTTTTATTATTCGCATAGGGTGCGGCAACAGAACTTTCACATGTTATGTGTAAAGTAGTTTTGGTAAGGAAGCATGAAAATTCCATTTTTATTAGGTGTTATATTATGTGGACGGTGGACGACTTTGCCTGCTGCGGTCCAAAATTATGTATTGGCAACCGATGATAAGTATGTTGTGGCAACGGCTGTAGCTGTGCAATCTATAAAAAGTAGCGATTCGTATAGTGCTCGTCAAATTGTTATTTTTACGGATGGTGTGTCCCGTGAAAATGCTGATAAGCTGCAAACGATGTCCAACGAACGATGTACGATTACTCTGGTAGATTTACAGGACCCCAAATGGAAATCAATGCCAACGATAGAGGGTCAACAGATAGATTTAATGGACTTTGCAGACCAGATTAAAAGCGATGGATGGAGTCGATTGGTTAATTTTCGCCTATTATTTCCGGATATCTGGTATTCGGGATTGTTGCCGGAAAATGTACAAAATGTTAACAGTTTTTTATGGCTGGATTCCGATCTTATCGTTGTAAAAAGCTTGGCCCCTTTATTTGATAAATGTGAGCGTGTTAATCAGGAAATCATTGGTGCAAATTTATACTTTCCAAGGCACGGAGGTGTAGGTTGGGTGAACGCACAATATTTTAATCCACCTGCTACAGATCAGGAAGATGAATTTGCTCGCATAAGCGGAGGTGTCGTCTTTTGGAAGATTGAGAGGTTGGTGGAGCGTTTTGTTTTTCAAGGATGCAATGAATTTCTAGTATTGTTTTTGGAAAGAAAACATAGAGAAGGAACAAATCCACAAGAGGAGGTTGTATTGGATGATTGGCTGAAGCAACAAAACTGTGTATATTTTTTTAGCCCACGGTATAATGCAACTCCTGATCCTGTATTGCAATGTAAAATTTTTGCGCCTTGGCCGGAAATACCAACAGAAGACGACTACCGTCAAAAAATTTATAGGGGACTCATTAGAGATGATGAGTTCACTGACCCTCGTGTTCCTTTAAAATCGCAGAAAGATATAATGCGTTTTAATAAGCATATGCAAGCACTTTGCAGAAACGATGTGCATATTTGGCATTGGGATTGCGTAAAAAAACCATGGAAAAAAAGTCGTTCCAGTGCCTACAGTGATGTTTCAACACTTTTATGGCGTATCCACCGCCAGCAAACACCTTTTAAAACACCTTATCTCATTCCCTCAATAGAAATGGACTTGACAGAGTGAGCATTTAAAGTCAGGGTTCAACTTTTATTCGTCCATATGAGTCATTTTGCAGATTTAAATCTTAATACATCTATTTTAAAAGCATTGTCGGAACAATCTTACACGACACCCACACCGATACAGCAACAAGCCATACCACATGTATTAGCCGGGAGCGATTTTCTAGGTATCGCACAAACGGGAACCGGTAAAACGGCTGCGTTCGTCTTACCTTTATTGCATCGTTTAAGCGAAGATCGTATTGCGAAAAGTTGGCATTTGCCAAGGTCGATTATTTTAACTCCCACGAGAGAATTGGCCGCGCAAATCCATAAAAAACTAAAAGATTATGGGAAATATTTAAAATTAAGGTACGGCGTTATTTTTGGTGGCATTAACGAAAAACCTCAAATACACATGTTGCATCAAGGGGTTGACGTTTTGGTGGCTACGCCGGGCCGTTTTTTAGATCTTTTGCAACAAAACTGTTTTTCCCTAAAATATGTTCAATGTTGCGTGTTAGATGAAGCGGATCGCATGCTGGATATGGGATTTTTACCGGATATAGAACGTATTGTTAAGCAATTGCCCAAATGCCGACAAACTTTGTTATTTTCGGCCACTTTACCACAATCAATAGAGTATCTGTCGGATCAATTTTTAAATCATCCCGTACGTATAGACATCACACCTCCTGCAACGGCTTCTAAAAATGTTGAGCAGAGCTTATTTTTTGTGCAGAAATCGCAAAAGCAAGAACTACTGCGCAATATTTTAAAACACGATGCCTGCAGACGTGTGTTGGTTTTCACGCGCACAAAGTTTGCCGCCGATCGAGTTTGCCAAGGACTAAAGAGAGGCGAGGTGGCTTCATCCGCCATCCATGGAGATAAATCGCAACGGGAGCGTGAAAAAGCGTTAAATAAATTCAAATTGGGAACCATACGTGTCCTGGTGGCCACCGATGTGGCCTCACGCGGTATCGATGTGGCGGATATCACGCACGTGATTAATTACGACTTGCCCGAAGAGCCGCATGGTTACGTGCATCGTATTGGGCGAACGGGGCGTGCCGGCAATAGAGGATGTGCTTTTTCATTTTGCGATTCCGGAGAAAAATCCCTGCTAAGGCACATTGAAAAATGTATTCAAAAGGAAATTCCGGTGACATCGGCGAAAGTTTTTTGGCCCGATTTTGAACCTATTAAAGTGTCTGAAGGAGAAAAATCAAAGAAAACTAAAAAAATGCCGGGGGCCTGTTGTTATAATGCTAAATTTGCTCGAAAAAAGCGACACAAGGCATCAAAAACATGAACCATGTGCAGAGATCACATTTTCAATAAAAAGATTTGCAAAGAGTTTTTTGTGTAAACTATGATTTTTTTTGATTATAGGATTTAAGAACGCTAATAAAAACAAAGGGATTTTTAATGTCGCAAAGTGTACGTCCTTACGAAGCAACCGAAAATAATTATAAAATGGCAGATGGAGTGAGTCGGGAATATGCATATTGGCGTCGTAGGCTTACGTATGGCCTCATCGTAGGATACGCTTCTTTTTACCTCGTAAGGCAGAATTTTTCCATGGCCAAAACGTCTCCAAAATTCCCTTTTAGCGCCGAGGCGGTGGGTTGGGGATTTTCTGTTTTTTCCATTATTTATGGTATTTTTAAATTTGTAAGCGGAGCTATTTGTGACCGTTCCAACGCCCGTTACTTTATGCCTGTTGGTTTGGCGTGTGCTGCATTTGTCAGTTTGATTGCAGGGTGCTGTCATTCGGCATTTTGGTTCGGTTTGATGTTGGCCATAAGCGCTTGTTTCCAATCGATGGGCTGGCCCTCTGTCGCCAGAACTCTAACCCAGTGGTTTGGGCCACGTGAATTGGGCATGCGATGGGGGATTGTAAACGCTTCGCATCAAATAGGCAGCATCTGCATTTTATTGGGCGGTGCTTGGTTGTTGGAATGTTATTCCTGGCGTTATCTTTTTATTGTTCCGTCCGTCATTTGCTTTGCCATCGCAATTTGGTTGTGGGATCGTTTAAGAGATACACCCGAATCTCTGGGATTGCCACCTGTAGAAGTTTATGAAGGTTTGCAAGTTGAAGAGGATGCTCCTCCATCGGACGTGCGTGAGAGTTTTTTTACCGTTTTTAAAGAGCATATTTTATTTAATTACCGTTTGTGGATTGTTTGCGTTGCTAACTTTTTTGTTTATTTTGTCAGAATGGGATACTTTTGTTGGGGGCCCACCATCATTGCACAAACTCAACAAAGTGGTGTTATGGTAGCCGGTTGCAAGGTGGCCGTTTTAGAGGCAGGGGGATTGTTGGGCGGTTTATTTGTGGGTTGGTTTACGGACAAATACATGCCGAGTCGAAGAGGCGTTTGCGGTGCTTACATGATGATTTTATTGGGTGTTGTCATTGGAATTTATTGGATTCTTACCAGTGTTGTGCAAGATCCTTTGTGGAATGCATGGATGGCAAGTCCATTTGTGGATACAATGTTTTGGGCTGTTACCGGATTTTTAATTTATGGACCTCAAACGTTGGGTGGATTATCGGGAGCCGAATTTGGTTCCAAAAAAGCCGCTGCCGCCGCTGCAGGCTTAACGGGCACGGTAGGTTATTTGGCCGGTGGATGTGTAGGTATTGGTATTCCCACGATTGCCAAGTATTGGGGTTGGAGTGCCGCCTACATTTCATTCGTCGTAACATCTATCTTGGGAGGCATATTTTTCGCACTTACATTGAAGAAAAGGTGACGTTTGAAAAAGTTACCCCAGGTCCGAAAATTTACTTTTTGCCAAATACAAACGATGGAAACGGCAGTTGGAATTTAAAAACCCGAAAGCATGTGAAATTAAAAACCAACATGAGCTTTATCGCATACACACATTTGCCCTTGCGTTGACCTTTGTGTTAAAAACCCCCAGCGTCTTCTGCCTATACAAAGCCTCTAAGGTGCAAAAAGTAAACTCTTAAAAAGTCAGAACCTGCAAGGATACACTCCATTTATGGGGATCGTCATTAAACGCACAAAGAGGTGTTCTGCAAGCAATGTTGCTCTATTTTGCAAATGTTAACATGCGTTGTGGATATTATTTGTTGATCTTTAAGTGAATACTTAATTTTTAAAAAATTAGCATTTTATAGTTATAAGCATACTTAAATTAAAGGTTAAAACGTATTATTAAATGCGTTATCCAATAGCAAACACTCTTCTTTTGTTAAACGTATTTGTAACGCTTTAGTATTTTCGAGAACCTGCTCTCTACTTTTCGCGCCAACAACAAGACACGAAATAAAAGACTTGTGTGTTACATAGGCAATTGCCAAATTGGCCATCGTAACCTTTTTATCTTTTGCCAAGAGACGTAATGTATCCAATCCTGTTTTAAAAAATCTTTCTTTGTTTTTATCAAAGAAAAAAGAATGTTGCCGTGTATCTGTTCCAAGAAATTTCACAGTACGTAAATCATATTTCCCAGTCAATAAACCTCTCTCCAATATGTTGTATGCCATCGTTTCATAATTATTTTTTGCGCAAAAACGCAAAATAGGTTCTGTCTCTTTTTGGATCATATTATATGGCATTTGTATAATTGAAAATTTATTTACGAAAGGGGACATGTGCTCTTCCTTAAAATTAGAACATCCATAGGCTTTTATTTTGCCTTCATCCTTTAATTTATCCAAAGTCTCTACTACTTCTGACAAGTTTGTTTTTCCATCATGCCAATGAATAAGATATTGGTCAATTGTGTCACGTTTTAAGCGTTTCAAGCTGCCTTCTAAAGCACAACGAATCCCCTTAGATGAAATATCTTTATAAGTTGTTTTTTGGTTGTGATCCCAACAAACTCCGAATTTGGTTGTTATAATTATTTCATTTCTATTTTGTAGGGCTAACCCAAGTATTTCTTCGGATCTGCCTAATCCATAAATATTAGCTGTATCAAAATGGGTAATATTATTATCTAGAGCCGCATACACAGTATCTAGGCAAGTTTTTTCATCTAGTGCACCGTAATCATAGCCACCCAAAGCTACACACCCTAAACATAAATGCATGAATTTTTTATATAATATTGCAAAAAAAAAGGAAGATTTAATTTGATTTTAATAAAAAACATTGCCCCTATATTTATCATGGATCTCGTAACATACTTAAAAGTTACAACTTTGTAATAATATCGCTAGAACCTGGGACTGGATAAGGGTATAAGGGTATTGATCGACCCACAATTTTTGGTAAGTCTTTAACATCTGATGGCCACTTTTCAACGATGTGAGACAGACGTCTTAACGTCCATCGTCTTGCAAACATATTTGTAAAAGTATAAAATATTAATCGTATATCTAGCCAAAACGACGCATGTTGTACATATAACAGTGCCAAACGTGATTTCCAAGGCAATTCAATTTGCGCGTAAAGCAAGTATGGGTTTTCTATGTTCTTTAAAATATCACCTTGATCGGCAAAAACAATAGAAGATATATCTGTAATTCCAGGTTTTACATTTAAAATATTCTTTTCCAGGTTTGTATAACGCGATACTTCTATTGGCAATTGCGGTCTCGGGCCAACCAGTTTTATATCTCCTTTAAGTACATTTATGATTTGAGCAAATTCATCAATTTTAATGCGTCGCACCAATCTCCCTATAGAGGTGATACGCTCATCATCATTTGGAGAAGCTATCTTATTAAGACGCTCTAACGTAGTTTCGTTTTCATCTTCAGTTTTAGCCGGAGACATTGTTCGCAGCTTGACCATTTTAAATACTTTGCCGTTTTTCCCAACACGCAACGATATGTAAAACGGATTTTGTCGATCATACAAATAGATTAATAGCGCAAAACCCAAGATTGCTGGCAAACAAAAAAACGCAATTACACAGCTGAAGAAGTACTCAATAACGGCCCTGAAAAGTTTCATGACATTTGACTTTTTCGAAGATGGTTTATTCTATGAATATTCACTGTTGAAAAAAATACTATGAAAACATAAAAATAATTTGCAAGATCGGAAGATACACAAGGAAACATTTTTTGAGAAATATGGTACTATTTTGCAAATAGCCAAACAAACATATATCATCTAGTAATCTGTTCTCGGAGGTCTTAGAAATTCTCTTTACTCCTTACCCTCTTTCGGCTCTTTTTCTGCGAGTTTTGCCACGATTGCACACAACAGGAATATGTATGCGAGTCTATAACTGGCTGCAAAAAATACGGAATCACAACAGCCAGCAATGAGATAAGCGCCATTTAAAGTAATGAGTGCTTGGCCGTAAAATTCATGTCTGTGTTTCCAGCCATAATAAAAACTGTAACCAAACCAATACGTAAATGCAATCATTCCCAATAATCCCCACTGTACGTAAATATGTAACCATTCGTTATGGGGTTGAGCACGTTGTTCAAAAGCAACTGTTTCACCGATGTAATTCCAGTTATGGTGTATCAGTGATTGTCCAAAAGCGCAGGTCCCATGACCTATGAGTGGTTTTTGCTTGACTAAGGTGAAGCATTGTCGCGCCATTTCTAAGCGTTCTGAAGTGGAGGCGTCAAATTGTTTGGAGGCGTCAAATGAAATTCCCCAGCAGCCTAGGTGCATGTAATTTAATTGTGAGAGTGATGGAAGCTGCTTAAAGGGTTTTATTTCCATATACCTATGGAGATGATGGGCGAAAGATTGTCTGAAAGGGTAGGGTTTATGCCCCATAAATTTTTGCTTAAATAACTGGATTACTCTTGAACAGCGTAGTGTATAAGAGTTGTGTAAGGGTTTTACCCAAGTAAGTATTGCGTTATACTGTGTGTGTGCGAATCTTTGAGTACGTGTTAATAAAACAGTGGGTTTTTTGTAAGCGCAAGCGGCAACTGAGCCAACCAGCAGTGCGGATAAAAGTGAGCGCAGAAAATATTTTTTTAGAAAAACAAGTATCATTAAGCTGTATCCGATGACAAACACAACAAATCCTGTTTTTTCCGTATTGATATAAAGTAGATGGTAACCCAGCACTCCTATAAAACCAATACGAATGATTAGGTGTTTAGGTGTGTGATACAAAGTCAAGTGAGTCCAAAGGAGCACAAGGGCAAAAAATAAGCTTACGGCAATTGGATTCATATAGAACCTATATCTGTGAAACAAAACGCTGTAAAAAAAACATAACAAACTGCCGAGGGAAAAGCTGCCTAATAATAGAGATGCAGATTTTTTATCGTGGTAAAAGTAGGGTAATAAGAAGACGAATAATAGAAAATAGGCATATTTTCTAAATCCGTAAATGCTCACCGCTAATGAGGCATTAGAATATGTAATACCCAAAAGTGCCACGAAAACGATGCAACATGCGGGTTTCCAAAAAAATATTCTTTTGTGAAAATTGTGAAATGTTGACTTAAATTTTTGATCAAAACAGTAGCGTAGACACACACATGTTGTTAATCCTACCCAGCCTATGGATACGGGGACTATGGAAAAATAGCAACCTATGCCTACACATAATGTAAAACCTCTACCCAGGTACAATAGAAAACACATTTTTTTATTACAAATAAAATTTTACGAAAGACAATATTTTAAATGCATCAAAATCTTACAAAATAGTTGCTTTTTTACGTTGAAAATAAGGTGTTTTTTCATTTTTCTGTTCACTGTGTTGCTTGGGTGGCGGAATGGTAGACGCTGAGGACTTAAAATCCTCTGACCGTAAGGTCGTACGGGTTCAAGTCCCGTCCCGAGCACCATAAACTTGTTTTGAATGTTTTGGTGTTCGCCATGTTTGTTTCTCTGTAAAATGTGAAGATGGTTGGTGGAGAGAGGGGTGTTTTTTAGCATTTTTTTAGATGGAATATTTTTAGATAGAATGCCAATTTAGGCGTGTACGTACGTGCCATGATTGTGCAAATCGGTGACTTCAAAGTTAACGTGATATTGTTGTGCAAATTGAATTGCCTGTACTTGAACGATATGCGAACCATTTTTAGAAATTGTGAGCAGATCATTCAAGCTTAGTTTGGGGGGAAAAGTCCTCTTTTGGGTGGACCATTGAGGATTTACTGTGGCGATACCAGGAACATCTTTTATCAACTGACAACGATCTGCCTTTAGGGCGTGCGTTAAAATAAGGGCAGTTAAGTCGGACCCTCCACGTTCCAAAGTGATTAAATTATTATGTTCATCCAAGGCCTGAAAACCACTGACGACCACGACATTTTTTTCGAGAGCCTTCAAATAATTTGCCACATCCACTTGCCATTGGTTTTTTCTTGTTCTTCGGAGGCCTACGAGGGCTCCACTTTTTACGTTTATCGGTATACCACAAGCGTTGAGCGCGAGACCTAGGAACGCACACGACTGTTGTTCGCCGAGAGATAGAAGTAAATCCAAGCTTTGCCCTTTGGGTATATGAGGACCTATGCGTTGGGCTTTACGTAGCAGACGATCGGTCATGCCTCTGAGTGCAGACACAACCACCACAAGTTGATGCCCTTGTCGATGTAAATACGCAATGGAATGCGCTATTTTTGCAAATTTCCGTTCACTGTTTAATACGCTACCACCAAATTTTTGTACAATGAGAGCCATGATAGTCGTTAAAAACGGTGTTCTTTACCTAGCCAAAGACGTTTCAAGTTAGTCCTATGCAACCACACAACAATACCTGCAAATACCATAAGGGGTAAGGTATGCTTTTGTTGTACGGGCGCCTCATTGCACAAAAAATTAAAACACGGTAAAGTGATCACAAAGATGATGGAGGCTAGGGATACGTAGTGGGTTAATTTGAAAACACTCAACCACACAATCAAGCCCAGTATCAATGGAATAGGTATTAAAAATGCTAAACCGCCAATGAGTGTGGCAACCCCTTTGCCGCCTTTAAAGTGGATAAAAAAAGAAAAACTGTGCCCTAATAAAGCACCTAAAAGCGTTACGTAGGGCATATTCAGTAATGTGCCGCAAAATACGGCCACGAAGCCCTTGCAAGCATCCAGTAAAAATACGCTGTAGCCCACTTTTTTGCCCAGAATTCTCAACACGTTGGTGGCACCTGGATTGCCACTGCCTACTTGAAAAATATGAACGCCATAAGCTTTGGAAATTAAAAATCCAAATGGAATTGCTCCCAAGCAATAACCTACCGAAAAACTGATGACAATCGCACCCATTGTTTGATCCTATACAACCATCCATCTTTTTAAAAGCCAATCGAAAAACATGCAAAACTTAACAGGCACCATTTCGGGTAAGTTTGCAATTGTGGCACACACTTATTATAAAAAACAGATTTGATGGTAGGTGTAATATGTTTATCAAAGCATCTAACATAAAATTTGTGGGCCATGGTAAGGAACACGGGGCTAAATCTCATATTTGAGATTGTCGGATTACGTTGTTTCGTATTCGACAGGACTTCCACGAGCTTTCAGCGCTTTTAAAATAGCTGCATTTTCTTTGCGTTCCGTTTTTGAGATTCGATCCACAAATAAAATGCCATTTAGGTGATCCACTTCATGTTGGATACAACGTGCCAACAAGTGTTCGCAGGTAAGTTCGTGAGGTGTTCCCTCAATATCTTGGTATTTTACAAAAATTTTTAAGTGTCGGTTGACGTGTCCGTGAACATTGGGAATGGAAAGGCAGCCTTCCTCACCTAGCATTAAAATATCATTTAAGGGATCGAAGGAGGGATTGATTAACACCAATGGCTGAACCAATTGTAGGGGAATAAGCTTTCCATCCAAAGTAACCGTTTCGCTATTGGGTTCCATTTGCAAATCGATGACGACGACTTGCCGTGTTTCTCCCATTTGGGGGGCAGCAAGTCCAATCCCGTTTGCGATGTACATTGCTTGCAGCATGCGATCCACTTGTTCTTGGAGACGTTTGTCGAATTGTTTTATGGGCACCGCTTTTTTGCGAAGTGTCGGTGAGCCATATGCATGTATTTGAACGGAAGACACGATGGTTAAACGGCTCCTTCAGGTTTCAACGCAGGAACGATGGATATGTCAGGTACGGATTCTACCTTAACCGCCTCAGGCATCACAACTTCTGAAACAAGGACTCCGTGTTCCAATATTTCGTATACATATTTACCTTCCAATGTTTCATACTGGAGCAAAGCTTGCGCCAAAGATTCCAGACAATTTTGTTTTCCCGTTAAAATCTCAACGGCTCGATCGTATTGAGAGCGTACGATTTTTGCAACGGTGGCATCAATGGTTTGTGCGGTTTGCTCGCTGTAATTTTGTTCACGTGCAATTTCACGTCCCAAAAAGATGTGATCCTGATTGTCGCCAAAAGCCAAAGGGCCCATATCGCTCATACCCCAATCACAAACCATTTTGCGAGCTAATTTGGTGGCGGAACGAATATCGGCGGAAGCGCCACTCGTTTGTTCTTTGAAAATAAGTTCTTCCGCAATACGTCCTCCCATGGAACAACAAATTTGATTGAGCGCTTGTTGCTTGGAGTAATTTAAAATGTCTTTTGAAGGTAACATCATGGTGCTCCCTAAACTTTGTCCTCGGGGAACAATCGTTACTTTGTGTATGGGCAGCAAGCCATCATCAATGACGCCTTGTACGATGGCGTGACCTGCCTCGTGGTAAGCGGTGATACGCTTGTCTTTATCATCCATCAACTTTTTACGCTCTCGGCCAAAAGAGATTTTATCGCGCGCTTCTTCCAAATCAATGGGCTCTACCGCTTTTTTAGATTGACGAGCTGCCAAAAGCGCACCTTCGTTTAAAAGATTTTCGAGGTCGGCACCCGAATATCCAGACGTGTTGCGGGCTACTACTTTCAAATCGACCGATGGGTTCAACTTTATTTTTTTAGCGTGCACCTGAAGAATTTGCTCGCGACCATGAATATCCGGTAGGTCCAAAACAATTTGTCGATCAAATCTTCCGGGACGCAAAAGTGCACTGTCTAAAACGTCCGGTCGATTGGTGGCAGCCATCAAAATGATCCCTTCTCGCGATTCAAATCCATCCATTTCCACCAACAGTGCGTTCAATGTTTGCTCGCGTTCATCATTGCCACCACCAAGTCCAGCACCGCGTTGACGTCCAACGGCATCAATTTCGTCGATGAAAATGAGGCAAGGTGCACTCTTTTTCCCCTGTTCGAACATATCTCTTACGCGTGATGCCCCAACCCCCACAAACATTTCCACAAAATCGGACCCGCTAATGCTGAAGAAAGGTACATCGGCTTCTCCGGCAATTGCTTTGGCCAAAAGTGTTTTACCTGTACCCGGGGCTCCAACCATTAAACATCCTTTGGGTACACGTCCCCCAATTTCTTGGAATTTTTTTGGATTTTTGAGGAAGTCGACAATTTCTTTTACCTCTTCTTTAGCTTCATCGCACCCGGCCACGTCTTTGAACGTAACTTTCTTCTTATCTTCCTGCAATAATCGTGCCCGACTACGTCCAAATCCCATGGCTCCTTTTCCCGCCATGCGAACTTGTCGCATGAATAAAAGATACAAAACACCTAAAATAATCAAAAAAGGGAGGACATTAATGAGTATGGAAGATAACAATGTACTTGCGGGACGTTCTTTAAATTGAAATCCTAAATTGCCGTCCAAAAGCTCGTTAAATCGAGCGTCGGTTAGACGTCCCGTAGCTTCGAAATGAAGGGGCAGCGAAACGGCGTTGCGCGTTCCCTGGCCTTTCATTTGTTTGGCCCAAATGTTAGTGGCGTCGTCCTGTAAAATGCTGTAAATTTTTTCAACATCATTTTTCAAACGACCTTTCATTTTATACCATTGATGGCCTCCGGTGGCATCCGACTGAATTTCACCATTTTCGATGAGGTGCTGCCGAGCCATCGTTAATACTTGTGATACGGTGAGATTAAGTCTACCTTCCGGTGTCAATGCCAGAGAATTTAAGAGTAACAAAAATAACAAAATGATGCCCCATACCAGAAAACTTTTGGGCTTGAACGATTTCTGTTGAAGATTATTCTTATCAGTGCTGTTTACCTTTTTTTTCATTTTGATATAGTTTTATACTATTTCACCCAATTTTATAAGTTAAAAAAACAGATAATTTTGTTTGCGGTTCCACCTTAAAATAGTGTGCCGGTGGTAACCCTGGAACCCAAATGATTTGGTTGTTATCATCGCAAATAATAGGCACATGGTGTCTAGTGGAATGACTTATTTTACGTTCTACAAATAAATTTTTAACTTTTTTTTCATGGTCGAAATAGATGGGACGATAGCGATCTCCCGGTTGCCAAGATCGCACATACAATTTTTGTGTTAATTTTTCAGCATCCAAAAATGTACAATGTGTATCCGCGTAGTATCCCGCAAAGATTTTTTCTTTATCGGCCGTAGATAAATTTTTGAAAGATCCGCTTAAACAAGCTTTATGGGGAAAATAAATGTGACCTACAATGGGAAAGTTCATGTGCAGCTTATTGCCGTGAGCAAGTAAGTACGATTGACACTGTATTTTTCCATCTTTTATGCAAATGCGATATTGGGAATTGAGGGGCAGGTAATAATGTTCAATTCCATGTTTTAAGGCATGCAGTGTTTTTTCAATCATCGAAAATGTGATCCTTTTGATGCCGCAAGACATGAGCCATTCCGTGATAAATTTCCGCTGTAGGTAAAGTGGCATAGACGTAATCCAGGCGCTTTCAATGGATGCTTGGGTTAGTTTTTCCTTGAACCGATAAAGGTTGCAAATGGTATCCAAGCCTTGTTGCTGTTCGAAAATGAGATCACATGTTTTTTTAAACCCTGGACGCCACTGATTTGCCCCAAAAATACGATCCATACAAGGCAACAAATACTGTCGTACACGATTGCGTAAATACAGGGTGTTCGTATTCGTTTCATCGGTCATGTGGAGGATATTAAATGCATTGCACGCTTCCACAATTTGAGCCTTGGAAAGTGTGAGTAAGGGGCGCAATCGAATTTGATGATTCGAAAAATACTGAATAGGTTTGGGAGCCATTAACCCTTCTAGGGTACTTCCTCGCGCAAGTCGCATGAGAAACGTTTCGAACAAATCATCTTGATGGTGGCCCAAGATTAAGCATCGACCCTGATATCGGTTGAGCACGTGTGCAAAGTACTTGTAGCGTAAATTTCTTAACGCTTGTTCATCCCTTGCCGACTGACTTAAATCCCGTTCACCGATTTCTATGGGCAAATCCAATTGTTGGGCCAGCAAACGTACGTGATTTGCTTCCCCATCGGAAGCTTGACGCACTTTATGATTGTAATGAAGTATTATGCAGGAATTTTGTGGCCAATGTAATCTTATGAGATATAAGAGGCATAGGGAATCGGGACCACCCGAACAGGCTACAAATAGAGTTTCACGTGCATGCGTGTCTAAAAAATTCACTACCCCATTGGCCAAATCCTTTTTTTGAAATATTTGAACCAATCGGCCGTATTGTTCCAAAAAAGAGTTGCGTTTCATGTTTACAGTTTGTCGGCATCTTGAACGCTTTGGGGCGACGATTTTTGCTGCGGTTCTGAACCTATCTCTGCGGTTGTTTGAATGCGTTTCTTTTTATTGTTGACCACCAGAACACGGACATAGAAATTTTTATCCCCTATAATGTGTTGTGCGTGTTTTAAAGCCAGGGCTGTTGACAAATTGGATTGGCTGCGTTTATCGGTAAAAATATTTTCTAATCCTATGAATTCGGTTAGCCTGGAACGCTGAAGCGCTTTGAATACGTATTTGTTAACTTCACTTAAAATCAAGACACGTTTGTTCAGGTACATGTAATACAGCAATTCTTCCAAGGCGAGAATGCAAGTTGCGTCGATGTGCATCACGTTGCGCATTTTAAGGATGATAATTTTTAAAGCAGATCTTTCGCTTATCATCCTCATTTGATCCCGAAAGATTTCTGAAGAAGCAAAAAATAAGTTACCTTCCATATGTATGATTGTAATTTCTAATTGTTTGAAGAGGGAAGTATGCGGGTCAATTTCGCTCATCTCGTTGTTTTCGTCGTAGATACATTCGAAGAATGCGGGCACAGTCGCTTTTTTTAAGAACAGAGCAATGGACAAGAATACCCCTATGTAAATGGCCGTACTGAGAGGGAATAGGAAGGCGGCCACAAGGGTTACAAAAAACACGCATGCATCGGATCGAGTCGATGTAATAACTACTTTTAGCGTGTGTTTATCCAAAAGGCTACAGGCTAAAATAATAATGAGCGTTGCAAGACCCGCCTTGGGGATGTAATTAAAAAATGGTCCCAAACAAGCGATGCACAGGAGACAAAAGCAGCCACAGAATAGGCTTGCAAGTGAAGTTCTGGCACCACTGGCATAATTTGTAGACGATCGTACCAAAGATGCAGAAACGGGCATGCCTGAAAAAAGACCGCAAAAAATATTGGCAAGGCCTAGGCCGAAAGCCATTTGGTTAACGTTCGCCTTTTGGCCGATGCGCGATGATAAAGTTTTCAATACAATGGTGCTGTCCACAAGGCACATAAAACTTAGTATTAGTGCCGAGTCCGCCATAAGATTTAAGTTGTCCAAACTAAAACCAGTCCACGATGTGCGCCATGCACTCACATCGATGGGGGTCAAAACTTGAACGTTGATGGCCATTATCTTTTGCAAAATGTACGTAAGGCACGCTAGGGCAATGATGGTGAATGCAACGGGAGATTTGGGGAATTTTGTTTTTATAAATTGATGGATGTACAAGGTTACTAAACTGATAAATACGGAAGAGCTTTCAATACTTGATAATCCATGCCAGGTGGCTACGCACGTATCTACGAACATGCAAGCGTTGTCCTGGATCATCGTTAGGTCGAATCCAAAAACATTGTGTATTTGGTTGACAATTACTATGATGACAACCGCAGTTACGTATCCGGAAATTACACTGCGTGAAACGTACTGTACCACGTTTGCAACGTTAAAGAGTGCGCTCAAAATTAAGAAACTACCTGTGAGTACAAGAAGTGTAGGTAGAAAGATAGGTATTTTTTCTATGGATATCCCTAACGCCGTAAATGAATTGACGAGGAGTACGGCTGTCGCATTGGTTGGACCTAAACTGAGGAAGCGTGAACCCGCAAACAAGGCAGCCGTAAAAGTAGCCACCGTGGCACCATACAGTCCGTATTCAATGGGTAATCCCGCGAGTAAGGCGTATGCCATAGCTTGGGGAAAGACAATTAGGGTAACGCTTAATCCTGCAAAGGCATCCCAACGTAATTTTTCAAGATTATATCTGGAAAAATCTTGGCGTATGGGTAATACGTTGAGTCCATTTTTTTTCCACTGCCTCATTATATATTTTAAAAATTTCTGCACCCTACAACAAGCAATCTAAAATGTATAAAACCCCTCACTAAATTTCTAGAAAATGCTTCATGCGTTCTTGTAAGACCTTTTGCATATAATGCAAGCAATAAAATGCAAAATCCGTGTACCCAATGAGATAAAATGCAAATGGGCGTAGGAATTCGAAAAAAGCAAAACGTAAGATATGCAGTTATAGATATGGTATTTTCAAACATGATGATAAAATATGCAACCCATTTCGGTGTAAATATTCAAAAGATGTATCCGGGACAGATAAGATACAATTTTTGGAAATGTTAATGTTTAACTTCCTAGTTGGTAATGGAGACGCACACGCAAAAAATTTTGCAATTCTTTATGAAGGTAAATGTGCAATGTTAGCTCCATTTTATGATTTAATATACACGATCTTATATGCACTTTTCGCACCCAAGCACAAAATGGCCATGAAGCTACCTGGGGCAATTACCTTTGCCGTTATGTCCGCCGTAAGTACTTCGAGAATTTGCATGCCGTTACGGGATTTAGGAAGGATTTTATCCTAAAACGGCTAGATGAACTTTTAGGTAAAATAATTCCTTTGGCAGAACGCTTAAGTCGGCAATGGGCCAATGAGGGTGCATCCGACATTTATGCCGAAATTATAAAAGTTATCGAACATCACGTTGCACAGATTGCCGATCGTTTCAATGAAGCTCATGCGTAATTGCAAATGTATGAATCTTCCATTAATTTGATTCATAAGGTCATGAAACCCATGGGGAAATTGCGGGTCTTCTCAAATTTATATGGGCATTTGCATGATTTTTATTGCGGCATAGGTTACTGTTTTGTAAATATAAAAAATAGGTTTGACTTCGAAAAGTAAGTGACCGAGCTTTTTATGCCAAATGATCGATATTCGTGTCGAAGGTATTGTAAAGAAATTTGGCAATGTTATTGCGCTCGATGGAATTGATATCTATGTGGATACGGGTGAGCTTTTTTTCCTTTTAGGTCCCAGTGGTTGTGGAAAAACGACACTATTACGTTTGTTGGCTGGATTTTATATGCCGGATGAAGGTAAAATTTTCTTTGGCGATAAAGAGGTCTCCAACGTGCCACCTCACAAACGTGAAACGGGCATGGTATTTCAGAGCTACGCCCTATGGCCTCACATGACGGTGGCCCAAAATATCGCCTTTGGGTTGCAGCAGAAAAAATTGCCCAAAAAAGAGATTGAAGAAAAGATTGAGGAGACGCTTATTTCGGTTAAAATGGAGGCTTTTGCCCATCGTAAACCGAATGAACTTTCGGGCGGTCAACAGCAGCGGGTGGCTTTGGCACGCGCCCTGGCCGTTCGTCCCAAATGTTTGCTGCTGGATGAACCTTTATCCAATTTGGATGCGAAGTTACGTACCGAAATGCGCGCAGAAATTCGTCGTATTTGCAAGGAATTTCAATTGACAACCCTTTACGTGACCCACGATCAGGCGGAGGCTCTGTCGATCGCGGATCGCATTGCCATATTTTCAAAGGGGCATGTTGAACAAATTGGAAGTCCTCTGGAAGTGTACAGAAAGCCTCAAAACCAGTTTGTAGCACATTTTGTTGGAGAAACAAATTTTATTCCCGGTACCATTATGCATCAACAGGGAAATGAATTGTTGGTGCGAACCGCGATTGGAGATTACCGCGGTTATTGGCAGGGAAATGGAGAACCTCCACCATCGGGAGGCGTGGTCTTATCCATACGTCCCGAGGCTTTCCGATTAAAGTTTTTTGCTTCCGAAGAAAATTCAACGGATGGAATGATTGGTCGTACAACTTACTACGGAGAAGTTGCCCACTACGATTTTATAAAAAATGGAGTCACACTGCGCATTTCGGAGTTAAATCCAAAGCACATTGAGCACCATTTACAAAAAGGTCTGTATGCCAACGTACTGCCCGAAAATGTGGTTGTCTTACCCAAATAAGTCTAAATGCCTCCCATGAATAAGTCTGCCGTTATTTTTGGCGCCATTGCACTGGTAGTAGGCCTTCCCATTGGCTTGAAGCAGTCACACAAAACTTTGGATAAGAAAACCGATGACGTCCTCGTTGTCATAACGCCGCACAACGAAGCCATTCGATGCGAAACAGAAGCCGGTTTTCAAAAGTGGTACAAAGAAAAAACAGGACGGACCGTCAGCATTGATTGGCGCATACCGGGGAGTACGGGCGAAGTGATTCGGTATGTGGATTCTGTATTTGTGAATGCTTTTCGTTTGTATTGGGAGACCATTTTACATAAAGTTTGGAATCAGTCGGTCCAAGCCAGTTTTTCAAATCCTTCGATGGATACGTCCAATGAGGCACGGGCTGCTTTTTTGGCATCCAATGTAGGTTGTGGTGTAGATGTCATTTTTGGAGGAGGCATCATCGAGCATAGTCATGAGGCGAATATGGGGCAATTGGTAGACTCAGGGGTTGTAAAAAAACACCCGGAATGGTTTTGCGATGCGATGATTCCCCATAAATTGGCAGGAGATTGTTTGTGGGATACAGAAGGTCGGTGGATCGGTTCTTCGTTGTCCAGCTTTGGAATTATCTACAATGTGGATCGTCTCCTTGATTTACATGTGCCACATCACCCTAAACAGTGGGTAGATTTGACGGATCCTCGGTTTTTTAAACAAATTGCAATGGTAGATCCCGTCCAGAGTAGTATTGTTGTTAAGTGCTTCGAAATGATGATTCAACAGCAGATGCAGCGATTGCTTAAACGGCGATTGGAGGATGCAAAAACTGCAGAACTCTCCAAGGAGCAAATGCATTTTGTATTGACCGAAGGCTGGATGCACGGGTTAAAGATGATCCAAAAAATCATGGCCAATTCTCGTTATTTTACCGACAATTCCGTATCTACCATCTGGGATATCGCCATTGGAAACTGCGCTGTGGGTGTCATTGTTGATTTTTATGGACGCCAGCAAAGGGATATTCTTCGCATGAAATGCCATTCCAATAGGGTAGATTTTGTTATGCCCAAGGGTGGATCTGCGGTTTCGCCGGATCCTATTTCCATGTTCCGAGGCGCCCCTCATCCCGCATTGGCTTCCGCTTTTATCGAATACGTGGTCTCCGAAGAAGGGCAAGATCTCATTGGACTCAAAGTGGGTGCTCCGCACGGCCCTCAATGGTATCCCTTAAGTCGGACACCCATTCGTAAAGATTTTTATGTGGATGCCAAAAAACCTCACATGTTGACGCCAGATTTAAATCCGTTCGAATCTTCAGATGACTTCGATTATCATCCCGAATGGACGGCTGCTGGATTTAAATCTATTCGATTTTTATCCAAAGTGCTTTTTATGGATACGTACACCGAACTGTCAAGAGCCTGGGAAGCGATCATTGATGCCAAGCGTGCAGGTCGTACGGAAGACGCCGATAAAGCATTGGCTATTTTTGAAAATTTGAGTACCATTTCGTACGATTGGATGTTGGATACGCTGCGGCCTTTATTAAATTCCAAAAGACCGTTGAAGGAGATTCAACTGTCTACGGAACTTACGTGTAAATTTCGTGAACAATACCTGAAAGCCTACAAAGTGGCTACGGAGGGGCAATGATCGCCCGGGTTTCTTCACCCTGTATCAAAAAGACACAAAAATCTGCATGAAATGTTGTGAATGAGGTTACGTTTTGTGCGAAAAAATTTTCCAGTGTTGTAAATAATAATTATACGCTTAATGGGGACAATGAAGTGCGGGCCTTTTGCGTGCATTGGAAGTTACACTTATACATGTTTGTGACGTGCTTTCTCGTAGCATAGAAAAGCAATAATGGAGCCTCCAATAAAACATTGGATGCCTACGAACGTACTTACCAATGCGTGGGTACAGTTCAAAATGATTGCAAATATGGCGTTCACACCCACTTGACATATGGAAATGATGGAACTTGCTAAGCCTATCTCGCGCTCGGCAACCGTATTGAGCGCTTTTTCCTGCATGAGAGGCCGGAAAAATGATCCCGCAAAGTTATGCAATAGAATGGGAACGAAGAGAGCAATTTTAAAACTCCCGCTTGCTTTATTCCAAAATAGAAGGGTGATGATGGCCAGAAAGGCACTTATCTGACAGCATAGAATTCTGTCGTACAATTTACTTTTGGATACGCGTGATGTGAGATTTCTAAACAGTAATGAACACGCAAAGTAAGGAATAATTGGAATGAGTTGGTACATCAATAGGTATCTGAGGGGGATGGCGTAATGGTGAACTAATAAACTGAAATAGCTGCCCCATAAGATATAACCTGATATGGAAAAACAGGACATGAGGGTGGGCATAAAAAATTGAAAATGGGCGACCGTATGCTCGCTTTTGGGGGAGGTAAAATTGGATGCATGGATATGCGGTTGCAGATTAGGCTGAAACCATGAAAGATAAACGACGACAAGAAGGGTAAAAATAAGATATGCCACAAAGGTCATACGCCATGAAATTTTGGAAGAAAATAGGTTACCCATGAGTGGCAAGAAAACGGAGGCTAAAGAAAAAAAAACTTGTTCCGAAGCGATAATGGTTGCCCGCCCTTTGTGGCTGAAGCTTTTCACTAAAATCACCAATCCCATCACTTGTCCACCACCTAATCCTAAACCCTGCAGAAAACGTGCCACAATAAACGTATCTATCGTCGTTGAGCAAGCCGCCAAGCTATGTCCCATAATGGCTACCAACAGTGAGATTAGAAGACATTTTTTAGCACTGCAATTGTCCGCAAAAAAGCCAAGGAAACAGCGACACAAAAAAATAGCTGCGAAGTAAACGGTTAGGGTAAGTTTTAATTTGTAAGGTTCAGCATGGAAGTCGTTATTAATAAACAAAATGCATTGATTGTATACGGCGTTGTGGGTCGTGTTTAACGCACAAATAACAAGTAATAGGTAAAACAGTAGGGATGTTGAATGCACAAATTCTAAAGGAAAGCATTTTGGCCTTTGCGGATAAAAATGCAACCTCAAAAGCTTATGTAGGTAATAAGTATCGCCAAGCGGTGATGTGTTGTTTACATTTTAATGCTCTATGCGATAAGCTGTAATGCAAGAATCATATTTAAAGAATGAAGACTTGACCTCGAGAAGTATTTCAGGCAATAAATGTACTATCTAAGCATACATGGAAGAATCAATAGAAGTTGAAGGTACCGTTGTTACAGTATTGCCGGGGACTACATTTCGCGTTAAACTGGATAACGGTCACGAAATCCTAGCGCATATTTCTGGTAAATTAAGGAAAAATTTTATAAAAATTGGTGTGGGTGACCGCGTAAAAATGGAGATGAGTCCTTACGATTTAAATAAAGCGCGTATTTGTTATCGCATGAAGCAAAATATATCCAATCCGGGCAATCCTCCCAAGCGTAGCTTTGGTCCAAAACGTAAAACTTCTTAGCGCTCTATTTTTGATGCGAAGTAAGTGGTTTTTATAGAGAAAAATTGTCTTTGCTTACGCATGCCTAGGCGTGTTGGGGTTAAAAGGTTGCATACGCAATAGGCAATGATTGATTTATCTTTCAGTATTGCCTTTACACGCCCCCCATGTGGGATTACAATTTTCACCCATGAAGGTAGGTAGGCAAGTAAAATTATTTTTTTGTTTATGGTTATTGGCGAGCAGTCAACTTGTTTGTGCCGCAAATGAACGGAGAGATGGCAAAACAGATAAAGTTTCGAGTTCTACCAAAATGTTGGCTTGTATCAAGGTAAAACCTTTACCTAAGGTTTTGAATGAATACGTTAAACTGCTCGAAACGGCGATCCCTCAACATGCATCTTTAGTTTCTCTATTGCTCGTGGGATCAATGGGAGGTGTTGAATGTCCCGGCATTTCGAACCAATGTCCCGTATATATAGGTTTATTTTCCTTGGATGCTCATTGTACCCCGCTTTACTTTTTTAATGCCAGCGAAGATGCTTATCTGGTAAAAATTTTGCAAAATCTGCCACAAGAAAAAAAAGATGCTTGGAAGTTGCAAAATATTCCACCTTCCAAAATTATCGCAAAGGATTGGTACGTTTTTGGATATGCCGATTTAATCGATAGAATGCAGCCACATTGGGATGCACTTTTCCAATTCTTTCAAGAACCTTTTGTCAATGACTTGCAGATAAGATTATTCAATCACATTTTACCTATGCTTCCGAAAATAAGCGGATTCTATGGAAATCTAATGAAATTTTTGGAACTTTCCCTCTTGAATGACATTCAACTTATTCAATTAGACATGAGTCGTTCAGCGGACGAAATCCTTTCTATCTATCCATCTATTTTTTTTACAGAAAAATCCATGTATGCCAAATTTTTGTTAGACAGTCAAAAACCAACCACAGTGTTGGATTTACCCAAGTTTTACTTTCAAAATGACACCTACAAAGTTGGTTACTATAACGCAAATGCTTACCAAAACCTCCTAAAGCTTTTGGGTGAAACAATAGCCGCATGGCCACCTAAGGAATTACCGGAAAATTTCCAGGTTTTTACAGAATTTTTTAAATCAATTCAGACTTTGTTGGATCCGTTTTGGACTTTTTCAAAAAAACATTTGGTTGGATTTTTTAGTAATTCTACCATTTTTAAAAATGAAAACGCACGTTTGTACACGCAAGGGACAGGTGTATTGTTGGTACAATCCATGCAGGATGCCGATTTGGTTCAATTTTTGGCCAACTTTGTCAATGAACAACTCAACGCATGGATTAAAAATTTACCCGGCATATTAAAAAATAGTGGCTGTGAACCCTTAGAGAAGTTTTGTGTGGATCTGCAGGCGCATGTCGTGTGCCGTTTTGATGCAGCGGTGTTTACGCACAAAGGATGTACCGTGCATGCTTGTACGATAGGTGCTAAAACCGAGCCTATGCAAATTCAAGCGCAACTTTTCTTAACCCTATTGGACCAGAAGTTACTGTATGCCGATAATCGCAGTTCAATGGAACAACTCATCGAAACATATATGGATAAAAACCTTTGTGAATCGTTTTCTTTGGATGCAAGTATATTGAACGAAACCAAGGTTAATTTGAATGTTCTTATGGCAAATTGGATGCCGCATAAATTGGTATCAACCGTTTCCAACGAACAATCTCGTTTAACCTGGAAAGCCCTACTAGGTGCGCAAGAAATACAATACAAAATCGATTTGCCCGTAAAAATGTTGTTTAAAATGACTGCTGCGCTGGCCGAGAGTAAACCCAATGCTAAAGATCTTCCTGCCAACGGAAGTAGCGGCAGTCAAGCATCCGAAACAAAAAATGAAACGAATGGTATCTAAAACACTTTTCCGGGAGAATGTATTTTAAAAGCGTCCTTTTTTGAGTCTTCTTACGTGGGGCCATAGGGTTTGGGTATTCGATATTGCTTTACGCCTGCGTTGTGTCATTAACCACAAGTCTTTTTTTGTTGATTAAAGGCACTCTCCCAAAAACCTCATTTTCATTTTTAAAAATGGTAGAATTGCTAAAAAATCCAACCCAATGTTTTTTGGAACCAGTCCAAAACAAATGCTTAATTTTCAAAGCATTCTAGTATGTTATGGGATACCGCAATCGTGTATTTTTGGCTTACTTTTCAAAATACTCGGACTATGATTTGCCGTTTCCCGATGACTTTCATGGGCACATGTGACATGCAATTAGACTTTAAAGATGGCCCCTAAGCCTTTACCCAACAAAACGGAAGCGCTTATGATGGTAATGGCAAGAAATGTCATCGCCCAAACGCCCAAGGCGCAGGATAAAAAGGTACCGTGTCCCAATAAATTTAAAAGTTCGTAGATGGATTTCGTAATGGGATAAAACGATTGTTTTTGTGCCAAGATGAGTGAATCGGATACCTCCAACATAGCTTGTGAAAAAACGAGTATGGATCCGGCCATCAAATTGGCCATAATAAGCGGCAATGTAATTTTGCGAATGGATTTAAATGGGGGACAGCCTAAGCTTTGGGCGGCTTCTTCGTATTTAAGCGATGTCTGCTGCAGTCCTGCCACGCCAGAACGTACCATGAGGGGTAATTTTCTAATTGCGTAGGCAATAATCAGTAAAACGGTTGGATTGTCGACGGGATTAAGGAAGGAAAATACGCGTCCTTCCTGAGACATGGCCACAAAACCAAAAGCCATGACAAGTCCGGGCACGGCCAGCGGCATCATGGCACAAACATCGAGTAAATGTCGTCCCGGTAGACGTGTCCTGGCCACCACAAAGGCAATCCCAATGCCCAAGAACACGCTTAGTAAAGTGGCACACGATGCGTATATTAAGCTATTTTCAATGGAGGGTATGGTGAGGTCATTCCCCAAAGCCAGACGGTAGTTTTCCATAGTCCAAGCGTTGGGGAAAATGGATTGATACCAGTCGGAAGCGAATGAAAATAAAACCACCGTCAAGTGCGGCAATAGGGCCAGTACGGTGACTATGGCAAAAAAGCCGACGCACGCGCATCGCCCACCTATCCCCAGGCTTTTACAAACACGACCATGGGAAGCTTTCGAAAGCATTTCGTAGTTGTTTCGACCAAAAAGCCCCTTGCCTATGAGATAAAATAGGGCGGATAATATGAACATAACGGTCACCAAAGCGTACGGAAATGGATTGCCACCAATTTCTTTTAAACCATTAAAAATTTGTACGGACGTCACACGATTAAAGTTAAACATAAGTGGCACGCCCAACTCTGTGAAAGCCCAGATGAAGACAATGGTACAACCTGCAAAAACGCCTGGACGGATGAGAGGAAACGTAATATGGCAAAAATTTTTAAATCTGCGGCATCCTAAATTGGCAGCCGCTTCCTCCATTGCTGGATCTATATTGGCGAGGGACGCTACTATGTTGAGGTATACAACGGGATACAGGCTGAGTGCATTTAAAATGATGATGCTTGTGAATTGCCAAGAGCCCAACCAGTCAAAAGGCTGCGAGGCAGACATCCACCCCAAACGAATCAAGGCTGTGTTAATAATGCCATAGGTCCCCAACAATTGTTGAATGCCTATAGCTCCCACAAAGGGAGGTAACATAATGGGTAGTAAAATTAAACTTGAAAAAAGTTTTTTGCCCGGAAATTCGTAATAGTTGAACAGGTAAGCCAAAGGAACTGCCAAAAATAATGCCAAAATTGTAGACCCAATGCCCATTACAAATGAGTTAAACAAGCCTTCTCTGTAGACAGGGTTTATAAAAACTGCCTTAAAGTAAGCCAGTGTAAATCCTTGTTCGTAGTCAAAAAAACCACTTCTTACAATTTCCCAAATGGGCCAAATGAAAAAACATGAGAAAAATATAATGGAGAATACATAAACTGCAAGTGCCAGCCGCTTTGACATGGATGAATATACGATTGCCTAAAATGAAAAAGCATTTTTGAGAAAATGCAAATGCTTTGTACGGCTAATTTATTGCACAAGGCAAAAGGATTACTTTACTTTTCCTTAACCTCCCATAAGTATGATATTTAAAGAGGAATTTCATTTCTTAAGTATCCCGTAAATCACCTGGAATAACGGTAAAGATTGGAGGACTGTAGGCAAGTGTACGTAAAGGTGGAGACCAAAAAGGATATAGTAGGTAAAACCCTCCGAAAATACCCTTACAGAGGTAGATGGGCAAAAGAGAAAATGCAACGTAGCCTAGAGCATTACGTGGAGCAATACCATAACTTGCAGGCTATGAAGAGACCAAGTCCTTCATGTATTCGGATACACATGTGCTATTTTTTAGCCCTTCAGGAAGTTAATGAATCATGTTTACTTTACCGCATACCCATCTTAACCCATAACGCAGTCTTGCCCCAAGATGTATATGCCTTCGAGTCGTTAAATGGGTATGCCAGAACCTTTGAAAACTTTGCCTGCGGGCTGTGTGGCTCAATGAGGATTAATCAATGAGCGCAGGGATATCGCGACAACCCCGTCTGGATCATTGAACCGAACGCCCGAACTTTCCCAAACCCTCAGAAAATACCCCGAAAAACCTCTTGACAAGTGCATGGGAGGAAGGATACAATAATTTAACTGTGAAGACCTCAAGACCTCAAGACCTCAAGACCTCAAGACCTCAAGACCTCAAGACCTCAAGACCTCAAGACCTCAAGACCTCAAGACCTCAAGACCTCAAGACCTCAAGACC